>NZ_NPIH01000029.1 GCF_012275575.1 Paraburkholderia sp. SG-MS1 | reverse complement strand
CATCAAGGCACGCCGCAATTCCGCTTTTGGAAGCACTTCCAAGGTTCTTTCCCGAGTTCGAGGGTGCTGAAAAGTGCTCGGAGTGCTCCGAAACCCCCTTTTTCACTATTTTTTCTTTTTCAACTCTTTATAGAGAAAAATAGTAAAAACAGTCACTTTGAGCACTCCGAGCACTTTTCGATCTACAACCCCTCCGTCTCATCAAACTCAGGCCGATCCGCACGGAAGCGAAACCCGAGCAAAAACGTCCTCCCGTTGCTCTTCTGGATGCCGTGACCCCGGCTCTTCATCTCGCGCGTAAAAGCTGGCCGCGCTTGCGGCTTTAGATTGGACGCCCGCATGTATCTCTCGTATCGCGCAAAGGCCATGGACGCCTCCTCTCGCTCGCCTGACGCCATTTCACACTCCTCCTCGAACCAAAGGCCTAGAACGTCGCTTTCGCTGCGGTACTGGTTCACCGCGCTCACCATTGCAGAGGGAACGCGGAGGTCCCGATCCTTCAGATACTTCCTCGCGCCTTCAATCAACCACATGAGAACGCCGTCGCGTTCCTTGGCGAGAATTACCTCGTGCAAGTCTTTGACCTCGACTCCCGAGACCCCTCGAAACCTCCGCTTTAACTCCAATAGAATTATTCGAGCCCAGAAACCATCATCTGTGTCATGCGCCGCAAGGTGATAGTTGCCACGCAGTACCATCGTGTGCGTCGGATTAAAGCTGTAGTATTTGCCGTGGTGCTCACGCGCTGCAATCGGGTCGTGGGAAGTGATTTCCTTCAATCGTTGCCCGTTGAACGTCGCCCCCTTCGGAACTTCGTTAGCGAATGCAACGCGCGCACCCGGTAGCCGGTTGATCAAATGTCGAGCCTCGCTGTCGTTCTGTTTTTTGATCAATAGTTCGTGACCGACGGTTACCGCATACTCCCCAAAAACGCCAAAAATGACGTTCGCGAGAATGCTCTTTCCATTGCCTCCCGGCCCCCACACGTAGAGCATCTTCTCCTCGGACACATAGCCGGTCAGCGCGTAGCCAAAAAACCTCTGCAAAAACTCTTCAACGTCGGAGTCGCCATCACTGATGTCACGCAGAAAACGAAGCCATCGATCACACGTCGCGTTTAGAACGTACGAAGCACGAGCTTGCCGGGACATCAGTCGAGTCGGATCAGGAGCTAACAGTTCGCTAGTGCGGAGGTCTACATCTCCGTTTTCAACGCAAAGCATCTCGGGGCGTGCGTCCATCCTGCTGATGTTTGCGATACTCATTTCCGGCTCAGCCGCTGCCGCCTCAAGCATCGCGTTCAATCTCGCCATCGAGCGATGAACTGATAGCGCTTGTTGATAGGCTCGTCGATTCGAGTCAGTAGGGTCGTTAGAGAACGCTGTGCCGGTATGCCGCAGCATTTGATCGGCAACCGCCTTGGCGGCCTGAAGCTCCTCCCCCAATTCGCACCGAGCCCACCGCCCTCCGCGCCACTTGAACCACGCGCGCTCAGAGTACACATAGAGCATCCCGCCGCGATAGTTGGCTGCGAACCGCCTGCCATTCGAAACGTCACCGCCTGTATCCGGGCCTGTGACATTGGAAGTAACTTCCGCGCGCGCCTCTTTCCATCCATGCTCTTTCGCGAGGCGGAAAATAGTCGCGATGGTGACGCCGCCCGGTCTGCTCGCGAAGCCGCTCCACGTCCGCTCCTGATCGCCGCCATCGTATTTGGTGGACGTCTGCGCCCACTCGTCCCACAACTCCCGGCCGTCCTCGCCAAAGTCTTCTTCGAGCGCAGCGCCAACTTTCAGCCATGTCTCCCTGTCATCAGCCGGGATGACCTTCAGCGCGCTCTTCACACGCGGCAAGTCTCGCTCCTGATCCTCTGCACGGCGCATGTTGATAGCTCGAAGCTCCGGGCCGAACTCGTCATCATCATCGAGACCATCGTCCGCAACGGCTTTCACCACTTTTAACCTCGGCCCCTTCGCACACCATCCGGGCAAATCTTCGAGCATGCATCGGCCGTCGATACCCTTACCGCTCGCCCACGCATAGAACTTGCCGGACGCATGCAACGAGGGCGGGAGAACAACATACTTGTCGCCACGCTGAAGGTCGATACCGTCTGCCAACTTCGCCGGAAGGTGAGCGTCTACGGGAGCGCGAAAGAAAAAATGCTTCCCGCCGCCGCCCGTCAGAGACTCCATTTCCGATGCTATCGGGCCATGCTCGCGCTGTAGCTGTTCAAAGCTCGCTTCCCCGCCATTACGCGGATCAACGTCGATAACCGCCAAGCCTGACTTGCCTACGTGACAGGCAATGTTTGCGTGCGGATGTTTGCGAAACCATTGGCGGATCGTGTCAGCATCGCGGGTCGCTTTGTGCTGCCAATTGCTGATGAAAGGATGCTTGCCGGGCGTGCGGCAATTTGCACCGTCGCTACAGGTGCATTTGCCATCGCTCCCGATGGAGTTGACCGGAAACACGAATAGCCCCTCGCCCGCGTACAGCAAAGCCGCCTGTAGCATCGTGCTATCCTGCATTCTCTTCATCGCTGTATCTTTGGGCCGCCCTGCCTGTCTCTCGGCGGCCCCTTCTTTTTGTGCGGTCTCGTTCATTTCAGTCAGTCCCCGGATGCTCTCAACGCCTTGATTAACCGCGCTACGTCTGCTCGCCGGTAACGCACCATGCGGCCAAACTGAATGCACTCGATAGTCTGGATAGACTCGATAGCTATTCCCGCATCTGCGAGGAGTCGCCGCGTCTCGTTCAGTGTGAACAACGATGGATCAGGCATGCGGGCCTTACGCCTGCTGCGGCATCGCTTGCACTCGCAAGTTTCAAGGTGCCCTTCGCGCGGAATGCGGAACATCTTTTTTCGGTCGAGGCCATTAGGCATTTTTGCCTCCCGCCGCTTTGTATGTCGCGATGAAGAAATCCGTGTCAATCTCGGGATTCGAATAACCTTCGCGCCGAAGAAATTCGGTTAGTGCCGCGATCATTCGATACGGTTTGTCGATCTCGGACTCCACTGCGGCCAATATCGCAAGCCAACAGATAGCGAGTTCCTTTGCACTGTTCGGCAAGGTGTTTTTCATGGCTTCTCTCCGCGCGCCTCAGCGCATGCACGAGAGAACTCATCGGCGCTAACGTAGGCATTCAGGCAGCCGTGCTGTCTTAGCGTCACGCTGATAGAGCGCGCCATCCACGCCTCATTGCCTTTACTGTTGCCCGCCTCCACGAATCGGCGCGCGAAGTCGCTAATGAGAATCTGCATCCCATCGCGCGGGATCGCTTTAACTCGAATGGTCATGGTTGCCTCCCGTTACAGACCAATGGAGGGGCGGGTAAGCGGGCGTTGAGCGATGTACGCGTCTACATCGGACTCAAGCCAGCCGATAGCGCGCGCACCGATTGAGACGGATCGCGGGAAAGTGCCCTCGGCCATCTTTCGATAGATGCCCGAGCGGCAATCGCCAGTCTTTTCGAGAACGGCGGGAAGGCGAAGGATGCGGGTGCCACTGACACCCTGTTTGACTTTAGTAGCCATGTTTGTCTGCCCTGAGACGTTGTTAAACATGGCTCTACTTCAGTTGGAAATTCGGGTGCCGTCAAACTTTCCAACAGGCCGGAAAGCCTTATGCAGCGGGCGTTTTATTGGAAATTTAGGCGTGTGAAACTAATTTATTTAGTTTCTATAGACTTCTGATCGCCTCGTGCATCTTTTCGGTCTCCATCAGGTCCTTGACGCTCTTATAGCCGATGGGCTTTACACCCCTCGGTCGGAGCGAATCATTGATCTTCTGCGCAAGTCGAACTGCCACTTTATCTACTGAGACCTTGCCTTTGTATGGGCCGTTACCGTTCGGCTTAATAGTCCTTGCGATTTCGAAAACAGCCTCAAGCGTGACCCCAGAATGCCACCACTTGTCGATGCGCTGCTCGCGCGACTCGTGCCACTGCCGCCACGGTACATCAACGCCGCGCTCTTCTGCACATTTGAGCCAGTCCTTCAGGCTCCGGGGTTCAGCGTATCGAGCACCCCTCAACTGCCATTCTGCGATCTCAATATCTTCATCAAAGCTATCATCCCGCGTGCGCTTATCCATCGTCTTGCGGCTCGCATGCTTTCCATCGAAGGCGTGAGGTAGATACCGACTTCTCATCGGACCATGCCAAGGCTGAAAGGGCTCGATGCCGACCAATATTTGCACCGCCTCATCGCGAGCGCGAGTCAACAGGTCTAGCCGCTCACCCAGAAGTCGCCACGCCTCAATCTGGTCATTGAGCCGGACGCTACGCTGATAGATGCGCTTAACCTTGTGTTCCTCGGTCTGGTTGAGGCACTTGATAATCACGTCGCTGTCTACGCCTAGTTCGCCCATCAGCGTCCCGGCTGTTCGGCGGAGGTCATGAGGCGTCCACTTGCCGCCCGCCATCTCTAATGCGTGGCCGTGCGCTGTACGGTTCGTGTGAGCCTCGCGCTTGAAGTGACTCAGTTGGCGATCCTCAATTTGCTTCGTCATGCTCTTGGAGCACACAGCCCCCTCGCCACGCCGTGCGGGCATGATCCACTTTTCATCGTCCGATAGCGCAAGCAATGCCTCGAAGTGGCGCTGCGCGAATTCCGACAGGTACACCACATGCTCGCGCCCATTCTTTGCGTGCTCTTTCGGAATGGTCCACGTAGCCGCTTCGAAGTCTAGGTCCGTGCGCCGTGCGTGCGTTACTTCACCAATGCGCGCGCCGGTCGCGGCCATAATCCAGATAGCGTGCTGTGTCGATTTGAGGAGGTTCGCGGAGGCGAGGGCGGCGGGCAGGGCGCGCAGTTCCGTTTCACTGAGAACGCGCTCCCGCTCTACATCCTTGCCGCCTACATCGCGCTTTGCAATGCGGTGCGTTGGATCGGCGCTAACTATGTCGCGTACAAGCGCGAAGCCGAACATCTGCCTCAACTCGGACAGCATGCGATTCGCCAGGCGATTAGCGCCGCGCTCCGTCACGCCGTCGAGCACCGCTATAATGTCTGCGCGCTTGATGCTATCTGCGTGCCGCTCGCCAATAGCAGGCAAAACGTCCTTGTCAAAGCCGCGCTTGGTCTCCGCGCCTTCGTCCTTTCGCTTCGATAATTCGAGCTTGTGCCACCGCGTGAATAGCTGATTAACGGTCATGCGGGCCATTTGCTCTTCGAGCGATGCCGCACGGCTTGCCTCGGCTACCTGTCTTTCGACCTTATCGGCGCTGCGCCGCTCGTTCGGGTCGATGCCTTGCGCTACAAGGTCGCGCGCCGTATCGCGCGCCGCACGGATCGCGGGCAGGCTGAGAGCGGGCCATGTGCCGCACGCCGTATCGCGCGTCTTGGTCTGCCATCGGTAGCGATACCAGAAGGTGACGGACACACCATCGCGCGCATTGCGGACCTTGCCCCACAGCCCGCCATCGTCTCGAACGGTGCGCCCAACGTCGCCCGTTTTCAGTGACTTCAGTTCGTTAATCGTAAGTTTCGGCATCCTTGACCCCAACATTGACCCCAACAGAATTTCTGGCTGTCCGCAAATCAGGTGGAACAATTTGAGACATCAAAATCGCTGTACGGCTTGCTGGACAAGGATTCTACGCTACTTCGTGGGATTTATACGAATGTAGTGGAATGAAAATATAACTTTATGGGGTGCAGGTGGTAGGAGGTTCAAATCCTCTCGCCCCGACCAAGATCAAAGCCGCACGCCGTAAGGCGTTGCGGCTTTTTCATTTCCCGCCTCACTGTGCGTTCGCACAGTGCCTTTTAGAAGACAAAATATTAGATGTTTGTCTAAAACTCCGAGAGTCACCACGACAGCTTCAAGTCGAGCGATGACGTCTCCGGACTCGCCTCCTTGATGTAGATTTCCGTCGTCTTTCCGGTCGTGTGCGCGAGGCGCGTCTGGATCTTCGCACGGCCCTTTCCGGCCTTAGCCGCATCCGTTGCGCCGAGGGCGCGCAGGTCTTTGAACTGGATGCCGTCGGTCACGTTGGCGCGATCCTTCGGGCGGCGCCACATCGAATGAAGTCCGGTCTTCGAATACGTTCCGCCCTTCTGTGTGGGCAACAGGTACGGGCTGATGATCAAATACTTCTTCTTGATCGCCTTCGCGCGGTCGATCACTGCACGGATCTGCGGCGTGATGTCAACGTCGAGCACCTTGCCGCTCGTGGCGGCCGTCTTCGATGGCTTGAAGCGATCGTCCTGTCGGTGATCTGCGTTTCAAGCAGCGTGCGC
Source organism: Paraburkholderia sp. SG-MS1 (assembly GCF_012275575.1). Taxonomy (GTDB): domain Bacteria; phylum Pseudomonadota; class Gammaproteobacteria; order Burkholderiales; family Burkholderiaceae; genus Paraburkholderia. The sequence continues at coordinate 69,763 of NZ_NPIH01000029.1, read as the reverse complement.
ACGTCGATGGCTCGCTGCCACATGAGATAGGACATGTCGACGATGCACCGGAACATCAGGCCCGACTCGGTGGGCAGTCCGTCCTTGCCGATCGATGCCGCCTCGCGAATCGCCTTGATAGCTTCGTGGGGCGGCAGCACCTCGCGGCGCTTCGTTGCATAGTCGGACAGATCGAGCCGGTCGCACGGGTTGTCTGGCCGGAAGCCGCGCTCACTGATCGCGAGCTTGAACATTTTGCGCATCACGTTCGCGTACTTCTGCGCGGTGTTGCGTTTCGTGCGGAAGTTGTCGCGCAGGAAGTCGGCGCAATCCTTGGTCGTGACTCGGGCGACGGCGTACTCGTCGAATGCGGCAGCGATCACGTCGGCCATGCGGCGGAATTCCTTCTGAACCTCCTCGCTGAACCGGTCGAGCTTGCGGTCCTTCCTGTCGGCGCACAGCCTCGGCATGGTGCCGTCGACGAGGCTGCGACCGCCCATCAACCCGCCCAGCTTCGAATACATCACCGGCTCGCCGTCCGCGATCGAGCAGAGTCGAATCCATGTCTGCGTCTTGCCCGTCCATGGATTACGCAGCGGCGCGGGTGCGAAAAAGTAGTACGCGCCGTGTTTGGCCTGCACGCGGCGCGGCAGGCCGCGGTGGGTTTTGCGACGTCGATTCATTTCTTGCGCGAGATGGATTTGAGTTTCGGTCGGTCATTCGCGGCGCGCTTGGGCGCACCTAACCGGATTGGACGCAGCCGATGACATAGGCGTTATTGAGGCCGGGCAGGGCGCCGATCATCAGCATGGCGTCGGCGGTTTCCGATTCGAGTCCAAGCCAGATGCGCGCGACCCGGGCTTTCGCGATAGCAGGAATCACGTGGTGTGCGAGGCGCAGATTGGCGGTCAGGTTTTGCGGAATGGTCTCAACCGGACCACGATCGCGATGGAAAATCTGCGTCGCAACGGCTATGAAGCAACAGTCGTAACCGATCCGGAGGCGTCTGTTGTCCAGGCCGACATCGTTTCCTGCTCTACCCTGGCTACCAGCCCGCTTATTCTGGGCAATTGGTTGCAACCAGGCACGCATCTGGATCTGATCGGTGGTTTCACGCCGACCATGCGCGAAAGCGACAACGGCTGTTATGTCGACACGTAGGTTTTCATTGATACGGACGAGACACTGATGAAGGCTGGAGACTTGCTTGAGCCCATCAACGCTGGCGTTTTCTCGCCGCAACTCGTCAAAGCACGCCTTGCGCAGCTTTGCCGCAAAGAACATGCGGGGCGACAGTCGCGCGCTGAAATAATGGTCTTCAAGGCTGTTGGAACGGCTCTCGAGGACCTGGCCGCCGCTTGCGTAGTTTTCGACTGACGATCAGTCGGTTAGGGCGGACAACTTACGACGGTCCGCCATTCGAGTCTATTGATGGTGGTCGAGGTGCTACTGCTTGCCCGTCGGATCGAGTACCACGAGCCTTTGCCATTACGGCGTGTCACAGGATCACATAGACTTTGCGTAAGGTCTCGCGAATCTCCCACACGCCCATTGTCATTGGCGGGAAGAAAAGGGTGTCGCCGGTTCGCATGTGGACGATCTGGCCGTCATCGCTGGTGAAAATTGCGTCGCCCGCGAGGATATGAACGATCTCGGCTCCCTCTACTGTGCGTTGTGATTGACCCGGCTCGCATTCCCATACGCCAGTATCGACCTTCTCGCGGCCAGGGATTTCAACGCTAATACCGCGCGTTTCGAATGGCTCCGTGCTAAGCGGAATTGCTACAGGGCCTAAAGACGCCAACTGTTCTCGAACTGTCTGTTTGATATGGTGAATCGGCATCGTGGTTCTTCAGTTTGTCAGAGAGGAGTGTGCACTTGCACGAAAAAATTAGATCTTGCAGCAGGACTGACTGTCACTCGGCTAGTGGGCGGCCAGTCAGGAAGTCAGGCGAGCTGGTTTGTACCGCTGCAGCGAGTTTCCCAATGAACTCAAGGCACTGGGCAAGCTGATCGACCTCTATATATTCGTCGGCCTTATGCGCGTCGGTAATCGAGCCTGGTCCGCATACGATGGTCGGTATGCCAATGTTCTGGAACAGGCCACCTTCGGTGCCGAACGACAACGTGTTTTCGGATTCCAGGCCAAGAAGTCGTTTCGCAATCTGCTTGAGCCACGCAGCCCTGGGATTTTCGTCCGACATGTCCCGCAATGCCGGATAGGCAAGCAGTTCAGTGAATACAATGGATGTATCGCGCGAAACTGTTTGCATCTCAGGTTCAAGTGTCGAATGCGCGTGACGACGCACAGCCTCAACAATTGCGTCGACATTTTCTCCCGGTAAATTTCTGATCTCGAAGTCGAGTTCGGCGTGGTCGGGGATGACGTTAAGCGCGATGCCTCCTTGAAGTCGACCGGTGTGGACGGTCGAATATGGCGGTATGAAGCGTGTGTCCTGTTTGCCGTCATTGCGGATTGCGGTTGCGGTGCGGCGTAGAAAGACTGCTATCTCCGCTGCGAAATCTGCCGCGTTGACGCCGAGATGCGTCAGCGCGGAGTGCCCGGCAAGGCCTTTGACGCAACAGCGGTACGCAAGTTTGCCTTTGTGCGCCACGGCGACTCGCATATGAGTAGGCTCGCCGATAACGCACGCATGTGGCTTGAATGGAGACCTGTTCAATTCGCTGAGAAGCCCGTGCACACCTTTGCAACCTACTTCTTCGTCGTAGCTGAAAGCCAGATGAATCGGCACTTCTTGGGCAATATCGACGAAGGCCGGCACACTCGCGAGCACAGCAGCGATAAATCCTTTCATGTCTGCAGTGCCACGTCCCAGCACGCGTCCGGGGCGGCGTGTGAGGGCGAACGGTGGGACGGTCCACGGTTGACCGTCTGCAGGCACGACATCTGTGTGCCCGGAAAAGCACAAGCCGCCACGATCGCATGGACCGATTGTGGCGTATAGATTCGCTTTATTACCCGTTTCGTCGAAGGTCAGCGAGGATGCGATTCCAAATTGCTGAAGGTAATTTTGAACGAATTCGATGAGTTCGAGATTCGAATTCCGGCTGGTCGTATCGAATTCAACGAGTGCTTCCAGCAATTCTAGCGATGACGTGAGAAGGGCGTGATCATTCATATTTTATGGCGATGTGCTGATCTACAGAAATTGGCACCTGATTCAGGTAATGATTTCATTGACTAAAGGAAGCGAGGTTGCATACCGCTTGAGATTGTCTTCGAGAAGGTCGATAAAACGATGTTCAAAGCCGTTGGTCTCTCCTGCGGAGTGAGGAGTGACAATCACGTTGTCTCGCAGCCAGAAAGACGAATCCACGGCAAGAGGCTCCTCGACGAAACAATCGAGCGCTGCGCCGGCTATCGTGCCGCTATCCAGAGCCGCCAATAGCGCAGATTCGTCGACTAAAGCGCCGCGGGCGAGATTGATGAGCCACGCGTTCGGACGCATTGACGCCAACGCGTGCGCGCCGATTAGTCGGCGAGTATCGTCGGTTAATGCACATGTCAAACAGACGAAATCTGCCAGGCCCAGTGCTTCGTGGAGCCCTTCGCGATCGATGACTGACGATATGTTGATATGCGATTCGGTGCGGCGCACGAAAATGACTTTCATACCGAAAGCTTCTGCGAGCGAGCCGAGGTGTGATCCAATCGATCCTTTTCCGACTATTGCGAGTGTCTTCCCACGAAGCTCTCCCTCGCGACGCGATCGAGCTGCGATGAGCGGCCGCCACACCTGCTTCTTTTGCCGATCACGTGCGAGCGCCAACTGGCGCACGGCAGAGAGCATCAGCGCCATGCCATGTTCAGCAACGGAGTTCGCGTTGACACCCCTCGCGTTGCATAAGCGGACGCCTCGCGCTTTCAATGCGGACGAATCGAACTGTTCTACGCCAGAGCTTGATGCCTGGATGAAACGCAATTTAGTCGCCTTCGCTAACATTGCTGGGCGCCATAGACCGGACGTGCACAAAACGTCGACGCGGTCGATCAGTGAATCGAGTTCCTCGACTGTGCGAGCACAGAGTATCTCGCCGCCGTGATCTCGGGAACGATACTCTTCGGCGAGTTGATAACTCTTATGAGCGAAACCAATGGTGAGATTCATGCGCGATAGTCGGGTTCGCGACGATCGAGGATTCGCTTGAGCGCGTCGAAATGATGTTCAGCCCACGTTTTGTTGCCGATACGGCCACCGCTCGATTTATAGCCCTCGTTTGCCCGGTCGATGACGGTCTGATTCAGGTGCTTCAACTTTTCGCCAGTCCATAGGGCGTACAGTTGAACCTGGGCGACGCGCTCGAAATAATAAAGACGATCGAATGCGTGTGCGATGGATCCCAGCGTGAGAATGCCATGATTGGCCATGGCTACGATCGTCTTGCCGGGATTCGCTTCTAGCAGCGCGACAAGGCGATGGCCCTCGCCAGTATCCGTCGCGGGACCGTGATAATCGGTATCGTAGACGAGATGACGCATGACACTCAATTCAGTCTGTCCAATCGGGCGAATGCGCGAATCATCAAGGCGACTCATCGCGGCAGCGAAAGGCATGTGTGTATGAAAAACCGCGTCTGCGTGCGCAATCGATTGATGAATGGGTGCGTGAATGCCGAATGCCGAAGGCTCGACGTCACCACTACCTGCTAAAACCTTGCCGTCATACCCGACTTCCATAAAGGAACTGGCATTCACTTCTGACCAGTGCAGGCCGAAAGGTATCTGGTAATAACGGTCGGAGGTACCCGGTACACGTGCAGTGAGGTGATTAAAAATACCTTCCTGCATGCCGTACATCACCGCTAGTCGATGCGCTGCGGCGAGATCGACACGTGTGCGCCAGCGTGCGGAATCGATATCTGCTTCAGAGGCTTCGGCAGCTTGTGTATCCATGGTCATGAGCCTGTTGAACGTAAGCGTTGCGTCAGTTGTAGGTCTTGCCGGCAGATTGCATCACCCAGGCAACCATGACGCGACATGCCGCATCGAAATCTTCCAGTCGCATGGCTTCGTGCGGGTTGTGACTGCCGTGCTGGTTGCTGACGAACAGCAACCCTGCTGGAACGCCGGCTAGCGCGAAGGCAACTGGATCGTGTCCACCGCCTGATGGCATCTCGATGCAACGCACACCAGCCGCGTTTGCGGCATCTATCAGATCGCGCCGGATCAGCGGATGCATGGGCACACCGTCGTTTGCACCTTCGCCGCCGAGTTCGAAGCGAACATGCCGGCGCGCTTCGATTTCGGGCACGAGTTGGTGTAATCGGTCGAACACGGCCTGAACGGTGCCGGGATCGATGCTGCGAACGTCGAGCTGAAAGCGCGCTTCGCCGGCGATCTTGGTGAACGACGCGTCTGCCGTGGTTTCGAGTACACAGAACGTACATACGACCTGCCTGCCTGTTGCATCCAGGTCGCCCCAGTACTCATCGAGCTTCACAGCAAGTTCAGCAAGTGCAATCGCCGCATCCGCGCGGTACTTTCGCGGTGTTGCGCCCGAGTGGTTGTATTCGCCGATCACACGGCCCGCGCGCAATCTGCGCGATGATGGGATGCCGGTAACGACGCCAACTGAAATGCCCTCGCTATCGAGCACCGGTCCCTGTTCGATGTGCAGTTCCAGATAGGCAGCGACGTTGTCCGGCCCAAACAGCCGTTGGCCCGTGCGGATTGCTTCCACGTCACATCCGCAATCAGTCATATGTTCGGCGAGTGTTCTTTGTGTGTCCTTTCGTTGTGCTTCGAGCAACTCAACGGGCAATGTACCAAGCGTCGCCTTGCTGCCGGGATAGCCGGCCGGAAACCACGAACCACTTTCCTCTGCACGCACGGCAATTACCGTGATATCGACGGGCGGCACGAACCCGCCACGAATGAGACCTGCGACTACGGCGAGGCCGCCGACCACACCAGCGGCGCCATCGTAATTGCCGCCTTGTGCAACGCTGTCGAGATGGCTGCCGATCAGTATGCGGGGTGCGGTGCGGTCTTTTCCGGCAAGTGTCATGTGGAGGTTGCCAGCGAAATCACTCATCGTCTCGAGGCCGAGCTTTTCGGCTTCGGCCTTCATCAGGGCGTGAGCGGCGTTTTCACCCGCACCATACGCATCGCGAGTAATGCCGACGCCATCAAAGCCCTGGACACGAAGGGTTTCGAACAGACGCGCCGCCATTTCGATATCGGGTTGACATACTTCTTCAGGAGTTTGAATGTTCACGCGCGCCTCAAGCTTTCCAGTACCAGGTTGCGGCGTTCCATGCGTTGGATAGAACGTTCACGTTGTTTTTGAAGCCCACGAGGCCCTTGCGATTTCCTTCGATCAGGACGACCTGAAACATCGGGAGCATTGCCAACTCGTCGCGCATGATGCCTTGTACCTGCGCGTAATTTTTCTTGCGCTGATCGAGCGAGACCGTGCGTACAGCATCTTCAAGCAGTTGATCGACCGTTGCATTCCTGAACTGATAGACATTGGTACCCGATCCGCCGTGTGCGGGGATCGAGTGACTGTCGAATCGGTCGATCACATTGGGATCGGAAGCGATCGTGCAGTTCGTGTAGGTAACCAGGCTGTCGAATTGCGACTGCGACCAGAAGGGTCCCCAGATCACTGCGCCTGGCATGTTGCGGATTTTCATCGACACGCCAATTGCTTGCCAGCTTTGTGCCAACAGCAATTGCGTCTGCTCCTGCGCAGGATTGCCCGCCACGGTCGAATTGGTGAACTCGAGGCGTCGGCCGTTCTTCACGCGGATGCCGTCCGGACCGGGCTTCCACCCCGCTTCGTCGAGAATCTGTTTTGCCTTGTCCGGTGAATAGACATGCTTCGGCAGATCGCCGCGATACGCCCAGTTGCCATCCGGGAGGTACGACTCGGTTTCCTTCGGCAGACCGTGGTAAAGCACGTCGATGATCGAGCGCTTATCCATCGCATAGTAGAGGGCCTGCCGCACGGCCTTGTCGCCAAGAACCGGATGCCCCAGGTTGAAGGTCACATTCTGAACAGCAGGTAGGGGCGACACATGTATTTCGACGTTGGCAATCGCCTTTGCCTGCGTGTACTGGTCGGGAGGTATACCTTGCAGGCCGAGATAGTCGATCGAACCTGAACTGAATTGCGTAAATAAGGCGGTTAGATCGGGCACATACTTGAATACGAGGCGCTCCAGAAGTGGCCCCGATCCAAAATAGTCGCGATTTGCGACCAAAGTGAGATGGTCGCCAGCGACACGCTCGCTCCAGCGGAATGGACCCGTACCAATCGGTGCCGTATTCAGCGCTGATGTATTGGGGTCCGCTGCCTTGCCGACTACGTGTTTCGGCACGATGAATGTCGACGATAGTAGCGAGAGGTACGGTGCAAACGGCTGCTTCAGCTTCCACGTGAGCTCCAGTGGGCTCGTTACCTTGATGTCGGTCACGAGACTATGTCCCATGCGACTCGACGCCCGAAAGTCCTGAAGTTGCAAAAGTTCGATGGTGAACTTGACGTCCTCGGCCGTGAACGGCTGCCCGTCGTGCCATTTCACGCCATCACGCAATTTGATCTTCCACGTCAGGCCATCGGCAGACAGGCCGCCATTTTCGACGCCTGGGATTTCCCGCGCGAGTGCCGCCACAGGGTGGCCGTTTTCATCGTATTGCCAGAGCGGACTGAACAGATTCCACCACACCCCGTGATCGACGGATAACCCTTTGAAAAGTGGGTTGAAGACCGTTGGCTCATTTGAGAAGCCAATCACAACCTGACCCTTCGGTGTCGGCTTTGCAGCGGTCGCTGCAGCTGCCGCCGGGATAAAGCGGCTCGCGGCGCCAAGTCCGATTGCAATAAGCAGCTTACGTCGAGCGGCAGAGGTCCGGAATGGTGGCTTTTCGTCTGGAGTTTTTGGCATGGGCTACAGGGCATTGAATCCGTGGTCATGCGACACCTCGTTGGGCGATAGCGTCGCTACTGTCGGAGCCATCGTAGTGATCCAAAAATGAATTTGTCAATAATATATTGAACGATTCAGACTTTAGTTCATAATTTGTTGTCACTTCGGGTGTTGCCGGCGTGACCTTGGAACGCTTTTGAATTTCCACCTGCGCGCACTGATTCATAAGGGTCTCAGGGCGCTTTAACGCATCCATCTCATGAATTCATCTTCGTTGCTTGAGGTCGTTCCGTGTCGTGGGCGACAACTTTTTGCCAGTCCGGGTCCGACGAACATGCCTGATAGCGTGCTGAACGCGATAGCGCGAGCCGCGACGGACTTCAACGATCCTTCGTTTCGCGCTGCCTACGCGAACTGTATGAATGGGCTGAAAAGCCTGGTCGGCACTCGTCACCACCTTTTCATGTACACGTCTTCCGGCCATGGGGCATGGGAAGGGACGATGAGCAACCTGATCGCGCGCGACGAAACCGTGTTGATGGTCGAGTCAGGGCTTCATTCCGACGACTGGGCCATCCTGTGTGCGGGTGTGGGGATCAAGGTCGAGCATCTGCGCGCAGACCGGCGCTGTGGCGTGGACGTCGAAAGTTTGCGTGCCACGCTCATCGCGGATCGCGAATTCCGTATCAAGGCAGTCTGTGTCGTGCACAACGAGACTGCAACAGGCGTGATGGTCGCGATTCCCGCACTGCGCAAAGCGATCGACGACTCAGGCCATCCAGCGTTGTTCATTGTCGACGCGGTGTCGTCCATCGGGTGTAGCGAAGTGCGGATGGACAATTGGCGGGTCGACGCCCTGATCGGCAGTTCGCAGAAGGGCCTCATGCAACCTGTAGGTCTTGGTTTCACTGCAGTCAACGAGGCAGCGCTGGCGCGCCATCGCAGCATTGATGCGCCTAAAGGATATTTCAACTGGTCCGTGATGCTGGACCGGGCCCAACGCAGTTTCAGCGGGACAGCACCTAACAATCTTTTATTTGGATTGAGCGAGGCGCTGCGACTGATGCAGGAAGAGGGGTTGAGCAATCTCTACGAGCGGCACCGACGTCTCGCAAGGGGCGTGCGGGCAGCAGTCCGGGCCTGGAGTGGCGACGGTGGTCCGCAGGAATATTGCCTCGACGCCGACCGCGCCTCTGACTCTGTCACGGCCATTTTAATGCCCGAGGGGTGGGACGCGGAGCCTCTGCGCGCGTTGCTCAGGCAGCGCTTTAACGTGCTGCTTGCAAGCGGTCTTGGTGATCTGTTCTCGCGAACGTTCCGGATTGGGCATATGGGCGATCTCAACGAGGCAATGGTGCTTGGCGTGCTGTCCTGTATTGAACTAGGTATGCGCGCGCTTGGTGTGCCGCATTCGCCCGGTGGCGTTGCGGCCGCGCTGGATGCCTTTGCCGCGAACACTCGCCACCAGCGGCGCTGAAACTCCTCTGACGCGAGGGGGGTCACGAAACGACCCTGGCGAACGTGCATCGGGGTATTTAAAAACTTGACAGTCGGAATTTTGGCCCCGTACTGTATGCAACATAATGAACGCCGAGTGAACGATGAGGCGTCAGGAGAGTGGTGGCGATCGAAGTGTGGCCGGAGCAGGTTGAAACAGTTTTCCCGGTGACACGTCATTGGTTGTGAACAGGGCGCGTACGGATCAGGCAAGAACTGCGGCGCGTAATAGGCTGCTGGTGCGAAATAATACGCGCCGGTCAGGATCAATTACACGATAGTAAATTTAGGATCACATAAGATGAAAAAGACCTCGATGTTTCTGGGCCTTCTCGCCGCAAGTGGAGCGATGTCCGCACATGCAGAAAGCAGCATAACGCTATACGGAATCGCTGACGACAGTCTCCAGTACATCAACAATGTCGGTGTCGCACAGAATACGGGCGCTGCCGGGCGCCCAGTGGCGTACAAGAACGAGTCGCGCTTCGGCATGTACAGCGGTGGCTACTCAGGATCGCGTTGGGGCCTTAAAGGCGTCGAGGATCTCGGCGGCGGCACGACTTCGTTCTTCAACCTCGAAAATGGCTTCAGCATTGCGACGGGTGCATTTTCGTCCAGCGGTCTTGCGTTCAGTCGTCAGGCTTTCGTGGGTATTGGAAACACCAGCTATGGCTCGGTGTCTTTCGGGCGCCAGTATGAAGCGATCACAGACCTCGTGCAGGGATATGGACCGATCAGTTACGGCAACTTTTCCGGCACATATGCAGGCGATATCTCGAACTACGATAACTACGCCCGCATCAACAACTCAGTCAAATATCGTTCGCCGACCATCGGTGGCCTGTCCGGCGAAGTGCTTTACGGCCTGGGTGGTGTAGCAGGATCTTTGAATACCGACAGTACGTTGAGCGCCGGTCTTAAGTATGTCGTCGGACGGTGGGGTATCGCGGCCGCGTACCTGCGCATGGACAATAGCAATTCGACCGCAAACACGTGGAATGGATCGGGCGCGGGCAACTTCAACAGTTCGGTCACGGCAGGCTTCGCCGGTGCGCGCCGCGTACAGATCGTCGACGTGGCAAGCCGATACGAGTTGGGTGCTCTGTCGCTTGGCTTGAACTACGGTTACACGCACTACAGCCCATCCGCCGTATCTCTGTTCCGCCGTGCTTTGAGCTTTCAGACGGGTGGTGCCAATGCGCTGTACAAGTTCACACCGGCGTTCGCCGTTGGTGGTGGCTATTCCTACACGATGGGTCAATCGGTGAATGGCAGCGCGAGCCGTCCTCACTACCAGCAGTTCACGCTCTCCAGCACTTACTCGCTGAGCAAGACCACGATGCTGTATACCACCGCCGCGTATCAGCACGCGTCGGGAAATACCTTGGATGCATTCGGCAATGTTGTGAATGCAACGGCATCGATCGGCGATTCGGCTAACGGTAGTTCGTCCGGCTCGTCATCGCAATTCCTGATCCGCGCAGGCATTCGCAAGCTGTTCTAACTCAGTTTCGGTTGCTGTTTGCGGGCCGCTTTTCCGGGCGGCCCGTCTTGTGGCAATTCCATGCATTCGAGCAACGGAGTCGGGGATGGATTCATTTGCGTTGCGACGTCTCGCGCAGTATGCGACGTTGCTGATATTGGTCAGTGTGATCGGATTTGGAGTGCTGCACCTGGCACCTGGCGGACCGATGGCCCAGATGGGCGGCGGTGAAATGAATTCAGACGATATGGCTCGACTCGAGCATCAACTCGGACTAGATCAGCCGCTGCCCGTTCAGTACGCTGAATGGCTCGGTCATATCGCACGTGGTGATTGGGGGCGGTCGTATCGCGATGGTCAGCCGGTACTCTCTGTAATTGGTTCGCATCTTGGCGCAACCCTTGAACTCATGGGTACTGCGTTGCTGGTTGCGATTGTGCTTGGCGGGCTCGTCGGCATTGCTGGCGCGATTTATCGCTATTCGTGGTTTGACATATCGACCACGTTTCTCTCGATGGTGCTTGTTTCCATTCCGACGTTCTGGATCGGCTTCGTCGTCATCTATTTCTTCTCGGTGAAGCTGGGCTGGCTGCCTGCGGGAAATCGTTCGACCATTGGCGAGCACTCATTGCTGGATTTTCTGTGGCATCTGATTGCACCTGCGACGGTACTTGCGATCGTCAACATGGCGAGTTGGAGTCGCTACATCAGAGCTTCGATGCTTGAAGTCATCGAGCAGGACTACATCCGCACTGCCAGAGCGAAAGGGTTGAGCCGCGTGCGGATTCTTTTCGGACACACACTTCGCAATGCACTGCTTCCCATGATCACGATCGCCGGGCTGCATCTGCCGGCATTGCTGGGCGGTGCGCTCGTCGCCGAAACGGTATTTACGTGGCCAGGCATGGGGCGGCTTTTTCTGGACTCGATCAGCTACAGAGATTATCCCGTGATCATGGGCGTGCTGATGTTTGGTGCCGTATTTGTGCTGCTAGGCAATTTTGTGGCCGACGTTCTGTATGGCGTGGTCGATCCGCGAGTTCGTTTGAGGTAGTGATATGTCGGATTATCTCGCATCAGAAGGGGGCGTCGTGCCTACAGTCGCTGTGCCAGAGCGCAGGCGCGCGAGTGCGTTGAGCCGGTTCAGGTCGAATCCATTGGCGATCGGTGCGCTGAGCGTGATCGTGTTGCTTGCGCTTGCTTGCGCATTCGGTCCGATGCTGCTGCCATACACCGATACATTCATTGATCTTCGGAACCGGTTTGCCGCTCCATTCTCGGGGCCGCATTGGCTTGGCACGGACGATCTGGGTCGTGACACGTTGGCGCGCATGCTGATGGCAGGCCGCATTTCGCTGGCGGTGGGCATAGCGGCAATGGGTATGAGTATGGTGGCGGGTGTCGTAATCGGTACTGTCGCCGGTTTTTATCGTGGCGTGATCGGCGTGTTACTCATGCGTTTCGTCGACGCCATGCTGTGTTTCCCAACGATCTTCCTGTTGTTGACGCTGTCGGCGTTCGTGAAACCGGGCGTGACATCGATCATCGTGCTGGTCGCCAGTACATCGTGGATGGAAGTAGCGCGCGTTGTCGAGGCCCAGATTCGCTCGTTACGTAGTCGCGATTTCGCAGTGGCCGCCGAGGCACTCGGTGCGTCGGATACTCGCATCATGTTTGGAGAGTTGCTGCCGAACGCGATGGCACCAATCGTCGTGTCCGCTACTTTGACAGTGGCGCACGCTATCCTTGCTGAGTCGTACATCAGCTTTCTTGGCTATGGTATTCAGCCGCCGACACCCAGTTGGGGGAACATGCTGAACAACGCACAGACGTCGTTGACGACTGCGCCGTGGCTGGCAATCATTCCGGGCGTCATGATTGCGCTTGCCGTCACGAGCTTCAATTTTCTGGGGGATGGTCTCAGAGAAGCGCTTGATCCAAAGCGAGGCCAATCATGAGCGCGCTTATGGAACATAGCAATTCTGTGATGCATGCCGATGAAGTGCTATCCGTCCGCAATCTGCGAGTGTCATTCCGTCGGCAGCATACGAGCGTGCCCGCGGTGCAGGACGTCTCGTTCAGTGTCGCGCGGGGAGAGACGCTCGCTCTCGTCGGTGAGTCGGGTTCAGGGAAGAGTGTGACCAGCCTCGGTATTCTCGGGTTGCTGCCCGACGCAAGACGCTGCGAGGTTCAAGGCGAAGTGTGGCTACGGAGACGGAATGGTCGCGCAGCCAATCTGCTCGCGATGCCGGAGCGTGAATTGCGCGGTGTAAGGGGCGGTGAGGCGGCGATGATCTTTCAGGAGCCCATGACCTCATTCAACCCGGTGAAGACCATCGGCGCGCAGATCGTCGAGGCGATCCTCTGTCATAACAATATTGGCCGCCGCGCAGCACGGACCCGAGCGGCGGAACTGCTAAGTCTTGTTGGCATCGCCGACCCGGTTCGACGCCTGAACGACTATCCCCATCAGATGTCTGGCGGTATGCGCCAGCGCGCGATGATCGCGATGGCGATTTCCTGCGAGCCGTTGCTGTTGATCGCAGACGAACCGACCACCGCGCTCGACGTCACTGTGCAGGCTCAAATCATCGAACTGCTTCGGCGTATCCAGGAGCAGTCCACGATGGCAATGGTGTTCATTACGCACAATCTTGGCGTAGTCGGCGAGATTGCCGATCGCGTGATGGTGATGTATAGCGGTCGCGTCACCGAAGAAGCGCCAACAGCGACGCTCTTTGGCAATCCGCGTATGCCGTACACGTCGGGTCTACTTAAATCCATGCCGAGCCTTGCCGCTGTCGGGTCCGGTGGCATGAGTGCGTTGCCGGCGATCGCGGGGAACGTGCCCGATCCTCTTTCTCCTCCACCAGGATGCGCGTTCGCACCGCGTTGCGAGTTTCATCAGGCTAGCCGCTGCGACCTCGCCATACCCGCTATCGAAAGCTGCGGGACCGCCCACAAGGTGCGCTGTGTCCGGTGGCGCGAGATCGAAGCACCTTCACGGCAAGGCCCCATGTCATGAAAAGCACTCCCTTACTCGAAGTGCAGGATCTGAAAAAATGGTATGCGACAGATGGGCGCTTCTTTTCACGCGGACGGCAATATGTCAAAGCCGTCGATGGCGTGACGTTCGAAGTGTTCGATGGTGAGGTGCTCGGACTCGTTGGCGAATCGGGCTCGGGCAAGTCGACCATCGGCCAGACGGTCCTACGCCTGACATCCGCAAGCAGCGGTGCGATACGTTTCGACGGCCAGGACATTACATCGCTGCCGAGACGCGCCCTTCGTGCCGTGCGCGAGCGGATGCAACTCATTTTCCAGGACCCTTATGCTTCGCTGAATCCACGAAAAAGCGTACAGGAAACTTTGCTGGCACCGCTCAAGATTCATCGCCTGAAGCTGACGCGCGAAGAGCGGGATGCGCGTGTTGCCGAGGCTCTGCGTGTTGTCGGACTTCGACCAGAGCATGCGCACCGGTATCCGCATGAATTCTCCGGCGGGCAAAGGCAGCGCGTCGTGATTGCACGTGCCCTGATGACGCGCCCAAAGCTGCTGGTGGCTGACGAACCGGTGTCGGCGCTCGACGTTTCAATCCAGGCACAGGTCATCAATCTGCTCGCAAGTCTGAAGCAGAAGCTGGGGCTCTCGATCCTCTTCATATCGCACGACCTTGCGGTCGTCGGACATCTGTCTGATCGCGTCGCGGTGATGTACCTCGGTCGACTCGTCGAGATCGCGCCCACAGCGGCGCTGTTCGGCCAGCCACGGCACCCGTACACCGAAGCACTGCTTTCGGCAATTCCCGAAGTAGACGGGGCGACGCGCCGTGAGCGGATTGTATTGACTGGAGAAGTGCCGAGTCCGCGCAATCCGCCGTCAGGCTGTGCGTTCCGTACGCGCTGCCGGTATGCGCTGCCGGCTTGCGCAATCGAGACACCTCAACTGCGGGTCGTGTCGCCACTTCATTTCAAGGCATGTATTCGGGACGATCTCGAACTGCAACCCGCGACAGAACAGATATCTACCGCAAAAAGAACGTTCGCTCAGGAGGGCGAGGTATGACCCGTGAATCCAGTTTTCCGATAGACGACGCCATTCTCGCGCGCTGGTCGCCGCGAGCTTTCGACCGACGTGCGATTACCCCGGCGCAATTGATGCATCTGTTCGAAGCGGCTCGCTGGGCTCCGTCCTGCTACAACTCGCAACCCTGGCGATTCATTTACGCGGTACGCGAAGGCAACGACTGGGAAAAGCTGCTGAGTGTCCTCGATCCCTTCAATCGGGACTGGGCGCAGCATGCCGGAGCGTTGGTCGTTGTCGCGGCGAAACGAACGATGACGACAAAGCCCGGCCAATCACCTGTTCTCTCGCCAAGTTATGCATTCGATGCGGGAGCGGCCTGCTCGATGCTCGCACTCGAGGCCACTCGCCAGGGATTGCATACGCATGTCATGGCAGGCATTTCACGCGAGAGAGCGGTCCACCTGCTACGCGTACCGCACGATTGCGAAGTTCTGGTCGCAATCGCAATAGGCGGTATTGGCGACCCCGCCTCGCTGCCCGATGGGCTACGCGTGCGCGAATTGCCGAGCGGGCGCCAGGCACTGGAACAGATTGCATTCGAAGGCGAATTCGCCGGTTGATTGTTGCGAGTGGAATTGATGCGAGAACAACGTGTTTCGTAACGGGCGCGTTAGGCAATTCGGTATAAGGAAGCGGAAAATGAATGGGCGACAAATGAAACTCGGCATGTCGATCTGGCGACATGGCTATCACGTAGCGGCCTGGAGGCTTCCAGAAGTACCCGCTGACAGCATGATGAACGTCCGTCGCTTTATCGATGTGGCACGGGCGGCGGAACGCGGCAAGTTCGATCTCGTCTTCATGGCGGATGTGCTGGGTTCGCATTACATCGAAGACGAAGACCGTTCAAAGACGCGTGGTCATACTGTCGTCAAGAATGATCCTTTGCAGATTCTTGCAGCCATTGCGGTCTCGACATCGAACATCGGTCTGGTCTCGACGATCTCGACGACTTACGCGCACCCTTATACGGCGGCGCGCGCTTTCGCGACGCTCGACCAGATCAGCGGCGGTCGCGCCGGCTGGAACATCGTGACTTCTTACAATATGGAAGAAGCACGCAATTTCGGCTTGTCTGCGCCCGCTGACACGGCGACACGTTATGAGCGAGCGTTCGAATTCATCGAAGTCGCCAAAGGGCTCTGGGACAGCTGGGAAGACGACGCATTCCCGGTTGATAAGGAGCGAGGCATCTATGTCGACCGCTCGAAGCTTCATGTACTCAAACACACGGGCAAGCATTTTTCGGTTCGCGGTCCGCTCGATGTGCCGCGTTCGCCGCAAGGTCAACCCGTGCTGATTACGGCAGGTGACTCGGATTCGGCAAAAGAGCTGGCGGGCCGCTACGCCAGCATTGCTTACGCAGGTCAGCCACAACTGCATCTCGCAGCGGCCTATTACCGGGCTGTCAAGGAACGGGCGGTTGCCAACGGCCGATCTGCTGACGACGTCAAGGTGCTGCCGGGCATCATGGCTTACGTTGGGCGAACCGAAGCAGAGGCGCGCGCAAAGATGGAAAAGGCGCAGGATCTTGTCCTTCCTGAAGTCGGGCTTGCGATGCTCAAACCATTTTTCGGCGATCTGTCGGCGTATGACATCAACGATCCGATGCCGCTCGATGTCGAAACGCTTTCGTCTAACTGGAACAAGAGCGACTTCAGCAAGATGTTGATCGAACGGGCCCGCGACGAAAAGCTCACCATTCGCGACATGTACCGCATTCTGGCGGTGGGAGAGGACTGGCATATCTCGATGGCCGGCACACCGGAGCAGATCGTGGATCGGATGGAGGAGTGGTTCTTCGGCGGCGCGGCGGATGGCTTCAATGTTCAGCCACCCGACACTCCGGGGGGAGTCGATGATTTCGTCGATCTCGTCGTGCCCGAGTTGCAGCGTCGTGGTTTGTTCCGCAAGGAATACGAAGGCACCACGTTACGCGACAGTCTGGGGATTGCTCGCCCGAAACACCCCGCAGCCTGAGCTTCACCGGACCACTATGTGTCCTGGGGGTGCGGTATTGAGCATCGCGCCTTCTTCAACCCATTCAACTCACCGATTCGCTATGTCCAAGCTGTTTTTCGAACCTGCGGAGTTTGCTGACCGGCAAAGCCGGGTGCGTGCCGCGATGCAACGGAAGTCGCTCGATGCGCTGATTGTCATTTCGCCGATCAACATCAATTATCTCGTTGGTGCGGCCGCGAAGGCGTATCAGGTGTTCCAGTGCCTGATCTTCACCTTGGAGGAAAAACCGCTCACGCTCATGTTGAGATTGGGCGACGTTGCCGAAATGCTCGACCTGAGCCTGGCCGAAGACGTTCGTGGCTGGGGCGGTAGGCGCTACGAGGATCCCATTGAAGTCTTCCGTCGCATCATGGCCGAAAAGGGTCTGCTGAAGGCTCGCATCGGTATCGAGATGCCCGCTTACTACCTGAGCGTTCACAACTACCTGAAGCTCAAGGATGTGCTGGCCGACGCCACGGTGAGCGACGAGACGATGCTGGTCGAGCGGCTCAAATATGTGAAATCGCCAGCCGAAATCGAGTACATCCGCGAAGCGGCACGGATCGCCGATGTCGGCATTCAATCGATTCGCTCCATTCTGAAGGCGGGCTTGACCGAACGCGAGGTTGCTGCTGAAGCACATCGCGCAATGATGGCAGCGGGCGGTGACAGCCCAGCGAGTCCTATGAATTTCGTGTCGGGAGAACGAACCTGCTATGCGCATGGTTTGCCAACCGACCGCGTTCTGCAACGCGGCGATTTCATGCATATCGAATTCGGCGGTCAGTATCGTCGCTATTGCTCCACGATCGCACGCCATTTCAGTATCGATGAGCCATCCGAGCGGGCGAGGTCGGTACATCAGGCAACTTTCGACGCCTGCCAGGCTGCAATTTCCACCATGCGCCACGGGGCACTCGCCGAAGACGTGCATCGCGCCGCAGTGGGCGTGCTACGCGATGCGGAACTCGAACCCTACAACCTGCACACCACGGGTTATGGCATTGCGCCAGGGTTTCCGCCGTCTTGGGGTGAATCGGTCAACCTGTTCGATCAAAGTCAGGATGTGCTGGCCGCGGGCATGGTGCTGTCCGTTGAGCCACCGGTTTTCATTCACGCGGAGCGGCTGGGCGCGCGTCTGATCGACTGCGTGCTGATTCATGACGATCATGCCGAAGTGCTGTCGAAATGCCCCGCAGACCTCATCGTGGTCTGACGATTTAGAAACTCGTAACTCTATGCCTCCAACGTGAACGAGACCAACATGGCTGCAATCAAGAACCCGAAGCGCCGCGCCGTGATCAAGGCCGCAGGAAGGCTGCTTGCCGCGACGGCCGCGCCTGCCTTATTAGGCGCGAATCCGGCATTTGCTGCGCCACCTGCACGACCGACAGGTCAGGTCGTGATCGGCATTACAAATGAGCCGACTGTATTCAATCCGTTGATGCTAGGTCTATCGGTCGATCAGGGCGTCTGGTGGAATCTCTTCGATCCTCTCTGGGGCATCGATCCGGCGGGCGGCTTGATTCCGAAGCTTGCCCGTGAAGTGCCGACGGTCGAGAATGGTGGTCTGTCCGCAGATGGTTTGACGTATCGTGTCCGTTTGCGCGATGACGTGAAATGGCACGACGGCACACCGTTTACTGCCGCTGATGTGAAGTACACCATTGAACTGTTGTCAGATCCGAAGTTTCGCGCACCGAGTCGCGACGGGCATGAACTCGTCACCGACATTCGTGTCGTCAATGATCATGAGATCAGTTGGAGAATGAGCAAGCCGTTCGCGCCATATCTGTCGATACTGTCGTGGACGTTCATGGTGCCCAAGCACGTGCTTGGCAAAAGCAGCGATCCCAACACGGCGCCTTTCAACAGCGCGCCTGTCGGCACTGGACCGTTTCGATGGCAGGAGCGTCGCGCAGGCGATTACGTGATCGTTTCCGCTAATCCTGCCTATTACGGCGGCGCGCCGTACCTGGAAAGATTGATCTTCAAGTACATTCCAGATCTGTCAGTTCTTTATACCCAGTTCCGCGCAGGGCAGATCGATTATCTGGGTACGCTTGGAATTACCCCCGATCACTATCAGGAAGCGAAGTCGCTACCGGGGCGCACGATTCATGTAATCCCCGCTGCCGGTATCGAGAACGTTACGCTCAATGTTGGGCATCCAGCGTTGGCCGAGAAAGCGGTGCGGCATGCGTTGTATATGGGAATGGACAAGCAGTCGATCATCGACGCCTTCTATCTCGGTCTTCCCAAGCCAGTCGAATCGTATCTGCCGGTAGGAAACTGGGCTTATGACCCTAACCTGCCCAAACACGAATTTTCTCCTGACAAGGCCAATCGTCTGCTGGACGATGCAGGCTGGAAGCGTGGTGCGGACGGTATTCGCGTGAAAAATGGCGTACGCCTGGCCTTTGCCAACTCGACCCCAACGGGCAATCAGACGCGGGAGCAAACGCAACAGTATCTCGCGCAAAGCTGGGCGAAGATCGGCGTGTCGCTGTCGATCAACAACATGCCGGGCGCCGTGATGTGGGGCAAGTTCTGGCAGCAGTCGCAGTTCGACAGCTTTCTTACCTATACCGATTGCACGGTCGCCTCTGATCCTGACGTGCGCCATCGATTCGGTAGCGGTGCGATTCCCGCGAAAGGCGGCGTGGGATCGAACATTTATCAATTCCAGAATCAGATGGTGGACCACCTTGTCGAAGACGGTGTGCATAGCTCCGAGCAGAGTCAGCGCAAGGCCGATTACTGGAAAGTGCAGGAAATCATGCGTGATCAACTGGTGATGTTGCCGCTCTTTCAGATCGTGCAACTCGAAGGCACCAAGTCGAACCTGAAGGGCTTCCAGCCTAACGTCAATGTGCGGTCGAACGCCTGGAATGCGGCACGGTGGTACTGGGCATGAATACGAACGCGTTATCGCAGCAGGCACCACGAATTGCGCCTGCAACGCTACAGATGCAAGTCGATCCAATGTTGTTCAAATCCGGTATGAGGCAGTTGGCCGCCGGCGTATGCGCAGTGACGACACATCACGACAGCGAGCCGCATGGATTGCTCGTTACGGCCGTCAGTTCTGTATCGGCCGAGCCTGCTCCGAGTTTGCTCATTTGCGTGAATCGATCTTCTTCGACGCATGAAAGGATCATCAATGCCGGTTGCTTTTGCGTCAATTTGCTGGGCGAGCACGATGTAGAACTGGCTCGCCAGTTCATGTCGAGCGACCGACGGTCACGTTTTGCGGGTGTGGATTGGGAAACCGGCATAACGGGTGCGCCGATCCTCACGCAGGCAATCGTGAGTTTCGATTGCGAACTGGAGCAGGCGATCGAAGCAGACAGTCACACGATCTGCATTGGCCGGGTGCGTGACGTTCGCGTGCGCGGCGAATCCGGACAACCACTTCTCTATTTCGGTTCGAATTTCGCGGTGGTTCGCCCACACGGAACATCGACGTCCGCCTAGTCTTCCTCGTCCGATCCAATTAATTTTTATGCACAGACCGATTATGTCCACAGGCATGCACTCCAGTCTTTTCGGCGCAGCAACGCCCCCAGCATTGTTTCGCAAACTTCGCAAGTATCTGCGACCCGCAGCCACCCTGGCGATATTCGGCATTGTAATGGCCGGAGCTACGGCGCACGCAGAAACGATCAGTGAACGCATCAAACGTGGCGAGCCGATCCGTCAGGCGGTCGCTAACGATTCTCCATTTGGCTACAGCGGCCCCGATGGCAAAGTGATCGGTATTGAAGTCGAACTCGTCGAGCGCATTCTGCACGACATGGGAGCGAAGGTGGAAGTCACGTCAACCACATTCGGAGCCCTGATTCCAGGCATTCAGGCTGGACGTTTCGATATCGCTTCGGATGGTATATACATTCGCCCGGAACGTTGCCGGGTCGCCGACTTCAGTACACCCGACTTCATGATCGGAGCTGGCGCGTTTGTGCGTAAAGGCAACAACAGCATCCACGCCAATACAATGGAAGCGCTTGCGCGTGATCATGCATTGCGGTTCGGTAAGCTGACTGGCGGCCAGGAAGACAAGGCGTTTGCCGTCGCAGGGGGCGATACGAGTCAGATTGCGAACTTCACGGATCGCGTGTCGCTGACCGCCGCCGTGAAGAGTAACCGTATCGATGTAGGTCTGTTATCGGCGTTGGGTGCAGCGGCAGCTGTCGCGAACGATGACGGGTTGCAACTGATCACGCCGCTTAAACCGCCGATGCAGAATGGCAAACCTTTCGTGTACTACGCAGGCTTTGGATTCCCCAAGAACGATCTAGCTTTCGAGGCCGAGTTCAACTCTCGTCTGAAGGCAATTATTCAATCTCCCGACTATGTAAAACTGCTGGCTAAATACCACGTGCCTGCAGATGTGGTGCCTTCGACTGATGTCGATGTCGCCGCGCTGTGCAATGGTCAGCCCTGATTGCAACGCCGATGAATGAACTCTGGGCACAGCGCGGCGTATTGATTGCCGCGACAGCGACGACCTGGGAAATCTTCACGCTGGCTACCTTGCTCGCACTGGTCATTTCGTTTGTGGCAGGCATCGCCAGCGTCGCATCGAATCAGGTTATCCGGCGTATTGCATTGGTTTATGGCGAGGCGTTTCGCGGTATTTCGCTAGTTGTCCAGTTGTTCTGGATTTTCTTCGTGCTGCCGTTCTTCGGCGTGACTGTGTCAGCGGTGCAGGCTGCTGTATTGGGGTTGGCGTTGTGTTTCGGCGCGTATGGTGCTGAAACGATTCGGGCCGGTTTGTTGGCCATTCCCAGAGGCCAGCAGCAAGCCGCGCAGGCGCTCGGGCTGACGCGCTTTCAGTCTTTCCTGAGCGTCGAACTTCCCCAGGCCATGCCGACATTCTTGCCGCCACTCGGCAATCTGCTGATTCTCATACTCAAGAGTACTTCGGTAACGGCGCTCGTGACGGTTCCAGAGCTTTCGTTCGTGTCCAATGCGTTGAGTGCTAATCTCGGCGTTAGCCTTGCTGTTTTTGCTTACGTGCTAGCCGTGTATTACTTCACTGCGCAACTCATTCTCGGTGCGACCGGATGGCTTGAAAGACGCGTGCGGGTCGGTGGCAAAGCGGGATACCGACAATGAAATTCGACTGGCATTTCGCGTGGCAGATCATGCCGCAGCTATTGAAAGGCGCATGGATCACGCTGTCCGTTACGATTCTATCTTTTGGTGTGGCGCTGATCGGCGGCGCGGTGCTCCTCGCGATTCTTCTTCTTGCACCGACATGGGTCAGCGAGCCGCTGCGACGGTGTGTCGACGTGGTTCGCAGCACGCCTTTACTGGTGCAGATATTTTTCCTTTTCTACATGTTGCCGGAATGGGGTGTCAGGCTCGGACCGTACGAAACAGGCATATTTGCATTGGGATTGCACTACAGTTGCTATCTGTCAGACGCTTATCGCGCGGCGCTTTTCTCCGTAACACGCAGTCAGTGGTCTGCGGGATCTGCGCTCGGCCTGACTGGCTGGCAAACCCTTCGTTACGTCGTGTTCCCACAAATGGGCCCGATCTTCGTTCCTATTGCCGGAAGCCTGCTCGTGTACATGTTCAAGGACACGCCGATTCTCGCAGCCATTACTGTGCGCGAGATGATGCAGGTGGCCTCGCAGATCGGTGCTGATAATTTCCGCTACATGGAACCGCTTACGCTGGTCGGTGGCTTGTTCCTCGCGATGAGTCTATTGGTATCGCGATGCATGAGGCTTATCGAACGTCGAACGACATTCTGGCGATGAGTCAGCGCGTGACCGTTTCTGTGCCGAAGCGTCTACGAAACGTACTATGCCTCGACGACTTTGAAGCACACGCTGCGCGACTTCTTCCTCGCGCCATCTACACCTATCTTTGCGAGGCCGTCGAGCGACGCCACTCTGCTGCTGATAACCGGGCGTCGATCAAGGACCATCTGCTGTTGCCCCGAGTGCTGCAAGATGTGTCACACCGGGATTCGTCAGTCGAGCTATTCGGCGAGCGCTATGCTCAGCCATTCGGGATCGCTCCCATGGGGCTGGCAGCGTTGAGCGCTTTTCGCGGTGATGTGATCCTTGCGCAATCTGCTGCAGAGGCGGGCATTGTCTCGGTCATGAGTGGTGCGTCTCTCATACCGATGGAAACTGTCGCGAATGCCGCGCCGCGCACGTGGTTTCAAGCTTATCTGCCGGTCGATTCCGCGCGGGTGGACCGCTATCTGGCAAGAGTCGAGGAAGCCGGTTTCCGTGTTCTGGTGTTGACGGTCGATATGCCTGTCGCCGCAAGTCCGGAGAACATGCGGCGTGGCGGCTTTTCTGCGCCACTCGAGTGGAGCCCCACGCTCATTGCCGACGGAATGACCCATCCTCGCTGGTTACTTGGCACATTATTGCGGACATTGGCCGCGCAAGGCATGCCGTGTTTCGAAAATTCTTTCGCCGAGCCTCGCTGCTCTCCTGAAGGCAATGATCAGGTGTTTCCGAGGATACCGCTGGTTTCCCGCAAGACGCGACTCCGCTTCGCAGCCAGGGATGCGTTGACCTGGCGCGACGTCCACCATGTGCGTTCTCGCTGGAGTGGACCGCTCGTCGTAAAAGGGATTCTTGGCCCGCAAGACGCAGTGCTTGCACGGGAAGGCGGGGCGGATGCGATCGTGCTTTCAAACCATGGTGGTCGCCGGCTTGATTCCGCAGTTTCGGCGCTCCGGCAACTCGAGACGGTCGTGGATGCGCTCGATGGCTTCCCGGTGCTCATAGACGGCGGATTCCGACGCGGTACTGATGTGCTCAAAGCGCTCTGTCTTGGCGCTCGGATGGTGCTGGTCGGTCGTCCGTTCAACTATGCGCTCGCCACGGCCGGAGCCTGCGGCGTGCGTCATGCGATCGATCTGCTGGCAACCGAGGTCGATCGCGACCTCGCGTTGCTTGGCGTCGGCAGTTGTACCGGGCTGACGCGTGAACGGATCGTGCGCCGCTTTACATGTGGATCGGGCGGAATGACGTCATGATCCATAGCACGACGGTGTCGTGATCCGTCTCGTTGTAGATGCCGTGAGCGCAATTGCCTTCGAACTGAAAACTGTCTCCCGGATAGAGCACGGATTTGCGCCCTTCGATCGACAGAGAGAGTTCCCCTTCCATCACAAGCCCGCCTTTCTGGCCTGGTGCAACCACCACCTCTTCATTGCTCGCGTGAGGAGGCATGCGGATGATCATGAACTGCATCCCCTCGGAACCCGACGGCGAGAGCAATTCCTTGTAAAGCGGTGCGGCTCCGACGTTGAACTTCGGACGGTCGGCAAGGCGTCGAATGGCGTGCTCATCCCGTGGCGCAGGCGCGCGGCTGGCAGGCTTGCTCTGCGCCGGAGAGGCTCCCTCGAGGAAAGCACTTAACGGTACGTCGAGCGCGATCCGCAATTTGTCGAGGATCTTGAGCGAGGGATTGGCGCGATCCCGTTCAATCTGGCTGATCATGCCGGCCGACACGCCGGCCTTCAGGGCCAGTCCATTGACGGATAAGCCTTGTGCTTTCCTGAAGGCTTGCAATGTTGCTCCGACATTCGGGCGCGCCGGATTGCCGCGGGAGTCTTTCGGCTCCGTCGCCACAGTGGTGTTTGGCATGAGTGTTCAAATTCAATCGACTTTCAATATTGTGTACGAACGCCGCCTGGTACTGCCGGTTGGCGCGCGGACGATCGCCGCTGCCCGATATTCTACACAGGCGCCGCACATAACGGGCGTTGTCGTATTACACCATGATCAGAACATTCGGGAAACACGCTTGACACCTCGAATTTTGGATGTTTAAAGTGTATAAAATATTGAACGATACGCTTCAAAGTTCAGTTTGCGGTGCTGTGAGCCCCCGTCGGCTAACCTTCATAGGATCCTGTCTCTCATGTATTTCGAAATCGACGAATATAAGAACCGTGTTGCCGCGACGCGCGAGCAGATGGCGCGCGACAACCTCGATCTGCTCATGCTCTACGGTCAAGAGGCCGTGTGCTGGCTGTCGGGTTTCTATACACATGGCCATTTCGCCTATATCTGTCTCGGTTTGCCACGTGAAGGCGAGCCGTTCCTGATTTTGCGGAAGATGGAAGAGCAGGCGGCCGACGCGACTACGTGGGTCGAATCGCGATACATCTATAACGATCACGAAGATCCCATCGAATTCACCCGGCGCGCCGTGGTCGACGCCGGTTTCGACAAATCCCGTATCGGGATCGACAAACATTCGTGGTATCTGACGCTCGAGCGCTTCGAACGACTTTCTGCCGCATTGCCTGACGCAACGTTTGTCGGCGAAGGCCGGATGATGGAAAAGCTGCGGATCATCAAGTCGCCGGCCGAGCTCGCACTTCTGCGCGTGGCGGGTCGTTCCGTCGATTCCGCGATGCAGGCAGCCATTTGCACGACAGAGCCGGATACGAGCGAGCGCCAGATCGCCTCCGCGATGGCATCCGCACGCATCCTGGCGGGCAGCGATCTGCCGATCGACGGTGTGCTCACGACGGGTCCCCGCACGCTGCAAGGGCATGGGCCGTGGACCGATCGCGTGATTCGTGCGGGTGAGCCGTTCTACTATGAATTCCATGGCATTCGCTCGCATTACTGGGCGCGTTCGCTGCGTAGTGGTGTGCTGGGCACGGCTTCAGCGCGTCAGCGTGAACTGGCGGATCTGTTGATCCGCTCGCAGGATGCAGCGATTGCACTCATGAAGCCGGGCATGGACGCGCGCGAGGTGGACTCAGCATGTCGTGAGCCGATTCTTGCGGCTGGTGTGCAGGACCGCGAAACCTATCGTCGCCGGATTGGTTATTGCCTGGGTATGAACTTCCGGCCCACGCCTGGCGAGATGATTCTCGAATTCACGCCGGATGCCAACTTCAAGCTCGCACCCGGCATGGTCTTCCTGATGCTGGTGATGGCCGAGGGCGTCGGCATTGGCGATACGGTAGCGGTGACAGAAAACGGTGTCGAATTCCTGACCCGTTTGCCGCGAGTTTTCTTTGACGACACTGAACGTGCACGACTGGTGGCCGACGTAGCCGCCCATGCAAACCATGCGAAATAACCGACAGTACATGGCAGGCATGTGGCGGGAGAGCGCTTCTGTTCACGAACAGAAAGATGTTTTCCGCCAGATGCCATTTTCGATCACGCATCTATCCAGCCCGGACGATGTCGAGACGGCCTTGCAGGCCGCTCATGTCGGCGCGAGCGCGATGGAAGCCGCTCCTGCGCATCAGCGTGCGAGTTGGCTGCGACTGGCCGCCGACGCTCTTGCCGCGCGGCGCGATGAGCTTGCCGCCATGCTGGTCGCCGAATCGGGCAAGCCGCTCATGCTATGCCATAGCGAGATTGCCCGTTCCATCGAGACTCTGCGATTTTCTGCCGACGAAGCGACGCGCATGGCGGGCAGCGTTCTGCCGATGGATGCAAGCGAACGGGGTGAAGGACGCTTCGGATTCTACGTGCGTGTGCCGATGGGTGTGGTCGCCGCAATCACGCCGTTCAACGCGCCGCTGAACCTGCTGGCGCACAAGGTTGGACCGGCGCTAGCCGCTGGCAATGCTGTCATTGCCAAACCAGATCCACGCGCCGCGTCCTGCGCGACGGTGCTCTTCGAGGCCTTCGAGGAAATCGGCCTGCCCGCCGGTGCGCTGAATCTTGTGCATGGTGGACGGGAAGTCGGTGAACGGCTGGTGAATGATCCGCGTGTCAATCTGATTTCATTTACCGGCAGCAAACAGGCCGCGTTCAACATCGTCCGGCAGGCGGGGTTGAAACGCGTGCAATTCGAGCTCGGCGGAAACGCAGGCAACATCGTTTGCGAGGACGCGGATCTGGATCTCGCGGCGAACGAACTTGCCGTGCACGCGTTCGGTCATGCTGGTCAGAGTTGTATTGGTGTTCAGCGTATCCATGTGGTCGATGCCGTCTATCCGATGTTTATCAAGAAGTTCATCGATCAGGTTCGCGCACTCAAGGTAGGCGATCCCGCCTTGCCGGATACGCAAGTGGGTCCGCTGATCGACGAGGCGACGAGCGAACGTCTTGCTGGATGGATTCGCGATGCAGTCAACGCGGGCGCGACGCTCCTGACCGGTGGTGAACGTGACGGCGCGATGTTGACACCCGCCGTTCTGATCGATGTGGATAAGCGTCTGCCGATCGTGTGCGAGGAAGTCTTTGGACCGATCGTGACGGTCGAGCGAGTCGCGAATCTCGAGGCGGCCATCGAATCAGTAAACGATTCGGTTTATGGCTTGCAAGCTGGTGTATTCACCAGATCGATCCATGCGGCTCTCGACTGCGTGCGTCAGTTGAAAGTTGGAGGAGTGGTAATAAACGGCACGTCCAACTATCGCGTGGATCATCAGCCGTACGGCGGCGTGAAGCAGAGCGGCATTGGACGGGAAGGCCCGGCGTTCGCCATCGAGGCGATGACGGAGCTTCGTATGGCAGTGATGCAGTAGTCGAACGCGGGAGCGCTGGAAATGGTAATGGGGATATTTCAGGGGATTCGGTCATGAGTGGTTTTGTCCGTCTGGATGAACGGCAACGCGCTCCGGTCAATCTGACCGTAGATGGAAATCGCATCACTGCGCTCGAAGGCGATACGTTGCTGGTCGCTTTGCGGGTCAATGGCCGCGCGCTCCGGCAGTCGGAGTTCGGTGACGGACCTCGGGCAGGTTTCTGCCTCATGGGCGCATGCCAGGACTGCTGGGTGACGTTGGGCGACGGTCGCCGTGTGCGTGCTTGCACGACAGTGGCGCAAGACGATATGGAAGTGCTGACGCGTTGGCCGGAGGCGCTATGAGCGAGAGCTCACGAGTTGTCGTGGTAGGGGCGGGGCCGGCGGGCGTGCGTGCTGCTGCCGCGCTGGTGGCCGCAGGATTGCGCCCGGTGGTGATCGACGAAGCGTCGCGTAGCGGTGGTCAGATCTATCGACGTCAACCTGCCGGTTTCCAGCGGTCTGCGGCGACGCTCTACGGTGCGGAGGCCGACAAGGCCGTGGCTGTGCATAGCGCGTTCGACGCGCTGGTCGGGAAAATCGACTATCGACCGGATACGCTTGTCTGGAATGTCTACGATGGCGTTCTGCACACCATGTGCGGACAGCGCGCCGAATCGGTCCAGTTCGATTCGCTCATCATCGCGGTGGGCGCGACGGACCGACTGCTTCCTCTGGATGGATGGACCCTGCCGGGCGTCTACAGTCTTGGCGCCTCGCAAATCGCGCTCAAGGCACAGGCGTGTTCGATCGGCTCCCGCGTGGTTTTCGTCGGCACGGGGCCACTCCTTTATCTGGTGGCTCATCAGTATGTCAAGGCCGGTGCGCACGTCGCTGCCGTGCTCGATACGACGCCGTTGTCGACGCGGATCAAGGCGCTGCCCGAACTCGTCTCGCGTCCCGGCACGTTGCTAAAAGGCATGCGTTACATGATGGCGTTGCGACGCGCCGGTGTGCGCCTCGAAGCCGGCGTTACCCCTTTGCGTGTCGAAGGCAAGCACGCGGTCAGGGGTGTCACGGTGGAACTTGCGGACGGCAAGCGCGAACAGTTCACCTGCGACGCTGTCGGGTTGGGCTACCACCTACGCTCTGAAGTTCAGTTAGCCGATCTTGCGCGCTGCCGCTTCGCGTTTGACAACCCGACGCGCCAGTGGCTGCCAGAGGTCGATGAAGACGGTCGTACCAGCGTGCGTGGTGTTTATGTCGCGGGTGATGGTGCACGTACGTTGGGTGCCGATGCCGCCGAGATCAGCGGCGAACTGGCGGCACACGCCGCGCTCAAGGACCTCGGCCATACCATCCCGGCCGCGCGCGTTGCAGACCTTCAGCGTGCACAGCGTACACAAAGGCGTTTTGCCATTGGTATCGCTCACGCATTTCCACTGCCAGTCAGGCAGCTTGAGAAACTGCCCGACCATACGCTGCTATGTCGTTGCGAGTCGATTACGGCAGGCGAATTACGCCGTGCGGTCAAGGAGCTGGGCGCACCGGAGGTCAACCGCGCCAAAGCTCTCACACGAGTGGGGATGGGGCGTTGTCAGGGACGCTATTGCGGTCTCGCGAGCGCGGAACTGGTATCGGCCACACTCGGTGTGCCGCTTGAGCAAGCGGGCCGCCTGAGAGCGCAGGCGCCGATCAAGCCGTTGCCGATTGACGCAGAGTCGACGGAGGATAAGGTCTGATGGAACGCGCAGCTGATGTTGTGATTGTGGGTGGCGGTCTGATGGGCGCGTCTGCGGCATTCTTTCTGCGGCAGCGCAATCGCTCGGTGATTTTGCTGGAGCGCGGACTGGTCGGCCAGCAGGCGAGCGGAGTCAATTTTGGTAATGTGCGTGGCTCCAATCGCGCGCTATATCAACTTCCGCTTGTCAATCGTTCCCGTGCAATCTGGGAACGCTTGCCCGAGCTACTTGGTGAGAGTTGCGAATTTTTGCCAACGGGGCGCGTGATCGTCGCGTTCAACGAGGAGCGTCTCCAGATCCTCGAGAAATACACCAAAGACTCTGCGCCTTATGGCCTGAATATGAAGATGGTGCCGCGCGATCAGTTGCGTTCGCGCTTCACCTTCCTGTCTGATCGTCCAATTGGTGCGGCGTTTGCACCGCTCGACGGGCACGCCAATCCACGGCTGACCGCACCTGCGTTCGGCCGCGCGGCAACGCGGGCCGGCGCGCATGTTTACGAGAATGTGGAAGTCGAGACGATCGAGAAAGTGGGCGAGGATTTTGTCATCAGCGCCGGCAGCAAAGGGACGTTTCGTGCGCCAGTCGTGCTCGTCACTGCAGGCGCCTGGGCCAATGCTTTTTCCTCGGGCTTTGGCGAAAGCGTGGATCTGATTCCGCGCGGCCCTCAGATGTCGGTCACGGAACCTGTTCCGTACCGGATCGGTCCGGCAATCGGTATCTCGACCAGCGACCCCATGCAGGGCATTTACGTGCGCCAGGTAGAGCGCGGCAATATCGTGATCGGCGGTGGCCCGCGCGGGCCGGCGTACGCCGATTTGCGCCGTGCCTATGTGATTCCCGAACACACGCTGAATCAGGTCAGACAGCTAAAGGCGCTTGTTCCGATGACGCGCCCTCTCAACATCATTCGGGTTTGGAGCGGGATAGAGAGCTATCTCCCGGACGAAACGCCGATCATGGGTCCGAGTAGCCGTGTCCCGGGTCTGTTCTACGCGTTTGGTTTTTGCGGTGAAGGCTTCCAGCTCGGACCGGGGGTTGGCGACGTCATGGCTGAACTCATCGATACGGGCAAATCTTCCACACCAATCGAGCCATTTCATATTTCGCGCTTTTTCCGCGACAAAGTGGCCGTAGCTTGACCGTAGTGAGTGCATGGGTAAGCCAACCCATTGACAGGTTCTTTTAGGCTTTTAACTATGGCAGGGTAGGAAACCTCCCTGCATCAGGCGACGACAGATATCATGAATTTTCCAAAAGAAGAATACGACGAGCGGATTGCACGGGTGCGCGCGGAAATGAGCAGTCGCGGCATGGACATGCTGCTGCTGTTCGGTCAGGAAGCGATCAACTGGACTTCGGGTTTCTATACGCCGGCTCACTTTGCGTATGCCGCCTTCGGTCTGCCGCTCGAAGGCGAGCCATTCCTCGTAATTCGCTACCTCGAGGAAAAAGCCGCCCGGGTGACCACCTGGGTCGAAGATATCCAGACCTACTGGGATCACGAAGACCCGATCGAAGCAACGCGCCGCGCTGTGGAGAGCCGAGGCTTGTCGAAGGCGCGCATCGCGCTCGATAAACAGGCCTGGTATCTCACTGCCGACCGCTACGATCGCTTGAAAGCCGCTTTGCCTTCGGCGACGCTGCTTGACGAAGAACGGTTGATCGATCTGCTGCGCATTCGCAAATCGCCACTCGAACTCGACTGCATGCGTGCATCGGCACGTATCGTCGAAGCCGCGCTTCAGGGTGCGATCGAAGCGACCAGAGAAGGCGTGACCGAACGCGATGTGGCGGCCGCTATGGCTTTTGCCCGCCTGAAGGCCGGTAGCGATCTTCCCGTGGATGGCGTGCTGACGACAGGTGAACGCACGCTCGAAGGACATGGCCCGTGGACCGACCGCGTGTTGCGCCGGGGCGATGCGCTCCACTACGAATTTCACGGCATCAAGAACCACTACTGGACACGCATTCTGCGCACCGGTGTGCTCGGCGAGCCCACTGACGACCAATGGCGCACTGCAAACACGATTCTCGCGGCACAGGATATCGGCCTCGGCATGATGAAGGCTGGTGCGTCCGCAATTGCGATCGATGCCGCCATGCGTGCGCCCATGCTCGAAGCTGGTTTGAAGCAGCGTCACGCCTACACCAACCGTCTTGGTTACGGGCTAGGTCTGAACTTCCGGCCGAGTCCAGGTGAGTTCATTCGCGAGTTCACACCGTCATGCGATTTCGAACTCGAGGAAGGGATGGTGTTTCACATGATCATGGCGGCTAATGGTCTGGGGTATAGCGATACCGTTGTTGTTACGCGTGACGGCATCGAGTTCATCACGAAATTCCCGCGCGAATTTCTGGTTCTGTAGTGTTGTTGGCAAGGGGGCGGTATGCACTATCAATTTGACTGGAAGGTCGTGATGGATCCAGCTGCATGGCTCCATGCTTTGGCTATCACATTGGGTTACGCGGCGGGCACCATCGTGGTGGGCATGGCGATCGGTGTCGTGTGCGGTTCATTGCTGCTCTCGCGGCGCTGGTGGCTTCGCGCGCCCGCTGCCGGTTATGTGCAATTTTTCCGGTGCACGCCCTCCATGGTGCAGATCATCTGGTTTTACTATGCGCTGCCGATTCTGACCGGCTTCAGTCTCTCGTCCTGGGTTGCGGCCGGTCTGGGTCTTACGCTGTACATGGGCGCGTTCTGCTCCGAGATTTTTCGCGCCGGCATCATTTCGATTGAACGCGGGCAATGGAACGCGGCGAGAGCGCTTGGGATGAGTCATCTGCGGTTGATGCGACACGTCATTCTTCCTCAAGCCATGCGCCGGATGGTTCCGCCCTTTGTCAATCAGTGTGTATTGCAACTGAAGAATACGTCCTTGCTTTACGTGGTGGCGGTTCCCGATCTGATGTACACCGGTTACGAGATGACGTCGCAGACATACCGGCCACTGGAGGTCTACACGTTCGTCGCAATCGTCTACCTCGTGATTCTTTTTCCGGTCACGATGTTGAGCAAGAGACTCGAAATGAAGGTGCAGCGATGACTTCCTTTGTATCTGACAAACCCGTGGCGCAGCCTGAACCAGTATCGCCGATGATCCAGCTCACTGGCATCGAAAAGCGTTATGGCAATTTCACGGCCCTGCATCGTGTCTCGCTCGATGTGATGCAAGGTGAAGTACGCGTGTTGATCGGGCCGAGTGGATGTGGCAAATCAACCTTGTTGCGCAGTATCAACCTGCTCGAACATCCAGACGGTGGCACGGTGCGTGTCGGCGATGACAGCATCCAGTTCGGTCCGCGTACGAAGCTGCCGCGAGCGAAAGTCCTTGAGCGGTTTCGCGCAGGCGTTGGCATGGTGTTTCAGCAATTCGACCTGTTTCCACACATGACAGCGCTTGAGAACGTCATGTCGGGGCCGCGCTTCGTCAAAAACACTCCGCTTGCGCAGGCGCGTGAATTTGCACTGACGATGCTCGCCAAAGTCGGCATGGTCGAACGTGCGGGCCAACTGC
Source organism: Paraburkholderia sp. SG-MS1 (assembly GCF_012275575.1). GTDB lineage: Bacteria > Pseudomonadota > Gammaproteobacteria > Burkholderiales > Burkholderiaceae > Paraburkholderia. The sequence goes on along the minus strand of NZ_NPIH01000029.1, from coordinate 37,094 downwards.
CCTCTCAGCTGTCGGGAGGGCAGCAACAGCGTGTCGCGATTGCGCGGGCGCTAGCCATGCAACCGAAGGTGATTCTGTTCGACGAAGCGACGTCGGCGCTCGACCCTGAACTCGTTCAGGAAGTGCTGTCCGTCATGAAAGCGCTGGCACGCGAAGGCGCAACGATGGTGATCGTCACGCACGAAATGCGCTTTGCGCGGGATGTCGCCGATCGCGTGTCATTCATGGATTCAGGCCGCATCGTCGAAGAAGGCACGCCTGCTGAAGTGATTGGCCATCCAGGCGAGGAGCGGACAAAGGCGTTTCTCAGCCATTTTCGGGCACTGGCTGCTGCATGAAGTCCGCAGTCTCTAACGAGCAATCGTTCCAACTAGAGGTACGAAGTATGTTTTTCTCATCGCAAGCTGTGAGGGTTGCGCGTCATTGCATTCTGGTCATGTCGATGGCGCTCGGCGCGATTGCCTCCGCGCATGCAGCAGACTCGACGTGGCAGGACGTCAGCGATCGCGGAACAGTGAGAGTCGGTGTTATTCCCGCAAGACAATGCTATTACTGGCAGCAGCCCGGTAGCACGGATTGGAAGGGCTTTCCTGTCGCGATCAGCCGCGATGCGGTCGACGCGCTTGGTCAAGCTATGGGCAAAAAACTGAAAATCGACTGGGTCACGACGAGTTGGGGTACGTCCATTCTTGACGTGCAGTCAGGAAAGATCGACATGTTCATCGGACTTGCCGAGACACCGCAGCGCAAACAGGCCGTTTATATGTTTGGCCCGCTCTGGACTCTGCCTGATGTTGCGGTTGGGCGTAAAGGTTTCAATATCGACCCGACATGGGCAAGCCTCGACAAGCCCTCAACTCGTGTAGCCGTCGCAATGGGGACGACTTCGGAGCAGGCCGCCAGGAAATATGTGCCGCATGCGCAGATTCGCTCGCTCAAGAATTCAAACGATGCGATTCTCGATGTCCAGTCCGATAAATCCGATGTGACATTGACGACGGCGATTGCGGGTTTGGCCGCGATGCAGGCTAACCAGAATCTGGCCAATATGGTCGTGCCGCGGCCGTTGAGCGCGATTCCGGCCGATGGCGTGACACGTCGTGATGGGGACGGGAAGTTTTATCAGTTCTTGCAGAACTGGGCGAAGAAATACCATGCTCAGGGCGATTCGAAAAAGCGGGTGCTCGAAGCGTTGAGCGAGTGCGGGTTGGATCCCGGGCGGTTGCCACCGGATATGCAATTCTGATTTCGTTTTAGCGCTGTTCGTCAAGCTAAGGTTTGAAGCAGGCAGTGTCGGCTACGGACACGCCGCCATTCATGGCTGGTGAGACTGCGGGCCGCGTTGAACGGTTCAGCCGCGCTGGCGCCGTGCAGCCGGATGCCGGCGAACGGGTTGGCCAGCACATAGCGCTGCTCGATCAGCCACCGGAACATCACCCGCAATACTGACAGCGCGTAGGTGATGGAATGTGCCGACAGGCTTCGCGCGAACGAACGCTATGCAGACAGGGTCCGCGATCAGGGCGGCCCGCACTGCGGACTGCGACTCAGTTTGAAAAATTGAGCCGCGGCTTCACTACGTCAGCGAACTCACACTTTCGACCCACTGCGGACCTACGCCCTGTCGGGAATCAATGACCGCTCGCGGAGTGGCTGCACGTTCAGTCCCTCCCGTGCAGTTGACTGCTCGCCTTCATCAACGAGGTGGGCGGGGCGGATCAAATTAGCGGTTAGGTCGGGGAATACCTGTCGTTGCTCTTGAATATTTCGCCCGGCTTCCAGACCACCGTCCCGTCAGGTCCGTCACGTTTCAGTGAAGCGCTTTGGGTTAATTGGTCCAGGTCTGGCATTAGCTCCCGGTTCCGCTGCCCTTGATCAGGGGTGACACATGCTCCCCAATGTTGAACGGCGTATCGGGGCTAGATGAACTTAACGATCGAAAGACGTTTTACACCGGACACCTACTTGGCTTCGGTCCCAAGGACCGCAGTGCGTTGACTCCGGAAGGTCGGCGGTCGTGCAAATCCCTCGTAGATGAGCGGAACCGGTAGTCCCGGAACGGTTTCGACTGGCCATAGGCTTTCCACTTGTCGTAGGGTCGTCGCCCAAGATTGGGATCGTCGAAATCAATACCGGATAGTCGATGACCGAGCGGCGAGACCGACACGACGCATACGCCATCTGCGCTGCGCATACAAGTCTCACCCTGGAGGAGTTTCCGATCGCCAGCAGCGTCGCCAGCTCATTCTGTCGCAAAGCGATTGGGGAGTTGTTGAGCAGCGCGAGCGCATGCGACAGACCAGAATCTCCCGGAATTGCCTGGTTCGCCGCGCGCGCCATAGTTGATAGAGCGGCGCTATTTCGCTTGAGAAGGCGATTTCGAGCGATGCTCGCGGCTTCTTCACAGCACCTCCTGGATAGTTGCGGGCGAACTAAGTTTGTCCGGTTTCCGCTGCTCTTGCGGCTCATGCCGGCGAGTGCCGGGAGTGCGGTGACGGAATTGCGGCAGACCAGTCGAATCAATCCAATCAGGGAAGTTGGCTCGGCTACGCCAGTGCAACAGGGGTTGAGTAACGGACGATGAAACGACAGGGCCGCTATCGACGACGAGCCGGTGTCCTGCCACGTAGATCGCAGATCGCGTTTATGTCGCGTCGTGGCTGGGATGGATTGTCGAACCCGGCAAGGTCGATAGTTAGATTGCAGCTTTCGGCTGCCAGTTTTTAGGTAAGCCAGGCGACGTGACACGAGGTCACGGTTACCAGACATCGCTTACGTCGCTGCGCTTGCTATTTCCATCAGCGAACAACGCGGGTCAATACCCTATAAAGGGTGGTAGTTGGTGCATGGTGTCTCGTATTGGGACGTTCAGGATATTGCTCATCCTCGCGGGGCGTCCGATTTTGCGACATGTAGGCGCTGCAGCAGGTCCAGTCTAAATTCATGGGCCGCCGTGGAAATGGCGCGGGCACGGCGTCTGCCAGACTGAGCAGTCTATTGACAAGATTGGCGTGCTCTTTGCTTAGCCCAACGCAAGCACATTAAAAGACAATTCAGGAGACAAACTGTGAAAGCTGCCGTCTTGCACGAATACGATGAGTCGTTGTCTCGCGAACAACTGGTTCGCTACGAAGAAGTCGCGACGCCCGATATTCAGGGGCCAAACGATGTGATCGTGAGAGTCGGCGGAGCCGGCGTTTGTCGAACGGACTTGCACGTCGTCGAAGGCATCTGGCGCAGCAAGGTCGACGTGACGTTGCCATATATCATGGGGCACGAAAACGCCGGGTGGGTCGAAGCGGTAGGACGGGCCGTCCAAAGCGTCAAGGTAGGTGATCCCGTAATCTGTCATCCGCTCGTCACCAGCGGCCATTGCCTTGCGTGCCGGCGCGGCGACGACATGCACGCGTCCGAGAGCCGTTTTCCGGGCATTAACGCGAATGGCGGATATGCAGAGTACCTGTCCACCGGTGAGCGCTCGCTGATAAAGTTGCCCGCATCGCTCGCGCCGAAAGATGTCGCGCCTTACACCGATGCTGGACTCACCGCATACAGAGCGGCAAAAAAGGCTTCGCGCCATCTATTACCAGGCCAGTTCGCCGTGGTTATTGGCGCGGGTGGCCTCGGTCATATTGGAATTCAGGTTTTGAACGCGCTCTGCGCGGCGGAAATGATCGTCGTGGATCGTTCTGAGGCGGCACTCCAACTCGCGAAAGAGTGTGGCGCGCATCACACGGTGCAAGCGAGTGGCGATGAAGTCGAGCGCGTACTCGAACTGACCCGCGGCAACGGCGCGGAAGCGGTAATCGACTTCGTTGGAGAAGGCGATGCGATCGCTAAGGGCCTTGCTATGACGCGTAGCGCGGGCTTCTATTACATCGTCGGCTATGGCGGAAAGATCGAAATTCCAACGATCGACATGATAACCAGCGAAAAAACGATCGTCGGCAATCTGGTCGGCACCTATCCTGAACTGGTCGAACTCATGGCGCTGGCCGACCGCGGCCTTGTGCATCTGGCGACGAAGGAATACCGGCTGAGCGACGCAAATCAGGCTTTGAAGGATTTGCATCACGGCAAGATCAAGGGGCGTGCTGTTCTGATTCCCTGAGTCGTTCGCTGTCGAGATAAACCGTCATCCGTAGCGATCTGTGAACGGAGAGCCGCATGCCGTCCCATCCAATCGTCACGCCGCTATCCGAACACGTGCAACTGGTCGTTGCGCTGACGCAGTTGAACTCCGATCACCTGCGCGGCGAAAGTCGTCTCGCCGGCGCGGAAATCGAACTGGCAGGCGCGCTGGCCGACTCGCGGGCCAGTGGCGAAAATGACACGCCCGAGCGTGCGCGGCACATCGCGCAATTGCGGGAGCGTTTCGACGAAGCCCAACGAGCGCTGCGCGCGACCGAAGCGCAACGCACGCGGCTCGAAGAGGCACTCAATGCGCTCAACGCGATAACGCTTGCAGCACGCGACAGGAATCCACGATGAAGCGCATTCCCGTGACGGTCCTGACGGGCTTCCTTGGGGCGGGTAAAACCACCTTGCTCAATCGCGTGCTACGTGAGCAGCATGGGTGTCGCTATGCGGTGATTGTCAACGAATACGGCGAGCTCGGTATAGATGGCGCGCTGGTCGTCGGCGCTGAAGATGAAGTCATCGAGCTGAATAATGGCTGTCTCTGCTGCAAGGTGCGTGGGGATCTGATCCGGGTCGTGTCGGGACTGATCCGCCGCAAGGACGGGTTCGACGGCATCCTGATCGAGATGTCGGGGCTGGCCGATCCCGCGCCGGTCGTGCAGACTTTCTTGATCGACGATCTTGTGCGCCAGCGAGCCCAGATCAATAGCGTAATCTGCGTCTCCGATGCGCGCTATCAGGAGACCGCGCTGCGCACCAGCATCGAAGCTGCCGTGCAATTGGCGCAGGCTGACACGATCCTGTTGAACAAAGTGGACCTGGTCGACGCCGACGCTCTCGATGCGATCGAGGCCGTGGTGCATGATATCAACCCGGTCGCCGCGATTGTCCGTACCTCGTATTGCGATGTACCGCTGGCGACGTTGCTCGATCGGCAGACGCTCACGCTTGCGTTGACCCCGCACGCCGCCGTTGCGGTCGAGCTGACCGATCGACGCGAGGGGCTCGTTCACTATCGCCGTGTGCGCGTCCCGGCACGACCCGCCGCGATGACCGGCCGGCATAGTCACGGCATCGGCAGCGTCTCGCTGCATATCGAGCGACCGTTGGACCGTACGCGTTTCATGTCATGGCTCCAGCAACTCGTGACCGAACACGGGCAGGATCTGCTGCGAGCCAAAGGCATCATCGACATCGCCGGGTCCGAGCGGCGCTTCGTATTTCAGGGCGTGCACATGAGTGTCGACGCCGACTTCGACCGCCCGTGGCGCGGCGACGAGTTGCGTGACAGCAGGCTGGTTTTCATCGGCCGCGGACTCGACGCAGACGAGTTACGCGAGAGCGTCAAACATTGCGAGATCGACGCATGAACGCAACCGCTCCACTGGTCGATCTACTTGGCGCCCGCTGGGTGGCGCAGGCGCCGGTGCTTGAAGTTGTCTGGAATGCCAACAGCGACTATGCGGCGTTCGCGCTCGGCGACGGCACTCTCGCCTTTGCCGCCGGCAGGTGGGAAGGTGGGCCGCAGCTCAAACCTCACGCGACACGCGGTATCGAACTGATTCACCCGCAAGCCCCACCTCCGCCCGTTGCGCGCTTCGCCGTGCATGACGGCGTCTGTCTAAGCCTCGCGAGCGATCCAGCCGGCGGCTTCCTGAGTGCCGGCGACGATGGACGACTTGTTCATCTGGACATCGACGGCAATAGCAACCTGCTGGCCGCATTGCCCGGAAATTGGATCGACGCGGTTGCGGCGTCGCGCTCGGGTTGGCGTGCCTATGCGAGCGGTCGCCGCGTCTGTATTTCCGGCAAGCAGTCGCACGAACTGAGCTTGCCAGCGCCCGCCGGCTGCCTCGCCTTCGACACGACCGGCGAGCGGCTCGCGATCGCGCATCAGGGCGGCGTCACGATCTGGTCTGCCGCAACCGGTGCCTCGAGACTACTGGCGTGGCCCGGCTTTCATCGTGTGGTCGCGTGGAGTCCCGATGGACGTTATGTCGTGACCGGCATGCAGGAGAACGCATTGCACGGCTGGAGACTGCCGGACGGCGACGATATCGAAATGGCCGACTATCCACTGCAACCGCGCGCGCTGTCGTTTTCGGCGGACGGACATCTGCTGGTGACGAGTGGTGGCGAACGACCCGTGTGCTGGCGCTTCGACCCGCCTCGCGGTGCACCGCCGCAGCACTGCGGCGGCACGAGCAAGTCGCCGGTGACCTGCGTCGTGTGCCACCCCACGCTCACGATGATCGCTGTCGGCTATCACGATGGCGCGGTACTGCTGTGTCAGCCCGGCGGCACTGACGTTCTTTTCGTCAAAGGCCGTGGTGGCGCACCTGTCGTGGCGCTCGCATGGTCGCCCGATGGCGGACGCCTGGCGTTTGGCACCGAGTCGGGCGAAATGGCGCTGGTGTATTTGCCGCACGCGCTATTCCGGATTGAAAACACGCGCTGAAGCCATTGTGGCCGCGCGGCGCAAATCAGGAGACGACGATGACCCAGAACACGAGCGTGAGCAAGGAACAGTTCATCGAGAAAGTTGGCGCGCTTGCCGATCAGATGATCGCAGCCTACGGAGCCGACTTCGCGATGGGGTCGCTGATTCTGGCGGCACGCTTCATCGCGCAGGGACCACAGCGCGGCGACGGGCAGGCCGGCACGCTGGTGAATGCGGATGGTGGCGCGATCGCGGGTCGCTGAAGTGGCCCAAATCAGGACGTGTGCGATTGCTGGAGCGTCGCAGAACAAGACAGCATTGCAACACCACAAGGGCGTGGTTCGGGGATAGCGGCGGCCAGGCTTACTTGTCTCCATGGGCAAGTTAACTGGCACGGTTGTCGCTCTAAAGTTTGAGGTCAACCTGAACGAGTCCAACTTGATAAGTTTTCCAAAACTTCGACGGACAGGTCGACTGCGAGTGTGTTCAAGCTGCCGTCATTCGACGGTCACAGTGAAACCGAACAAGGAGAGCTCGATGTCTGACGGATTAACGCTAAACAAGATCACGTCCCAGCGTGGAATCAGTATCGGCGAGGCCGCGCGCCGCGTCGCCGATCTCGGCTGGACGCCCAGTTATGTTCAGGAAGCAATGACCTTCCCGACCGACTACAAGATCAGCAAGGCACCGCGCGACCCGATGAAGCAGGTGTTGCGCTCGTATTTTCCGATGCAGGAGGAAAAGGACAATCGCGTCTACGGCGCGCTTGATGCCGCTTTGCGTGGCGACATGTTTCGCAATGTCGAGCCGCGTTGGGTCGAGTGGATGAAGTTGTTCCTCGCGATCATCCCGTTCCCGGAAATCTCAGCGGCGCGTTCGATGGCGATGCTCGGCCGTCTCGCCCCCGGCGAGGAATTACGCACCGGCTTCACGATGCAGATGGTTGACGAATTCAGGCACTCGACGATTCAAATGAATCTGAAGAAGTGGTACATGGAGAACTATATCGATCCGGCCGGCTTTGACATCACCGAAGCGGCTTTCGGCAAGTGCTATGCAACGACCATTGGACGCCAGTTCGCCGAAGGCTTCCTGACCGGCGACGCAGTGACGGCCGCCAACGTCTTCCTCCAGGTCGTCGCAGAGACGGCGTTCACGAATACGCTGTTCGTCGCGATGCCGTCAGAAGCGGCACGTAACGGCGATTATGCGTTGCCGACCGTGTTTCTCTCGGTGCAGTCCGACGAGAGCCGTCATATCGGAAACGGGCACTCGCTGGTCATGTCGATCATCAACGACCCCGACAACCATCTTTTGCTGGAGCGCGACCTGCGCTACGCATTCTGGCAAAACCATGCGATTGTTGATGCGGCGATCGGTACGTTCATCGAATACGGAACAACGGATCGTGACAAGAAAAAGGAATCGTACGCGGAGTTGTGGCATCGCTGGATCTACGAAGACTACTACCGCACCTACATGTTGCCGCTCGAAAAGTACGGCATCAAGATTCATCATGACGACGTCGGCGCGGCGTGGGATCGCATTGTCAAGAAGAATTATGTGCACAAGGTTGCGCAGTTCTTCTCGGTTGGCTGGCCGGTGAATTTCTGGCGCATTGAAGCCCAGACAGAAAAGGACTTCGAATGGTTCGAACACAAGTATCCGGGCTGGTATGCGGAGTTCGGCGACTTCTGGAAATGGTATGCACGAAAGAGCGTGCCGGGCGAGACGAACATGCTGTTCGATCAGGAAAACGGCTACGTATACCCGCATCGTTGCTGGAGTTGTCTCGTGCCGTGTCTGATCCGTGAGGACTTCGTCGTGGATGAGGTCGACGGCAAGCTCTATACATACTGTTCCGAGCTATGTCGCTGGACGCACAAGGTGGCCTTCGCACCGGAATACGAAGGTCGGCCGACGCCGGCGATGGGGCGATTCAGTGGCCGACGCCAATGGGAAGAGTGCTATCACGGCTGGGATCTGGCTGACTGCATCAAGGATCTGGGCTTCGTGCGCAGCGACGGCAAGACGCTGGTCCCGCAACCTCATCTGCGGTTCGACAACCGTGACATGTGGACGCTCGACCACGTGCGCGGCCACGTGATCCAGAGTCCTATCGTGCTCCTGCGCGACATGACACCCGAGCAACGCGAAAAGCACATTGCCGAGTATCGAGCGGGATTCAAGATCAAACCGCTGAACTGACGATATGGAGCGTCCGGAGCGGAGCAGTCCGCTCCAGAGCCGCAATATGGACGGAGGACGGGATGAAAGTAATGGATAAAGAGGAGAGCCCGCCGGTACAGGCAGCCGACAAGGAGCCCGTGCTCCACACGGTCCGCTTCGAGCCGGTCGGTGTGGATATGTCGGTCGCGGAAGGCGAGACGGTCCTCGATGCGGCGTTCCGCCAGGGCATCGCCGTGATGCATGGATGCAAGGAAGGGCAGTGTAGTAGTTGCAAGTCGTTGTTGCTGGAGGGCGACGTGGAGATGAAGAAGTATTCGACGTTCGCGCTGCCCGACTACGAGCGCGAGTCCGGTCATATTCTTCTGTGCCGGACGCTCGCTTATAGCGATCTGACCGTCGAGTTGCTGAATTACGATGAAGACCTGATGCGCAGGTCGATCCCGGTCAGCGAATACGATGCGACGCTCACGGCTATTACGCATCTCACGCACGACATCCGCCTGCTCGAGGTTCAGCTTTCGCGTCCCTTGCGATTCTGGGCGGGACAGTATGTCGATCTGACGATTCCGGCTGCGGGCATCACGCGTTCTTTTTCGATGGCGAATGCACCGGATGGAGAAAGGCGGCTTCAATTCATTATCAAGAAATACCCAAACGGCGCGTTCTCGTCGCAACTGGATGAAGGGCTGAAGCCGGGCGACCGCCTCGTCGCCAAGGGGCCATACGGCACCTGTTTCAGGCGCGAAGACGAACCCGGTCCATTGGTGCTGGTGGGCGGTGGGTCCGGCATGTCGCCGTTATGGTCGATTTTGAACGATCACGTTCGGAGTGGCGAACGGCGGCCAGTGCGCTTCTTTTACGGTGCGCGCACGCGCCGTGATCTGTTCTATCTCGACAAGTTCGCGGAGTTTGCCGACCGGTTGCCTGATTTCCGCTTCATTCCAGCGCTGTCGCATGCACAACCCGAAGACGCGTGGACCGGCGAGACGGGTTTTATCCACGACGTCGTGAGTCGCGTGCTGCGGGACGAGTCGCTTGTGGGAGATATCGATGCCTACGCATGCGGCCCGACCGCGATGATCGATGCGGTGATTCCGGCCTTGCAGATGGCCGGCGTCGAACCGGAGCGGCTCTTCTTCGACAAGTTTACGCAGGCAGTTCGCTGATCGCAGCGGTGGCGGGAAAAACGTGCACCGGCAATCGGATAAACGGATCCACGCAATCAAGGAGACACGACATGAGTACGTTGGCAGAGCGGGAAGTCTTGATCAAGTCGGGCGCTGCGGGCGCTGCGCAGTTTATCGGCTGGGACAGCCGGAAGTACAACTATTTCGAGCCGAAAGGGCGTAAGGCAAGCCATTACGAAGACATGACGGTGGATGTCCAGCCCGACCCAAAACGCTATCTGCTGCAAGACTGGATACTGGCATTTGCGGACGGCACGCCGACCTACTCGGAAACGTGGACGGCGGCGAAATGTACGGACTGGCATCAGTTTCGAGCCGTTGACGAAGAGTGGGAGCGCACGCATTACCAGCGTCAATCGACGATCGTGGGGATGATCACCAGCGCGACTGCAAACGCGCGGCGCTCAGGAGCAACGAAGCGTCTCGACAAGACGTGGGTCAAGGTTCTCGAACAGCATCTGGGTGCTTACAAGCACGCGGAGTTTGGTCTCGGGACTGCGACCATGCACGCGCAGCGCTACGGTTACACGCAGATGATCAACAGCGCGATTCTTACGAACGCCTCATACAAGCTGCGTTTCTCACAGGATCTGACGCTGCACCTGGGTGAGATTGCGATTGATTTGCCGGGTCTCGATCTCGATGCCGGAAAACAGCACTGGCTTACGGATCCGATCTGGCAGGACACGCGGCGCGCTATCGAGGCTATCGGGGGGGCGGACGATTATCTGGAGAAGTATTTCGCGGTCAACGTCGTGTTTGAGCCGCTGGTTGCAACACTATTTCGTAGCGGCTTCATCATGCAGGACGCGGCCGCGCAGAATGATTTCCTGACGCCGACAGTGGTGTCCGCCGCCGAAGGCGACTACGAGCGCAATCTTGCGAATGCTGTCGAACTCTTCCATATGCTCGCGAACGATCCAAACCATGGTGAAGCGAATCGTGCGCTGTTCACGGGATGGCTTGAAACGCACGGTAAGCTCGCTGCGCAGGCGGCAAAGCACCTGCAGCCGATCTGGTCGCTGCCCCACGTCAAGGTATCGCAGTTTAGCGACTGCTTGAGCAGTTCGGTCGAACGCGCCGAGATGATTGCGAAGGAAATCGGCATTCATTTCCCGCTTGCCGTCGAAGTGTAAATTCGTCCACCGTTCGAATCAATCGCGAACAGGAGTCAGCCATGTCTGTGCATACCGACAATATCTTCAAACCGATCCAGGATCTGCGCTTCGAGCAAACTATCTCGCACCAGTGCGGCGTCACAATGAACGACAGCGTCGAAGCGCGTGCAATCGCCGAACTGATGGCGACTAAACCCGGCATCACCGTCACTTACCTGCCGGCGATGATCCGAATCGACGGTCAGGGAAAAATCGAATTCAAGATGGGTGAGATCAGCGAAGCGCTGGGGCGCGAGATGACGCCGCATCTGTTCGAGATTTCCACGTCGACGCATTACGGTCGCATGGTGATGATCGACGATGAAACCGTTGCGCTATTTGGCAATATGGATGACGCAATGGCTTACGAGTAAGCGCCGGATAAACGTCAAGCAACGGTACAAACCCGCAACACGCACCGGCTTCGCGTGAGTGAGCCGGTTTGCGATAACTCACGGAGACGACTGTCATGTTTAGAACCCCTGACGGCGAGGACATCTTTGTCATCGACGGGCACGTCCATCTTTGGGACGGCAGCAAGGAAAACCTGAAGAACGTGCACGGCCAACAGTTTATCGACTGCTTCTATGCGTATCACACGAATCTGAGTCCCAAAGAGTACCTATGGCCGAAGGAGAAGTTTGACAAGTACGGCGAAGAGGTCATGTACGACGATTTGTTCGTCAGCGGCTGCGACGACATGGCGATCTGCCAGCCGACCTACCTGACCGACTTTTACAAGAATGGCTTCAATACGACTGAAGCGAACTACGTGGTCAAGAAGAAGTACCCACACCGGTTTATCGTCAATGGCGCATTCGATCCTCGCGATGGCGAAGCGGGGCTTGACCGGCTCACCGAATTGTCCGAGCTGTATAAGATCAAGGGGGTAAAGCTATATACGGCCGAATGGCGCGGGGACAGCAAGGGGTACAAACTGTCGGAGCCGGGCGTGTACCGGTTTCTCGAACGCTGCGAGCAGTTGGGCATCAAAAACATCCACGTCCACAAGGGGCCGACCATTTTGCCGCTCAATCGCGACGCGTTCGATGTCGGGGATGTCGATGACGTTGCGACCAGCTTCCAGAATCTGAATTTCATCGTCGAGCATTGCGGCTTGCCGCGTCTCGATGATTTCTGCTGGATTGCGACGCAGGAAACCAATGTCTATGGCGGTCTCGCGGTAGTGCTGCCGTTCATTCACAGTCGGCCGGAGTACTTCGCGCATGTGATTTCCGAATTGTTGTTCTGGATTGGCGAAGACAAGATCCTGTACGGCAGCGACTATGCGATCTGGTCGCCGAAGTGGCTGATCGAAAAATTCATGGCATTCGAACTGCCCGAGTCAGTGAGCAAGGAAACTGGCGTGCAGCTATCGTTGACGGCAAAGAAAAAAATTCTTGGCCTCAACGCGGCGCGTCTTTACGACATCGATATCGAGGCCCAGAAGACACTGCTCAAAGAGACGCGGCAGACGCCCGCGCTCAGCGTATGAGCGCCGTAGCGCCTGGCTCCGCCGACGAGCGCGCTGCTCAGATCTGGATGCGCCTGGCGGTGGTCGTAGATCCTGAGCTGGACGAGTCGGTGACCGCGTTGGGTTTCGTAACGTCGGTTGCTGCGGACGCGGCAGGCGGCGTGAAGATCGCATTCCGTTTGCCGACCTACTGGTGCGCCGCCAACTTTGCATTTCTGATGGCCGACGACATGAGAGCGGCTGCTGCGTCATTGCCTTGGGTCACGGGCGTCACTGTCGAACTCGACGAGCACATGTACGCAGCGGAAATCAATTCGGGGGTGGCAAAAGGGCTGAGCTTCCAGCAGAGCTTCGGCGATGCCGCCAGTGACGATCTCGCTGAATTGCGACGCACGTTTCTGCTCAAGGCGTTTCAGCGCAGACAGGAAGCGCTGCTGACGAATCTGCTGGCGCGAGGACACGATGCATATGAGCTGGTGAAATGGAGCGTCGACGAACTCTCATTGCTCGCAGTTGACGATGCCCATACGAAGGGTCTGATCGACCGTTATATCGAGCGGCGTTTCGTGGTTGGCGCAAGTCCCGATGAATCACAGAAGCTGCAGGTTGCATTCGTCGATAGCGCTGCGGCGGTACTTGATCCTTCGACGCTTGACGCCTATCTACGCGCGCTGCGACGCGTCGGCGTCAATGCGGAATTCAATGGCGCGTTGTGTCGCGGTTTGCTTGCGGCGCGCTATGGAACCGACGCCGGTCCGCCGGCCCATGCGGACGACGAGCACCCGATCCATTTCGTCACGAGGCACACCTATCAGGAGATCGCAGCGCGTAATGCAGGCGCAGGTTAGAGCAGACGGTTGGAAAAATAGAACACATAGGAGGATGACAATGCCGAACATCATGTTGCACGACGACGAAGCGCGCGCGGCCCTTGGTCGCGGTGTTGCAAAGCTCGCGAAAGCCGTGCGCGGCACGCTGGGCCCCAAAGGGATGAACGCAATCATCGATCGCCCGATCGGGTCGCCGATCATTTCGCGCGATGGTGTGAGCATCGCAAACGAGATCGAACTCGAAGACCTGTTCGAGAACATCGGCGCGCAGGTAGTTCGTGAAGTCTCGAAGCAAACCAACGAGGTCGCCGGCGACGGCACGACCACTGCCACCGTGCTGGCCGATGCACTGGTCCAGGACGGGCTGGCCTGTCTCGGTCAGGACGTCAACCCGGTCGAGCTGGTGCATGGACTCGAGTTGGCTGTCGAAGAGACCATTGCGGCGCTTAAACGGGCGGCCACGCCGTTGCGTGGTCCCGATGAGGTACGTGCGGTTGCGGTCGTTGCAGCGAACGACGAATTCACAGGTGGGCTGGTAGCGGAGGCGCTGGAACGGGTTGGCGCGGATGGCATTGTCGACGTCGAATACGGCACGACGGTCGAGACGCGACTGGAAGTCGTCGACGGTATGGCGTTCGATCGCGGTTATCTCTCGCATCACATGGTCACGGATCTCGAACGGATGCAGGCCGTGCTGGACAACCCGCTGATCCTGATGACCGATCAGCGACTGCAAAGTCAGGACGAGGTCGCAGCGCTCCTTTCATTAGCCGGACAGAACAAACGCCCTCTGCTGATCATCGCGGAGGAGGTGGCGCCGGCGTGCGTCGTCACACTGCTCGCGAGCCGCGATGCGGGCGGTCCTGCCGTCGCCGCAATTCATCCGCCCGAGTATGGTCATTGGCGCAAGGCGATGCTCGAGGACATCGCGATCGTCACTGGTGGCCGCGTTATCGCGCGCGATCTGGGCGGCAAACTTGAAGCGGTTGCGTTGCGCGACCTCGGTAGCGCACGCCAGGTGCGTATCTCCTCGAACCAGACGATCGTCACGGCAGGTGGCGGGGACGCGACGGCGATTGCCGCGCGCCGGCAGCAGGTCGCACGTCAATACGACATGGCGCCGGAGAACGTTGAGCGCGACAAGTACCAGGTACGGCTCGCAAAACTGTCGGGCGGCACTGCGCTGATTCTCGCCGGAGGCGCCACGCCGGTCGAGCAGAAGCGTCGCGTGCATCTCATCGAGGATGCGATCAACGCGGCCCGTGCAGCCATCGCGGAGGGAGTTGTGCCGGGCGGCGGCACCGCGCTGCTTCGCGTGTCGATCGAACTTGAAGGCATGATCGCGCGGATGCGTGGGGGCGCACAGCAGGGTGCGAAGTTGTTGCAGCGCGCGCTGGCGGCCCCGTTGTTCCATATCGCGACCAACTGCGGACTCGACGGTGCGGCGATCGTCTCGCAGATCGCCAAGTCGGACGGCAGCATCGGTCTTGACGCGCGCACCGGCGAATGCACTGATCTGCTGGCGCGCGGCGTGATCGATCCAGTGAAAGTGAGCTACAGCGCAGTGCGTAATGCGGCGTCCGTGGCCGGACTGATCCTGACGACGCAGACGCTGATTGCCAAGAAGCCCGACACGCTCGATCCGACCGCAGGGCCGGCGCTCGGCGCAGGTGCTGAGCGGCTCGGGCGCAAGTGATTTGCGATCGGCCGCCACGAGGTGTGCCTGTGATAGCGACGCCCCCGTCAATCACGTCACGCCGCAGCACGCCATTACGCTTGATAAGCGTATTGAGGAAGATGGCTGGCTGCGCGATTTGCGCGACCGGGGCGATCATTCTCGTGGTCCACGCGAACCAGGTTTGCAGCTGTCTGCTGCATGGCAACACATCAACGGTCTGGTGCTCAAACAGGTAGGCGTGCCGCGCCGGACTTGACTGCGGCAAGCAGGGTGCATGCGCAGTTAGCGTCCCCTGTAAGCGCATCGTCGGCGTAACTGATTCGCCGATCAAGGTGTTTTCCCCAGCCAAACTATAAGGAACGGGGAGTTATACTAATGAAGCGCTGTTGCGGCATTGCAGGGTCAGGCAATGCTGGCTCACCCGCAGCGAATCCAAGGGCAAACCGCGAAGGCTGAGCGACAAGTCTGGAGTCAGCCAATCGCGTTCCCATACGGAGGAGACAAGTGGCGAGGCACCTTTCTGGTATCTCGGGTCGCGATGACTTTGCTGTCATGCGCAGCGTGATCGCGCGGACTCAGGTCGAGCTCGCGAATGTCTCTCACTCCGACAATGACACGATGCTCGGCTGGGAACGATTTCTCGCGGGCGAGATGACAACGGCGGTGCCCTCGGCATTGCTTGCATCCTGGAAGCGTAGCCTGCAAGCCGGCGTCAATCCCACTGCCGGCGCTGCGCCCTTTGCGGTGTATGGCGATGCCGTCGGCGCATTGCGTTGGAGGCATCGGGAACTCATCTCCGCTTCCGATCGCCTCTTCTCAGCAACCGCTGATCTATTCACCGAGTCGCATTCCATTCTGCTGCTGACAAACGCCGACGGCGTCATTCTCAAAGTAGCGGGCGATCTGCACACGCTCGATGCCGGCGAAAAAATTCATCTGACGACCGGCGGGGATTGGCGTGAATCGACTGCTGGAACAAACGGCATCGGCACGGCGCTCGCGACCGGACAACCGACCTACATTCACGGTTCCGAACACTTCTGCGAAGGCATCAAGACCTGGAGTTGCGCGGCTGCGCCGATCTGCGAGCCTGGCACGTCTAATATCATTGGTGTGCTGGACATATCGGGGCCGCCGTCCACCTATCAGATCAACAATCTGACTCTGGCGGTCACGGCGGCCCGGCAGATCGAAATGGTGCTTGCCGAGCAGGTGGCGCGGGATCATATGCGTCTGTTGGCGTTTTGCCTTCAACGTCTTTCGTCATCTGATGCTGCCGGCCTGATCGCCATCGACCGGCGAGGCAGACTGGTTCACACGACAGCGCGAGTCGCGCTACCGGTCGGCCTGGGAGAGCGCTTTCCGGGGATGGACGAAGATCGTGCTGTCGAGGAATGGGCGGCGCGGCTTCCGCGAGGATTGCGCCCGGAGTGGTTCAATCCGGTAGTCGTCGAAGGTGGCACGATCGGGGCGATGCTGATCGTGCCGTCGCGATCGGCAACCCATGGCACGGCTCGCCGGGTCGCGAATCAGGAGCCGATCCGCACGGAAGCTGACCCGCAGCGCAACTGCTTCTCGCAAATTCTGGGCTGTAGCGTCGCGATGCGCACCGCCGTCGGTCGCAGTCAGCAACTGGCGCGACGGCGTGTGCCCGTGCTGATCGAGGGAGAAACCGGCGTCGGCAAAGAACTGTTCGCGCGGGCTATTCATGGCGAAGAGGGCGCGAACGGTCCGTTCGTCGCATACAACTGCGGGGCGGCGTCAAAAGAACTGATTGCTTCCGAACTGTTCGGACATGTGCGCGGGGCCTATACCGGCGCGACCTCCGAAGGGCGCCCGGGGCGCTTCGAGCTGGCGCACAACGGCACCTTATGTCTCGATGAGATCGGCGAATTGCCGCTTGAACTGCAGCCTGTTCTCCTACGCGTTCTCGAAGAAGGCGTCATTTACCGGTTGGGCGATACCCAACCCACACGAGTCGACGTTCGACTGGTCGCGATGACCAACCGCAACCTTCGCGAAGAAGTCGAATGTGGACGCTTTCGACGTGATCTGTACTACCGGGTCAGCGTCACGCGGGTACGGATTCCTGCGCTGCGCGAACGCGAAGGAGATGTCGAGTTACTCGTCGATCATTTCAATCGCAGCTTGGCACAACGGCATGGAACTCAAACCAGGCGGTTCCCCGACGACGTGCTGACGGTCCTGCGCGCTTATTCGTGGCCGGGCAACGTTCGCGAGTTGCGCAATGTCGTTGAAAATCTTTTGCTTACGTCCGACGATGACACTGTTGCGCTAAACGAATTACCAGAAATGCTTGACGAAGCGGAGATTCCCGACAAAGTAGTGAGCGTGGTCGACGCACCTTCGGTCAGTCTGGAGGAGACCGAACGCGCCGCGATCGTGCAAGCGGTACAGGGTGCGAAAGGCAATCTCGCACAAGCAGCGCGTTCGTTGGGCGTGTCGCGCAGCACCTTATATCGCAAGTTGGAGATCTACAGATTACTGGAACTGGAACGGAGGCCCGTACGCTAGGGGCGAAGGTTAAAGCTTGGAGCGGCTTGCCGCCGTTACAGGACCGTCACGGTGTACGGGTGAGCTTTGGAGATGAAGTTGGCAGCCGGGAGGCGCAAAAGGACGCAGTCGACCGATCCGTTCCCGCGGCATCAATCAGCGACGAGGCGGAGCCTTGCCGGATCTCAATTGCAACCCAAGGCGCCGGCGTCCTTATACGGATAGTTGCTGCTTGCGATAATGATCGGCGCCCCCCGGCAAGCAAAAAGCCCGCTAGCAGTCGCTCAGAACATCGAGTCGCAACTGGATCGGTCAGCACCTGTCGAACCCCAACAATCGACGTAGCAGGCGAACCAATGCGCGTTCAGACACCATGTACGATCTTCGGGCGAAAGGTCCGGTGCGTGTCCTGGCTTGCGGTGTCCTCGAGCACAATGTCGCGCGACAGGTAGCGCAGACAACAAACCCTCAGAAACGACGTGAAATTCGCTGGAGGCTCGCCGCGCAGGTCAAGCAGCTCTTCATAGAGCTTGACTGCGAACTGGCTGGTCGTCATTTTCTCCCGCTGCGCAATCTCATGCAGCACGTCCCAAAACAGATTCTCCATACGCACCGTGGTTACGACCCCGCGGATGCGTAGCGATCGCGTGCGCGATTCGTAGAGCATCGGATCCGCGCTGACCAATACTTGACACATGGTTCCTCCTTGGACTCTCTGTTAAGAACTAAGGGTAGCGACGCGGACGACAGTGACGCCTGGATCTTCCCTCAAATAGCTTCCAGCGTCCACCGTCCGCGCCCGAACCAGCTGGCGGTCCGTGCTCAGATTGCCCGCTTTTGCATCTGCTCGGCGATGTAGTCCGCCTGGCGAATCGCAAGCGTCACGATTGTGAGCGTCGGGTTTTCCGCGGCCCCCGTTGTGAATTGGCTCCCGTCCGATACGAAGAGGTTCGGAATGTCGTGTGCCTGACCGTGGCGATTGACTACACCGTCCTCCGGTCGGGCGCTCATCCGGGCGGTGCCCAGATTGTGTGTCGACGGGTACGGTGGGACGCGGTGAACCCTGGTTGCGCCGACTGCCTTGTACAGCGATTCGCTCTGCCTAAATGCGTGCTCGCGCATGGCCTCGTCATTCGGGTGGTCGTCGTAGTGCACGTCGGCGACCGGCAATCCGTGCTGATCCTTCTGAGTGCTGTTCAACGTCACGCGATTGGTCGCGCGCGGCATGTCTTCGCCGACGATCCAAAGACCGGCCGTGTGCGAGTACTGGTCCATGGCTTGAGTGAACTCCGGTCCCCAGGCGCCCGGATTGAGGAATGCCGCGTAGAACGGCAGGCCGAGCGAGATCGTCTCGAGGTGGTAGCCGCCGACAAAGCCCCGCTTCGGATCATGACGTGCTTCGTCTTCGACGATGCCGGCCATCGTCGTACCTTTGAACATTTCGACCTTCTCGTCGAATGACGCGTAGACCGATCCCGTCGTGTGACGCATGTAGTTGCGTCCCACCTGATCCGACGAGTTCGCGAGTCCCTTCGCGAATTTTCCGGAATGAGAATTCAATAGCAACCGCGGCGTCTCGATCGAGTTGCCCGCCACGGCGACAATACGCGCGTTCTGCCGCTGTAGCTTGCCTGCCGCGTCGTAGTAGAGCACGGCGTTCACCCGGCCGTGTGCATCGTGTTCGATGCGTGCGACGTGCGCTTCGGTGCGCAACTCCATGTGCCCGGTAGCTTGCGCGTGAGGCAGTTCGGTATAGAGCGTGGACCATTTGGCACCAAACCGGCAACCCTGGAAGCAGAGACCGCGCTGGAAGCAATGCGTGCGGTCATCGCGCGCGACACTATTGATCGCCATGCGACCGGTGTTGCATTCCTTGTAGCCGATCTTGGTAGCGCCTGCGTATAGCACCTTGAAGTTGTTGTTGCCGGGCAGTCCCGGCAAACCGTTAGTGCGAGTGACCCCCATTTTCTTCTCGGCGCGATCGTAGTAGGGGTCGAGTTCGTCGCGAGTGAGCGGCCAGTCGAGCAGTTGTGCGTTGTCGAGCGCGCCATAGGTCGTGCGGGCCCTGAACTCGTGTGGCTGGATACGCAGACTCGCGCCAGCCCAGTGCACGGAGGTTCCGCCTACCGTCTTGCAGATCCACGCGGGTAGACTCGGGAAGTCCTTGGCGACACGCCATGTTCCGGATGTCGTTCGCTTGTCGAGCCACGCGAGTTGCTGGAATGATGCCCATTCATCTGCGATGAAGTCTCCTTGAGTGTGCAGCTTGCCCGCCTCGAGCACGACGACGTCGATACCTTTCTGGGCGAGCTCGTTGGCGAGCGTGCCGCCGCCGGCGCCCGACCCGATAATCACGACGACGTGATCGTCGTTGAGCGAGAACCTGGCGCTTTGCGCTCCTGACTGCGTTTGCGTCTCTGCCATGATTTGCCTTTTTTTGCCTGGGATCAGTTGTCGGACGGAATGGGGCCGCTCAGCGGCGCCGGCGGATCGGGCAACCAGGACAGGTTATTGAAGCCCTTGTGGAGATATCCACCGTCTCCCTCGCTTCCTCCGTAGCCAAAGTGGGCATACGCAAGGGGATTGCTGTACAGCGATACCACCGCGGTGGAACGCACCACCTCGAAGAACGGGGAGCCCGCAAGGGCGGCCACGTCCTTGTTCTGTTCCGCTATTGCTCGCTTGGACCAGTCGCCGTCGGCGCGGGCATCGAGTTGCTGGATGCCTTTGGCAAGCGTGGAGCGCAGGCCCTCGTCGGCGGTCGCCTTCTTGTCGAGATCTTTGATGACGAGGGCGTAGACCGCGTCGTCCAGGGACTGATGCGGATAGATACGCTTGACCAGAACGAGCAGAACCTGTCCCTGATGCGCATCCAGGCCCGTCATTTCGAGAGCCCATGCCCGGCTCGGCGCGAGCGTTGCCAGAACGGAGGACACGGCCAGGGTGCCGAACAGCACACCGGTTCCCTTCAGCAACTCGCGGCGAGTCAGCTTGATGCGTTGCACGGTCTCTATCGAACGCTCCGTAGACCCGCTTGCGAGCGGAATCGTCGCTGTTTTCATTGTTTCGTCTCCTTCATGTCTACTCATGCTGAATTGGGGGTGACGTCTCATGTACTGCGATACCGCGAACCCGCACGTGGCGAGCTGAGTTGCCTGTTATGTGGCGGCCTTATTGGTAGTGACCGTGCCGTTCGAGGACTTCGATCTTGTAACCATCGGGATCGAGGATGAAGAAATATCGCGCGAGCAGACTCCCATCCGCCGCGTGAAACTCGCGGAGATCGTTCGGGCTCAGGCCCTGCGCAGTCAGCCGAGCCCGCTCTTTGCCCGCGTCGTCCACCACGACAGCGACGTGGCCATAGCCATCGCCGTGCGTGTAGGGCTCTTGACGCCCCTTGTTCCAGGTGAGCTCGATTTCGGTTTCGCTCTCAGTGTTGCGCAGATATACGAGCGAGAAATCGTCGAAATCGAGCCGGTGGCCGGTCGTCAGGCCGAACGCACTTTCATAGAATGCAAGCGAGCGTTCCAGGTCACGCACGCGGATCATTGTGTGAATCAGTTTTGCCATGCCTGTAGTCTCCACGTATCAGAGGGAAATGCGTGCACCGAGCAGTGCGAGGAATTGTTTGAGCCACTCGCTATGAGCCGGCCATGCGGAGCTGTCACGAACTGACCGTCGGTGACTGCTTCGGTCCAGTCGAGCTCGACATACTCGGCTTGAGCGAGGCGAACCTCGGGCGCGCACGCGGGATAGGCGGAGATCCGCTTGTCGGCGATGACGCCAGCGGCGCTCAGCAACTGCGCACCGTGGCAGTGCCGGCACGGGCGAAATCGCGAATGACGTCTATCACACGCGTGTTGAGCCGCAGGTAGCGGCTTCGCCATCGCTGCCATGGGCGACGCTTCAGTGCCCGTACGCCGGCCGTCCCGATACGCTTTCAGCGCCGCGTCTACATAGGCGGCGTTCTGGCCGCCGATCTTCGGGTAGCGGGGACTCGCAGGCTGCCGTCCATCGGTGCCGTGGCACGACGCGCATGTCGTAAATCGGTTCTGTCCAGCGGTGATGTCAGTCGTCGCATCGCTTGTCGCATGTGCAGACGTCGCGACCGCCACGGCCAAGCCGACCATACAAATCCGAAGGGCGCCGGAAAACACGGTGGTGAGAGCGTGTCGTTGCTTCATCCTTGCGTTATCCGCACGCGTGCGTCGTGGGCGGCGGGCCATTGCGACCGGTTGCCCTTGGCGAAACAAGCTGAAATCATGGGATTGCCTCCGGTCTTGCTTCTTGTTTTTGACTAACACTCACCAAGTGTATGGACCAGGCGGATCAGAGTGGTAATAGCGGGCTAAAACGGCATCCCAGGATTTCCACTATGTACCCGGAACGTCGACCGCCAGTGAAGACTATGTGGTTCTTGTGACGCCGCCTTTCATGGCTCTGATGTGATGGACGACTCCCACTCTAGTCCTCTCGACCCTGCGGGATCGCCTTGTCCAGCTTGTTGTTGACAGCAAAGACCGTTCGCCGCCCGAAGACTGGCTAGTGAAGTCCCTATCCATGGCGTCGGCGAAAGTTTGGATCTCGGAGACAACGGCCGCCAGGAGAAAAATTATCCGTGCCGGAGGTTCGCTTCTCGTTGAAAACGATTTGCAAAATGATTGGCTCGATTTCGCACGAGCTCTTAAAAGAGGAGACACCGACAACGAGGACTACGACCGTTACTCGGCGGCACTCCAAGGCGTGGAATGTCCGATCGCGGACCAGTTGCTGATCCAAGGTGGATGGCTCACCGACGAGGGGCTATACGAGTACGTAACCCCCGACAAGCGTGACCGTGATTGTCAATTGTTCATGTCTGGGTACACCTGACGTAGCTCGACGGCATGCGATGCACGGCAAGGAAGCGAGGACGGGGGCAGAAGGCCGCCTGCCTCGATGCGCAATAACGGTTCGTTCGCGAACACCGGCCATTCGACTCAACCGAGTCGAGTGGCTGACAAGAGTCGCGTGTGGCCGATCGCAACCCGACGACGTTCAGGGGTTGCATGCCAAGTCAATGAGACGTCCTGCGGCCATGACCCGACATTCCTGTCAATGTTGCGAATCTTTATCGTACGTCTCCTCTTCTGGCAACAGCGGTCGTCGACTCAAGCGAAAATTTGGTTGATCCGGCAGCCCTGTCGTCAGTCAAAGGGATTCGCATCCGCCAGTCCGCGCTGTCGCGCACGATATTCCTTTGGCGAGAACGTCATCACCCGTTTGAAGGCGCTACTGAACGCACTGTCCGAGTCGTAACCGAGCGTCTGCGCAATCGAAGATATCGTTCCGTCACGCATGCGCAACTCTCTGCAGGCGAGGTGTATGCGCCAACGCGTCACGTAGTCGAGCGGACTGTGACCGACTTTCTTGCGGAAATGGTAGGCAAAAGTCGAACGCGAGACAACTGCGAGCGCGGCCAGTTCGGCCACGGTCCATCGACATGCAGGCTCAGCATGAATCGCTTCAATGACAGCATTGATTCGTGAATCAGTTAGCGCGAACAACCATCCGACTGCGCTGTCCCGGGCGGTGGCGGCATGAAGTCGAAGCACTTGAATCAGCATCATATGCCCGAGGTTTCGAGCCATCAGGGACGACCCTGACATCGGACACGTGAGTTCATGAGCGAGGCGTTGCAATGCCCATTGCAATACCGAAGCCGAGTCAGATGTGCCATTGATAACGACGACAGGCGGCAGTATTTCGAGTAACCGCTTCACTTCATCCGTGAATGAGAAGGCGCCGCCGATCAGGAACACGTCCTCATCGGCGCCGTATCGTGCCACGCCTGCTGTGGCGGTCCGGAACACATCGGCTGCGTCGGCCCGTTCGAGGGTGAGATCGCTGGCAAGTGCAAATCGGAGGGGTTGAGTCAACAGGAAGCAATCACCGGCCCGCAGATGCAGAGGGTCGGCGACGCCGTCGACCGAAAGGAAACAGGCACCCTCCACGATCGCGTTGAACTTCATGCCTTCCGGTGGAGGAAAGGATATCGCCCACTGACCACCGGTCTTCAGGCCAGCGAAATGGGCACCGCGCATACTCGAAAGCGCGAGGACGTCAGATAAAGGATCCATATGTCGAATTGGACGATCGCGATAGAAAACCGGATGCCAGTGTATTCCACGTCTGGGTTCGATCTCTGAGAATACGTCAAAGGGCTGCGGTCTGGTTAGGCCAGCAGGCGAACAGCAATTGACAAGGGATCACAAGATGACCAGTAACCAGATACCGCTTCGCACGGGTTTCAACGCAACGACAACGGCTGCAGCAGTGCTCGGCGCACACGATCTGTCAGGCATGACAGCCGTCATTACTGGCGGCTATTCGGGCCTCGGTCTCGAGGCTGCCCGGGTTCTCGCAGGTGCAGGGGCGTCAGTGGTCGTGCCCGCGCGCGATGTCGCGCGAGCGGCAGCGGCTGTACGCGGCATTAAACGGATCGAGCTTGCCGAGCTTGACCTGATGGACGCCGCGTCTATCGACGCATTCGCAGAAGGCTTTCTCGCGTCAGGGAGACCTCTGCATATGCTGTTGAACAGTGCGGGAATCATGGCTGCGCCACTACGGCGCGATAGCCGTGGTTATGAATCGCAGTTCTCGACGAACCATCTGGGCCATTTCCAGTTGACAGCCCGTTTGTGGCCTGCTTTGCTTCGTGCAAACGGAGCCCGCGTGGTCTCGGTATCGTCGCTGGGGCATCGTTTGTCTGCCGTCGATTTCGACGATCCCAACTTCGAACGCCGCCCCTACGACAAGTGGATCGCATACGGCCAGTCGAAAACGGCCAATGCGCTGTTTGCCGTCGGCGTGGACCGGTTGGGTAAAGCGGAGAACATTCGCGCATTCAGTCTCCACCCCGGCTCGATCTTCACGCCGCTCTCACGTCATCTGGATATCGAAGACTATCGCCGTGTCGGTGCGGCCGACGCCGAGGGTAATCTCCTATCGACCGAGCAGGCCGGCTTCAAGACCGTAGAGCAGGGTGCCGCAACGCTCGTGTGGTGCGCCGTCAGCCATCAGCTCGACGGCATGGGCGGAGTTTATTGCGAGGACTGCGATATCGCGCCTCTGGCAATGTCTGAAAGCGACAAAGGCGGCGTGCGCTCCTGGGCGGTCGACCCGGAACTGGCCCTTCACTTATGGACGGTGAGCGAACAGTTGACCGGCACACATTTCCCGGCCGGCCAATACGCTTGCTAGATATCGCGCGTCGCACTGCTCGCATCCTGCCTTATTGCACTCTCGTAGCCATGAGGTGGGGCGGCGACCTGTCCACTCAACTGTTCTCGCTTGCTAGCAGTTCGAGCTTCCCGATTGCCCTCGCTACTGCCGGCCGCGCAAGTACCGCGTCGTACCAGCGTTGAACATTGGGTGTGTCGTCCAGCGTCAGATTCGCAAAGGCACGCCTCCAGATCCACCCAAAGTGCGCGA
This sequence comes from Paraburkholderia sp. SG-MS1, assembly GCF_012275575.1. GTDB lineage: Bacteria > Pseudomonadota > Gammaproteobacteria > Burkholderiales > Burkholderiaceae > Paraburkholderia. The sequence goes on along the minus strand of NZ_NPIH01000029.1, from coordinate 12,011 downwards.
TATCCGCGACGGAGTATTCATCGCCCGCGACGAACGGCTGCGCGCTCAGGATAGCGTCGAGCAGTTTCAGCTGACGGTTCGCTTCGCCAGAGAATCGTTCGATCGCATGCGGCATGACCTCCGGTGCAAATTTAAGGAAATAACCGGCTTGTCCGAACGCGGGACTCAGCCCCGAAGCATGCACAAACAGCTGTTCAAATGTCCGAGCGCGATGCACGGGGTCCTGCGAAAGTAGCTGACCATGCTTTTCGGCGAGATAAAGCAGGATGGCCGCAGACTCGGTCAACGTGAATTCGCGGTCGTCTGTAGTCAGCACCGGGACCTTTCCGTTAGCATTCAATGCGAGAAATACATCGCTCTTCTGCTCACCCTTTCGAACGTTGACTGCATGCAGCGTGTAGTCGATGCCGAGTTCTTCGAGTGCGATGGGCACCTTGACGGAATTGGGCGTAGCGAATGCATAAACGTGATACATGGCGTGTGATCCTTTGAGAGAGATGTCGGTTTGGCGTGCGAGTAACTTTGCGCGACGTTCGATCTCCAGTGAAGTCCGGCCGGAGCGATAAGCGCTATTCCTGCGAGGAATGGCCTGATTAAACTCGACGCTTCCACTCACCGACTATTCCACCCGGGAATGACAGCTATCGCCCAGCGCTGTCTTCTACAGATTCGCGCTTGCCCTGAAGATCCTGAGGTGTCTCTCCTCTTTCTCAGGTAACGCGCAATGAACTCACTCTTTACCCAGACCCACGTCGGTCCTTATGCAATCAGTCACCGCGTCGTCATGGCGCCGCTGACAAGGATGCGCACCAACGCACACAACGTTCCCGGCGATCTGATGGTCGACTATTACGCGCAGCGCGCGTCGTCGGGCGGTTTGCTGATTTCCGACGCGACCTCGGTGTCTCCACTCGGCTTCGCCTATGTGGGCGCACCGGGTCTATACACGGAGGCACAGGCGTTCGGCTGGCGACGCGTCACCGACGCGGTCCACGCAAAAGGCGGGCGTATTTTCCTGCAACTGTGGCATGCGGGACGACAGGCGCACCCCGCCAACATCGGCGGAGAGATGCCGGTCGCGCCTTCTGCCGTGCGCGCCTATGAACACTCGGCAATTCATGGCCAGAACGGCCAGGTTATCGAAGTCGAACAGGTGCTCCCGCGTGCTCTTGCAATCGAAGAGATTCCCGGTGTGATCGAAGAATTCCGTCACGCTGCGGCGCTTGCGAAACAAGCTGGTTTCGATGGTGTCGAGTTGCATGCCGCCAATGGCTATCTGCCCGATCAGTTTCTGCAGGATGGATCGAATCACCGTACGGATGCATACGGCGGTTCGCTCGAGAACCGCGCGCGCTTCCTGTTCGAGGTGCTCGATGCAATCGGTTCGGTATGGCCTGCCAGTCAGATCGCAGTTCGTCTTTCGCCTGGCAGTTCGTACGGCACGATGTCCGATAGCGATCCGCATGCCACGTTCAGCTACGTCGCGCGTCGCTTAAATGGTTATGGCCTGGCGTATCTGCATGTTGTCGAGCCGCGCGTGCGCGGCAACGATGACATCGACGCTGCGGCCTCGGCGATTTCGGCGAAAGACCTGCGACGCGTGTTCAAAGGTACGATCATCGCGGCGGGCGGCTTTACCGCCGAGAGCGCGCATCGAATCATCGAAGCAGGCGACGCCGATCTCGTCGCATTCGGGCGCCTGTTCATCTCCAATCCGGATCTGCCCGAACGATTGCACGTCGGCGCACCGCTAGCCCATTACGACCGGTCGACGTTCTATGGGGGCGATTCACGCGGCTACACCGACTACGCATTCCACCGCACGGCCGCGGTTACCTGAAACGGAAGCGATCATCGTCACCGGCCCGCCGCAGGATCACGTGCGGCGGGGCGGTTTTGTTTCCGCCGATCAAGCTTGCGACCCGAACGGCAAAGACCGATCCGACAGCCGCCATTTCATCATTTGGATTCTGTCGCGATAGACTCCCGCCTGAAAACATCCCATCGACGATATGGACTTCACCGTCCGTCAAGGAGAAGCATCAGCATGGACCGGATGGCAGCAATGGAAACCTATGTCAGTGTGGTGGAAGCGGGCTCGTTCTCGGCGGCGGCCAAGCGGCTCAAACTCGGGCAACCGGCGGTATCGAAGTCGATCGCACAACTCGAGGAGCGCCTCGGCGTGCGGCTGCTGCTGCGCTCCACACGCGGCCTGACACCAACCGATGCCGGTCAGCGGTTCTACGAGCACGCGAGACGCGCCATCGAAGAAGTGGATCTTGCAGAGCATGTCGCGCGCGATGCGTCTACCGGGCTATCCGGCGTGTTGCGCATCAGTGCCGCGGTGACCTTCGCGCGTCTGCATATCCTGCCGGCGCTCAGGACGTTTCTTGATCGGCACCCTAACCTGCAGATCGATATCGTGCTGGACGATCGCACCATCGATCTGCTCGAAAAGGGTGTCGACGTGGCGCTGCGTATGGGTTCGCTCGACGATTCGACCATGACCGCACGACGTATTGCGCAAAGCCGGCGGCTGGTTGTCGGTACGCCCGCGTATCTCGCCGAAGCGGGCGTGCCGAAGACGCCTGCGGACCTCAGCCAGCATCAGGTGATCGTGTATTCGTTGCGGGGCGGCGGTGAGTCGTGGGCATTCAGCCAGCACGGCAAGGAAGTGGCCGTGGTGGTGTCCGGGCGCGTTAGCGTGAGTGCCGCCGAGGGGATGCGTACGACGGTACTCGGTGGCCTGGGCCTTGCGATCGCGTCGGAATGGATGTTTTCTCCCGAACTCGCTGACGGTTCGGTTCAATCAGTACTGACCGACTGGGAGTTACCCTCGATCGACCTATGGGCGGTTTTCCCGGCTGGACGCCTGGTGAGCGCGAAGGCGCGCGCTTTCGTCGCTTTCGTGGAAGAGATACTCGGTGCCGCTGGCAGCGGCGCCGGCACCGGCATCGGCATCGGCGGCACGCTCTCAGAAAGCGAGCTTGCCGATTGACGCTCCGCCGTCGACGTAAAGCGTCTGACCGGTCATGAAACCGGCCGCGTCAGAAAGCAGAAATTCAATCGTCGCGGCAATTTCGTGAGGCTGGCCGAAGCGACCCATAGGTACTGCGGACAGATAGCGCTTCTCACCGTCGCTTCCCGGCGGATTGTTCGCCCGAAACAGCACGGTCTCAGTCGGACCGGGCGCGACAGCATTGACCGTAATGCCCGTGCCGGCCAACTCCAGCGCCCATGAGCGCGCGAAACTCACGAGCGCCGCCTTGGCTGCGGCATAGGCCGTGCGCTGTGTCATGCCGAGAATCGTCAGGCTGGAAATGTTGACGATCCGCCCCCAGCCGCGTGCCCGCATACCGGCAAGCAGCGCCTGCACGATCTGCACCGCCGGATGAAGATTCAGCGCGAGGACATCGTCGAGATCGTCGAGCACGACTTCACCGAGAGCTTGCGGCCGCACCAGTGCAACATTGTTGACCACGCCGTCAAACGAATGACGGCGGACCAGATCTTCAAGTACCGCGCCCGTTGCGGCGCGGTCGGCCAGATCGACGCGGACCAGTTCACCTGGGAAATCGCTTGCGTCGCGCGCGAGGCCGACGACATGATGGCCGTCGGCGATTAACCGTTCCGTCAGCGCGAGGCCGATGCCTTTGGTCGCGCCGGTGACGAGGAATGTACGCTGTGTCATCGAAAGTTCTCTGAAAATTGGAAAGCCGCACCGGGTTGTCGGGCGCGGCATGGTGACCGGCGAAGCTCAGGCTTTCGCCGTAGCCTTTTCCAGAACAGGCAACATGTCCGACGGATCGGGGCGGCGCGTGTAATCGGGATTGACCTCGGAATACAGCACGATCCCATCCTGTCCGATGACGTAGCGCGCCGGCATCGGCAAGGTCCAGCTAGGGTCGTTGTTGAACGCCGGCAGATCGTTCTTCAGATTCTTGTACAGGTCGACCAGGTAGTCGGGCAACGCGAAGCGCAGTCCGAAGTCGGCACCTGTCTGACCGTTCACGTCGCTCAGCACCGGGAAGCCGAGTTCGTTGGTGCGCACAGATTTTCGGCTATTGACCGGCGTCTGCGGCGAGATCGCCACGACGTTCGCGCCGTAGGCCTGAATCTGCGGCAGCACTTCGTTGATCGCCTGCAATTCGATATTGCAGTATGGGCACCAAACGCCGCGATAGAAGGTCACCACCAGCGGGCCTTTAACGAGCAGCGCCGCGGAAGAGACCGCGTTGCCATCCTGATCTTTCAGGTTGAAGTGCGGCGCGCGATCGCCGGCCTTGATCGCGCGGCCAGCCTGCCCGCTTGCAATCAGTTCGGCAGTCGCGCGCTCCATCACCGGGTGAATTTCCGGCGGTGCGTTGAATGGCGGCTTGCCAGCTTTGAAGTCGGCCCGGAATGCGTCGAGTTTATCCTGCAGTGACATGAGTGTTCTCCGTTGAGAAAGGGAATATGGAATAGAAGAGTCAGTTAATTCAGGCCGCGTTTTGCGCTGCGGCCACGTGCGCCACTTCGGCAGCGGTAATACCTTCGAGCGCCAGACCGTAACCAATGCCTTCGTCGATCACGCGACGCAGCCGCTGAGTCAGGCCGATGCGGGTGTATTTGGTGGTGAGCGGTGGCTGTTTCGCAATGGTCGCCGCGATGGCATGCGCACGACCCAGCAGCTGATCCGCCGGAACGATCTCATTGACGACACCCAGCGACTTCGCCTCGGCGGCATCGAGCCTTTGCTGTGTGAGCACGAAGTACCGGCCGCGGATGCTGCCGATCATTTCCGGCCAGAGCAAATGAACGCCATCGTTGGGAGCGATGCCGAATGCGGCGTGCGGCATGTCCTGGAACACCGTCTCGGGCGTGGCCACCACGATGTCGCACAGCAGAACGTATTCGGAATGCAGCAGTACCGGACCGTTCAGTGCTGCAATCATCGGCACTTCGATGTCCAGGATGTTCATCAGGATCTTGCGCCCCTCCCGAAAGATCTTGTCGTATCCACGCGGCGTGAAGAAATCAAAACCTTCCGGCGACATCGCGTCCATGAACGCGTCGCCACTGCCGGTCAGGATGACCACCCGGTTATCCGGGTCTTCGCCAATCTGGTGGAACATATCGGTGAACTGTTCATGAGTATGGCCGTTGAAGACGAGCTTCGCGCCGTCGGTATGGAACCGGACTTCGAGCACGCCGTCCGGCGTGCGTGTCAGTCTGGCGTTGGAGTAGGCGTCGTTGTAACGGTCGAACGTCGACATTGCAGTGCCTCGGTGAGTATCGGTATGAGAATAGACGGGAGCCACGAGAGCGCCCAAAGATGGCTTATGCAGCGACCGCGACCGGCTTGGCCCACTCGTTACCGGCCATGAAGCCGTCGAGTTCGGTGTGGACGATATGGTTGGTGTAGTTGCTCATCACCTTGGTCGCCACGCCGAGAATCACTTCGAGGACGTTCTGACGGGTGTAGCCAGCGGCAAGGAACGCGTCGACGTCGGCGTCCGGAACGAAGCCCCGTTCACGCACGACGAGCGTCGTAAAGCGATGCAGCGCTTCGAGCTTTGCATCCGGCAGCGGCGTGCCAGCGCGCAGCGCAGCGATCACGCCTGCGTCCATCTTGATCATCTTGGCCAGCGTGCTGTGACCAGCCATGCAGTAGTGGCAGTTGTTCTCGAAGTTCGAAGTCAGGTAGACGACCTGCTGTTCGTGCGGCGTCAGCGTGCTCTTCGAAAACAGGTCCCAAAGTGCCGAGTAACCGGCCAGCAAAGCGGGCGATTCCGCCATATGAGCCTGCAGGTTGGGGACGAAGCCAAAGGCGCGCTTCGTGTCTTCGAGGCTGGCTTTCGATGCGGCCGGTGCGTTATCGATCGTGTAGGTTTGAAAGGTGCTCATCGTGTTGCTCCTGTTGGTTGACGGTGAGCAAATGATGAAGGTCGGCGTCTCTTCGAAGAAGGCAGGCGCCGTCGATAACAGTCATTCCTGGCAGGCATAAAGCGAGGAGCGCGCCCATTCACTGCGTGCGCAAGGTGACGCGGATCGCTAAAACGGTCGGTGCCGGGACGCCGGATTGGTGGACCGAACCGAACGCGGCAACGCGTGGCTGCGTTGCTATTCCTGTAAAGGCGTCTTCAGGCAGGATTTTCGCGAGGACGACGCGATTCGCGCCCATAACGAATCGCCTTACTAGTGAACCTCTGTTAGGCTAGCGCATTGCCCCACAACCCGCATCCACATGGGTCTGTGTAGCAGCGCCAGAGCCTTATTTGGCGGGGCTTTGACGAGGTTCAAATCCTCTCGCCCCGACCAAAGAAATCAAGGCCTCTCAAGCACTGCTTGTGAGGCCTTTTGTATGCGTCGTTAGAAAAAAGCCGCGGATGCCGCGGCCCCTGACGCATCCCTCACACGAACACGACCCTCACCCCGCCCCCAGCGCGACAAACCGTTCAAGATGATGATCCTCATCCCCAAGCTGATGATCGATCATCACAAGGCGTTTCGCATAGTGAGCGAGCGGCAGTTCCCACGTCATACCGATGCCGCCATGAAGCTGAATGCATTCCTCGGCGACTAGCGCGCCGATCCAGCCGATGCTGTACTTCGCCGCCGATAGCGCACGCTCACGCACCCGGCGCTCGCCATCAAGTGCGGCGGCCGCATTGATCACCGCCGAGCGCGCCTGTTCAATTTCGAGCAACAGATCGGCCATCCGATGCTGCAACGCCTGGAAGCTGCCGATCGGCACGCCGAACTGCTTGCGCGTGCGCAGGTAGTCGAGCGTGTGGTCCTTCGCGACATCCATTGCGCCGACCGCTTCCGAGCACAACGCGAGCACGCCGCAGCCGATCGCGTATTCGAGCGTCGCGAAGCCTTCACCGGCCACGCCGAGGACCGCATCGTCGCCGAGCGTGACGTCGTCGAACATGACTTCCGCCGCGCGCCCGCCATCGATCTTGCGATAGCCGCGCACGCTGACGCCTGCCGCGTCGCGCGGCACCAGAAAGAGCGTGATGCCGTCTTCCGCATCGTCGGCAGCGCTCGTGCGTGCCGATACGAGAAACACGGAAGCGTGCTCGCCATGCTGCACTACGGCTTTTGCGCCGCTCAATCGCCAGGCGCCGGGGCCATCGCCGCCGCGCTGCGCGCGCGTCGTCACACGGGCCAACTCGTAGTGAGAATCCGGTTCGCCGTGCGCCAGCGCGACGATCCGCGAGCCGTCGATCAACTCGCCGAGCAAGCCTTTCTGCGCATCGTTGCCGCTCTTCGCGACGGCCCGGCCGACGATCAGCGTATCGAGAAACGGCTCGACCACGAGGCCCCGGCCGAGGCTCTCGAACACGACGGCGATGTCGAAGCCGCCGCCGCCGTAACCGCCGTTCGCTTCATCGAACAGCGCGCCGATCATGCCGAGTTCCGCAAAGCGGCCCCACAGCGCCGTGCTGAAACCTTGCGCCGAGCGCGCGATCCGATCGCGCGTCTCAAAGCCGTATTGTTCGCTGACGAAACGGTTCAACGTATCCGCCAGCATGCGGCGGTCTTCGGTGTGCTGGAAGTTCATGACGTGCGCCTCTTACAGTCCCAGGATCATTTTGGAAATGATGTTCTTCTGGATTTCATTCGAACCGCCGAAAATCGACAGCTTGCGATTGTTGAAGTAAAGCGAAGCGGCGCTCGCAGCTTCGTCGGGGCCGACCGGCACGCCGTCGAACCCGTCATGCAGCGCTTCCTCGACGAACGGCTGTGCGTACGCGCCCATCGCGCGACGCGTGAGCGACGAGATTTCCTGACGGATCTCGGTGCCGCGAATCTTCAGCATCGAACTTTCGGCGCCGGGCACGCCGCCGCCCGCCACCGCCGCGATTACGCGCAGGTTGGTGGTCTTCATGTTCTCCAGATCGATCTCGACGCGCGCCATGCGCGCCGCGAACGCGGGATCTCGCGCCAGAGGTTTGCCGTTGCGCAGCTGCTTCGCGGCAATCGTGCGCAGCCGGTTGAATGCGGCCACCGAGAAGCCGACGCCCGCGATATTCGTGCGCTCGTAGGTGAGCAGATACTTCGCGTAAGTCCAGCCCTTGTTCTCTTCACCGACGAGGTTTGAAACGGGCACGCGCACGTCGGTGAAAAACACTTCGTTGACTTCGTGCTCGCCGTCGAGCGTGATGATCGGGCGCACTTCGACGCCCGGCGTGTTCATGTCGATCAGCAGGAAGCTGATGCCCTCCTGTTTGCGCACGTCGGTTGCTGTGCGCACGAGGCAAAAAATCATGGTCGCGTAATGGCCGAGCGTGGTCCACGTCTTTTGGCCGTTGACGATGTAGTGCTCGCCTTGCGCGTCCGTGCCGCGTACCGCCGTGGTCTTCACCGACGCGAGATCCGAGCCCGCGCCCGGCTCCGAGTAGCCTTGGCACCACCAGTCGGAGCCATCGAGAATGCGCGGCAGCCAGTGTTGCTTCTGCGCTAGGCTGCCGTATCTGATCAGCACCGGTCCGAGCATATTGACGCCGAACGGCACCACGCGCGGCGCGCCGGCCAGCGCGCATTCGTTTTCGAAGATGAACTTCTGCACTGCGTTCCAGCCGGGGCCGCCGTATTCCTTCGGCCAGTGATTGGCCAGCCAGCCTTGTGCATGCAGGATCGCGTGCCATTCGGCCATGTCGTCGCGCGTGAGGCGGCGCCCGCCGTGCACCTTGTCGGCGAGGCGTTGCGGAAGACGGTCGCGCAGGAAGGCCTGCACTTCGGCGCGGAAAGCTTCTTCTTCAGGGGTGAAGTTCAGGTCCATGGTGGGTTGTTCCGTAGAGAGTGAGCGGGCCGGCGCGACGAGTATGGCATCGGCCCGCCGGCATCGAATGACAGGCCGGCTCAGGCCGGCTGATTCAGGCTCGCGAAATCGGCGCCGCGTTGCACGAGGTCGATCAGAAGCGGTGATGCTCGCCAGAACAGCGGGTCTTCTTTAGCAAACTCGCGGATGTCGGCGAGAATTGTCGGCAGGCCGACCATGTCCGCGTATTTCATCGGACCACCGCGATAGCGCGGAAAACCGTAGCCGTACAGCAAGGTCACGTCGACATCCAGAGGCCGCAGCGCGATGCCTTCGTGTACGACGTTGGCGCCTTCGTTGATCATCGCGGCCATGTAGCGGCGCACGATCTCCTCGTCGGAGAAGGTGCGCGGCGTGATGCCGGCGCGCACGCGCTCGGCGTCGATGATCGCTTCGACTTCCGGATCGGGCGTGCCGCTGCGCGATCCTTCGGAATACAGATAAAAGCCACGCCCGGTCTTCTGACCGAACCAGCCGCGCTCGCACAGGCGGTCGGCGATCTGCACGTAGCGCGCGGCGGGGTTGCGAGTGGCCGCGCGCCGCTTGCGCGTGGCCCAGCCGATGTCGCCGCCCGCGAGGTCGACCACCTGAAACGGGCCCATCGGAAAGCCGAACGCGCGCACCGCGGCGTCGATCTGATACGGCGACGCGCCGTCTTCCATCATCGCGTCGGCGGCGCTGCGATACACGGCGAGCAAGCGGTTGCCGATGAAGCCATCGCACACCCCCGCGCGCACCGGCGTCTTGCGCAGCTTCTTCGCGAGCTCGAACGCCGTGGCGACCACGTCGGCGCTGACCGGCTTCGGCACCACCACTTCCAGCAGCTTCATGATGTTGGCGGGCGAGAAGAAGTGCAGGCCGATGACGTCCGCGGGACGCGAGATGCTGGCCGCGAGCGCGTCGATGTCGAGATACGACGTGTTGGTCGCGAGCACCGCGCCCGCTTTGCACACGCGGTCGAGTTCAGCAAATACGGCCTGCTTCACGGCGGGGTCTTCAAACACGGCTTCGATCACGAGGTCGGCCGCGGCGAGGGCGTCGTATGACGTGCTGCCGCTCCAGCGGGTCATGATGTCGGCTTTCTTCTCCGCGCTCAGACGGCCCCTGGCGATCAGGCCGTCGTAGACTTTTTCGATGTGCGCACGACCGCGTGCGAGCGACGCATCATCGCGTTCGATCATCGTCACCGGCAGACCGGCGTCGAGCACCGCGACCGCGATGCCCGCGCCCATCGTGCCGCCGCCCACCACGCCGATCGCATCGAGCGCGCGCGCTTTCGCGTCGCGCGTCTCGGGCGCCTTCAGCACTTCGCGCTCGGCAAAGAATGCGTGAATCAGGCCGGCGCGCTGCGGGCTGTCGATACATTGCAGGAACAGTTTGCGTTCGAGCCGCAGTCCGTCGTCGAAAGGCTGTTCGATCGCGGCCTCGACTGCCTCGACGATCTTCAGCGGCGAGAACAGGCCGCGCGACTTCTTCGCGGTTTCCGCGCGCGCCGTGGCGACGGTGGCGAGGCTCGCGGCGCGATCGGCGAGTGCGGCGGCGTCGCGCGTGCGGCGCACCGAGGCGCGTGCGGCCAGTAGTTCGTGCGTGTACGCGAGCCCTTCGGCGAGGATGTCGCCGCTGCGGCCAACCCGGTCGACGAGCCCCATGGCGAGCGCTTCCTTCGCGTCGGTATGCCGGCCGCTGAGGATCAGATCGAGCGCGGCGGCTGCGCCGATCAGGCGCGGTGTGCGCTGCGTGCCGCCCGCGCCCGGCAGCAGGCCGAGCTGGACTTCGGGCAGGCCGAGCTTCGCGCCGTCCACCGCGATCCGGTAGTGCGCGGCGAGCGCCACTTCGAGTCCGCCGCCGAGCGCCGCGCCATGAATCGCGGCGACGACCGGCTTCGTGCACGCTTCGATGCGGTTGCACACGTCCGGCAGTGCCGGCGGCACCGGCGGCTTGCCGAACTCGCGAATATCCGCTCCGGCGATGAAGTTGCGCCCCGCGCCGACAATCAACACGGCTTCAATGGACGCGTCGGCGTCGGCGGCTTCGATCGCGGCGAGCAGGCCGCGCCGCACGTCGGCAGACAGCGCGTTGACCGGCGCGTGGTCGATGGTCACGAGCAGCACCTTGCCGCGCAATTCGTGCGTAACGAGGGCGGCGTCGGCTGAAGGGTCGAGGGTCATGATGTCGTCTCCTGACTGTGAGCGAGGCATTCGAGGCATGCCGGGTCTAGCGCATTGTCCCGATTGTGGAGCGGTCAAGGTTCATTGACAATCACATGCCCGGTTGACAGACTGTCAAAATATCTTTGACAAAGGCGCCGCCATGGACGTCAACGCCCTGACCTTGCTGGTGGACATTCTCGATGCCGGCAACCTCAGCGAAGCCGCGCGCCGGCTCAAAATGAGCCGCGCGAACGTGAGTTATCACCTGAATCAACTGGAGCGCTCGATCGGGCTGCAACTCGTCAGACGCACCACGCGCCGGGTCGAGCCGACTGAAATCGGGCTACAGCTGTACGAACATGGCCGCACGATTCAGAACGCGCTGCTCGCCGCGCGCGAGTCGGTCGCAACGCTCGGGCAGAGCCTGCAGGGGCGCGTGCGGCTCAGCGTGCCGAGCGGCTACGGTCAGCTCGTGATGTCCGACTGGCTGATCGCGTTCAAGCGGCTTTATCCGGGCATCGTGCTCGACGTGATGTTCGAGAACCGCGTCGAGGACCTGATGCGCGACGAAGTCGATATCGCGGTGCGGGTCATGTCCGAGCCGCCCCAAAATCTGGTCGCGCGCGACATGGGGCCGGTGAGCTATGTCGCGTGCGCGTCGCCGGCGTTTGCGCAAACGCACGGTATGCCCGCGAAGCTGGACGATCTGCGCACTGCGCCGCTCATCACAGCGGCCGTGGTTGGCCGGCAATTGCGCGTCGCCGCCTATCTGCGCGACGAGCGGCATGAGGTGCTGCTGGAGCCGGCTATCATCTCCGAGAACTTTTTGTTCCTGCGTCAGGCGGTGCTCGCGGGTCTGGGCGTGGGACTCGTGCCCGACTATGTGGTGCAGGACGATCTGAAACGCGGCGACGTGGTGACCGCGCTGGACGAGTGGCGCCTGAGCATCTTCGGCACGCACATGTACATGCTCTATATGCCGAACCGGCATCACACGCGCGCTGCCGCGACTTTTATCGAGTATGTTTTGCAGCAGGCGCGTGGGACGGGAC
>NZ_NPIH01000289.1 GCF_012275575.1 Paraburkholderia sp. SG-MS1 | reverse complement strand
CTGTTGACGCTGCACGGCACCACGCTCGAAGCGACCGCCGAGGGCGCCTCCCGCTTCGCCGAATGGGGCATCGACATGTCGGTGCAGAAAAGCCGCCGGCGCCGCTTTGCCTGCACCTGCCCCGACTGGAGCGAGCGGCGCCCGCATCTGGGCGGCGCGCTCGGCGCGGCGCTGCTCGACTCGTGGTCTGCACACGGCTGGGTCGAACGGAGCGAGCGGCCGAGAATCCTGCGCATCACGCCGGCGGGGCATCGTCATTTCGATGCGTTTCTCGCGGCGTGAGCGGATCGGCAGCGCCGGACCTGCGCGCCGATAGTCCGCCAATGAGCCGGCGAATCGCGGCGCCCAACTCGCGGTGGAACGCGCGGCGAGACCTTTTGTTACACGCCCGTGAAGTGGCCTTACAAAAGTGCGGGCCTTGAAACAGATGCCACGGGTAGAGTGACTTAAGGACACTGACGGACCGATGCGGTTTGCCGTGTCCGCAGGAGATAAGTCATGAGAACCGCCACCGCCCGCGGCCATTTGCGGCACCGTATTCCGGGTGACACGCTGATCGCGGCCGCCGTCTTCCTGGTCGCCTCGCAAGCGTCGTGGGCGCAGGACGTCCAGCCAGCGCCGCAGGACGCCGCCGTCATCCAGGACGCCGATCCGCCGGGGCGCATCGCCCGCCTGAACTACACGGCGGGCGCCGTGACCACGGAGCCCGCTGGCGCCACCGACTGGTCGTACGCGCAGATCAACCGTCCGCTCACCACCGGCGACCAACTCTGGAACGATCAGAACGCGCGCTCCGAGCTGCACATCGGCTCGACCGCAGTGCGCCTCGGGCAGTCCACCAGCCTCGACGTACTCAATCTCGACGACAACAGCGCGCAACTGAAAGTCACCCAGGGCACATTGTCGACCCGTGTGCGCGAACTGCCCGCGGGTTCGTCGTATGAGATCGATACGCCGAACCTCGCGCTCGGCCTGAACGGTCCGGGCGACTACCGCGTCGACGTCGCACCCGACGGCAGCAGCACCACTGTCACGGTGCGCAGCGGCAGCGCGACCGTCTACGGCGACGGCGGCCAGGTGCCCGTCACAGCCGGCCGGCAGGTCCGCTTCACCGGCACCCAGCTGCAACAGCTCGCCGACGACCAGGTACCCGGCCTCGACAGCCTCGACCAGTGGGCCGTCAGCCGCGATGCCGCCGAAGACCGCTCGGTGTCGGCGCGCTACGTATCGCGCGATATCCCCGGCTATCAGGATCTCGACGCCAACGGCACGTGGCGCGACAGCCCGCAGTACGGCGAAGTGTGGGTGCCACGCGCCACGCCAGCCGGCTGGGCACCCTACCACGACGGCCACTGGATCTGGCAGGCGCCGTGGGGCTGGACATGGGTCGACGACCAGCCGTGGGGCTTCGCGCCGTATCACTACGGCCGCTGGGCTCAGCTCGACGACACGTGGGCATGGGTGCCCGGACCGGTCGAGCCCGACGCGCAGCCTGCCTACGCGCCGGCGCTGGTCGCGTTCGTCGGCGACGACGAGGACGCGGGCGGCGTGGCCGACTGGGGCGTGAATCTGGCGATCGGCGGGGTCGTGGCGGCCGGCGTCGCGTGGTTTCCACTCGGCCCCGGCGAGCCGTGGCATCCGCATTGGGGCGGGCGCGACCACTGGAGCCCCGGGTACTACAACCGCGTGAACCGCACGACGACCGTCAACAACTACAACCGCCACCTGGACGTCCACAACACGTACGTCAACTATCGCGCGCGCGGCGGCCTGACGGCGATACCAGCGACGGCGTTCCTGCACGGCCAGCCGGTCGGACGATTCGCGCAAAAGGTCGACCCGCGCGAATGGCGCCATCCACGGATCAACGCCGGCGGGCCGGGCATCGCGCCGGTACGGGAGAGTTTCGGGCTGGGTCAGCGCAATGCGAATTACCGGCCGCCGGCGGGGGTCGCGGCGCGGCCGGTGGTCGCCACGCGCAGTCCCGCGCTGCCCGCCGCTTATCACGACCGCCTTGCGCAGCGTTTCGCGCAAGGCGGCGCGCGGGTGCCGGGCGGCGGCCAGCCTGTCGTCAGGACTTCGGTGCCGGCGCAGATGACCGCTGGTGCAAGCGCACTGCCGATGCGCAATGTTCGGATCGTGCAGTCGCATATCGCGGGGAGGACGCCGGGTGCGGCGCCGGGTGCGCCGGTGCCTGGGGTGTCGGCGGGCGTGCCGCAGGCTGGACAGCGGCCGGGCGGTGCCGCTGCCGCGCTCCCGCGCGCGGCTGAGCCGCAAGCGCGTCTGAGGATGCCGCCGCAGGTCGTCGACAATCAGCGTCCGCGGCAGGCGGGCGAAATGGGACATGCGTCGGCTGGCGTGCCGCGGCCACCGCAAGCGGGCGGCGGTAATCCGGGAGGTGGTCCGCAGCAGCGTGGTGGCATGCAGGGTCAGGCTGCACGCCAATCGGGCCTGGGGCACGAGCCGGTGTGGACGCAGCCGCATACGCCGATGGCACTGCAGGCGCAGCAGCGTAGCGGTCCGCAGGGGCGCCCCGGACAACTGGGTGTCGGGCAGCAACAGCCCGGCATGCAGGGTGGTGATGCGGGGATGCAACCGCATGGCATGCCGCGTTCCGGGGAGAATCTGGCGATGCAGCAGCAAGGGCGTCAGCGGGGATTTCAGCCTTCGCCGCAGGCGCAGGCGCCGAGCCAAGCTCAGCCCCAAGTGCCGCGGCCCACGGACATTCAGGCGCAGCAGGCGCGTCAGAACTATCGTCCCGCGCAGGTGCCGCAGGCGGGGGCGCAAGCTCGCCCACCGCAAATGCAGGCGTCGCGTTCCGAATCAGCGCCGCAGCAGATGCAGCAGCCGCGTCCTGAACCGCGGCCGCAGCAGGTCCAGCAGTTCCGTCCTGAACCGCGGCCGCAGCAGGTCCAGCAGTTCCGTCCCGAACCGCGTCCGCAGCAGATGCAGCAGCCACGTCCCGAACCGCGGCCACAGCAGGTGCAGCAGCCACGTCCCGAACCGCGGCCACAGCAGATGCAGCAGCCACGTCCCGAACCGCGGCCGCAGCAGATGCAGCAGCCACGTCCACAGCCGCAGCAGCAACGCGCCGACCAGCATCCGGGCGGCGGCAATCGGGACGCGCATCACAAAGGCTGAGCGCAGCCGTGCCCTGCTATTCCTTCGCCCAAAACCGCGGCCTCCGGCATAAGCGCGAGCGCAAAAATAACCCCCGCGACTCACATCGCGGGGGTTTGACTAACGCCGTGCCGAAACGACCGCCGACGCGCTCACACAGCCATCGGCGCCGTCAACGGTTCATGATGCCGATAATCCACCAGCGAGAAATCCGCTGGCTCGATCTTCTCCAGCCATTCAGGCTCGTACACGCCGGTTTTCGCGTACTCCGGCACACGGTCCGAGATCGCGAATGCCGGGCTCTCGTAAGGCTCGCGCGTGAGCTGCTGCTGCAGCATATCGAGCTGGTTCTCGTAGATATGCGCATCGCCGATGAAATACGTAAACCAGCGCGGCGTAAAACCCGTCAGGCGTCCGACCAGATGCAGCAATGCCGCGCCCTCGGTCAGGTTGAACGGCGTACCGAGTCCGACGTCGTTGCTGCGGATATAGAGGCACAGGGAGATTTCGCGGCGCGCGACGTTCGGCAGGAACTGATACAGCAGATGGCAAGCCGGTAGCGCAATCTGATCCAGCACCGCCGGGTTCCACGCGTGAAACAGAATGCGCCGATCGGCAGGGTTCTGCATGATCGTGTCCAGGCACTGGCGCAACTGGTCGATCGCCTTGTAAAGCAGCACCTTCGGCGCGCCCTTTTCCTCGAATTCGGTCACCACCTGGAAGCCGCGCGCGCTCGCATCGGCTAGCTGGGCGCTCGCGCCGGCATCAAGCACCTTGTACGCCGGCCACTGCCGCCACTGCACGCCGTACACGTCGCCGAGATCGTCCGGGCCTTCGCG
The DNA here is from genome assembly GCF_012275575.1 of Paraburkholderia sp. SG-MS1. GTDB lineage: Bacteria > Pseudomonadota > Gammaproteobacteria > Burkholderiales > Burkholderiaceae > Paraburkholderia. Next base: position 23,362 of record NZ_NPIH01000289.1, on the reverse strand, counting down.
ATACGGATTGGCGAGCCATTGCGGATTCTGGTTGGCGTTCGCATCCCACACCTTGCAGCCGAGCTCACGAAAGTCGGCGGCGCTGCGCGATGCGCGCAGAAACCCGATCAGTTCGCCCACCGCCGACTTGAACGCCAGCTTTTTCGTCGTGACGGCGGGAAATCCCTGCTGGAGATCGAAGCGCAGCATCGCGCCCGGCATGCTGATGGTGCGGATGCCGGTGCGGTTCTCCTGCCACGTGCCGGTGTCGAGAATCGTGCGGACGAGGTCCAGGTATTGTTTCATGCGGGTTCCTTCGACGAGGCGCAGTCACGGTCGATGCGCGCGCCTCGGGATTGAGCGGAAAACCCGATTTTAACAAGCACAGCCCATCGACGCCCGGTCGCGGCGTCGTCACAGCGTGAAAATATGGGGGAAGGACAAGCAGCGCGGGCCGAAGATCCGAGCGAGTGCTTCGCAGGCGTGCGGCTCGCGGGCGAGGATGGCTTCGCGAGGGGCACGCTTCACGAAGCGCGTGTTCAACAAACACGGCGCAAGCACCATCGCCGGAATCCGGCCAGGCCCGGGCAAAGCCCCTCGGGGCCCGTTGTCAGCATGCACAAGGCAACGCGGCAAAAGGCAAAGGGCGCCTGGAAACCGGGCGCCCCGACGAACCGCTAAAGATGCGGCACCGACGCCGGCAAATCCCCATGCGGCGAGGACATCGGCTCGCCTTCCATATGACGCATCCCATGCGAGCACAGCAGCCGGTACAAAGTCACGCGCGAAATGCCGAGTTCCTGCGCGGCGTCGCCGAGCCGCCCGCGATGGCGCAGCAGCGCCAACTCGATCGCCTGACGCTCCGCCGCCTCGCGCGCCTGGGCGAGCGACACCGGCACGATTTCGACGTACTCGGCCAGTTCCAGATCGCGCGCCGTGATCGCCCGGCCCTCCGACATCACAATGGCCCGCCGCACGCGGTTGATCAGCTCGCGCACGTTGCCGGGCCAGCCATAGTTATGCAGCGCCGCGATCGCGTCCGGCGCGAAGCCGCGCAGACGGCGGCTTGCATCCTTCTTGAACCGTTCCAGCATGTGACGCGCCAGCAGTTCGATGTCCTTGCCGCGCGCGCGCAGCGGCGGCTCGTCGATCTGCAGCACGCATAGCCGGTGATAGAGGTCGGAACGGAAACGCCCTTCGATCATCGCGGCGGTCATGTCGACGTGGGTCGCCGAGATGATGCGCACGTCCACGTCGATCGCGGCATGGCCGCCGAGGCGCTCGACCTTGCGCTCCTGCAGGAAGCGCAGCAGGCTCGCCTGGCTTTCGAGCGGCAGGTCGCCAATTTCGTCGAGAAAGAGCGTGCCGCCGTTGGCCGCCTCGACCCTCCCGATCTTGCGCTGATTGGCGCCGGTGAACGCGCCGCGTTCATAGCCGAATAGCTCCGATTGCAGCAGATGCGGCGGGATCGCGCCGCAGTTGATCGGCACGAAAGGCGCATTGCGCCGCGCCGAACGTTCGTGAATCGCGACCGCCGTCAGCTCCTTGCCGGTGCCGGATTCGCCCGAGATGAACACCGGCGCGTCGGTCATCGCCACCTTGCGGATGGAACGGAATAGCGCGAGCATCGCATCGCACGAGCCGACCATTTCGCCTTCGGCGCCCTGCGAGCCGTCGTTCGACGCGGGTTCGCCCAGCGAGATCATGCCGTAGGCGTGTCCGACCGAATCGACGATCCGGTCGCCCGCATAGGGCACGGTCACATAGTCGAAACAATAATCGCGCACGAGCCGGCGCAATGCGGCGTCCTGCAATTGGCCAGCCGTGGTGGCTGCCACCCAGCCGACATTCGGCATGGTCAGGCAGGATTCGAAAGCGGTGATTTCGTGCGGCTGGAAATCGCTGGAGAGATCGAGCAGGCCGCCTGCCGCCATGCCGGTGCGAACCGCCCGGCGCACATCGCGCGCCGATCCCACGACTTCGACATGCCAGCCGCGCTGATGAAACCTCGTATGCAGTTCCGCGCTCGGATCGCGTGAAACATAAATCAGTTGCCGCGTTGCGGATTCCATTATTCAGATCCTCTCGTCAACGAACGTTAAGGATGACGCACGCACCTGAACCGCAATTCAGACACGCTGACTCGTTCGGGATTCGCGAATAGCAAAAACCGAACGGCCATTCCATTCCGTGCGGACAGCTGATCCCCAAGAAAGCGGCGTGTGTGTGTTTGAGACGGCCCGTTATCGGCTTTTTTAAATCTGAAGCTGTTTTCGAGAGCTTACTATACGCGCGCCGCTTGGAAAACAATTATGCGAATTTAATGCGGAACCTTTTACCAGCATGGTTTGGCGGTCTACACCGGTTATTCAGCCGACAAATAAAACACGGTGGAAGCGCTTTCCCGGCGTTCGCTCGACGGTAATTCGTATCGTCTGCATTAACGATTTTAGGTATTTTGTGCCGACCGTTTCAGGGTTGAAACATTTCGTCTGATTTCAAGAAAGTTATTCCGAGCTTCGCAGGCCGCATCGCGTCGTATCAGGGGATTGCGACCGATGGCACACGTTTCGCTAAATGCTGTGCACCAAGGACATACACCATGCGAATCGCTTTGCGCATTGATCCAGTTACTCGCTTTGCACCGCGCGGGGTCCTGCGCGCCGCGACCGTTCTGATCGCCGCGACCGTTCTGATCGCCTCGTCCGTCGGCGTCCACGCTCAGATTGCTCAGGCGCAATCCGCCGATGCCGCTCGCGCCCCACTCGCCGGCAACACGCCGGACACCGGGCCTATGCCGAATCCGGGAACACCAAGTCATTCGACGACCCGCTGCTCTCGCCACGACGCGGCGCAGTCGGCATGATGATGGTGGCCGCGACTCCACAGTCGCTGCGCGGCAACCGCGGCGGCCGGGTGACGCTGTGGGACGAGATCGCGCCGCCATCGCCGCTGCCATTCCGGTCGACGCCGCGCGCTCGGCCCACGGCAACGTCGCCCGATACCAGAGAAAGTAGCGCGGACAGGTTAACGATGCAAACCGGTGGCGGCTCCTAAACCCGACACCCGCAGCAGACGGCACAAAACAGAATAAAGGACCGAGACATGCCCCCTTCACTCTGAATGCGTCGGTCGGCAACGGGTCGCTCTCGGATGTGATGGCAATGTCGGGGTGACCGTCGCCTCGGGTATCGGCAACGTGCCGAACAACAGTCTCGCCGGCGCCGTGACGACGCGACAGCAGCAGTTCGACTTCAACTGCGGTGTGGCGGCGCTCGTCACTCTCCTCAAGTTCGGCTACCACAGCGATATTCCGGAGACCGAACCGATTCGCCGGATGATGGTTTTCTCGACGCCCGAAGTCGCCGTCAAGAACGTTTCTCGATGCTCGACATGAAGAACTTCGTCGAGACCATCGGTCTGCGCGGCCGCGGCTTTCGCGTCGATGTCGACACACTCCACCACTTGCGGATTCCCGTCATGGTGCTGATGAATATCGCCGGGTTCGAGCATTTCGCGATCGTCAAGCATGCGCAGGACGGCCGCGTGCTCATCGCGCAGGCGCCCTTCGTCGCGGTTAACTGCGGCGCGATTGCGCATCGTCTGCTGCAGTCCGAACTGTTCGACTACGAGCGCGGCGCGTTCATGGGCGCCAATCAGCGCAAGATCGGCCGGGTCGCAGCGGCCGACGGCGGCGCGCTGCTGCACGACGAAGGCGATCTGCCGCTCGATAACCAAGCCAGCCTGCTACGCTTTTGCAGGAAAGCAAGATCGAGCGACTCGGCGGACGTAAATCGATTCCGGTCGATGTGCGGATCATCTGCACCACCAGCCGGCGCGGCTGCGGGTGGCAAGCTGCGTGCGCGCAGGCGCGCGGCGCGGGGAACCGCTGGGCGGAGCCAGCCGGCCCGTCAGGTAGAATCGATCCGGTTACGTTCCCCTTACCACTCGATGACGACGCTCACCCTGATCGTCGCTCGCGCCAACAACGGCGTGATCGGCCGCGACAACCAGTTGCCCTGGCGACTGCCCGAAGACCTCGCGTTCTTCAAACGCACCACAATGGGCGCGCCCATCATCATGGGCCGTAAGACGCATGAATCGATCGGCCGGCCGCTGCCCGGACGCCGCAACATCGTCGTGACGCGCGATGCGACGCGCCGCTTTCAGGGCTGCGATGCCGCCACGACGCTCGAGGACGCGTTGCGCCTCGCCGCTCAGGATCAGGCGCCGGAAGCGTTTCTGATCGGCGGCGCGCAGCTGTACACGGAAGGTTTGCGGCAGGCGGACAAGTTGATCATCACCGAGATTTCGGCGGACTTCGACGGCGACGCCACGTTTCCCAAGCTCGACGATAACGAGTGGGAAGAAGTTGCGCACGAGACGCATCGCGCGGATGCGCCGAACGACTTCGACTATGCGTTCGTCACGTATAAGCGCAAGCACGCCTGAGATCGTAAGGCCGCGAGTCCGAAGCGGCCGGCGCCTTTACACTACGCGTGCCGGGGCGGCTCCATAAACAACGCCATGCAAGGCTTTGCGTGGCGTTGTTTTATCGCAGTGGCCCCGCCGCGACGTGGCCAAACCCGCTGACCGCTTACTGCCCGGCGATCGTCATCCGTTCGATCAGGACCGAGCCGGTCTGCTTGGTGCCGCGCGTGATCGTATCCGCGCCGATCGCAACGATATGGCGGAACATCTCCTGCAGCGTGCTCGCCACGGTGATCTCCTCGACCGGATACTGGATCTTGCCGTTCTCGACCCAGAAACCCGACGCGCCGCGCGAGTAATCGCCCGTCACGTAGTTCACGCCCTGCCCCATCAGTTCGGTCAGCAACAGACCCGTGCCGAGCTTCTTCAGCATCGCTTCGAAGTCGTCCTCGGGACGCGTGTTCGAGCTGCGCAGCGACAGGTTGTGCGAGCCGCCCGCGTTGCCGGTGGTCTTCATGCCGAGCTTACGCGCCGAATAGGTGGACAGGAAATAGCCTTCCACCACGCCATCCTTCACGACCGAACGCTGCTGGGTACGCACGCCTTCTTCATCGAACGGCGCGCTGCCCATGGCGCGCACCACGTGCGGATCTTCGACGACCTGCACGTGCGGCGCGAACACCGGCTTGCCGAGGCTGTCGACGAGGAACGAAGTCTTGCGATACAGCGCACCACCGCTCGTGGCCTGCACGAAGGCGCCGAGGAGGCCTGCTGCGAGCGGCGCTTCGAACAGCACCGGCACCTTGCGGGTGTCGAGGCCGCGTGCACCGATGCGCGAGAGCGCGCGTTGCGCCGCATAGCGGCCCACCGCTTCCGGGTCGGCCAGGTCGCCGGCGCTGCGGGTCGACGTGTACCAGTCGTCGCGCTGCATGTTGCGGCCGCTGCCCGCGATCGGCGCGCACGCGATGTAGTGGCGCGAGTACGGATAGCCCGCGAGGAAGCCGCGTGAGGTGGCCAGCACGAACTGCGAATGCTGCGCCGACACGCTCGCGCCTTCCGAATTCTTGATCTGCGGGTCGGTTGCGAATGCGGCATCTTCCGAGCGGCGCGCGATTTCCACCGCTTCGTCGGCGGACAGATTCCACGGGTGGTAGAGATCGAGATCGCGCGGTGCGGTCTCGAGCAGCTCGGCTTCGGCGAGCCCGGCGCAGTCGTCTTCCGCCGTGAAGCGCGCGATGTTGTATGCCGCCGCGACCGTGTCCTTCAGCGCTTGCGACGAAAAGTCCGAGGTGCTCGCATTGCCGCGCTTGTTGCCGATGAACACCGTCACGCCGACCATCTTGTCGCGATTGTGCTCGATCGTCTCGACTTCGCCGCGCCGCACGGACACGGACAGGCCGTCGCCCTCGGAGATTTCGGTTGCCGCGTCGGTGCCGCCGAGCGACTTCGCGTGACGAAGGATGTCCGAGGCGATTTCCTTCAGTTCATCCTGGGTATGCGGAAAAAAGCGCTGCTTGACGTCCATGTCTGCTGCCATTGTCGTTGCCGTCCTGTTCGGGGCCGAGCGGCCCAAGGTGTTCGCACATGCCACGCCCGTGCTCGTGCAGATGCACGGTGGCGTGCGTGATGGTTGACGCATCCCGCGATCATAGCAAGGTACGCGCCGCCGTACCTGGCATTCGCGGGGGCTTGCATTCACCTGCCTGGGCGGCGGCTAACTTGCGGGTTGGAACGCGTGCTGGCGACTGACGAATGATGGGACGGCCCACGGATTTGCGCAGATCGGTCGTGACTTGCCTGCCGCCTGCTTCAGACTGCGGCTTCGCACGGCGCGAGGCGTATCCAAGCCCCGGCGCGGGTTCGGCGGGCGCGGCACGCTACAATATCGGCATGACACGCAAAACCCGCATTCAAGCCATCGAATCCGCCGCGCCGGAAGTCGACGAGAACGGTTACGACCGTCCCAGCAAGTCCCAGCTCAAGCGCGACATGCACGAGCTGCAGGAACTGGGCTCGGCGCTGATCGCGCTGCCCAAGGATGCGCTCAAGCGCATGCCGATGCCCGAAAAGCTCGACGACGCCGTGCGCGAAGCGCGCCGCATCACCGACCACGAAGGCAAGCGCCGCCAGGTGCAATACGTCGGCCGCGTGATGCGCTCGCTGCTCGACGAGGAAACCGCCGCGCTGCGCACCGCGCTCGACACCTACAACGGCGTCAACAAGGCGGAAACGGCCAAGCTCCACTGGATCGAGCGCACCCGCGAGAAACTGCTCGCCGACGACGCCGCGCTGACCGAGTTCATCCGTCAGCACCCGAACGCCGATCCGCAGCAGGGCCGCACGCTGATCCGCAACGCCCGCAAGGAAGCGCAGCAAAGCAAGCCGCCACGCTATTTCCGCGAGCTGTTCCAATGGATCAAGAACGCGGACGGTCCGTCCGCGCAAAGCGATTCCGACACCGACGACGCCCCGGAAGACGACGATGACGACCGCGACGAATAAGCCCCCGCGCCGGCACCCTGACGAAATCGTGATCGGCCTCGTGTCGATCAGCGACCGCGCGTCGAGTGGCGTCTACGAGGACAAAGGCATTCCGGCCTTGCAGGAATGGCTCGGCACGGCCCTGAGCTCACCGTGGCAGGTGGTCACCCGTCTGATCCACGATGACGCGCCCACCATCTCCGCCACGCTCATCGAACTGGTCGACGAAGTGGGCTGCGACCTGGTGCTGACCACCGGCGGCACCGGCCCGTCGAGGCGCGACGTGACGCCCGAGGCGACGCTCGCGGTCGCGACGAAGGACATGCCGGGTTTCGGCGAGCAGATGCGGCAGATCAGCCTGAATTTCGTGCCGACCGCGATCCTGTCGCGCCAGGTGGCGGTGATCCGCGAAACGGCGGCGCATGCGGCGCTGATCATCAACCTGCCGGGTCAGCCGAAGTCGATCAGGGAAACGCTGGAAGGTTTGCGCGATGCGGACGCGGGCGAAACCCGGGGTGCGGTGAAGGTGCCGGGCATTTTCGCGGCGGTGCCGTATTGCCTCGATCTGATCGGCGGGCCGTACGTGGAAACCCACGCCGATGTGGTGAAGGCGTTCCGACCGAAGAACGCGGTGCGCGCGCCCCGGCCTGCTTAACGCTAAAGCCTGAGCGCTTTGCGCTTATTCCGCGGCAGTAGCCGCGTCAGGCGCCGCCGGAATCAGGAAGTGCTCGCGGTAGTACTTCAGTTCGTCGATCGACTCGTGGATGTCAGCCAGCGCCGTGTGCATCGCGCGCTTCTGGAAGCCCTTGTAGATGGCGGGCTGCCAGCGGCGGCACAGCTCCTTCAGCGTGCTGACGTCGAGATTGCGGTAGTGGAAGAAGCGCTCCAGATCCGGCATCCAGCGCGCCATGAAGCGGCGGTCCTGGCAGATCGAGTTGCCGCACATCGGCGATTTGCCGGGCGGCACGTACTGCGCGAGAAATTCGCGAATCTGTTCGGTGGCGTCGGCTTCGCTGACGGTGGAAGCCTTCACGCGGTCGATCAGGCCCGAACGGCCATGCGTGTTCTGATTCCACTGATCCATTTTGGCGAGCGTTTCGTCGCTTTGGTGAATCGCCAGCACTGGACCTTCGACCATCCTGTCGAGCGTCGAATTCGTCACCACCACCGCGATTTCGATGATGCGGTCGGAGTCGGGCTCGAGCCCGGTCATTTCCATGTCCAGCCAGACGAGATTCATGTCACTGCGTACGAGCGGCGGCTGTTCGGTGGATGCGAGGATGTCGGTCATTGAGGGCAACCCTGATGGCCTGGCCGGCGGCTTCGTGGGAAGCCTGCCTGCCCCGGCGCTGGTTCGTTTGAGATTGGTTTGAGCGTTGGCTCGAGCCGGTTTGAAGCGGCCTGAGCCGGTTTAAGCGTATCTCCCGCCACGAGGCGGGAACAAACATATAATTCTCGCATAGATACCACGGAATCCCCGGATGCCTACCCTGTACTTCACCGTTCTGTTCGTCATCGCCGTCGTGGCGATGGTCGGCACCAAACTATGGCTCGCGTCGCGGCAGATCCGCTTCGTCGCCGGCCATCGCGAGCAGGTGCCCAGCCAGTTTGCCGGCACCATCCAGTTGAGCGCGCACCAGCGCGCCGCCGACTACACCGTCGAGCGCACGCGCCTCACCATGATCGAAGTCGTGGTCAGCGCGGCGGTGCTGATCGGCCTCACGCTGCTGGGCGGCGTGCAGGCGCTCGATCTGGCCATCTCCGGCTGGCTCGGGCGTGGCTACCTCGGCCAGATCGCTCTCGTCGCCGTCGTGATCGCGATCACGAGCGTGGTCGACCTGCCGTTCGATTACTACCGGCAGTTCGTGATCGAACAACGCTTCGGCTTCAACCGGATGAGCAAGCGCATTTTCTTCCTCGACCGCATCAAGGGCACGCTGCTCGGCGCCGCGTTCGGCCTGCCGCTGCTGTTCGTCGTGCTGTGGCTGATGAATCAGGCCGGCAGCTTGTGGTGGCTGTGGACGTGGATCGTGTGGGTGACGTTCCAGATGCTCGTGCTGGTGCTGTATCCGTCGTTCATTGCGCCGCTCTTCAACAAGTTCGAGCCGCTCAAGGACGAAGCGCTGAAAAACCGTATCGAAGCGCTGATGAAGCGCTGCGGCTTCGCCGCCAAAGGCCTCTTCGTGATGGACGGCAGCCGTCGTTCGGCGCACGGCAACGCGTACTTCACCGGCTTCGGCGCGGCCAAGCGGATCGTCTTCTTCGACACGCTGCTCGCACGTCTGTCGGGCAGCGAGATCGAGGCCGTGCTCGCGCACGAACTCGGCCACTTCAAGCGCCGTCATGTGATCAAGCGGATGCTCGTCACCTTCGCGATCAGCCTCGTGATGCTCGCATTGCTCGGCTGGCTCTCGCAATGCGTGTGGTTCTACGAAGGGCTAGGCGTGCGGCCGTCGCTGATCGGCGGCAATAGCGGTCTCGCGCTGGTGCTGTTCTTCCTCGCGCTGCCGGTGTTCCTGTTCTTCGTCACGCCGCTCGGCAGCCTCAGTTCGCGCAAGCACGAGTTCGAAGCCGACGCGTTCGCCGCGACGCAGACCGACGCGCAAGACCTCGTCAACGCGCTCGTCAAGCTGTACGAGGACAACGCGTCGACCCTGACGCCCGATCCGCTCTACACCGCGTTCTACTACTCGCATCCGCCGGCGTCGCAGCGGATCGACAGACTGTTGCGGCACGCATGAGCCGCTCCCCGAAAGCGCAGCGCGCGTCGGCCAGCACGCGCGCAGGCGGCCTCGTGGTGGCCGCGCATGGCCGCCACTATCTGGTCGCGCCGGAAGACGGCGGGCCGATGCTCCAATGCTTTCCGCGTGGCAAGCGCAGCGAGGTGGCGGTGGGCGATCGCGTGATTTACGAACCGACGTCCGCAGATCAAGGCGTGATCGTCGAGATCGGCGAACGGCGCAACCTGCTATATCGCTCGGATCAGTACAAGTCGAAGCTGTTTGCGGCCAATCTGGACCAATTGCTGATCGTGCTCGCCACCGAGCCGCATTTCAGCGAGGACCTGCTCGGCCGCGCGTTGGTCGCCGCCGAAGCCAACGAGCTGAAGCCGTTGATCGTGCTCAACAAAATCGACGTGACCGGCGAGCTCGAAGGTGCGCGCAAGCGACTCGAATCGTATTGCGAGCTGGGCTATACGGTCGTCGAGGTGTCGATCAAGATGCAGCCCGAGGCCGCGCGCACCGCATTGGTCGAACATCTGCACGGCCATTCGACGCTGCTGCTCGGCCAATCCGGCATGGGCAAGTCGACGCTCGTGAACCTGCTGATTCCCGATGCCGAAGTCGCCACGCGCGAGATCTCGACCGCGTTGAATAGCGGGCGCCACACGACGACCTTTACGCGGCTTTATCCGTTGCCGAACCTGGACGGAAGCAACACGGGCGGTGCGTTGATCGACTCGCCGGGCTTCCAGGAATTCGGCTTGCATCATCTGACCGAAGGCCGGCTGGAACGCGCGTTTCCGGAGTTCCGGCCGCTGTTGCCGAACTGCCGCTTTTACAACTGCCATCACTTGCACGAGCCGGGCTGCGCGATTCTCGAAGCAGTCGCCGATGGCCGCATCCGCCGCGAGCGGCATGCGCTCTATGCGCAACTCGTGCACGAAGCCAGCCAGATCGTGCGCTGACATGAAGCTGATGCGCGCACCGAATCTGATTACCGGACAGCATTGGGTCAACGTGCTGAATACCGCGGGCATCGCGTGCGAGTTGCACAACCGCTATCTGAACGGCGCGCTCGGCGATATTCCGGCGGATCAGTGCGCGCCCGAGTTATGGCTCGTCGACGAACGCGACGAGGCCATGGCGCGGCGTTTGATCGACGCGGCCTCGCATGGACCGGCGCCGGACTCGCCTGGCTGGCGATGCCGTCAGTGCGGCGAAATGCTCGAAGCGCAGTTCACGGTGTGCTGGCAATGCGGGACTGCGCGTGATCCGCTGGATGGATGAGGGATGGGGTTTTTGCGTGCGAAGCGCTGGCCAGGTTGGTCAAGACGTTTCTGCGTAGGTCGAAGGCAAATAAAAAAGACGGGCCCGGTTTTTTATTGCGCTACCTATGCCCTGCCGACATGCTCGTCTCACGCCAGCCACACGGCGATGGTCAGCATCAGTAGCAGAATCATCCACAGCACGACCGCGCGCCACACCAGACCCACCGCCGATTGCAGCGTGCGCGGCGTGCAGTCGTCGCCGACCTGCATCGGACCGCCATCACCGGTGGCGAGCGCGTCGAGGCTCGACGGTTCGGCAAGCGGCCCGCACAGACGTGCACCCAGCGCCCCACTTCCCGCGGCCAACAACACACCGTCGTTCGCATCGGGCCACTGACGGGCATGATTGCGCCACGCATAAATCGCGTCCTCGAAATTGCCGACGATCGCAAAGCCCAGCGACGTCAAGCGCGCCGGCACCCAGTCGATCACCAAGAAGGCGCGCTGCGCGAAGCTCGAAAACGCAGCGGTGCGTTCGTCGCCGGGACGCGCCCATGCACGCGCCAGGTATTCGGCGATCCGGTACAGCACCGCGCCCGCCGGCCCGACCGGAATCAGGAACCAGAAGAACACACCGAACACGTGGCGATGCGAAGCAACCACCGCGTGAATCAGCGTATGACGGACGATCTCGCTGACGGGCATGTCGACCGTTTCGAGCCCGGTCCATTCATTCAGAATTTCACGCGCACGCGGCACGTCGTCGTTGTTCAACGCGAGGTGGATGTCAGTGAAGTAATGGCTGAACTGGCGGAAGCCGAGCGTGAAGTACAGCACCGCGACGTTCCACAGGAACGCCAGCGCGAAATGGATGTGATACAGCACGTAGTAGACGAGCGCGACTGCCAGCGTCCAGGGCACCACTACCACGAGCCATGCGAGCAGGCCATGCCTGGGCTTGCCGGCATCAAATCCGTGCGCCGCTGACTCCGCATGGTATTGAAGCAGCGCGGACACCGGATTGTTCGGTGACAGTGCGCGTACCTGTTCAATGATCAGAGCCAGCAATACGGAGAAAAAAGTCATGCGATGCGCCGTGCTTTTTGAGTTTTTACGATTGTTTTATAACGATAGCACAGGGTCGGATTCGACTGAGCGCCGACGCTGACAAACACCGGGCAAGTGCACAGTCACGCGCAATTGTGTGGCAACTCGCGCAACGACGCAGCAGTGACTCATGCAGCAAGAAAACGATACAGGTTGCGCAGCATCGCCGCTGTCGCACCCCAGATGAAATGGTGACCGCCGACTTCGCCGCCGCCCTGCCCGCGCGACTCGGTTGATTCGCTGCGCGGATACGGCATCGTGAAAAAGCGTCGCTCGCCGTCCTCGTATCGGAACACGCGCACTTCGTGATTGGCCGGGTCCATCAGAAACGCGAGCGGCACTTCGAAGACCTCGGCCACTTCGAGCGTATCCATTTGCAATGCGAACGGCGGATGCACGAGACCGATCACCGGCGTCACGCAAAAGCCGGTGCCGGTCAGATAGTCGGGCAATGCGCCGAGAATTTCCACTCGCGACGGTTCGAGTCCAACTTCTTCGTGCGCTTCGCGCAGTGCAGTCGCAGTGGCATCGGCATCGAACGGTTCTTGACGGCCGCCAGGAAAACTCACCTGTCCGGCGTGATCGTTCAGGTGATCGGCACGCTGCGTGAGCAGCACGGTCAGCCCATGATTGCGGACCACGAGCGGCACGAGCACAGCGGCGACGCGCGGATCGCCCTCGGTATTACGCCACGGCGTTTCGATTCGGGGCTCAGGCGTCCAGTCGAGGTGCTGCTCGAAGCGGGCGCGCAGGCCCTCAGGGGTAAGGCGCCCGGCGGCCACCGGCGGCAGATGCGCACCGGTTGCTTCGACGGGCAGCGATTCAGGCTCTAAGACGGGACGGATCAACGGGTCTCTCGAATGAGCGGATAGGGGACATGCCGCTATTTTGACCTGGCAAACAAAAAAGCACCCGCGAGGGGTGCTTTTTCTTACAGCATTTACGCTTGGGAAGCAGCGCGGTCTTTCGAGACCAGCTTTTCCTTGATTCGAGCCGACTTGCCCGAACGGTTGCGCAGGTAGTACAGCTTCGCACGACGCACATCGCCACGACGCTTCACGACGATGCTTGCCAGCAGCGGCGAGTACGTCTGGAACGTACGCTCGACGCCTTCGCCCGACGAAATCTTACGGACAATGAACGACGAATTCAGACCACGGTTACGCTTGGCGATCACGACGCCTTCGTAAGCCTGAACACGCTTACGCGTACCTTCAACCACGTTCACGCTGACGATCACCGTATCGCCGGGGGCGAATTCGGGGATGGTCTTCTCGCCGAGGGCGCGCGCGATTTCTTCCTGCTCGAGTTTTGCAATCAGATTCATCACTGACTCCTAGATCCATCTTGTCGGCGTTCGTACCTGCCTCGCAGAAAATGCTCGGCTACGGCCCCGATAGAGGATGGGTTCACATCTGGCGCCGTACACGCATGTGCGGCGCCGCCTGGTGTCCGCTCGAAAGATCCCCGGCTTTACGCCTTCGACTCTTCCTTTGCGAGACTTGCAAGCCATGCCTCGTCGGCACGGCTCAACATCTTGTTCTTTCTGGCCTTCACGATCAGATCGGGCCGTTTGTTCCACGTATTGCGCAACGCTTCGCGCCGGCGCCACGCTTCGATTTCCGCATGATGGCCGCCAAGCAGCACATCAGGCACACGCGCACCGTTGTATTCCTCGGGACGCGTGTAGTGCGGACAATCCAGCAGCACATCGACGAAGCTGTCCTGCACCGCCGATTGCGAGTCGTTCAGCACGCCGGGCAGCTGGCGCACGACCGCGTCCATCAACGCCATCGCGGGCAATTCACCCCCCGACAGCACGAAGTCGCCAAGACTGACTTCCTCGTCGACGACACGGTCGAGCAAACGCTGATCGATCGCTTCGTAACGCCCGCACAACAGGATCAACCCGGGCTCCGCGGCGAACCGCATGACACGTTCGTGATTCAATGTAGCGCCTTGCGGCGACATCATCACGACGCGCGATGCGCCGATGCCCTGCTCCGCCTGCGCCGCTTTCGCGGCGCCGATCGCGTCTTCCAGCGGCTTCGCCAGCATTACCATGCCGGGGCCGCCGCCGTACGGGCGATCGTCGATTGTGCGGTAGTTGTCGGTGGTGAAATCACGCGGATTCCACGTACGCAACCCATAGCGCTCCTGCTTCGCGGCACGGCTGGTGATACCCCAGTCGGTCAGCGCGCGGAACATTTCTGGAAAGAGCGTCACGACATCGAACTGCATCGCTCTCTCCATTCAGCGAATGATTTTAGTAATCGGCTTCCCAGTCGACGATGATCTGCTTCGCCGCCTGGTCCACCGTTTTGACAAAGACGCCGACGAACGGGATCAAGCGCTCGCCTGCGACCGGCTTGCCGTTTTTGTCGCTAGCCGGGTATTCGATACGCATCACCGAGTGCGCACCGTTGTCGATCATGTCTGCAACCTTGCCGAGATTGACCCCGGCAACGTTCACCACGTCCAGGCCGAGCAGGTCCACCCAGTAGAATTCGTCGGCGTCGAGGGCCGGAAATTCGCTGCGACTGACATAGACACGCGAGCCGCGCAGTGCCAGCGCCACATCGCGGTCAGTGACGCCGCCCAGATGGGCAACCACACTGTCGCTATGCGTTTTCGCTTGCAATGACGGCGCCGACTTGCGCTCGTGGCCTTTCAACAGCCACCAGCGCTTCGCGCTTAGCAACGCGTCACCGCCGTGCCCGGCATCCGCATGCGCGGCTACCTTGACCCAGCCTTTAAGGCCGTAAGCGTCGACGATTGCGCCGACCTCGACCGCATCGGCCGGCCAGCTTTCCCCTGTTTCCGCGCGCATTTCTGCCGCAGCGGAGCCAGCTTTTGCAACATTGGCTTGCGCCTTGCCTTCGGCTCGTTCGACCGGTTTGCGGACGAATGCACCGAACGGCGCCTGATCAGACGTCTTCGCGCGCGGAGCTGCCGCTTTTGCCTTCACGCGCCCTGAACTGCCGGAATCACGCTCAGACATAAGAACACCTCGCTGCCAGCTTCGACGTCTGCTTCAGTAAAACAACTCGCGCATCGGACTGCTCACGCAAGCTGCGCGAGCCGCCGGCCGAACCGACGACGATACGCATGCGAGCTACCATTAAGCAGCCGGCTGCGCCTTTTGCGCTTCTTTCACGAGACGTTCGACGGTCGGCGACAGTTGCGCGCCAACACCTTGCCAGTACGTCAGGCGATCCTGAGCGATACGCAGGGATTCACCCTTCGTAGCGACCGGGTTGTAGAAACCAACGCGCTCGATGAAGCGGCCGTCACGACGGCTACGCGAATCGGTTGCGACGATGTTGTAGAACGGGCGCTTCTTGGAGCCGCCACGAGCCAAGCGGATGATGACCATACTAGAATCCTTGAAAACCGGGGTTCGGAACGACTGAAACACGCGATTATAGCGGGAAACCGACGCCATAACAAACACTTACCGGGATAAACTGAGCGACGGGGTTGCATCAGCCATCCGGACGAGACCCTCGAATCACGCCCAAACGCCCGAACCACCTGACGGAGAGCCCGTGAAACTTCTTCCGCCGAGAGCGTTTTTGCCCGCTTGTTTTCTCGTTTTCGTGTGGTTTGCGGGTCTCGCACGCGCGTTGCGAAGTCGGGTTCTACGCTATGCAGCGGCCGGGTTGGTCGCCGGCCAGGCACTCTGGGCAGCTGCAGCGCCGCCGGTCGAGCGTATTAAATTACCACCCGGCTTCCATATCGAGGTTCTGTCGGACGACGTGCCGAGCGCGCGCGCGATGACGCTCTCGCCGAAGGGCATTCTCTATATAGGCAGCCTCGACGGGCAAGTCTATGCGCTCGAATTGCAAAACGGCCGAGTGACAGGCCGCCACGTTATCGCTTCCGGCCTCGAATCCCCGGCGGGCGTGACGTGGCACGACGGCGCGCTGTACGTGTCGGCGGTGTCGAAGATCTTGCGTTTCGATGCGATCGACGCGCATCTGAACAATCCGCCCAAGCCCGCCGTCGTGATCGACACGCTGCCCAGCGAAACACATCATGGCTGGAAATTCATCGCCTTCGGCCCGGACGGCAAGCTGTACGTGCCGCAAGGCGCGCCCTGCAACGTCTGCCAGAAAGATCGCGACCGCTTCGCGATGATCGGCCGCATGAATCCGGACGGCAGCCACTATGAAGTTATGGCGCGCGGCGTGCGCAATTCGGTCGGGTTCGCGTGGCATCCGGTGACGCACGAACTGTGGTTCACCGACAACGGTCGGGACCTGCTAGGCGACGACGTGCCGGACGACAAACTCAACCGTGCGCCGCGCGCCGGCATGGATTTCGGCTTCCCGTATTGCCATGGCGGTGACACACCCGACCCGGAATTCGGCAAGGGCCATCCATGCAGTGCATTTACACCGCCGGTGGCCAAACTGGGTGCGCACGTCGCCGCGCTCGGCATGCGCTTTTACACTGGCTCGATGTTTCCCGCCGCGTACCGGAACAATGTCTTCATTGCCGAGCATGGCTCATGGAATCGCAGCAAGAAGGCCGGTTACCGCGTTGTGCGGGTGATGGCCGATCCGGACGGCAGCCACGCACGGCAGGAGGTCTTTGCCGAAGGCTGGCTGCAGCCCGGAGAAGCCGTTTGGGGCCGTCCCGCCGACATTTTGCCCTTGCCCGACGGCTCCCTGCTGATCAGCGACGATTACGCAGGCGCGATCTATCGCGTGGCGTATTCGGCGCCGTAGCGCCGCGGCGCTCGCCGCGAAGCTGCGCTCGCTCGCCGAAGAACCGCCCGCTCCCTTCTCCGGCAAAATCCGCCGCGCGCCGCCAAAGCGTCCGGCTGCCCCGACACCTCGCGCCATTCACACGGCGATCCCTTATGGCCATCCACCTGCCGGCCACATGACCCGCGGTCCGCGGCGGGCGTAGAATGCGCGTCGGTCCGCGCCTAACGGCGCGCCGCTCCTTTTGAGCGCCTGTCACTGTGTCCACGCCTACATGTCCACCCTTGTCTCGACTTCCCCGCGCTTCCGATCCAAGACGATTACCGCCGCGCTGGCGTTCCTGCTGGGCAGCCTCGGCGCCCACCGCTTCTATCTTTACGGCAATCGTGACATTTTCGGCTGGGCTCATCTGCTCGGTACGCTGATCGGCATTCCCGGCGTCATGCTGCTGGTAGCGAGCGAACGGGCATCGATCCTCGGCTGGGTCTTGGCCTTTCCCGGCGCGGTTTCGCTGCTGGCCGCGTTTCTCGCCGCGATCGTCTACGGGTTGCGTCCGGACGAAAAATGGGACGCGCAGTTCAACGCGCAGACGCAACGCAAGAGCCGCTCCGGCTGGACCGTGGTGTTCGTCGTCATCTTTTCGCTGCTGATCGGCGCGTTCCTGCTGATGACCGGCCTCGCCCTTTCGTTCCAGACTTACTTCGAAAGTCAGGTGGAAGCGGCCAAAGCGATCTCACAATGACCGGGCGCGCGCCGCGCTAAAAGAGCCTCAACTGCGGACTGTCGCGCACCGGCTCTTCGGCCCGCGCCGGCTCGAGGCGGCGGAAGTGCGACATGTCGAGAATGCCGCGGTCGCGCCGGTTCAAGCCCAAACGGCGCACGGCGTTGTGAAATCGCTGCTTGAGCAGATCCGCCCATAAGCCTTCCCCCTTCATCCGCGCGGCAAAGGACGAGTCATAGTCCTTGCCGCCGCGCATATCGCGCACGCGGCTCATCACGCGATCTGCGCGGTCGGGAAAATGCGCGCCCAGCCAGTCCTTGAACAGCGGCGCCACTTCCCACGGCAGACGCAGCACGATGTAGCTGGCGTTGTTCGCACCGGCCTCGGCGCAAGCCTCTAGCACGCGCTCCATGTCCGGCTCGGTGACGAACGGAATCACCGGCGCGATGCTGACGCCCACAGGAATGCCAGCCTCGCTCAGCGTGCGGATAGTGCGTAACCGGCGCGTGGGCGTCGCCGCGCGCGGTTCGAGCGTGCGCGCGATATCCGCGTCCAGCGTAGTGATCGTGATGGCCGCCATGAATTGCCCGCGAGCGGCCATAGGCGCAAGCAGATCGATATCGCGCTCGATCAGCGACGATTTGGTGATGGCCGCAAACGGGTGGTGGCGTTGGCTGAGCACCTCGATCACTCTGCGCGTGAGGCGCAGGTCACGCTCGGCGGGCTGCCATGCGTCCGTGTTGACGCCCAATGCAATCGGTTCCGGCACATAGGACTTCTTCGACAGTTCCCGTTCGAGCAACTCGGGCGCATTGATCTTCGCGTAGATCCGGCTCTCGAAGTCGAGCCCCGGCGACAGCCCCAGATAACTATGCGTAGGCCGCGCGAAGCAATAAATACAGCCGTGCTCACAACCACGATAGGGATTGAGCGACACGCCGAACGGAATATCCGGCGACGCGTTGCGTGTGAGGATGGACTTGGCGTGCTCCTCGAAGACCTGCGTGCGCAAGACCTTGGGCTCATCGCCTCCTTCGCCCTCGGCCGGCTGCCAGCCGTCATCCACCGCTTCGCGCTGGTCGACTTCATAACGGCCTTGCAGGTTCGTCACCGCCCCACGCCCCTTGCGAGGCGCGGGCGGCGCGATTGGAAATTCTCGAGCGGAAGGGGTATCGGAGTTAGTCACGGCCAAGTCAGGCAAACAGAAAACGACGCACAACACCTGTATAAATATACAGTGTTTACGCCGTTTGTCGAGTTCGTTTTCGTGACAACGCGGCTGGCTAATCGCGTACCGCGATCGTCAGCGTTTCCTTGATCTCTTCCATCACCACATAGCTCTTCGACTGCACCGCGCCCGGCAATTGCAGCAGGATGTCCCCGAGCAGCTTGCGGTAGTCGGCCATTTCGCCCATGCGCGCCTTGATCAGATAGTCAAAGTCGCCCGACACGAGATGGCACTCCAGCACCTCGGGAATCTTCTGCACTTCGCGTCGGAACTGGTCGAACATGTTGCCACTTTTGTGGTCGAGCGTGATCTCGACGAACACCAGCAGCGCCGCGCCCAGTTCGGCGGGATTCACGCGCGCGTGATAGCCGGTGATCACGCCGTCGCGCTCCATCCGCTTGACCCGCTCGATGCACGGCGTCACCGACAGCCCGACCTGCTCGGACAGGTCCTTCATCGCCATCCGGCCATCCTGCTGCAGCAGCCGCAAAATCTTGTGATCGAGTTTGTCGAGGGCCCTGACCGGCTGGCGCTGTGTACGCATGATGTTTTTGCTGAAAATCCTGAAAATACAATAACAAAACCTGTCTGACTGTTAATAGTATAGCGGTTAACACTGGGCGGTCCGCGTTACACCTCGTGAATCGAATGAAACCGAACCAATCGACGAGCGCACGCCCTCAACTTTGTGCATGTATCCAGGAGCAGCTATGCGAGTCGTCGTTTTGGGCAGTGGCGTCGTCGGGGTGACGACCGCGTATTACCTCGCGCGTGCGGGTCATGAAGTGACCGTAATCGACCGCGAGGCCGGCCCGGCGCTCGAAACCAGTTTTGCCAATGCCGGGCAGATCTCGCCCGGTTACGCATCGCCGTGGGCGGCGCCCGGCGTGCCGCTGAAGGCCGTCAAGTGGATGTTCCAGAAGCACGCGCCGCTCGCCGTCCGTCTCGACGGCACGCAATTCCAGTTGCAATGGATGTGGCTAATGCTGCAGAACTGCACGTCGGCGCGCTATGCGGTGAACAAGGGCCGCATGGTCCGCCTCGCCGAATACAGCCGCGACTGCCTGCAGGCCCTGCGCGCCGATATCGGCATCCAGTACGAAGGCCGCACCGGCGGCACGCTGCAGGTGTTCCGCACGCAGCAGCAATTCGACGGCGCCGCGAAAGACATCGCCGTGCTGCAGGAAGCCAACGTGCCGTATGAACTGCTGTCGGCGGTCGAGCTCGCGCAAGCCGAGCCGGCGCTCGCGGCGGTTTCGCACAAGCTGACCGGCGGCCTGCGCCTGCCGGGCGACGAAACCGGCGACTGCCAGATGTTCACCACGCGCCTCGCCGCGCTGGCCGCGCAACTGGGCGTCCAATTCCGCTACAACACGCCGATCGACGCGCTGGCGATGGCGGGCGACCGGGTCGCCGGCGTGCAATGCGGCGGCGAACTGGTACGCGCGGATTCGTTCGTGGTCGCGCTGGGTTCGTATTCGACCCGGTTCCTCGCGGGCCTCGTGAAGATTCCGGTGTACCCGCTCAAAGGCTATTCGATCACCGCGCCGATCGTCGACGAAGCGGCCGCGCCGGTGTCCACCGTGCTCGACGAGACCTACAAGATCGCGATCACGCGTTTCGACAACCGGATTCGTGTCGGCGGCATGGCGGAGATCGTCGGCTTCGACAAGTCTTTGCGCGAGGCGCGCCGCGCCACGCTGGAACTGTGCGTGAACGACCTGTTCCCTGGCGGCGGCGATACGTCGAAGGCGACGTTCTGGACCGGATTGCGGCCGATGACGCCGGACGGCACGCCGATCGTCGGCCGCACGCCGGTCGCAAACCTGTTCCTGAACACCGGTCATGGCACGCTGGGCTGGACCATGTCGTGCGGTTCGGGCCAGTTGCTGGCCGACGTGATGTCGGGCAAACAGCCCGCCATCAAGGCGGACGATCTGTCGGTACACCGCTATCTCGGCGAGACCGGCGGCGCGCATCGGCCGGCTTATGCCTGACGCTCGGCAAGCGGTCGCGCCGATCGATCATCGCGCGCGCACCGCTGCAATAAAACAAACGGCGCCTCGTGAGGCGCCGTTTTTTTCAGGCCGATGCATCCGGCCGCGAGTGTCGCGTCAGAACTGATCGTCCGACAAAGCCAGCACGCCCTCCCCGCCCTTCGCACTGACAATCGACGCTTCGAGCGCCGCTGCCTGCGGCAGCACGTGTTCCGCATAGAACTGCGCGGTCGCGATCTTCGCGCCGTAGAACGCCGGATCTTCGTCGCGTTTGTCGGCCGCCACGAGGAGCGCACGCGCCATCTGCCAGCCGCCCAGCACGATGCCCGCGAGCTTCAGATACGGCACGCTGCCGGCGAACACCGCGTTCGGATCGCTCTTCGTATTCGCCAGCACGAACTCGACTGCCGCACCCAGCGAACGATGTCCCTGCGCCAGATACCGCTTCATCGAGTCGAACGCCGGGCCCTGCTTCGCGCCGAGCGCATCAACCGTTGCGGCGATGTCCGCGAGCAGCGACCTGGCCACCTTGCCAGCATCACGTACGGTCTTACGGCCGATCAGGTCGTTGGCCTGAATCGCGGTCGTGCCTTCGTAGATCGGCAGAATGCGTGCGTCGCGGTAGTACTGCGCGGCGCCGGTTTCTTCGATGAAGCCCATGCCGCCATGCACCTGCACGCCAAGGCTCGTCACGTCGATCGACAGTTCGGTGCTCCAGCCCTTCACGATCGGCACGAGGAATTCGTAGAGCGCCTGATGCGCGGCGCGCGTTGCATCGTCCGGATGACGATGCGCGATGTCGCAATGCGCCGCGGCGACATAAGCCAGCGCGCGCGACGCTTCGGTGAGGCCGCGCATCGTCGCGAGCATGCGGCGCACGTCCGGGTGCTGGATGATCGCGACCGGCTGTTTCGCGGAGCCATCCACCGGGCGGCTTTGCACGCGGTCCTTCGCGTACGCGACGGCCTTCTGATACGCGCGATCCGATACGCCGACACCCTGCATGCCCACCGCGAAACGCGCCGCGTTCATCATGATGAACATGTATTCGAGCCCGCGATTTTCCTCGCCGATCAGGTGACCGATCGCACCGCCGTGGTCCCCGAACTGCAGCACCGCGGTGGGACTCGCCTTGATGCCGAGCTTGTGCTCGATCGACACGCAATGCACGTCGTTGCGCTCGCCGAGCGACCCGTCTTCATGGACGAGAAACTTCGGCACGATGAATAGCGAAATGCCTTTCACGCCTTCGGGCGCATTCGGGGTGCGCGCCAGCACGAGATGGGCGATGTTCTTCGCCATGTCGTGCTCGCCCCACGTAATGAAAATCTTCGTGCCGAACAGCTTGAATGAACCGTCGCCCTGCGGTTCGGCGCGCGTGCGCACCAGCGCGAGATCGGAGCCGGCCTGCGGCTCGGTCAGGTTCATCGTGCCGGTCCATTCACCGGAGATCAGCTTCGGCACATAGGTGTGCTTTTGCGCTTCGGTACCGGCGGTGAGCAGCGCTTCTATCGCGCCATCGGTCAGCAGTGGACACAGCGCGAACGACAGATTCGACGCGTTGAGCATTTCGACACAGGGCGTCGCGATCAGTTTTGGCAGGCCCTGGCCTTCGTAGTCGATCGGATGCTGCACGCCTTGCCAGCCGCCCTCGGCGAACTGGCGGAAGGCTTCCCTGAAACCCTGCGTCGCGGTGACGACGCCGTCCTTCCAACTGCTCGGATTGCGATCGCCTTCGACGTTCAGCGGCGCCAACACTTCACCGCACAGCTTCGCCGACTCGTCGAGCACGGCCTGAGCCGTGTCGAGGTTTGCGTCCTCGAAGCCCGGCAGGGTTGCGATGCTTTCGAGACCGGCCAGTTCCTTCATCACGAACAGCATGTCCTTGATGGGCGCCGTGTAGCTCATTCTGGTTCTCCTCCTGTCTGGATAAAAAAAGGGCGCCGGACTCGATCGGTCCCGCGCCCTTCGTGTGCGGCCTGACGCCTTGTTCCCGGCGCTGCGGCGCTGCGGCGATTAGCCGAGCTCGCTAACCAGTTCCGGCACGAGCGTGAACAGATCACCGACCAGACCATAATCGGCGACGCTGAAAATCGGCGCTTCCGGGTCCTTGTTGATCGCGACGATCACCTTCGAGTCCTTCATGCCGGCCAGATGCTGGATCGCACCCGAGATGCCGACGGCCACGTACAGTTGCGGCGCGACGATCTTGCCGGTCTGGCCGACCTGATAGTCGTTCGGCACGAAGCCCGCATCGACTGCCGCGCGCGAGGCGCCCAGCGCCGCGTTCAGCTTGTCGGCCAGCGGCTCGAGCACCTTCGTGTAGTTCTCGCCATTGCCCAGACCCCGGCCACCCGAGACGATGATCTTCGCCGACGTCAGTTCCGGACGGTCCAGCTTCGTCACTTCACGGCTCACGAACTGCGAAACGCCTGCGTCTGCAGCGGCTTCGATCTTCTCCACCGTTGCGCTGCCGCCAACGGCCGCCACCGCGTCGAAACCGGTCGAGCGCACCGTGATGACCTTGATCGGATCGGCCGATTGCACCGTTGCGATGGCGTTGCCCGCATAGATCGGGCGCTCGAACGTGTCGGCGCTCTCCACGGCCGTGATGTCGCTGATCTGCGCGACGTCGAGTTTTGCGGCGATACGCGGCGTGATGTTCTTGCCGTAGGCGGTCGCCGGCGCGAGGATGTGCGTGTAGTTCTTCGCCGC
>NZ_NPIH01000288.1 GCF_012275575.1 Paraburkholderia sp. SG-MS1 | reverse complement strand
GTACGCGACGCGCTGAACGTTCTCGAAAGCGAAGGGCTGGTCCTGAATCCGCCTGGTCGTGGCGCGACTGTCGCGCCCCTGGACCTGGATGAGTTCCATGCGATCTATCGGGTGTCCCGCGTGCTCGAACCCGCACTCGCGCGCCGTTCGTGCATGTTGCTGTCTGATGAGACACTCGACCGGCTTTACCAGGAAGCGGAAGCCGTGGGCGGACGCGACCGTACCCTCGACGAGGTCTGGGCCGACCATCGTGCTTTCCATATGGCGCTGCTTGCGCCGGCCGCGTCGCCCTGGGACGTACGGATTCTCACGATGCACTGGCGTGCCACCGAACGCTATGTACGTATCGGCTTTGGCCTTCTAGACCCCGACCCCGAGGAGCACGATCGCCGCCGCGATGCCCACCAGTTTCTCATTGATGCGTTCCGCAAGCGCGACCCTGCCTTCGCCGCACGCGCCCTGGAGTCCCATCTGGCTGAGAACGAGAAGCTGGCCGCGACCGTGTTGAGTTCCCATTCATTCCGGTCGAAATAGAACGTCCTAACCGCCAGTTCCGGAAGATGGCGCAGAACGTGACTCGAGCAGCTTGACCAGTGTGTGAAGAACGCGGTTGACTGGCGTCGCAATGCCCAAAGCCTGGCCTTGGCGGAGCACGTATCCGTTGAGGTGGTCGATCTCGCTGGGCTTGCCGCGCGCAAGATCTTGCGCGGTAGAGGAGAGTTGCGTGGGCATCGCTTTGGCGCCGCTCTGCACGGCACCCCAGACGTCACCCGGCACGGTTACGCGCAGCGCGGCGGCAACTTCAAGGCATTCGTTTACCGCATCGGCGAGCACATCCTGGACGCCTTGCCCAGCCGAGATGCGCCCATAAGGCAGCTGGGTGATGGCCGATAGCGCATTGTAGGCACAGTTCCCAATCAGCTTCGCCCACAGTGCCCCAACCACGTTGTCGGAGATTTCCGTAGGTACGCCGGCGGCGATCAGCATTTCGGCGATTTCGGCGCTTTTTGCCGATGTCGCAATGATCAGGTCGCCGCGCCCACGGTGCTTGACATGTCCGGGACCAACCATCTCCGCAGCTACGCGGACCACTGTCGCCATGACCTCGTGCGCCAGTGCGGCCTGAAGGCGCGGAGCGTTGTCGACACCATTTTGCAGTGTCATGATCACCGCCTCGCGCGCGAGGTGCGGGCGCATGGCAGCAGCTGCACTCTCTGTATCGGTGGACTTGACGGAGAGCAAGACCAGTTGGGCATCCCGCACGGCGTCTGCCCCGGTGCTGGCCTCGAGCGGCAAATAACCTTTGAAGGCGAGGGCATCGAGCAATAAGCCGTCGCGGCGAATAGCTTCGACATGCCCCGGCCTTCCAATCAGAACTACCGAGTGCCCCGCGCGCGCGAGCATACCGCCGAAGTAGCACCCCACCGCACCTGCGCCCATCACCGCGATTCTCATACCTGCTCCAGCTAAGTACTGATTGCATACACCTGCCGTCGAGCAAGATTCGTCGGCAATCAGGTCCCGCCACTTCGTGTAGTCGGCGACGAGTCGATCAATTTCGGTTCGAAGCTTTCTCGTTCTATCTGTCTAGATTCCGATTTCGATGAGTATGTTGTTTGCAAGGCGACGCGAGGCTGACCTTGGGCCAATGCTGTGGCGGCCAGCTTCTCGTTCTCAGCCAGATGGGATTCCAGGGCGCGTGCGGCGAAGGCAGGGTCGCGCTTGCGGAACGCATCAATGAGAAACTGGTGGGCATCGCGGCGGCGATCGTGCTCCTCGGGGTCGGGGTCTAGAAGGCCAAAGCCGATACGTACATAGCGTTCGGTGGCACGCCAGTGCATCGTGAGAATCCGTACGTCCCAGGGCGACGCGGCCGGCGCAAGCAGCGCCATATGGAAAGCACGATGGTCGGCCCAGACCTCGTCGAGGGTACGGTCGCGTCCGCCCACGGCTTCCGCTTCCTGGTAAAGCCGGTCGAGTGTCTCATCAGACAGCAACATGCACGAACGGCGCGCGAGTGCGGGTTCGAGCACGCGGGACACCCGATAGATCGCATGGAACTCATCCAGGTCCAGGGGCGCGACAGTCGCGCCACGACCAGGCGGATTCAGGACCAGCCCTTCGCTTTCGAGAACGTTCAGCGCGTCGCGTAC
>NZ_NPIH01000287.1:12037-16536 GCF_012275575.1 Paraburkholderia sp. SG-MS1 | reverse complement strand
CCAAAGCCGGATACAGTTGCTGCGCCGTCTTGCCGAAGATCCATTCGCGGTCTGCATCGCTCAGGCTCGCGAGACCAGCCTGCGCGGTCGCGAGAATCTCCGCGAGCGTGCCCGTCGAGGTCGGATAGTTCGAGCCCCAGGCCATGCGCTTCGCGCCGAACGCCTCGACCACACGCGGGAAGAACGTTGCTGCACTCGCCTTCTCCTTCTTCACATCGCCGAAGATACGCGGCGTGAGCTTCAGGTAGATGTTCTCGAGCGGTGCGAGATCGAACAGGCTTTGCGCTTTCGCATACGGCGCGCCGTCGGCCACTTCGGGACGTCCCAGGTGGTCGAGAATGATCGCGACCTTCGGGAAGCGCCTGGCCAGCGCCGTCACCTGCGGCAGGCCGATCGGACCGGTCTGGATGCACATCGGCAGGCCCAGTTCGCCGCACAGTTCCCACGCCGGAAACGAACGCGGATCGTCCAGCTCGCTCGGGTCGAACTCCTTCGTGCTGCCGCCCGTGAAGAGGCGCAGTCCGGCGAGCCCCCGGCCAACCCATTCGCGGATGCGTTCCGGCGCATCCTCCTGCAACACGTCGACCGAGCCGACGGCCACCAGACGGTCCGCGTATTGCGCGCAGCCATCGACCACGTAGCTGTTGTCGAAGCCATACGTGGTCGACGAATGCACGACAGCCGCCTTCGCGACGCCGGCCGCATCCATCGATGCGATCAGCGTTTCCACGGTCGTCGGACGCTCCTGCGACCAGTCCGAGCGCTTGCCGAACAGGGGCGCCGGCGGATAGCGGGTTTCGTCGCCGGAGATGATGTGCGGGTGAATATCAACGATTGTCATGAATGTCTCTGTGCTGTTCTCATTGCATGCGGCCCGCGCCCATGTCGCGTGCCGCCTGATGGTCCTTATTTGCCGCGCGCCTTCAGGCGTGCATCGAGGCGTGGGTAGACCCGGCGTGCGTTACCTTCGAAGATCTTGTAGCGGTCTTCGTCCGAGAGCGCCTCGCATGCGTCGATATAGCGCTTCGTGTCGTCGAAGTACTGGCCCGTGGCCGGGTCCTTGCCGCGCACCGCACCGATCATTTCCGAGCCGAACAGCACGTTGTCGGCCGGAATCACTTTGGTCAGCAGTTCGACCCCCGGCTTGTGATACACGCATGAGTCGAAGAAAATGTTGTCCAGCAGCCCTTCGAGCGGACGCTCGCGCATCTCGAGCGACATGCCGCGATAACGTCCCCAGTGATACGGCACCGCGCCGCCGCCGTGCGGAATCACCAGACGCAGCGTCGGGAAGTCCTTGAACAGGTCCGATTGCAGGATCTGCATGAACACGGACGTATCCGCGTTCAGGTAGTGCGCACCGGTGCCGTGGAAACACGGATTGCACGATGCGGCCACATGGATCATCGCGGGCACGTCGAGATCGACCAGTGCTTCGTAGAGCGGATACCACTCGCGATCGGTCATCGGCTTGCCGGTCCAGTAGCCGCCGCTCGGGTCCGGGTTCAGGTTGCAGCCCACGAAACCCATCTGTTCGACGCAGCGGCGCAGTTCGGCAATGCTGTTTGCAGGATCGGCGCCGGGCGATTGCGGCAACTGGCACACCGGCGCGAAGTTGTCCGGATAGAGTTCCGTCACGCGGTAGACGAGGTCGTTCGAGACTTCAGCCCATTCGAGGCTGGTGCGCTCGTTGCCCAGGTGGTGGCTCATCAGGCCCGCGATCGGCGAGAACAGCGTGAGGTCGC
Source organism: Paraburkholderia sp. SG-MS1 (assembly GCF_012275575.1). Lineage (GTDB taxonomy): Bacteria > Pseudomonadota > Gammaproteobacteria > Burkholderiales > Burkholderiaceae > Paraburkholderia. Next base: position 14,791 of record NZ_NPIH01000287.1, on the reverse strand, counting down.
TGCCGCGCTCGCGTTGCAGCTTGAGCTGGCCGTTGCCGATGGCTTCGCGGATTTCGTCGTCGCTCACAAAAGCGCCATCGCGTGACGGCGCATTGGCCGGATCGTTGGCAAATTCGACCTGTCTGGCGCGCCACGCGCGGAATGAGGCGGGGACGGTCGTGAAGTGACCGTGGCAATCGATAATCATGGTGTGTCCAGTCTCGTGCAGGAGGATGGTGTTCGGCTCAGCGGGCCAGCGGATCCACGAACAGTTCGTTGATCGACATGCGGCGCGGCGTCAGCCCCTGCCTGAACGCGGTCGCTTCCAGCGTTTCGATCGTCTTGAGGTTTTCCTGCAGACCGTACGGCAGCGGATCGTATCCGACGATCTTGCGCAGTTCGAGGTACTTCCTGTCGCTGGGGGCCGTCGCATCGCCTGCGTCGAGACGTGCGAGCCATTCCTTCTTCGCCTGCACGAACGCGTCGTAGATCGATTTCGCGATCCACGGATGGTCGGCGAGCACCGAGTCCTTCACGACGATCGTGCCGTGCATCGGATACACGCCGGTGCGGCCGTAGTACTCCTTCTCAAGCTCCGCAGCGTTCGGCAGCAGATCCGGATAGTTGGCCTCGACTTCCTGCCAGCCGCCTGTCGGCGCACCCTTGCGGCCGATACCGGCGGCCGCGTCGAAACCCGCCGACAGTTCGCCCGAGGCCATCATGTCGGCAAGCGAACTGCCTTGCGGCGCGTGAATGACATTCGAGGGCAACTTCAGTTGCGTGACGTGCTCTTCGTCATCGACCACCCAGGTCACCTTCGACGAATCGAGACCGAACTCGTCGATCAGCACCTGACGCGTCCACACGCCGGTCGTCACCGAATACGCGCGCACGCCGACCTTCTTGCCTTCGAGGTCCTTCGGCGTCCTGATGCCGGCATCCGGGCGAACCAGCAGGCCGCCATGATGAAAGCGCCGCACGACGAAAACCGGCAGGCCGACGAACGGTGCGCCATACGCGCGGGCAATGATGTAGGTGGTCGGCGCGAGCTCGCAGACATCGAACTCGACATCGCGCACCATTCGGCGAAACGCGCCGATCTGCGGCTTGACGGTGACGAATTCGGCGTCTACACCCTCGATGGGGATCGAACCGTTGCGGATAGCGGCGGTGTGCGGGTGCTCGGCGATGGCGATCTTGAGCGGGACTTTCTTGGTCAACATCCTCTCCTGTGAATGGGTCGTCGCGGCGGCTGGATGAGGATCCCGGCGCCAGCGTATCTCGATGGGGTAGAGAATATTTGAGGATGGATCGGGCGTCCCTACACAAAAGTTAGATTCAATGGCACTTTTGTTGATTGCGGGGGATGGAGGTGGGGGCGGGGTTGACGAGTTGGCATGTCAATGTGCACGGCGTGCCTGCGGTCCGAAGTGGCGGGGTGCTTCTGTTTTGCGCGGGAGAGTGGGACGTGGCTCTCCGTCTGTTCGACATGCCGCAGCACTACGCCTCCCGCCCGGCCTCGACTCGAATTTACTTGACACCTAAACTATCAAGACCTAAATTACCCCAAAGCGGATTCCACATTGGGGGAGCAAGCATGCGCATTCTCTGTATCGGCGGCGGCCCGGCCGGGTTGTACTTCGGCCTGTTGATGAAAAGCCGCAACCCGGATTACGAAGTCACGGTCGTCGAGCGCAACCGTCCCTATGACACTTTCGGCTGGGGCGTCGTGTTCTCCGACCAGACGCTCGGCAACCTGCGCGCCGCCGACGCCCCGAGCGCGGACGCGATCCTCGACGCGTTCAACCACTGGGACGACATCGAGATCAATTTCCGCGGCCGGCAAATCCGCTCGTCGGGTCATGGCTTCTGCGGCATCGGCCGTAAGCGCCTGCTGAACATCCTGCAAGCACGCTGCGAAGAACTCGGCGTCAAGCTGGTATTCGAAACCCAGGTGACGGACGACAACGTCTACGAAGCCGACCTGATCATTGCCTGCGACGGCCTGAACAGCGTGATCCGGCAAAAATACGCGGCCACGTATCAGCCGGACATCGACACACGCGACTGCCGCTTCGTCTGGCTCGGCACAAAAAAACTCTTCGACGCGTTCACCTTCGCTTTCGAAGAAACCGAATCCGGCTGGTTCCAGGCGCACGCCTACCGTTTCGACGATCAGACTTCCACCTTCATCGTCGAGACGCCCGAGCGCGTGTGGCGCGCCGCCGGTCTCGACGAAATCAGCAAGGAAGACAGCATCGCCTTCTGCGAAAAGCTGTTCGCGAAGTATCTCGACGGCCACGCGCTGATGTCCAACGCCGCGCATTTGCGCGGCTCGTCGCAGTGGATCCGTTTTCCGCGCGTGGTCAACGGCGAATGGGTACATTGGCGCCGCAACGCCGACGGTTCGCAAACGCCGATCGTGCTGATGGGAGACGCCGCGCATACCGCGCACTTCTCGATCGGCTCGGGCACCAAGCTCGCGCTCGAAGACGCAATTGAACTCGCCAACAGCATCGGCGCCCATCCCGGCGATCTGGCCGCCGCGCTGCAGCACTACACGGAAGTGCGCAGCATCGGCGTGCTGCGCATCCAGAACGCCGCGCGCAATTCGACGGAATGGTTCGAGCACGTCGATCGCTATACATCGTTCGAGCCGGAACAGTTCGCGTATTCGCTGCTCACGCGCTCACAGCGCATTTCGCACGAAAACCTGCGCGAGCGCGACGCGCGCTATCTGTCGGGTTTCGAAGACTGGCTCGCGCAGCGCTCGGG
>NZ_NPIH01000287.1:0-12024 GCF_012275575.1 Paraburkholderia sp. SG-MS1 | reverse complement strand
GTGGAGCGGGCGCCGGGCAGGCACTCGGTCCCGCCGATGTTCACGCCCTTCACGCTGCGCAGCGTGACGCTGAAAAACCGCGTAGTGGTCTCACCGATGGCGCAATACTCGGCGGTGGATGGCATCGCTGGCGACTATCACCTGATGCACCTCGGCGCGCGCGCGATGGGCGGGGCTGGGCTCGTGATGACCGAGATGACCTGCGTGTCGCCCGAAGCGCGTATCACGCCCGCATGTCCCGGCATGTATGCGCCCGAGCATCTGAATGCATGGAAGCGCATCGTCGATCTCGTGCATCGTCAGTCGGATGCGAAAATCGGCATTCAGCTCGGCCATTCGGGCGCCAAAGGTTCGACGCGCGTCGCGTGGGAAGGCATCGACCAGCCGCTCGCCGAAGGCAACTGGCCGCTCGTTTCGGCTTCGCCGCAACAATATCTGCGCGGCGTCAGCCAGCATTCGCGTGAGGCCACGCATGAAGAACTGCGCGAAATCGAAGCGCAATTCGTCGACGCGACACGCATGTCGGCGCAAGCCGGCTTCGACTGGCTCGAACTGCACTGCGCGCACGGCTATTTTTTGTCGAGCTTCCTGTCGCCGCTGACCAATCAACGCACCGACGAATACGGCGGCTCGCTCGAAAACCGTTTGCGCTATCCGCTGCAGGTTTTCAAGGCGATGCGCGCGGTATGGCCGCAAGACAAGCCGATTTCCGTGCGTATCTCCGCGAACGATTGGGTCGAAGGCGGCACCACGCCGGACGACGCCGTGCAGATCGCCCGAGCCTTCAAGGCGGCCGGCGCGGACATGATCGACGTATCGTCGGGTCAGGTCAGCAAGGAAGAGAAACCCGTGTACGGCCGCATGTTCCAGACGCCGTTCGCGGACCGCGTGCGCAACGAAGCCGGCATCGCGACGATCGCGGTCGGCGCAATTTCGGAAGCGGATCACGTGAACAGCATCATCGCCGCGGGACGTGCGGATCTGTGCGCGATTGCGCGCCCGCATCTGGCGAATCCGTCGTGGACGTTGAACGAAGCGGCAAAGATCGGCTACTTCGATGTCGCGTGGCCGAAGCCCTATGCCGCCGCGAAGTCGCAACTCGAACGCAATCTCGAACGCGAGCGCGCACAGGCCATCGCGAACGCAGGGCTGTCGCCGCAAGAACGCGCGCAACGCGCAGAAGGAACCACGTGAGCCACGTGAATATGCCCCCCTCCCCGCTCGCGGGCCAGCACGCCGTGGTCACCGGTGGCGGCAGCGGCATCGGCGCGGCCATCGCGCAAGCACTGTTGCGCGCGGGCGCACGCGTTACCTTGATGGGCCGCAACGTGCAGCGGCTCGCCGCGCAGCAGGAAAAATGCAACGCGCTCGGCGACGTCATCTATCTCGGCGTGGACGTGACGCAGGAAGAGTCGGTCGCGAACGCGTTCAGCCAGGCGGGCGCGGTCGATATCCTCGTCAATAACGCGGGCCAGGCGCAAGCCGCGCCGTTCATGCACACCGACATGGCGCTGTGGCAGCGCATGCTCGACGCGAACCTCACCGGCGTCTTTCTTGGCACACGCGCGGTGTTGCCCGGCATGCTCGAACGCGGACGCGGTCGCATCATCAACGTCGCGAGCACGGCGGGGCAAATCGGCTACGCGTACGTCGCCGCGTATTGTGCGGCGAAACACGGCGTGATCGGTCTCACGCGCTCGCTCGCGCTCGAAGTCGCGACAAAAGGCATCACGGTCAACGCCGTATGCCCCGGCTACACGGAAACCGAACTACTGCACGCGTCGCTCGAACAGATCACCAGCAAGACCTCACGCACCGAACAGCAGGCGCGCGAAACCTTGCTGCGCTCCAATCCGCAACATCGCTTCGTGAGTCCCGAGCAGGTCGCCAACAGCGTGCTGTGGCTGTGCCAACCCGGCTCGGAGGCCATCACAGGGCAATCCATTTCCATCTCCGGCGGAGAAGTGATGTGACCAGGTCATCGAACGTGAAGAAGCCCGCTGCGGCGGGCGAAACGAAGCCGACGCGCAAAGGCGTGGCCCAACCCGCGGAGAACGTCGTGGACCTCGAAATGAGCACTGGCGCGGACAGTCACATGGGCTTGCGCCTGTGGTTGCGCATGCTGACCACGACGAACCTCGTGCAAGCCGAGTTGCGCAAGCGTCTGCGTAACGAATTCGACACGACGTTGCCGCGTTTCGATCTGATGGCGCAGCTCGAACGTCATCCGCAAGGCCTGAAGATGACCGAACTGTCGCGCCGTTTGATGGTGACGGGCGGCAATGTCACCGGCATTACGGATCAGCTCGAAAAAGAAGGGCTGGTGTCGCGCGACACGGACCCGAACGATCGCCGTTCGATCAGCGTGTGTTTGACGCCTGTCGGCCGCAAGGCATTCGACAAGATGGCGGCCGCGCACGAGCAATGGGTCGTCGAACTGTTCGGCGGGTTGAGCCTCGACGAAAAGTCGCGCACGCATCAACGGCTTGGGAAACTCAAGCAGCATTTGCTCGACAGTCTGAAAGATTGAAACATACCGAACGGTAGGAGACACCATGACACGATCCAACGCCGACGCACTACTGGCCGGCAACCGCCTGACACTCGCCGGCTATGAGGCGCGCCACTTCGGCTGGTCAGTGATCAACAAGGTCGCGACCATCACGCTGAACCGCCCCGAGCGCAAGAACCCGCTCACCTTCGAATCGTACGCGGAGCTGCGCGACCTGTTCCGGCAACTGGCCTATGCGACCGATGTGAAAGCGGTCGTGATCCACGGAGCGGGCGACAACTTCTGTTCCGGCGGCGACGTGCACGACATCATCGCGCCGCTGATCGATCTGCCGATGCCGGAACTGCTGCTATTCACGCGCATGACCGGCGATCTCGTCAAGGCGATGCGCCATTGCCCGCAACCCGTCATTGCAGCCGTCGACGGCGTCTGCGCCGGCGCCGGCGCAATTCTCGCCATGTCCTCGGACATGCGCCTCGGCACCGCGCGCAGCAAGCTCGCCTTCCTGTTCTCGCGCGTGGGCCTCGCGGGCTGCGACATGGGCGCTTGCGCGATCCTGCCGCGCATCATCGGTCAAGGCCGTGCCGCCGAACTGCTCTTCACGGGCCGCTCGGCAAGCGGCGATGAAGGCCACGCGTGGGGCTTCTACAACCGCCTGTGCGAACCGGCCGCGCTCGTCGAAGATGCGCAGAAGCTCGCCGCCGATCTCGTCGCGGGTCCGACGTTCGCGCACGGCATCACGAAGAAAATGCTGCATCAGGAATGGAGCATGAGCGTCGACGAAGCGATCGAATCGGAAGCGCAGGCGCAGGCGATCTGCATGAGCACGCGCGATTTCGAGCGCGCATACAGCGCGTTCGCCGCGAAGTCGCGTCCCGTGTTCGAAGGAGACTGAGTTGAGCGTCGATAACACAATGGATTGGCACAGCGCGCTTGCATGGCCGTTCTTCGAGCCGCGTCATCGCGAACTGGCCGCCGGCATCGAAGCATGGTGCAGCGCGAATCTCGGACACGAAGATCACGCGGATACCGACGCGACCTGCCGGCGCCTCGTGCGTGAACTCGGCGCCGCGGGCTGGCTGAAATACGGCGTAGGCGGTGTCGCCTACGGCGGCCACGGCGACACGATCGATACGCGCGCCGTGTGTTTGCTGCGCGAAACGCTCGCCAAACATTCGGGCCTCGCCGATTTCGCGCTGGCGATGCAGGGCCTCGGTTCGGGCGCGATCTCGCTCGGCGGCACGCATGAGCAGAAAGCCCGCTATTTGCCGCGCGTCGCGAACGGCACGGCGCTCGCCGCGTTCGCGCTGTCGGAACCGGAAGCGGGCTCCGACGTCGCCGCGATGGCGCTCTGCGCCCGCGAAGACGGCGACGCCTACGTGCTCGACGGCGACAAGACGTGGATCTCCAACGGCGGCATCGCCGACTTCTATGTGGTGTTCGCGAGAACCGGCGAAGCGCCGGGCGCACGCGGCATCAGCGCATTCATCGTCGATGCCGACACGCCGGGGCTCCACATCGCCGAGCGCATCGACGTGATCGCGCCGCACCCGCTCGCGCGTCTGCGTTTTGCAGGCGCTCGCGTGCCGCACAGCCAGATGCTCGGCGCGCCCGGCGAAGGCTTCAAGCTCGCCATGCGCACGCTGGATATCTTCCGCACGTCGGTCGCGGCCGCATCGTTGGGATTCGCGCGTCACGCAATGGCCGAAGGTCTCTCGCGCGCCGCGTCGCGCAAGATGTTCGGGCAGACGCTCGGCGATTTCCAGCTCACGCAGGCCAAACTCGCGCAGATGGCGTTGACCATCGACAGCAGCGCGTTGCTCGTTTATCGCGCTGCATGGCTGCGCGATCAGGGCGAAAGCGTCACGCGCGAAGCGGCGATGGCGAAGTGGCACGCGAGCGAAGGCGCGCAGCAGGTGATCGACGCCGCCGTGCAGCTCTTCGGCGGCATGGGCGTGCAAAGCGGCACCGCCGTCGAGTTGCTGTATCGCGAGATTCGTGCGCTGCGCATTTACGAAGGCGCGACTGAAGTGCAGCAGTTGATCATCGGACGCGATCTGTTGAAGGCGCATGCCGCCGCCGCGGAGCAACGATGATGACCGCAACCTTCGAGAGACCCGTGCGCATCCGCTTCTCGCACTGCGACCCGGCGGGCATCGTGTTCTTTCCGCAGTATCTGGTGATGACCAACGCCCTGGTCGAAGACTGGTTCAACGAAGGCCTGCACGTCGACTACGCGCACATGATCGCGCAGCGCCGCGTCGGCTTGCCGATCGTCAAACTCGACTGCGAGTTCTCGCGGCCCAGCCAGATGGGCGAAACGCTCACGCTGAACCTTAGCGTGAGCGCCATCGGCCGGCGCTCGGTCAGCATCGACATCGTCGGCCATTGCGGCGGCGAAACCCGCTTTCGCGCGAAGCAGGTGCTCGTGACCACGTCGTTCGACAGCGGCAAATCCATCGACATTCCGGCCGACATCGCGAGCGCGCTCGCGAAGTTCGCCCCCCAAACTGAATCCATCGAGGCGCATCGCTCATGAAACAGGCTCTCCTTCCCGCTGGCTGGATCAAACCGCGCGGCTACGCAAACGGTGTTGCGGCCCGCGGCACGCAGGTCTTCATCGCCGGCCAGATCGGCTGGGACGAACAGGCGAAATTCCAGACCGCCGACTTTGCCGCGCAAGCCATTCAGGCGCTCAAAAACGTGGTGGCCGTGCTGCACGAAGCGGGCGGTAAGCGCGAGCACCTTGTGCGAATGACGTGGTACGTCACCGACAAACGCGAGTATCTCGCGGCGCTGAAAGATATCGGCCGCGCGTTTCGAGAGTTGATCGGCGACTACGACATCGCGATGAGCGCGGTGCAGGTCGTCGCGCTGATCGAAGACGAAGCGAAAGTCGAGATCGAAGCGACCGCCGTGATTCCGCAGTAGGCGTCGAACGAAAGCAGCTTACGCCACCACTCACGCCAACCGTAGCGCATTAGCCCGCTCAACGCCCGGGAGACCCAGATGGAACCGTCAGCACACGTCGATACTTTCGCGCGCGACAATCTTCCGCCGCAGGACCAATGGCCCGTCTTCCTGCTCGACAACCCGGACGTGGCCTATCCGGCGCGCCTGAATTGCGCGACCGAGCTGCTCGAGCGCACCATCGAAGCGGGCCATCGCGACCGTCCGGCGATCTGGTCCGATGTGGATGGCGCACCGTGCGCCACCACCTATGGCGAACTGCTTGGGCTCGTCAACCGCAGCGCGCACGTGCTGGTCGATGAAATGCGTTTGCGGCCCGGCAACCGCGTGCTGCTGCGCGGGCCCAACACGCTGCAGATGGCCGTCACCGCGCTCGCCGCGCTGAAGGCCGGCCTGGTCGTGGTGCCGACCATGCCCTTGCTGCGTGCGAAGGAACTGAAGCAGATCATCGACAAGGCACAGATCAGCGCGGCGTTGTGCGACGCGCGCCTGACCAAAGAGCTGGCACGCTGCGCGAATCCTCAGGACGAGTTCTACTGCGCGAACCTGAAGCAAACGCGCCTTTTTCACGATGACGCCGCCGATTCGCTCGACACCCTCGCGATCAACAAGCCCGAGCACTTCGTCGCGTGCGACACCGCCGCCGACGACGTCTGCCTGATCGCCTTCACCAGCGGCACGACCGGCGCGCCGAAAGGCTGCATGCACTTTCACCGCGACGTGCTGGCGATGTGCGATCTGTTCCCGCGTCACGTGCTCAAGCCGTCGTCGAGCGACGTGTTTTGCGGCACACCGCCGCTCGCGTTCACGTTCGGCCTCGGCGGCCTGCTGTGCTTTCCGCTGCGGGCGGGGGCGTCCACGGTGCTGATCGAAAAGCTCACGCCCGAGACCTTGCTGCAAACGGTCGAACGATTTCACGCGACCATCATGTTCACCGCGCCCACCTTCTATCGGCAAATGGCGCCGCTCGTCGCGCGTCATGACATGTCGAGCCTGAAGAAGACCGTGTCGGCAGGCGAAGCGCTGCCCGATTCCACGCGGCGTCTGTGGCGCGACGCGAGCGGCATCGACATGATCGACGGAATCGGCGGCACCGAGCTGATCCACATTTTCATTGCCGCGCAGGGCGAGGAAATTCGTCCACACGCCATCGGCCGCGCGGTGCCGGGGTACGTCGTTCAGGCCGTGGATGATGCAATGCAACCGGTACCGCCCGGCACCATCGGCAAACTCGCGGTGCGCGGCCCGACCGGCTGCCGCTATCTCGCCGACGAGCGGCAGGCGAAGTTCGTGCGCGATGGCTGGAATCTGCCGGGCGATTCGGTGTATCTCGACGCGGACGGCTACGTGTTCTACCAGGCACGCGCCGACGACATGATCGTCTCGGCCGGCTACAACATCTCCGGTCCCGAAGTGGAAAGCGTGCTGCTGCAACACGACGCGGTGGCCGAATGCGGCGTCATCGGCCTGCCGGACGAGACACGCGGACAGATCGTCAAGGCGTTCGTCGTGCTCAACCCGGGCTATGCCCCGGATGACAAACTGGTCGCGCAATTGCAGGATTTCGTGAAAAATAGCGTGGCGCCGTATAAATACCCACGCGTCATCACGTTCGTCGATGCGTTGCCGCGTACTGAAACCGGCAAGCTCAAACGCTTCGAGTTGCGCACGATGGCGTAACCCACACTACAAGATTGGAGGCACACCGCATGGCTGGCTCTTTCATCGAAGTCGTCGCCCAGGATGGCGGCCGTTTCAACGCCTACGTCGCGCGTCCGACGCAAGGGGCGGGCCCGGGGCTCGTCCTGTTGCAGGAGATCTTCGGCGTCAACGACTCGATGAAGGCCGCCGCCGAGCGCTACGCCGAAGAAGGCTACGTGGTGCTGGTGCCCGATCTGTTCTGGCGCATCAAGCCGGGCATCGACCTCGGTTATGGTGAAGCCGATATGCAGCAAGCGCTCGGCTATCTCGGTCAGTTCAACGTCGACCTCGCTGTCGACGACATCGCCGCAACCATTGCCACCTTGCGCGCGCTGCCCGAGCAGGCCGGCAAAGTCGGCACGGTGGGCTACTGCCTCGGCGGCAAGCTCGCGTTCCTGAGCGCTGCGCGCACCGATGTCGACTGCGCGGTCAGCTACTACGGCGTAGGCCTCGACGCGCATCTGGACGAAGTGTCCGCGGTGCGCTGCCCGATGGTGTTCCACTTCGCCGAGAACGACGCGCACTGTCCGCCGCAAACGCGCGAGCAGATCAGCGCCGCCTTGCGCACGCGAGCGCAAATCGAGCAATATGTGTACCCCGGTTGCGATCACGCGTTCGCCGCCCCCGCGCGCGCGCAGTACGACAAACCCGCCGCGATGATGGCGTATTCGCGCACGCTCGCGCTGCTGCGCAAGGTGCTGGGCCCGGTCTACGATCTGAACGCGTTGTGGGAAGCGCATTGCTACCACGAGTTCGCCACGCGCGACGTGGACGCGGTCATGCCGACCATGGTCGCCGAGCCCTACGTCAACCACGTGCCGACGATGACCGGCGGCGTCGGCCATGACCGGCTCAAGCGCTTCTACACGCATCACTTCGTCAACTCGAATCCGCCCGACACGAAGCTGATTCCGATTTCGCGCACGATCGGCGCGGACCGCATCGTCGACGAGTTCATTTTCAGTTGCACGCATAGCTGCGAAATCGACTGGCTGTTGCCGGGCGTCGCGCCAACCGGCAAGTATTTCGAAGTGCCGATGCTGGCGGTGGTGTGCTTCCGCGGCGACAAGCTCTATAACGAGCACATCTATTGGGACCAGGCATCGGTGCTGGTGCAGGTGGGCCTGCTCAATCCCGAGGGACTGCCGGTGGCCGGGATCGAAAGCGCGCGCAAGCTGCTCGATGAAACCTTGCCGTCGAATCAACTGATGGGCAGCAAGGCGCGGGTCTGATCCGTGCGGGTGGGCATGGCCACGAGGTGCGACTAGAGTCACACCTCGGCACGACATCCCTATGATCTGATGCTCCACTGTCCAACGCCCATCGACCCATGCTGACCGTCCATCATCTGAACAACTCCCGCTCGCAACGCGTGTTATGGCTGCTCGAAGAACTCGGCGTGCCGTATGAGATCAAGCGTTACGAGCGCGATCCGAAAACGATGCTGGCGCCGCCCGAATTGCGCGCGGTCCATCCGCTCGGCAAGTCGCCGGTGATTACCGATGACGGCCTCACGATCGCCGAGTCGGGTGCGATCGTCGAGTATCTGATCGGCAAATACGGTGAGGGGCGGTTCGCTCCGGCGCCCGGCACGCCCGAACGGCTGCGTTACACGTACTGGCTGCACTATGCGGAAGGCTCGGCCATGCCGCCGCTGCTGCTCAAGCTGGTGGCGCTGCGCATTGCCAGCGCGCCGATGCCGTTCTTCGCGAGGCCGATCGCGCGCAAGATCGCGGCGACGCTGCAAGCGAGCTTCATCGATCCACAACTGAAATTGCACCTCGGCTATATCGACAAGGAACTGAGTGTAACCGGCTGGTTCGTCGGCAACGACTTTACGGCCGCTGACGTGCAAATGAGCTTCCCGCTCGAAGCCGCAACGGCGCGCGGTGGGTTGAACGGGCAGATTCCCACGATAGCCGGCTTCCTGAAGCGCATTCACGCACGGCCGGCCTATCAGCGCGCGCTCGAACGCGGCGGCAGGTACGACATACTCGGCGGCGACTGACGCAGCTCGGGGTTGGCAAACCGGGGTTTCGTAGTGGGCCGCGAAACGCCCGAGTGCTAGACTCAAAAGCTCATTGCCTTCGACGAATTCGCGCCGCCGGTAGCCACCCAGCGGGGGCCTATCCGGCAACGGCTCACATCCCTCGAATTCGCGGGATTGCGCCCCGAAGCGAACCCGCTCGATCGCGGCACAGGAGCACCCGCATGACTCATCATTCCATTCACGGCAAGCAACGCTGGCTGGCGCTCATCGTGCTGTGCCTGGGCGTGCTGATGATCGTTCTCGACACCACCATCGTGAACGTCGCGCTGCCGTCCATCGCGGCGGACCTCGGCTTTACCGAAACTTCACTGGTCTGGGTCGTCAACGCCTACATGCTCACGTTCGGCGGCTGCCTGCTGCTCGGCGGACGGCTCGGCGATCTGTACGGACACCGAAAGCTGTTTCTCGGCGGCATCACGCTCTTCACCTTCGCGTCGCTCGCGTGCGGCATGGCGAACTCGCAAGTCCTGCTCGTCGGTGCGCGCGCCGTGCAGGGTTTGGGCGGCGCCATCGTTTCGGCGGTGTCGTTGTCGCTGATCATGAATCTGTTCACCGAACCCGGCGAGCGCGCGAAAGCCATGGGCGTGTATGGCTTCGTGTGCGCGGGCGGCGGCAGCATCGGCGTGCTGCTCGGCGGCCTGCTCACCAACCTGCTGAGCTGGCATTGGATCTTTCTCGTCAATCTGCCGATCGGCATCGCCGTGTACGCACTGTGTGTCACGCTACTGCCGTCCGCGCGCGGGCATGCTCACGGCGAGCGGCTCGACGTGGCCGGCGCGGTCACGGTCACCGCGTCGCTGATGCTCGCCGTCTACGCGGTCGTCAATGGCAACGAAGCAGGCTGGAGCTCGGCGCAGACGCTCGGCTTGCTGTTCGTCGCGCTCGCGTTGATGGGCGCGTTCCTGACAATCGAAGCGCGGGTCCAACATCCGCTGATGCCGCTCGGCCTGTTCCGCCTGCGCAATGTCGCGACAGCGAACGTAGTCGGCGTGCTGTGGGCTGCCGCGATGTTCGCGTGGTTCTTCATCTCCGCGCTGTACCTGCAGCGCGTGCTCGGCTACCGTCCGTTGCAGGTCGGGCTCGCGTTTCTGCCCGCCAATCTGATCATGGGATTCTTTTCGCTCGGTCTGTCGGCCCGCGTGGTGATGCGCTTCGGTCTGCGTCGTCCGTTGGCTGTCGGTCTGCTGGTCGCCGCGTGCGGTCTCGCGTGGTTCGCACGCGCGCCGGCCGACGGCAGCTTCGTGCTCGACGTGCTGCCCGGCATGATCCTGCTCGGCTTCGGCGCGGGCATCGCGTTCAATCCGATGCTGCTCGCCGCCATGAGCGACGTCGATCCCGCCGATTCGGGCCTCGCGTCCGGCATCGTCAACACGTCCTTCATGATGGGCGGCGCGCTCGGCCTCGCGGTGCTCGCGAGTCTCGCGGCCGCGCGCAGCGACGCGCTGCAAGCGTCGGCCGGCGCGATAGCCGCGCTCAACAGCGGCTATCACGTGGCGTTTCTGTGTGGGGCGATTTTCGCGGCGGCAGCCGGCGTGCTCGGCGGCTTGCTGCTGCGGCCGGGCCAAGCCGGCGGCGCGGACGCTCATGGTGCGTCGGCATCGGCAGAGCCATCAGCGCCTGCGGGTGCGGCGGGCAACGAGGCGGCGACAGAAAACTACTAAGCCGCGCGCTGCAATGCGGGATCACACTCCCCTCCGCCAATGCCCGTCTTACCTACTATGCGCATTTGCCGTCACTGCCAGCATTGCTAGATGCCGGCGTCGATGATCTGAAACCCCACAGCGGGTACCTGTCTCCGGACAAAGATCGCGTTGATATCTCGCGGAGGCGCGAGCGGCCCTGAGCCCACAGAAAGACTCAGACGCTGTCAATTTCCATGACTCGTCCGTCAGCAGCTGGATGAACGACGTGCAGGATTTTCACGACACAGCGGCCTTGATAAAGACTTGGACCGAAGTATCACCGTTGACACGTCGGTTGTGCACCTTGCCAAGGCAACTGGCATGCCGGTCTGGCTATTGAACCGCTTTACAGCCGATTGATTCGCGATGGCCGACCCAATGCGGTAAAAGCCCCTGGTATTTCAACGTCGAGGTATTCCATCAGGAACGCTACGGCGATTAGCACCCCACGCTCGTGGAAATACGCGAGGCGGGCTTGCCCGACGACCGAAACGGGCTGTTGCCGATGCACAGGTTTGCGCCGGCACCTGACTCAGATCGAGTTGGTGGTATATGCGTATGACCTGGGCACACACAGGCCAGGATACAGTCTTCTCACGTCAAATGCGCCCCCCGTTTTGGGGATCATATGTTCATCACGTGGCACAAACCAGCGTGCGAAAGAGCCAAGGGCATATGTATCAGGCGGCATCCGGCTGCTGTATGCATCGTTGGCTGTAGTTGGTGAAAATCCTGCGGCCGGCTTCGCTAAACAATGCTGTTCAGCCGGTGTGCGCGGGAAATACGGGCATGCTTCGCACGCGATACGACCTCTCCCAAGGTTTTTTGAAGAGGCAATGAGCGAGGGGGCGAGTGTCCAGGTATAAATTTGATGTTTCTTACCTATTTTAATTAGCATTACAAATTAACTATTTTAGCGAATTGAATTTCAATAAGAAGGGAGGACAAATTGAATAAGACCTATAAGACTGCACGGAACGTCAGGGCCCACACTCATGTCACCGCGTTCGAACTGGCCACACGCCGCGGCGCGACAGGCGCGCCGGGGTGCCGTGCGCTGCTGGCCGCAGGCGCCAGTCTGTTGAGCGCATTGGCATTTTCTCAGACTG
>NZ_NPIH01000286.1 GCF_012275575.1 Paraburkholderia sp. SG-MS1 | reverse complement strand
CCAAAGCCGGATACAGTTGCTGCGCCGTCTTGCCGAAGATCCATTCGCGGTCTGCATCGCTCAGGCTCGCGAGACCAGCCTGCGCGGTCGCGAGAATCTCCGCGAGCGTGCCCGTCGAGGTCGGATAGTTCGAGCCCCAGGCCATGCGCTTCGCGCCGAACGCCTCGACCACACGCGGGAAGAACGTTGCTGCACTCGCCTTCTCCTTCTTCACATCGCCGAAGATACGCGGCGTGAGCTTCAGGTAGATGTTCTCGAGCGGTGCGAGATCGAACAGGCTTTGCGCTTTCGCATACGGCGCGCCGTCGGCCACTTCGGGACGTCCCAGGTGGTCGAGAATGATCGCGACCTTCGGGAAGCGCCTGGCCAGCGCCGTCACCTGCGGCAGGCCGATCGGACCGGTCTGGATGCACATCGGCAGGCCCAGTTCGCCGCACAGTTCCCACGCCGGAAACGAACGCGGATCGTCCAGCTCGCTCGGGTCGAACTCCTTCGTGCTGCCGCCCGTGAAGAGGCGCAGTCCGGCGAGCCCCCGGCCAACCCATTCGCGGATGCGTTCCGGCGCATCCTCCTGCAACACGTCGACCGAGCCGACGGCCACCAGACGGTCCGCGTATTGCGCGCAGCCATCGACCACGTAGCTGTTGTCGAAGCCATACGTGGTCGACGAATGCACGACAGCCGCCTTCGCGACGCCGGCCGCATCCATCGATGCGATCAGCGTTTCCACGGTCGTCGGACGCTCCTGCGACCAGTCCGAGCGCTTGCCGAACAGGGGCGCCGGCGGATAGCGGGTTTCGTCGCCGGAGATGATGTGCGGGTGAATATCAACGATTGTCATGAATGTCTCTGTGCTGTTCTCATTGCATGCGGCCCGCGCCCATGTCGCGTGCCGCCTGATGGTCCTTATTTGCCGCGCGCCTTCAGGCGTGCATCGAGGCGTGGGTAGACCCGGCGTGCGTTACCTTCGAAGATCTTGTAGCGGTCTTCGTCCGAGAGCGCCTCGCATGCGTCGATATAGCGCTTCGTGTCGTCGAAGTACTGGCCCGTGGCCGGGTCCTTGCCGCGCACCGCACCGATCATTTCCGAGCCGAACAGCACGTTGTCGGCCGGAATCACTTTGGTCAGCAGTTCGACCCCCGGCTTGTGATACACGCATGAGTCGAAGAAAATGTTGTCCAGCAGCCCTTCGAGCGGACGCTCGCGCATCTCGAGCGACATGCCGCGATAACGTCCCCAGTGATACGGCACCGCGCCGCCGCCGTGCGGAATCACCAGACGCAGCGTCGGGAAGTCCTTGAACAGGTCCGATTGCAGGATCTGCATGAACACGGACGTATCCGCGTTCAGGTAGTGCGCACCGGTGCCGTGGAAACACGGATTGCACGATGCGGCCACATGGATCATCGCGGGCACGTCGAGATCGACCAGTGCTTCGTAGAGCGGATACCACTCGCGATCGGTCATCGGCTTGCCGGTCCAGTAGCCGCCGCTCGGGTCCGGGTTCAGGTTGCAGCCCACGAAACCCATCTGTTCGACGCAGCGGCGCAGTTCGGCAATGCTGTTTGCAGGATCGGCGCCGGGCGATTGCGGCAACTGGCACACCGGCGCGAAGTTGTCCGGATAGAGTTCCGTCACGCGGTAGACGAGGTCGTTCGAGACTTCAGCCCATTCGAGGCTGGTGCGCTCGTTGCCCAGGTGGTGGCTCATCAGGCCCGCGATCGGCGAGAACAGCGTGAGGTCGCTGCCGCGCTCGCGTTGCAGCTTGAGCTGGCCGTTGCCGATGGCTTCGCGGATTTCGTCGTCGCTCACAAAAGCGCCATCGCGTGACGGCGCATTGGCCGGATCGTTGGCAAATTCGACCTGTCTGGCGCGCCACGCGCGGAATGAGGCGGGGACGGTCGTGAAGTGACCGTGGCAATCGATAATCATGGTGTGTCCAGTCTCGTGCAGGAGGATGGTGTTCGGCTCAGCGGGCCAGCGGATCCACGAACAGTTCGTTGATCGACATGCGGCGCGGCGTCAGCCCCTGCCTGAACGCGGTCGCTTCCAGCGTTTCGATCGTCTTGAGGTTTTCCTGCAGACCGTACGGCAGCGGATCGTATCCGACGATCTTGCGCAGTTCGAGGTACTTCCTGTCGCTGGGGGCCGTCGCATCGCCTGCGTCGAGACGTGCGAGCCATTCCTTCTTCGCCTGCACGAACGCGTCGTAGATCGATTTCGCGATCCACGGATGGTCGGCGAGCACCGAGTCCTTCACGACGATCGTGCCGTGCATCGGATACACGCCGGTGCGGCCGTAGTACTCCTTCTCAAGCTCCGCAGCGTTCGGCAGCAGATCCGGATAGTTGGCCTCGACTTCCTGCCAGCCGCCTGTCGGCGCACCCTTGCGGCCGATACCGGCGGCCGCGTCGAAACCCGCCGACAGTTCGCCCGAGGCCATCATGTCGGCAAGCGAACTGCCTTGCGGCGCGTGAATGACATTCGAGGGCAACTTCAGTTGCGTGACGTGCTCTTCGTCATCGACCACCCAGGTCACCTTCGACGAATCGAGACCGAACTCGTCGATCAGCACCTGACGCGTCCACACGCCGGTCGTCACCGAATACGCGCGCACGCCGACCTTCTTGCCTTCGAGGTCCTTCGGCGTCCTGATGCCGGCATCCGGGCGAACCAGCAGGCCGCCATGATGAAAGCGCCGCACGACGAAAACCGGCAGGCCGACGAACGGTGCGCCATACGCGCGGGCAATGATGTAGGTGGTCGGCGCGAGCTCGCAGACATCGAACTCGACATCGCGCACCATTCGGCGAAACGCGCCGATCTGCGGCTTGACGGTGACGAATTCGGCGTCTACACCCTCGATGGGGATCGAGCCGTTGCGGATAGCGGCGGTGTGCGGGTGCTCGGCGATGGCGATCTTGAGCGGGACGTTTCTACTCACCTGTGTCTCCTGTATGGATAGCGTTGCCCGATCGACCTGCTGGCCAACGCAGCCCGCTGCCACGTATGGGCAACTTGTATGGCCGTGCAGGTGATCTCGTGGGCTATATGATCTGGCGGTGCACGCTTTCCGTCTATTGAAATAAAGAGCGGTTGCGTTAACCAATCGGTAAAGGCTCAGACGTGGCGGGACGCCAATCCCTGTACCGGGAGCGCCAGGGAGAGCAGGTAAAAGTTTGTTTGTAGCGTGCCGCTGCGCAGGTGCTCGCGCGGCTTCGAAGGTGGCGCCAGGGTGGCTGCCCGCTCGACGAACCGAACGCTGGACGAACAAAGGGCCGGCGACAACCGTCAGTCGGCCCTCCCAGTTGCGCGACTCAGTCGGCTTTGACCGTCTTCACGGCGGCGGAGCATACCTGCTCCAGGCAGCGCAGCAGCAACATTGCACTCGGCGCAAGCGGCTTGTCGCTTTGCCAAAGCGCGCCGAGAGGGCGCGTAACGAGGTTTAGATCGATTGGCAGTGCGCTAATCGGACCGACGTCTGCGTGGGAATGAAGCGCATCGCCAGTGTGCAGCGCAATGGCATTGTTAAACTGAAGGTAGGCGCGAATCAGGTGAGGCGACAACGTTTCGATGTAGTTGGACGGCATGAGCAGGCCATGGCGAGCGAGAGCATTTTCGATCGGCTCACGCAGCAAGGAACCGACCGGTGGGAGCACCCATGGAAAATCCTGAAGGTCCGACCATTGAACTTTCGTTTTGCCCGCGAGCGGATGGCGCGGACTGGTCACGAGTTTAGTGTGGGGCGTGAGCAATACCTGCTCCCGCAGACCGACGGTGTCCGACTTGCTCGGCAACCGGCCGACGATCAAGTCCAGATCGCCGCGCTGTAGTTCCTGCACTAACGCGCTCATCCGGTTTTCACGAATCTCCACGTTAGTGTGAGGCGTGTCCTGCTTGAGCAGCGTAAGCGCCTTCGGCATGATGGTGGACACCATGATGGGCGACGTCCCGACATACACCTTGCCGGCACTGCCGTTCTGCAAGGCCTTGATCTCTTCGGCTGTCTGGTTGAGGGTGCTGAGTACGATTCGAGCATGCCGCACTACGCTCTCGCCGTATGCCGTGGGCCGCAGCCCATTGGCCGTGCGCTCGAACAGCTTGACTCCTAGCGCCCGCTCAATATCGCCGAGCGCCTTCGATACCGCCGGGACCGTGATAAACGAATTGGATGCCACCTGACGCAGATTGCGAAAATCGTAAACCGCAACCAGCAGGCGCAAGTGACGCACCTTCAGATTGACGTTCAAATACCAGTCCAGTTGCCCCATGCTGTCTCCGGATAAAACCAACGCGCTGGCCGGGAGTCATCCGATGCAGACCTCGTTGCATGAGCGGGCGTTGGACAGTACAGCGCGCCACTATGATGCTCCCGCGGTTGATCTGCTTTCAGAATTCGTCGGCACCGAAGACCCGCATGTTAGCCCACGCGCTCTGCTTCCGGTCTCAGATCGAGGGAATGTGGGTCGTGTACCGGGGCGCATAGGCGATCTGATTGCGGCGACTGTTCTGTGGGGTTGCCGTCGTCCAGATCCGCCCCCGAGCGCTCCGGCAGAAGCAGGGCCGCCACGATAGCAGCCGCGAACGCCGCGAGTGCCGCAATGCCCATCGCACGGCCGAGCGGCATGACGATGGAGAGCGTGCCGACCGCCGCCGGCACAATGGAACCAAAGCCTCTCCCGCCAGTGATGCAAAAACCTGATCCACTGGCTCGGACATTGGTCGCAAACAGTTCGGCGAAAGTAGGCGCGAGGCCTGCGGCAAAGCCGCTCTGGAGCGTACCGTGGAAGAAGATAAGAATGACGGTTGCCTTAGGACCAACCTGTAGCAGCAGCAACAAGCCCACCACGACGGTCTCGCACACCGCGAACAGCACGAAACTGGAGCGCCGCCCGATTTTGTCGCTGATGAAACCGCTGACGAACGGACCGATCAACGAGCCCGTGATACCCATCGCGAGATATCCGGCCATCGATGCGGCGGCCAGATGAAGATCCATGCGCAGGTAGGTCGGCAGCCACGCGCTCATGCCGAATCCTCCGCCGAAAACTCCCGTTGCAAGCAGAAGGCCGGGCAGCGTAACGCGTAAATGAGCGGGCCGGAAAATCTCCCAGAACGGCTCCGCTTTCCTGCCCGCGCGTCGAGCGCTAGCCGCGGCTTCATAGATGCCGCTTTCCGGAACGCTTTGACGGATCATCAGCACCAGGAAAGCCGGAACGACGCCGATGACGAACATGACTCGCCAGCCAATCGTCTCCGGGAAAAAGTTGAAGACAATCGGCACCAACGCAGTGGACAGTGCGTAACCGACGGCGAACCCGGACTGCACCGACGCCGCCACGCGTCCGCGAAGATAAGGGCGGACCGCCTCGCTGATCAGCACGCCGCCTACCGCCGCCTCGCCGCCATATCCGAGCCCCTGAAGCGCCCGCACGACGACAAGCGCATGAAAGCCAGAAGTCACCGCTGCTAGCAGGCTGAAAAGCGCCACCCACAAAATGGTGAATTTGAGCACGGCAACACGACCAAATCGGTCGGCAACGATACCCGCCATCCAGCCGCCGACTGCGTTGCCGATGAGACCTGCCATCGCCAGTACACCAATCTCCGTTTTGGTGATGCCGAGAATGGTGATCAATACCGGCGCGAGCAATGCGTACATTGTCGAGTCCAGGGAATCCAGCGTATATCCGCCGAAACAGGCCCAGTACGTGCGTCGTTCGACTGGAGTGAGTTCCGAGTACCAGACTATCTTCATTTACGTCCCCAGTGATTGCCAGGTTATCGTGTTCGCCAGGCCATGCCGACAAAGGCATCCGCAAACGCATTGATTACTCGTCATTTGATCCGGATAGCGAACAATTTCGAATCAGAAGCTGTGGTCAATACCTATCGTCCCGGCGATTTGACGTTGTGCCTTCTGCGGATTGAGTGTGGTATTGGTCGCATACGAACCGCGATAACGAGTAAAGTCGGTTTCAACATAGAGGCGCGTCCTCTTCGACAACGAATAGGTCACGCTGACAATGCCGATATCACGCTTGCCATCCGTATTCGGCAAACTGGTTTCGTACACGCCCGCGCCAATACGGGTAAAGGCCGTGATGTCGTAGGTCGCACCCACCCAATAGTTTTCGGTGCGCACCGGGTTCGAACCGGCAATGCCGTCCTGATTCTCGTTCATGTAGCCACCCGAGAGCATCAGCGAACCGAACACCAATCGCGTCCCTAACGCGTAGTAGTTGTCCGGAACATAGTTCGTGCCGACCAGAGTGCGTTTATGGATATACACGCCGCCTAATTCGATAAAACCGCTCTTGTAGCGCATACCGACACCCCGAGCGGAGCCGTCGCTGAAATTGCCTGCCACTCCGCCAAACGAATTCTCCATACTGAATCTGAATGGTCCGAATTCGCCTTTGTACTTCGCATCGTTGCTGAAGTGAACGCCGTCGAGCGCCGGCGTGAGCGGAACGATTGACGGATACTGGAGAAAGAAGGGATCGAAATCATAGATGATGTCGTGAGCCAGATTCCATTGGCGCCCCAAGGTCAGCGTCCCATAGGGACTCTTGAAGCCGACGTACGCCATACGATTGAATAGCAGGCCGGTTGTATTGTCCAACGCTCCGTTAGACACATTGAAGCCTGTCTCCAACTGGAAGATGGCCTTCCATCCTGCACCCAGATCTTCCTGCCCAGTGAAGCCCACGCGGCTGGATGAAAGCCAGCCGTTCGTGTTCATCGTCGTGACCGAACCATGTCCATTGTTTGTGTACCGGATACCGGTATCGATAATCCCGTACAGTGTCACGGAAGATTGAGCGTGCGCGGCGCACGTCATCATGCCCAGAGCCGCGGCTCCAAGAACCTTTATCGTTGACATATCTCTACTTTCTAATTTGATTTTTCTTAGCTCACCGATGTCGTGACCGGCGAGCGCGTCTCCATCCCTGACAGGTGCGTGTCTCCTTCCTCCCGTCAAGCCACTATGCGTGTCGCACCCGGCAAATGTCAGTCCCGACGTGCCTGCGGAAATACAAATTCGCGCGCGACGAAAGCCATGAAAATCAAGACCCGCGAATGTTTCCGCAACAGTTCGCCGTGCCGCGCGCAGCGGCGGGGCGAACTTCGACTCAAGCTTCGACGATGCAATCCTCTCATCGTCAACTTGCAACGTCTATTGAATAAAAACCCCGATGCGTTAACTATTCGGTAAAGTCATCTATCCGTTTAGTCAATCCGCGCGTTATCGACTACGCACTCTTCGCGCAGCATCTCGACGAATGCTTGCTGCACAGCCGTACCGAGCCAATCGCTGCGTACGGTGTAGCCGACTGCCCGGCTTGCCTCCGGCATCTCGAGTTCCAGCGCGACGAGCTCGCTTCCCGGATAGGCGTCGCGAATCTGCGCACGCGACAACAGCGTGACGCAATCGCTCTCCTTCAGCATCGCGATCATCATGGCGAGCGAACTGGTCTCGAGCACGAGGGGCGGTTTGACCGGCAGTTGCCCGAAGATTGAATCGATCACCGCGCGCCGTGGCACGTTGTGCTGAGGCATCACCCAGTCGTAATCGGCGAGGTCGAGCGCGCCGACTGCCTTGCGCCTCGCCAGCCGGTGCCCCTTTCGCACGGCCACCACGTATGGATCGGGAAACAGTTCTGTCTCCTGCACGGACCCTGTCAGCCGAGGCTCGCGCAAGCCGCCCACAATAATGTCGATCGATCCGCCGCGCAGTTCGCGCAGCAAATGCGCATGAGCGCTCTCTTCCACGGTGACACGCGCAGCCGGATAGCGCTCGCGTAACCGTTGAATGGCGCGCGCAACGAGGCGCGGCGGCATCAAAGGCAAGACACCGATCGCTACCTTCCCGGTGAGTTGCCCGCGGGCGTAAGCCAGATCCTCACCAGCCTGCGCGATCTCGTAGAGCGCCAGGCTCAGGCAGCGCGCGAATTCAATCCCCGCGAGATTTGCCGAGACACTATGCACACGCCGCCTGTAGAGCGACACACCGATGTTCTGCTCGATCTGCCGTGCTGCGCGATGCACGGCCGGCTGCGAGATGGCCAACGAGAGTGCCGCTTCAGCCGCCGAGCCCGCGTTGGCGATCGCAATGTGGCAGCGCACCTGTGTATCGGTCAGACGGCGGCAGATCTTGGCCGCATTCGATACGGCAGACTGGCCAGTCACATTCATCACGGCACGCTCGATCTGATCGATCATGCGCCGCACGCGCCGTTGCAGTATCACCCCCTCGTCGGTCAATTCGCTGCCGCCGAAACCGCGCTCGAACAGTTGACCGCCGAAGCTCGTTTCCAGCTTGCTGATGGCGACGCTCACCGCCGGCTGTGTCCGTCCCGC
Organism: Paraburkholderia sp. SG-MS1; assembly: GCF_012275575.1. Taxonomy (GTDB): domain Bacteria; phylum Pseudomonadota; class Gammaproteobacteria; order Burkholderiales; family Burkholderiaceae; genus Paraburkholderia. The sequence goes on along the minus strand of NZ_NPIH01000286.1, from coordinate 196,005 downwards.
GCGGACCGCTGCCTGCCCGATCCCACCGGCTTCGCACACCGCATCAAACAGAAAGAGACGCCTCAATCGCGCCAGATCGTCGTCCGACGACGCATGCTCAGCCGCCTTCATCGCCCCTCCCGCTCAACTATGTAAAAACCCTTAGATTAACGGAAATTTATGCCCGATGCGCCACTTCGTATTGAGGACTTCGAGCTCATCGCGCTTACAGTAGCGCTCATTCCATTGCAAAGTTTTCAGCCAGGAGCAACTTCATGTCTGTGATCATCGACACGCACACTCACGCAATTTCCCCGGATAAACAACGCTATCCACTCGCGCCGGTGGGCGGTCATCAATCGGAATGGTCGGCTAAGCGTCCCGTCAGCTTTGAAGGATTGCTCGCCTCTCTGGACGAAGCCGGCATCGATCGGGCCGTGGTCGTGCAAGCCTCGACGGTATATGGCAACGACAATAGTTATGTGGTCGAAGCGGTACGCAGCCATCCCGATCGCTTCGCGGGCGTGTTTTCGATCGACGTTCTGGCCAGCGACGCCGTCACGCAGATGCAGCGCTGGCTCGACGCAGGCCTCTCCGGCATGCGCCTTTTCACGACCGGCAGCACGATGCCCGGGCAGGCAGGCTGGCTCGACGACGAGCGCTCTTTCCCGGTATGGGAATACGCGCAACACCACAACGTGTCGATCTGTCTGCAGATGACCGCGCAAGGCATCCCCGCCCTGCTGAACATGCTCACGCGCTTTCCGGACATCCGCGTGCTGCTCGACCATCTCGCCCGCCCTGAGCTCGCCGGCGGTCCTCCGTATGAAGCAGCCGCGCCGCTTTTCAGCCTCGCACCTTACCAGGGCGTGTACCTGAAGCTCACGAATCGCACCATCGCCGAAGCCGCACGTGGCGCATCGACGCCGAGCGCGTTCTTTCCCCGCGTGCTCGACGCGTTCGGCGCACATCGCATTGCGTGGGGCTCGAATTTCCCGGCCGCCGAAGGCACGCTGCCGCAATTGCTCGCAGAAGCTCGCGAGAGCCTCTCGACCTTGCCCGCCGACGCGCGCGAAGCGATTTTCGGTGGCACCGCACGTACGGTTTATCCGGCGCTCGCCGCCTGATTCGTCCACTCCGAACAGAACAGGAAACCGCTTGTGAGCACCTCTATCCAGCCGCCGCGCCTGAATACCGCGCTGAAGACCTATTCGCACACCCAGGCGTTGAAAAGCGGCAAGCTGACCGACCCGGCCGTCGAGTTGATATTCGCGGACATCGAGCCGATCCATCGCGCGTTCGCGCCGATGGCACGTCGTCAGGCCTACGATGTCAGCGAGTTGGCGATCGTCACGTACCTGCAGGCGAAGGCCTATGGCAAACCGCTCGTGCTGTTGCCAGCAGTCGTGGCGGCACGCTTTCAGCAAGGCTGCATTATTTATAATGCCGAGCGCGGCAAACTCGATGTGAGCAGTCTCGCAGGCAAGAAAGTCGGCGTGCGCGCCTACTCCCAGACCACCGGCATGTGGGTCCGCGCCATTCTCGGGCAAACTTACGGGGTGCCGCTCGACCAGGTCAAATGGGTAACGATCGAAGGCGCGCATCTGGAAGAGTATGCCGACCCGTCTTTCGTACGGCGCGCCGGCGCCGACAAGAAGCTGCTGACGATGCTCCGCGACGGAGAACTCGACGCGGCCATTCTAGGCAACGATCTGCCGGACGGACCGGAATTCAAACCGCTGATCGACAATGCGGCCGCCGCCGACCGGCAATGGTATGCGCGTCATCACTATGTGCCGATCAATCACGTGGTCGTGGTGACGAAAGCGGTGGCCGATGCCAATCCGCTAGCCGTCCGCGCCGTATATGACCTGTTGAGCCGGGGCAAAGCAGCGGTCGCCGCACAGAACGCCGGCAAACCCGACAAACTTCTATTTGGCTATGACGCGCTGCGCGGGCCACTCGAAGAGACCCTTGCATTCTGCGAGGAGCAGCAATTGCTGCCGCGCAAGCTGACCATCGACGAGATTTTCGCTGACAGCTTCGACATCCTGGGCGACGCAGGACGCTAGCCGTGAATTCGTCCGTTCCACGATTCCTGAGCGAACCCGAGTTCGCCGCAGTCTGTTAAGGAGACACCATGAGCTTGCCCGGCAAGTCCGCCGCCTCGACACCCGGGGAACGCCCGCCGTTCTATCGGGACCTGTCTTTCCAGGTACTCGCCGGGATGACGCTCGGCGTTGCCACGGGTTACTTCTTTCCGAAGTTCGGCATCAATCTGCAACCCGTAGGCGACGCATTCATCCGCATCATCCAGATGCTGATTGGACCGATCATCTTCTGCACGGTGTGTAGCGGGATCGCGGGCGTCAACGACTTCAAGAAGGTTGGCCGCGTCGCGATCAAGGCGCTGATCTATTTCGAAGTGGTGACCTCGCTCGCACTGGTGCTGGGGCTCGTGGTCATCAATGTGCTCAAGCCAGGCGTCGGCATGAACGTGGACATGCATAGCGTGCACTCCGCCGCTGTCGATACCTACGTCGCCAAAGCTCATCACGTCGTCACGACGAGCGAATTCCTGCTGAACGTGATTCCGCACACGGCGATCAGCGCGTTCGCCGGCGGCGACGTGCTGCAGGTGCTGTTCTTTTCCGTGCTGTTCGCATTCGGGCTCGCGGCAATGGGAGAGCGCGCACAGCCAGCCTTGAACCTGATCGATGCGGTGTCGGGCTCGCTCTTCTGGATCATCGGCCTGACGATGAAGATCGCCCCGCTCGCCGCTTTCGGCGCGATCGCGTTCACCGTCAGCAAGTTTGGCTTCGGCACGCTGATCTCGCTCGGCAAACTCGTACTCGAGTTCTATCTGACCTGCGCGCTTTTCATCCTGCTGATCCTGTGGCCGATCGCGAAAGTCAACGGTTTCAGCCTGCTGCGTTTGATGCGATATATCGGTGCGGAGTTGTTGCTCGTCATTGGCACGAGTTCGTCGGAAACGGTGTTTCCGCAATTGATCGACAAGCTGGAACGGCTCGGCTGCGAAAAGTCGGTAGTTGGTCTAGTCCTGCCGACCGCCTATACCTTCAACCACGACGGCACATGTCTGTATTTCGCCGCGGCCGCCGTGTTTCTCGCGCAGGCCACCAACACGCCGATGACCTGGCATGACCAGTTGGTGTTGCTCGCCGTCCTGCTGCTCACGTCCAAAGGCGCAGCGGGTGTCTCCGGTGCTGCGATTGCCGTGTTGGCTGCGACGCTCGCGGCATCGAACACGATACCCGTCGAATCGATCGCGCTGATTCTTGGTATTCACAAGGCTATGTCGAGTGGATTCGTGTTCACCAACATCGTCGGCAATAGCGTTGCGACCATCGTAGTCGCAAATTGGGAAAAGGCCCTTGACCGCGGCGCACTACGTCATGAGCTGAAAACCGGCTTCAAACCAGCAGACCCGCCGCCCGCCCGCCTCACTCGCACCACGAGCAGTCAGACCGGCAACTAGCAGCGATACCCTACGGACCGGTGGCATGAATGAAAAGCTGCCACCGGTTCGGTGAAAGCCGTCAACAGAGCTTGAAAGCAAAGTATTTATTTAGTCATACGAATCGTATGACCGGCGCTGACATCGGCAGACGCCGCACACACAACGACACCAGATCGGAGACATATTATGAAAACAAAAGTTTGGAGATCCCTCGGGATTGGAATATCGGCGGCGGCTGGTATGCTGAGCGCATTGCCAGCACAAGCGCAATCGAGCGTCCAGATATATGGCACGGCGGACGGCGGCGTTCGTTACCAGACCAACGCAGCGAAAGGCGGCGGCTCGGTAGTGACAATGAATTCGAACGGCTATTACAGTTCGAACAAACTCGGCTTCCTCGGAAAAGAAGATCTGGGCGGTGGCTGGAACGCGCACTTTCGCCTCGAAAGCGGCTTCAATCTCGGCAATGGGCAGCTGGACAATACCACTGGCACGCTATTTAACCGGCAGTCGTTCGTCGGCATTGGCCATACGCGGTACGGCTCTCTGGACTTGGGCCGCCAGTACACGATCTCGCACGACATCATCAGCATTTACGATCCGTTCGGCTTCCACTTCACGCCGATCCTGCCGCTGACTACCGCCTCCGACGGCACGCGGAACAACAACGCCGTGAAGTACAAGAACACGTTTGGGCCGTTGCTGTTCGAAGTGGACAACTCGTTTGGCGGCGTCGCGGGAAACTTCAGCAGCGGAGCAACGCGCTCGGTCGGCATGAGCTACAGCGCCGGTCCGGTCGACGTCGGCGGCGTGTACGGACACCGCAACATACTGACCGGCATGACGTATACAGGCGACAGCTACTACATGGCGGGCGTCGGCTACAGGATCGGTCCGGTACGCGTATCTGGCGGCTTCATGTCAGAAGATCTGCAAAATCCGGCCGCCCCTCACCAGGTGACCAATAACGCGTTCGGTGGTCTTGCGTGGACCATCAGGCCGGACATTATTTTCAGCGGCGGCTATTACCAGACCACCGTATCGACCGATAAGGCCAGCCGCCGCGGTCTTTCGATCGTTTCGCTCGCGTATCTGCTGTCCAAGCGCACGACGCTCTATAGCGAAGTCGATTACACGTCATACAGGCACGCGGTGGTCAGCACACTGAACCCGACGGGCGCGTCCAGTCAGACAGCCGTCACCGTCGGTATCGACGTCCTGTTCTAGCACCTCAGACGTCAACACAGACGCGCGCGATCTATGCGCGTGAAGCGAACGGGGCGCAAAGGCGCGCGAAACTCGCCGCACATCGCGCGGCATGTGATGGGCAAAGCGGCGAAGGTGGGTCCGACTTCCACCGGCATTTCGGGTCACTTCCGGGCAGCCGATATCGAAGCTCGCATCCGGGAACCGTCGGGCATCATGCCAAGATTGTTTCCCAACCTTCTGAACGCCGAGGATGTGCGGGACATCACGCGCTATGTCACCCTCCGGATAGTCACGCTTCGCTGCATTACGAAGACACCTTCATTCCTCGCGAATGAATAAATTCCGCGAATTTCCAGCACTGCAATTGGACTACAATCAAACGTATCGCAATACGATCGCTTGACTCAATGCCCAAGGCATCTTCCGCAGCGGCGCCAGCGTCGCGTGACGCATCTTCCGAACGCTCTTCCCTGTTCATCGGGTCTACCGAAAAGACATTCCGGGTGCTCCACGCGTTCGATGGTGCGAGCCGCCACATGACGCTTGCCGACATCGCCAAGGCGTCGGCGCTCGACCGAAGCGCTACGCAGCGCATCGTCTATACGCTGGAAGCGCTCGGTTACCTGTCGCGTGTGCCGGAGACGCGTAATTACCGGCTCACCACCAAGGTGCTCCAGTTCTCTTACAACTACATCCGCGCCAATGAACTGGTCGACAAGGCATCGCCCTATCTGCTGGACATCAGCCGCCATCTTGGCGAGACGACAAATCTGCAGGAAATCGACGGGAAAGAAATCGTATTCGTCGCGCGCTTTCCCGGGCGCCATCTCTTCAACGTCGACATTGCATTAGGAGCGAGGCTACCGGCCCTCTTCACCGCGTCCGGCACCGCCATTCTTTCGCGCCTGCCCGAGAAACAACTGAAGGCCATCATCGCCCAAACGCGGCTCGAGCGAATGACGCCGTATACGGAGATCGATCCGAAGAAACTGCTCGAACGGATACGGCAGGCATCGCGCCGTGGTTATGCGATCGTCGAGAACGAAACGGTGCTGGGAGATATCTCCGTTGCCGCACCCATCACGGATCACGGCGGCGCCGCGGTGGCGGCGATCAACATTTCCGTGCCTACGACTCGCTGGACAGTGGAACGCGTCGAGGCGGAATTGGCCAAGCATGTTCAGGTGGCCGCGACCTCGATCTCGAAGTCGCGCCTGCCCACCTCCCATCGCTAACGCGTGACGCGTTGGGGCAAACCTCTGCGCGTCACTCGCGACCCTCGAAAACAGCAAGCTGCTTCTTGAGCTCGGCCCGCAGCTTATTCGCCAGCGTCGCGTCGGCACGCACGAGCGGTGCAAGCACGTCGGGCGCGTTCACGCCGATGAGATCCATCACCGACTTCATCGGACCGGGGTTCGTTTCGGCGAAGGCCAGATTCATCAGCGGAATCAGCGTGCGATGCAAGGCAAGCGCTTCCGGGGTCTTTCCCGCGCTGGCGAGTTCGTAGATACGGCGCCACGCGCTCGGCAACAGAGAAGCCGTCACGACGATACCGCCGCGCGCGCCTGCCGCGATATGCAGCGGGAACAAGGTGTCCTCGCCGCTCAGGACTGCGAAGCTCTCATCGACGCCCGCCACCACGCGCAGGAAATGCCACATGTCGGTGTTGCACGCTTTCATGCCGATGATGCGTTCATGCTGCGAGAGTTCATGAATCACTTCCGGTGTGATCGCAATGCGCGTGCGGTACGGAATCTCGTACAGCAGGATCGGCACCGGCGATTCATCGGCATAGCGCATGAAATAGTCGCGAATGCCGGCCTGCGTCGGGTTGGTGTAGTACGGCGTCAGGACCAGCAAGCCATCGGCGCCGGCTGCGGCGAAGTCTTTCGCCGCCTTGATCGCATCGTGATACCCCGGGTCGAGCACGCCCGCGATAACGGGCACGCGGCCTGCCGCTTCGCGCGCCGTCACTTCGACCATGCGTACGCGCTGCTCGCTTGAAAGTGCGCCATACTCGCCCGTGCCGCCAAGCGGCAGAACTCCGTCAATGCCCTGCGCGAGCAGATAGCCCAGCAGCGCGCGGGTGGCTTCGACGTTGATCGTGTCGTCCGGATGCACCGGAGTGGGAATAGCCGGCAAGATGCCGTGCAAGGATTGAGACGTCAACGGCATACGGATTTCTCTTTGTTTGAAAGGCTCAGGAGGCCGTTCCCCGGCGCCGTAGGCGATCGGCGACCGAGATCAGGATCGAAATGAAGACGAACAGGCAGGTGGATACCGCCGCGATAACCGGCGAGATCTGCATCGTCGTTTCGTCCCAAAACTGCTTGGGCAGCGTGGTGCTGAGACCGCCCGACGAAAACAGCGCAATCGTCAGTTCGTCGAACGAAGTCGCGAACGCAAACAGAAACGAAGACAGCATCCCCGCACTGAGAATCGGGAACGTGACGCGCCGCAGGGTCGTGAACGGCCCCGCGCCCATGCTTTGCGCGGCCAGGTCCAGACGCGTGTCGTAATTGCGCAGCACCGCCATCATGGTGATCACCACATACGGCACCGCCACCACGGTATGCGCCAGCACCAGCCCGAGCGACGAGCCCACCAGTCCGATCTTCGCGAAGAAGTAGAAGATGCCCACGGCGAGAATCATGCGCGGGACCACAATCGGCGCGAGCACGAACGCGAGCATCGTCGCGTTCCAGCGCAATCCGCCCCGCACCAGAAGAAACGCGACCGGCGTGCCGACGGCCATGGCCAACACGCCCGTGCCGACGCCAACGACGAGCGAACGCGTCGCGGCCTGCATCCACAGCGGCGAGTCGATCACCTGCTGGTACCACTGCAGCGATACGCCATGCGGCGGCCATGCAAGGCCCGACGCGGAATCGAACGACAGCGGAATCATCAGGAACGCCGGCGCGCTCAGGAACACGATGATCAGCAGCACGACCGTGCGCAAGGTGCGGCTCGCACCGTCACCCGCACGCTTGCGGCGCTTCGGCAGCAGGCCGATGAGCGCATCAGTGGCGTTGCCGAGCACCGTGAGCAGCGCGTCTCCGAACTTGCGGCTCAGCCCGCCGCCGCGTTTCGGAGCGCGCGCCGCGCTGCTGCCACCCGTCATCGTCGAGAGGCCGACCATGCGGTCGTACACGACGAAGACCACCAGCACCACCGCCAGCAGCAGCACCGAGATCGCACCCGCGAAACCCCAGTTCAGCGCCTGCAACACCTGATCGATGATGAGCTGCGTGATCATCGTTTCGTGGCGGCCGCCAAGCAGCGTCGGCGTGATGAAAAAGCCGATCGCGGTCACGAACACCATCAGTGCCGAAGCGAATACACCCGGCAGCGAGAGCGGGAAATACACCTTCCAGAACGCGGTGCCCGGTCGCGCGCCGAGTGTCGACGCGGCGCTCGGCAGGCGGCGATCGATGTTCTCCATCACCGAGAGCATCGTCATGATCGCGATCGGCATGAGTGCGTGCGTCATCCCTATGATCACCGCCGGCAGGTTGTAGAGCAACCCGAGCGGCGAGTCGGCGAGGCCCAGATGCGCGAGCGCCCAATTGATAACGCCGTTGCGGCCGAGCAGCACGACCCAGGCGAAGGTGCGAACCAGAAAGCTGGTCCAGAACGACAGCAATACCCAGTACAGCAGCCGGTTCTTGCGCTCGCGTGTGAGCGTCGAAATCAGGTACGCCACCGGATAGCCGATCAGCACCGAGAAGAAGGTCGTGAGCAGCGACACCTTGAGCGTCACCCACAACACGTCCACATAGACCGACGAAGCGAACAGCCGCTTGTATTCAGCCAGCGTGAAGCCGCTCTGGTTGTGAATGCTCAGCAGCAGCAGTTGCCCGACCGGATAGATCAGGAACACGGCGAGCAGCACGACGACGGGCGCGGCCATCGCGGCGACGCGCAGCTTCTCGCGCGAGCGCCGGCTGCGCGCGGGTCGTGCCGGCCCGGCTTCGGTCTGCGCGGCAATGGCGGAGTGGTTCATGTGCTTACCCCGCAATTGCGACGGCGTCGGCGGGCGACCACGACAGCGTGAGCGTCTGACCGATCTCGTACTGCGCGCCGAGGCGTTGGGTCGGGAACGACGCGATCAGCGCCGACGCATCCGCGTCATGCTGCCGACGCTGCATGTAAAGCCGGGTCATGCCGCCCGTAACCATGATGTCGGTCAGCTCCGCCGACATCGATTCGACGCCGGCGCCCGAGCCGTCATGGGCATTCACGCGCAGATTCTGCGGACGCAGCATGAGTTTGATGTCCTTGCCCGACTGCACCTGCGGGTCATAGACCATGGCCGCACCCTTGTCCATACCTTGTATCGCGACGCGCACCTGGTCGCCCTGGCGCTCCGTGACGCGCGCATCGAGCAGATTCGATTCGCCGAGGAAGTCTGCGACGAATACGCTTTTCGGCCGGAAATACAGCTCCGCGGGCGTGCCGAGCTGTGCAATCGAACCCGCGTTCATCAGGCAGATGCGATCCGACATTGTCATCGCCTCTTCCTGGTCGTGCGTCACGTAAATGATCGTCGTACCCAGCTCACGGTGAATGCGCTTGATCTCCAGTTGCATGTGGTCGCGCAGCTTCTTGTCGAGCGCGCCCAGCGGTTCGTCCATGAGAATGATCGACGGCCGATAGACCATGCAGCGCGCGAGCGCGATGCGCTGCTGCTGCCCACCCGAGAGCTCGCGCGCATAGCGGCCCGCCACATGCGGCAGGTGCACCATCTCCAATGCCTCGGCCACGCGCTTCTTCACGCTCGCCGCATCGACCTTGCGCATCTGCAGCGGGAACGCGATATTGTCGGCCACCGTCATGTGCGGAAACAGCGCGTAGTTCTGGAACACCATGCCGATGTCGCGGTCATACGGCGCGCCGTCGGTGACGTCGACGCCGTTGATGCGGATCGAACCGCTGTCGGCCTGCGCCAACCCCGCGATCAGACTGAGCAGCGTAGTCTTGCCCGAGCCGCTCGGCCCGAGCAGCGTGAGGAACTCGCCCTGCTTGACGTCGAGGTCGGTCGGCGCCAGTGCGACGAAATCGCCGTAGCGCTTGCCGAGGCCGGAGATCTGGAGATTGATGCTAGCCATACGGGTCACTTCCTTGGTGAACAATGCCGACCGTTAGGTGAGAATCCAGCGGTTGAAACGCTCGAGCGCCGCGCTTTGATTCTCCTGCCAGTACTTCGCGTTGATCTGCACGCCGGTCTTCATGTTGTCAGGGAACGTCGGGCAGTTCCTGGCCTGTTCCGGCTTCACGTAGTTGAAGGCTTCCGGCTGCGTGAGGCCGGCCGGGAAATATTCGACCAGCGCGGCCTGACGCTTGGGATCGCTGGCGAACTTGATGAACTCGCGGCAGGCGGCGGCGTTCGGCGTGCCCTTGAGAATCGACCAGTTGTCGCAACCCCAGATGTTCTGATTCCAGACGATGCCCACCGGCGCGCCCGACGCCATCGCCGACTGCGCGCGCGAGGCCCAGGTCGCGACCATCGCGACTTCGCCGGAGTTCAGCATCTGCTCGACCTGCGCGCCGGTGTTCCACCATACGTCCACCTGCTTCGAGATCTTGTCGAGGCTCGCGAACGCACGGTCGAAGTTGATCGGGTACACCTGACCAGTCGTGGCGCCGTCGGCCATCATCGATTCTTCGAGCGTATCGAACGGATACTTGCGCAACGCGCGGCGGCCAGGGAAGTCCTTCACGTTCCACAGGTCCGCCCACGAGCTGGGCGCTTTGCGGCCCTTGAAGGCATCGGTGCGATAGGCGAGCACCGTCGAATAGACGTTGGTGCCTACTCCGTACGGCGACATGTACTGCTTCGGAATCTTTGCGATGGTCGGATCGGATTCGAGATTATGCTTTTCCAAATACTCCTTGCCGCCCGAGGTGAGCAGCAGGATGGCGGGCTGGCTGATCTTCGCCATGTCCCACGAATAGGCTCCCGACTCCACCATGCTCTTGATCTGCGCGGTCGGCTCGGCATTGGCCTGCACGCCCACCACTTCGATGCCGGTCTGCTCGAAGAACGGCTTGTAGTACACGGCGCCATAGGCCTTCGTGTAGATGCCGCCGTCATCACGCACGACGATGCGCTTGCTGGCCGCGCGCGCAGGCGTCCAGATGAACGGAAAGGCCGTCGCCGCGACGCCTGCGCCGACGGCTTTGATCGCCGAGCGGCGTGCGGGGTTGAGGATCGTCTTCTCGCTGTCGTTCTTGTACTTCGGCTTCATGGTGGTCTCCTGCGTTAAGCGGATAGCCGCGGTAGGCCGGCGAAGCGGCTCAATGGAGCGGATCGGGGATGAGACGCCCCGGGTTCATGAGATTGCGCGGATCGAGCGCCGCCTTCACGGCGCGCATGATCGACAGTTCGGCGCCGGACTTGTAATGCGCCATCTGCGGCAAGCCGGTCTGGCCGATGCCATGCTCCGCGCTGAACGTGCCGCCGAGCGCATGCGCCGCGTCGTTCACGCTGCGGCGCATCGCGGCGCCTGTCGCAGCCGCATCCGCAAGCGCACGCCACACATCGAACGGGTACATCGGAATGAAATGGATATTGCCGTCACCCATATGGCCGACGATCACGACGTCGATTTGCGGGTCGAGCGCGCGCACAGCCTGCGTGGCCTGTTCGATGAACACTGGCACAGCGGACACCGGCACCGCGCAATCCGTCGTCAGGCCGACGCCCGCCTTCTTGTTGGCTTCGGTCACGCTGTGACGGATGTCCCACAACGCGGCGCGCTGCCGGTCGCTGCTCGCGACGATGGCGTCCTCCACGAGCCCGGCTCCCACCGCCTGTTCCAGAGTGGCCTGCAGGGCCGCTTCCATGTCGGCCGCGCCTTGCGTGTCCGCGAGTTCCACAAGGACGTGCCAGTCGTGCGCGCCTTCGAGCGGCTGACGGCGATTGGCCACATGTTCGACCACCAGTTGCAATTGCCGCGCGTTCATCAATTCGAATGCCGTCAGGCGAGTGCCGCAATTCGCCTGAAACAGCCCGAGAACGCGCTGCGCGGCTTGTGGATCGGTCGGCGCGAACCAGGCCAGCGCGTGGTGAGTCGGCAGCGGATGCAGCTTGAGCGTCGCAGCGGTGACGATGCCGAGCGTGCCTTCCGCGCCGATGAACAATTGCTTGAGATCGATGCCGGTGTTGTCCTTGCGCAGCGCACGCAGGCCGTTCCAGATAGTGCCGTCGGCCATTACCACTTCGAGGCCCAGCACGTTCTCGCGTGTGTTGCCGTAGCGCAGCACGCTGGTGCCTCCCGCATTCGTCGAGAGCGTGCCACCGATCTGACACGACCCTTCGGCGCCCAGGCTCACGGGATAGAGCCGCCCCACTTCCGCCGCCGCGTTCTGCACGGTTTGCAGCACGCAGCCGGCTTCCACTTCCATCGACCCATTGGCCGCATCGATGCGGCGGATGCGGCGCATGCGCGCAAGACTGATGATGACTGGCGGTGTCCCATCGGCAGCGGGAACCGCGCCGCCGCACAGGCTGGTGTTGCCGCCTTGCGCGAGCATTGGCACGCCCTCGGCGGCACACTCGCGCACCACCGCCGCCACCTGTTCCGTCGACGACGGATGGACGACACACAGCGCCGCGCCGCGATAACGACCGCGAAAATCTTCGACGAAGCCTTCCATCTCCGCAGCGGCGACAATGACCGCGCCATCGCCTAGCAGAGTTCGAAAACGATCAATCAATCCGGTTTCAGCAGTCAAGGCAGACCCCATGAGTCGGGGCATGCGTCCCCGTTCGAACAAAGCATACGAGCGTCAAAATTGGAATAAAATCACAACAATTGCATTGCGATCAGTTTGTTTTTTCCCTATCAACTTGTTTCGCATAATCAGTAACTTGGAGTGTCCATGATTTTGCCCGCACGGCGATCAGATGGGTTGATTGATGCGGCCATGCGAAGGTCGGCGTCCTGCTCATTCGCGTCGGGCTCCGCATGCCCTGTCAGTCTCCTCTTTGCGTGACGACACAGAGGCCACCGTCAGGAAGCTCTTCTTCATTACGTGATCCTACTTATCTGCCATGTGGCGATTGCGGATGCACGGACGGTCTGCACAATCGTTCTGGTGCCTCTGCTCCGTGCATGGCATCCGGTCAGTCAACGGTTGACCGGAATGCGCGCAACTGTCTGTCAACGCAGGCGCGACGTCAAACCAGGAATATTCACGAGGTGGTGATATTTCGTCACACTGCCACCTGCGCAAACGCGTCAGCGTGGGCCACATTATTTTGAATCGTTGTATTGCACGTAAAGCGCGATTAAATTGCCACGTAATGAATGTTCAGAATCACCATGCGCAAATTCAAGATCCCCAACATGGGTGCGCTGCTGGCTTTCGAAGCGGCCGCGCGGCATGAGAGCTTCACTCATGCGGCGAAAGAGTTGTTCCTCACGGAGAGCGCGATCTCGCGCCAGATCGCGACGCTCGAATCGAATCTCGGTGTGCGGCTGTTCGTTCGCGCCAGGCAGCGCGTGGTGTTGACGCGCGCCGGCCGCATCTACGGCACGCAGGTGCGGCGCTCGCTCGAACAGCTCGACCGCGATACGTTGTCCATCATTGCCCACGGCAGCGGCGGCGGCTATCTGGAGCTCGCGGTGCTGCCCACCTTCGCGTCGCAGTGGCTGATTCCGCGCATCAAGGATTTCTACGACTGCACGCCCGACGTGCGCGTCAACATGGGCGTGCGCACGGAGACGTTTTCGTTTACGGATTCGCACTTCGAAGCGGCTATTCACTACGGCAAGCCGACGTGGCCCGGCACGGCGGCCGATTATCTGTTCGGCGAGGAAGTGGTGCCGGTGTGCAAGGCTTCCCTGCTCGATCAACCGGTCAGGCAAGCGCACGAACTGCTCGCCTATCCGCTTCTGCATTCCACCACGCGCCCTGACGGCTGGACGCAATGGTTCGCGGGGCTCGGTGTCGAAGACGCCAGCACGATGCACGGCGTGCGCTATGAACTGCATACCATGGCAATCAACGCGGCCGCAGCGGGACTGGGCATCGCGCTCGTGCCGAAGTTCTTCGTGAACGGACAGCTCGGGCAACTCGGACTCATCGTGCCGTTCGAAGCCAGCACCAAGGTCGATTCCGCGTACTACCTCGTCTATCCCACCGAGTTGAGCCACAGCAAGCCGCTGGAACAGTTCCGCCTGTGGCTGCTACAACAGGCGAGCCAGTATGACGCGCAGTCGATCGGCGACACGTCGAGCCCTTTGTGCGGAGCGTCATGAGTTTTCTGAATCACCTGGTGTTGTTATTTCGTTTGGCCCAATGCGCGCACAGCCCGAACATTGGGAGAAGCCTTCCAGGCGCGGCCCACGGACGTGCGTCGAAGGTGCACTCACCCGTCCTTCTCGCAGCGCACTGCCGTGCGGCACGCGCCGGTTTCACTTCTCGCAGAAAGAGTTTTCGATGGCAAACGAACGAAACAAGCCGTCCGCCGCTTCGCGCCGCGACTTCATCCGTCTTGGCGTAGCCGGCGCAGCCGGGCTGGCGATGCCGGCCATCTGGACGTCGGCGAAAGCCGCTGCACGCAGGCTCGTGGTCCGCGATTCCGGCGGCGTCTATACCGACATCTACACCCGCACGCTCTACAAACCGTTCCAGCAAGCCACCGGCATCGAGGTCGTGGGTGTGGCTTCGGGCGCGGAGCCGACCGCGCAGATCAGGAGCATCGTCGATACCGGGGCGAAGACGTGGGACATGGCCGAACTGAGCTTCCCGGCGGTGTACCTGTTGTCGCGCAACGGCAAGACGTACCTGGAACCGGTCAAGCTCGAAGGCAACGCCACGGTCGCGAAGATTCCCGCGCAGTTCGTCGACACCTGCGCGATCGGACACAACGTCTATTCGACAGTGATGACCTACCGCAACGATGCGCTCAAGGGCGGCAAGGCGCCTTCGTCGTGGGCCGATCTGTGGGACGTGAAGAACTTCCCCGGCCGGCGCGCGCTGCGCAAGTTTCCGTTCGACACCATCGAACAGGCACTGATGGCAGCCGGCACGCCCACAGGCAGCGTGTATCCATGCGATCTCGACAAGGCGTTCGCGAGCCTCGATCGCGTGAAGCCGAACATCGACATCTGGTGGACGACCGGCGCACAGTGCGAGCAGATCCTGCGCTCAGGCGAGGTGGCCATGGCCGCGAGCTGGCTCGCGCGCGTGCTGCCCGCCATCGACGCCGGCGCGCCGCTCGCCATTTCCTGGGGCGGCCACATTTATGGTCCGCAAGGCTTCGGCATCCTGAAGGGCGGCGACAACATCGATGCATGCCGCCAGTTCGTCGCTTTCTGTGCCGACCCGAAACGCCAGGCGGAAGTCGCGAGCGCGCTCGCCGTCGGCCCGACGCATCCCGATGCATTCCAGTTCATCGACGCGAAGCGTGCAAAGAACCTGCCGACCTATGCCGATAACTTGCGCCGCGGCGTGCGCATCGACCCGGCCTACTGGCCCGCGCATCAGGACGTCGCAATCGAACGCTTTAACGAGTGGGTATTGCGTTGAGCGCCGTTGAATTGGCCCGTCTTCGCCTGATTGCGCCATGAGTCTGCTCTATTCATCCACGCGAGGCTTCGCCAACGTCGCCGACTATCGGCAAGCCGCACGCCGGCGGCTGGCGAAGATCGCCTTCGACTATCTCGACGGCGGCGCCGAGGACGGCCACACGCTGGCGCGCAACCGCTCCGCGTTCGCCGGCGTGCATTTCACGCCCCGCGCGATGGTGGACGTCTCGCATGTCTCGCCCGCCGCACAGCTTTTCGGTTATGCGGCAGCCGCGCCGATGACCGTCGGGCCGACCGGACTGAACGGACTCTTCTGGCCGAAAGCCGACGAGTTGCTCGCACGCGCCGCAATGGCCCGCGGCGTGCCGTTTGCGCTGTCGAGCGCCTCGACGTCGCTACTCGAAGACGTGCGCGAGGCCGCGCCGCACGCCGAACTGTGGATGCAGCTCTACGTGCAGAAGGACCGCCGCATCGCCGAGAGCATCATGCGGCGCGCGTCCGAGGCGGGCTACACGGCGCTGCTCGTCACGGTCGATACGCCCGTGCATGGCAAGCGCGATCACGACATCCACAACAACTACCGCCTGCCCCTGCCGATCACGCCTCAACTGATCCTTGATCTGCTGCGTCATCCGCACTGGGCCTTGCAGATGGCGCGCCAAGGCACACCGCAGCTCGTCAACCTCGCGAAGAGTCTCGGCGAAGCGCCGGACCTGCAACGTCAGGCGGCGGCGCTCGCGCGTCAGATGGATCTCTCGCTCGCCTGGTGCGACATGGCGTGGCTGCGCAAGCACTGGAAGGGAGCGCTCATCGTCAAAGGCATCATGTCCGTCGAGGACGCGTGCCTTGCGCGCCAACACGGCGCCGACGGCATCGTGCTTTCCAACCACGGGGGCCGTCAGCTCGAAGGCGCGCACGCACCGATCGAAGTGCTGCCGGCGGTGGCCGACGCGCTCGGCGATTCGCTGCACATCCTGCTCGATTCCGGCGTGCGACGCGGCGCCGACATCGTCAAGGCCGTCGCGCTCGGCGCGCGCGGCGTACTGCTCGGCCGCGCGCCGCTCTATGGGCTCGCCGCGCGCGGCGAGGCCGGCGTCAATCACGTCCTTGCGCTGCTGTGCGAGGAGATGGTCACCACGATGACTCTGCTCGGTTGCACAGGCATCGATACCTTGCACGAGCGCATTGCCGGTGCGCAGCCCGGCACGTCGCGGGCCGCGTCGGCGCCTGCCGTCAAACCGAATGTCACCATTGCTCCCGGAGCCGTCCGATCATGAAACTGATCGAACCACTGCGCGACATCGGCAACGACACCGTCCAGACGAACCGGGGCATCGCCGATTTTCCCCGGGACGAACTTCGTGACTCGGCGATTCCCGGCTAGCCCCTCGGCTACCAAACGTCATCGAACCGGCTACTGCCGGTAGCTGTGCGCGCGCCGTCGATGACTTGTGTGACTCCTTTCTATTGCTTTACGTGCGCGACAATATAGCCCCAACGCTCATTGTGTTGATTGATGGTTAGCACGGCGGTAACTTTATCCCCTTCTGCCAGCACTAACCGCTGCTTTGTCAGGACCTTATGCGGGCAATAGACGTTCTGCGGAAAATCTGGATGCGACAGGAATAGCGTGCCCTTTCCGACCTTGCTCATGACCGTCATCTCCCAGTGACGGGACCTGAGTTCATTTTCAATGACCAGTCGAGCGGTCGGATCATTCAAGGCCGCCGCGGTGTATTTTCCTTGCGCCCCGGTCCTATCCGCCGAGGGTTCGGCACCTTTGAGGTAAAAATTCCATTTCTTTGGGTCGGAATCCGGATACTTGGGGTCCGACGCAATGACAAGTTCGCTTTCAAAAACTCCGCTCTTCTTCAATCCGTCCGGCAGATGCCTGTTCTCACAAAAAATATTGTTAGGAAAAGACTTATTGACCAGCTTGGCTGGCCTGTACGGGTCGGGGTCGTCATCCAGCCGTAGCTCCCACACTTTCCCCTTCAGCGCCTGGGCGATACGCTGTCTCTGCGTGGGATCTAACAGCAAATTGCGCAGAAACTTCGGGGCATCATTCGTCTCACGCCTGCTATCACGATCCTGCAGCGGGTTTCCAATGATGGAGGTGTCCATATTCCAGTGAACTGCGAGCGCAGGATGAAATACGATCTGCTCTCCTGCCTTCACTGAGAAGCCCTCGTAATTCAGATGTTTAGCGCGGTAGCTATTGTTGATGTGAAGGCCTATCGCGCACACATCCCACAGCATTTTGAGTAGCTCACGCACTTGGGCATCGATTCGAGAAGCAATTCTGCTCCGCAAGCTTCGAATCCGCTCCAGGATCAAAGCCTTATCATCTTCGCTGCCGGCTTTGGAGAGTGCTTCGAAGAGACCGTTGATTTGGGAATCTTCAGCATTTTCGTGCGGCTGGATGATGTTCATGATGAGATCTGTAAACCGTTCCCTGCCCATCGTGGGCGACTGGGCCTCATCCTTGATCGCTTCAAAAATTCGAGTGATGTTAGGAAAAACTGTCCGCATCCCGTCGATAACCTGTTCGTAGTAATACGAAGCAAATTCCTTCCGTGCTTGTATGAACACGTGGTAATCGCAACGACTCTTTCCGCTGTTGTTCTTTTTTCGCAGCGCAACCATGCACTCCTTGAGCAATTCAATGACATCGCGGGGGGTCCGCGACGTGTGCCTGACGAAACACTCGTAGGAGCTGTAGTACTCGACAGACCGGCCCCACGTCTGATTGGAGCTTAGTGCATTGGGGTTGCTTGGATAGAATGGCACGAACACATCGACCCAAAGGTCCTCGAAGGCGCGCTCTGTCCCGCTACCCGTCGCTTGCGACAGTCGCGCAGCGATTACTTCCTGCAACGTGCTTTTATCCCACTCAGGCCTGACGATGTAACTTAGATACTTCGCCTTGTTGGTAGTTGCAAACTGAGTTTCAAAGATATCGTCCCTCAATATGACGACTGGCTTGATGCCCAGTCCACAACCGGACGCTGTGGTCATGTTATCCAGCAACCACGTCGAAGCGCTAAACAGGCTTTCTATCAATTCCGGATATTCTTTTGCATTCTTCTCGCGGTACTCCTCATCGAGCTGATCGAACGCGATCACGACTTCCGGCTTATCCCCCAACTCCAGATAGAACTCAACCATTTCTTCCTGAAGTCGAACCAGCGATTTGTCGGCATCATCCGTGGACGTGGGAGCCGATAGGCGGTCATTGACGAATCCTACTACTGCGCTGGCGACCTTGAATGGATTAACGGGCAGCACGGCGCCTACTGCGGTCAGTGCCGCGGCAATCACATCACCAGCCGCGTCGACGTGAGGTTTCTCGAGAGATTCGTTGATGAATTTGAAAAATCCACTAGCAGCACCGGATTTCGAATTCTTTTCCGCCTTCGATAACCGCGCGCGAACTTCATCGGAAAGCTTGTTGCTCGCCAGTAGCACGGAGATTGCAGAAGTAATGAACAGAATAACCCAGATGGGTTTGTAGCGCGCTTGAGTGAAGGACGAGGCACCGAGCTTGTAAACTTGTTCGAAATCAAAGGCCTCGAAGGAAAACACGCCACCCGGCCGTCCCTCCTTGATCAAAGCCCGGACCAGGGCAGATTTGCCCACACCTTTGCGACCGATAACAAAGCATTTACGGTTGCCAGCAATTTCCCGATAGGCGTCGGTTGGAACAAAAGTACCCGAGTCTCGCGCGGCTTCCTGATCCCAGGAGTCCACACAGGATGCGAGGACATCTCGATTCACTGGCTGCGGGGAGATGACATGCGTGATCTGCGCGGTTCTATGCCCCGAGTCGGATTCAATGGAGTTAAACGCCACATAAACTTCAGCGTCGTCCATCACAGGCAGGTCACAGGAACCCGCAGACACCATGTATTCCTTACCGTCATCCCCAACGACTTTCCCATTCTGCTGCACTTTGCCGTACATAGTTTTAGTCCCAATGATTTTCTATTGTTTCAAGCAGTCGATTCCATTCCAACTCTTCATAGCCGGAAACATCCACATGCAGGATGCTAGCTCGGGCAAGAAGCTGGGGATAGCGCTGCCTGAAGCCCTGCTCCTCGTCGACCATGTCGGCCGTCGTAATCAGGAGAGTACGACCTGACCCGTTCGCGAAATGACTGTTCCAATAACTCGTCTCAGTGAGGAAATCACGTAGCTCGGACGTATGATTAGCGGATTTGTCGGGCCGTATAGCCTTGCACGATGTAAAGGAAAGCAGGTCCCCGCGTCGCGCAATCACATCGATTTCATTTTTGCCGTCGATACCATTGACGGACCAGACTATTTCCTGACCAAAATAGATTTCATCCACTCCGGCTGCTTCATGCGCCAGAAAGCTGTATTCCTCCAGCCACCCGCCTGCAAGATACACCCTGCATTCGTCATCACACGCAAGTAACCATGTGTGGGGAGCCGGATTCTTTACCCACCCTAGTCTTTCCAGATGACGAGCAACCTCGATTGCCGGATGAGTATCGACCAACACAGGATGATGGTCTGGATGGAAAAGATGCGCTGTCAGCGCATCGTAGAGCTTGCAATTCCGAGCAATGTATCGGGTTAGTTGAATTCGCGAATGCGCGCCAGCTTTGTCCCCGGTTTTATGTCCTTTCCTGGCATTTCTCGCCAACAGCAAATCATTGATTGTCGCCATCTGAATTCATGTCTCTCGGCTCGGATAAATTGTTATGTCGCCTGCACGCGCTCGAAAATGGGCAACCCGTTTGAGCGCGCGCTGTTGCTTGCTCCGCAGACGCATATTGCTTTGCGTCCTGTGCAGCGCTCCAAGGCGACTTGTCTGCATGACCGCAAGCCTCTAACGCAGCGATCGCCGTGCGGACTACGGTCAAAAATTGACCTCAGTCGTGAGCGCTCCTGGACCCGGTCGCGGGCGACTGCCTTGCGCAAGATAATCCGTCAGCACCCGCCGCTTGCGAGCAGAGCCCCTCGTTGACTGCATGAGCGGGGTCTCGACTGAATTATCGGCAACCTATCGAAAAGCTTGAGGCGTGAAAGTCAAAAAATTGGGGGATAAAGACGCCCGCTTTATGTCGCAAGCGGGACGCTCGTCTTGAAGACAGCGCGCGCATAACGAATGCTCGCAATGGCCGATGAGTCGCCGGTCAAGCTGGGGATAGACGACCGTTTTACGGCAGGAGCGGCCCCTCGAGTCTGCACGCCAATGCGCAGACGGATCATCCGCTCCCTCAACCTGATTGTCCGAACATAACGCGCGCGGTAGCCCCTCGCGCGACGCGGCCTGCGTGCGTTACCCCTGCACGCAGGTAAACGAAGCGGCGCTGTTCACGTCGCCCGCGCCGTTGTAGCTAGGCCAGGCCGGATACTGGCACAGCGGTCGCGTGCGTCCTGGTACGCCAGCGGTATCGGTGACCACCTCATGCACCGGCTGCTTGCCGTGCTCGACCCAGTTCTCAAGCGTCGTGAGCGAGTCCCACGACGCGTTGAACGCGGTGCCGACGCCGTGCTGCAGCCCCGGAATCTCGTAGAAGCGCATGAACGACTCGACGGCGCCAAAGCCCATGGTCAACAGCAAGCGCTGATAGTAGATCTCGGTTGCCCGCGTGCTGACGGTGAGGTCCACAGTGCCGTGCGCCATTAACACCTTGCCGCCGCGTCGCATGAAGAACGTCAGGTTTGCGTCGGTCGCGTCGAGTCCAGACAGCATGCTGATCCGCCCAGACCATCGGCCGGCAAGCGCCGGATTGAACATCAGCGAGTTGGCGTTCGGGTTGCCCATTACGGTGTAGCGGACGAATTCGTCGCTGATCTGTCCGTCGAACATCGTAGTGAACTGTAGCGGGTACGACGGCTGCGTCGTGCCCAACGCGAGCAACGTGACTGTATCCTCGAGCGGAGAACTGCTGCCCATTCCGAGATCCGCGCCATACACGTTAAAGCCCGGGTACTGCGTTTCGCCGCTTTCGAGCGGATATTCAAACACGAGGGGCGTGTTCATAGTGTTTAGCGCCGCGATCTGCTGGTCCGACAGACAAGTGTCGTTGCGCGCCACACCGCCGGGGCAGCGCAGTCGTTTGCCGTCGACGTAAGCCGTCGCCGGATTGAACGTCGCATTGCACGCCTGCACGTTGCTGACCAGCCCGTCGACGGCGCCGTCGAGCCCATCGCACGCCTGCATCACCGCTTTCAGGAGCAACGCGCGCTGCGCCGTGTCGAGATACGCGCCCGGCGCCGCGAAGCCTTCCGTCACGCGTAACTGCTGCAGGCTCAACGTTGTGAAGTCATACGCGGGGTAAAACGCGATCACACCATCCCAGTCCTGCGGCCAGCGCTGCGCGACGGTCAGCGCCTCGCGCCCTCCAGTTGAACCACCCGCGAAATACGCCTTGTACGGATGCGTGCCGTAACGCTTGTCGATGATCACGAGCGCCGCGTCATGCGTCTTCTTCAGCGCTTCACCCATGAAGTTGTCATACGCCTCGGCGTTGACGGAGAACGCGCCGTCTATCGAGCCCCTCGTCGCCTCGTGCCCGGAATCACTCGCGAACACCGCGTAGCCCCGCGACAGCGGTCCCGGCACATTAGTCGGCGCGCTCGGCACGTTATCGGTCACGGCAGGAATCGAGCCGTTGAAACCGCCGCCGCCGAGCATCAGGATCTTGCCGTTCCATTGGTCCGGCAACGCGATGTTGAACAGGATGTCTGGGGCGGACCGATCGATCGGATGAATCGCGCCGGCCACGAGACAGTACGACCCGGTCGCCGTCGGCCCGCTACCGCTCGCTGCCACCTGTGTGGTCGATGTGACGAGAGCGCCCGTTGTCGGTAGGTCGATCTCGCGGGCCCGGATGGTCAACCCGTTCAGTTGCGGACAGCTTGCTTTCGACGGCGGCGGCGGCTTGTGCCGTCCGCATGCCGCGTCGCGACATGAACTGCCCACCGACTCCGCATGCGCGCCGCCGCTCCACATGGCGCACAGTACCAGCACAGAGAACACACCCTGCCACGACAGCACGCGTCCATGCGCGCGCCACAGCCCGCTGCTCGAGTTCATCGCTTTGTCTCCTTCCAATGAGGCCTGGAGACGGCGCTGGACATCGCGGCATTGGCCCGTATGCCGCAACGCACACATGACCCTTATCTCGCCCGGGTCAACCGCGCGGCCACCGCGTGCGCGACGATCAACAGCGTGTTGCGCGCGATACCCGCCCGACACCGCATACCTGAACCTGCTGTCAATTCAGTAGAAGACTTTCAACGGCTCGCCGACGCAATGCTCGAAGGTCGCCGCATTGGCGCTCGCATTGCCGTATGACCAATGCCAATTCGCTCCGCTATTGCAGGCGAAACGGCAACGGCCCACCCGGCACGCTGGTCGTAACGCTCGCGAAGGAGATGGTTCGATACATCATAGTCGCTGACGCGCGCCGTAGAGGCCGAATCACGCTCAAGTGCACGCCTGACGTGCGCGCAGCGTTTTGTATTTTTCAGCGTCCGAAGCAGACGCTCGTTTGTCAAGCAACTTGCGTTGGTCGGTCGAAAGGCAGCGCGAACGGTCCGGACGGGCCCGCAGATTCTTTGACGTGGATGTGACAGCGGGATTGCCGGTCTCACACCCGCCTCATCGAAGCGCAGCATAGTTTTTCTTTCGCGGCCGGCAAGATCTTCTCATTTGTCGGTGGAGACGGCCGCGACGATAGTGTCTCTACCGGCAACGCAACGCCGATTGAAGTTACCGATACGTCACACATATCAAAGGGAATCTGTCATGAAGCTCAAGAACAAAATCGCACTGGTCACCGGCGGAACCTCGGGCATCGGCCTGGAAGCGGCCAAACTTTTCCAGCGCGAAGGCGCCACGGTCGTCGTGACGGGGACGCACGGAGAACGGCTGGCCCATACCGCCAGCATTCTCGGTGAAGGCGCTGTCACCCTGTCAGTCGATTTGCGCGACCCGGCCCAGATTGACAAGGCTATCGCCGATGTCGTCGAAACGTTTGGACGCATCGACGTGATCTTTGCGAATGCGGGTGCGGGAACGGCGGCGCCGCTCGAAGCAGTCACGGCTGAACAGATCAGCGAGCAGTTTGCGCTCAACTTCAACGGTGTGTTCTTCACGATTCAAAAGGCCGCTGCGCATCTGTCGCAAGGATCATCGATTGTCATTACGACGTCCTTTCTCAATGAAGTGGGTACGCCCGGCATGTCCATTCTGTCCGCGACGAAGGCGGCGACCCGTTCACTCGTACGTTCAATCGGCGCAGAACTTGCCCCGCGCGGCATCCGCGTCAACGCCGTAAGTCCTGGTCCGATTGCGACGCCGTTTCATGAGAAACTCGGCCTGTCGGAGAAGGATCTGGCGGCTGCCGGCTCTGCGATTCAAGCCGCTGTTCCTCTGAAGCGTTTCGGTCAGGCTCATGAAGTCGCGACTGCCGCGCTATTTCTGGCGAGTGATGACTCCGCGTTCGTGACGGGTTCGGAGCTCGTTGTCGATGGTGGACTGACGCAGATTTGATCAGCCGTGGCGCGCTGCAAGACGATCGTCCTGCAGCGCAACGACCTTGATGAACCTCCTTGGTGTGGCTATGGAAAACAAACTCTCGTGGGATGGCAATTGTCTGCTTCCGACGTACCGCTTGCTGGAAGGCCGCACGCCGATACAGCGACTAGTCCGGCTGAGTGAAAAATTGAAGGTCAACCTCTTCGTCAAGCGGGACGACCTGACCGGATTGGGAATGGGAGGCAACAAGCTGCGAAAGCTCGAGTTCCTGGTCGGCGAAGCCCTGAGCCGGAATGCTGACACGATCATTACAGTCGGCGCACGGCAGTCGAATCATGCGCGGCTGACGGCCGCCGCCGCCGCGAAAGCGGGCTTGCGATGCGAACTCATTCTGAATCGGGCAGTGAACCGCACGGACGGTGACTACATCGACAATGGCAATACCTTGCTCAACGATCTGCTCGGTGTGGTCGTGCATGATCTGCCGGGATCGGCCGACGTTCAACTGTTCGCGAACAATCGTGCAGAAGAACTGCGCGCCGATGGCCATATCGTGTACGTTTGCCCACTCGGCGGATCGAGCCCGGTCGGGTGCCTCGGCTACGCAAAATGCGCTTGGGAGATTCACGCTCAGGAGGAAGACCTCGGCATCGTGTTTGACGAGATCGTCGTGCCGAACGGCAGTGGCGGTATGCACGCAGGGCTCGTTGCAGGCGAAGTTTTGCTCGGAGGCGCCCCATCGAGGATTCGCGCCCACGCGGTGCTCAGCAACGCGGATCGCTCACGCAACATTACACTGGAAAAAACGAATCTGACTTTGCGTCTGATGAGACCCGAGTGTGAAATAGTCGCGGACGACCTGAATCTTTCCGACGATTCTTTAGGCTCTGGCTATGGAATCCCGACGCAGGCCATGGTCTCGGCAGTGAGAATGCTCGCTTCAACCGAAGGGCTTTTCATCGATCCGGTGTACGGCGGCAAGGCGTTTGCAGGATTGCTCGCCGACGTCGGGTCCGGGCGCTATCAGCGTGACCAGAACGTGCTGTTCATCATGACGGGCGGACTGCCCGGGCTATTTGCGTATCGGGATGCTTTCCGCGCGGGCGCCGGTCCCGTCTAATGGATGGGCATAGTCGAGCGTCGCGTTCGATCGTGACCGGAGTCACGCCGAACGCTACCTCGGGCGTTCTGGCAAATGTCGCGGTACAGTTCTGTTTTCGACTTTCCCCGCGTACCAGAAGCGATGCGAGCGCCGAACAACCTTAACGCCCTGCGCGCCTTCGAAGCGGTCGCCAGACATTTGAGTTACACGGCCGCCGCTGCGGAGTTGAACGTGACGCCTGCGGCAATCGGACAACTCATTCGCGGCCTCGAAAGCTATCTGGGCATCGAGCTTTTTCACCGTTCCAGTTCGGGACCATCACGGCTATCGCTCACGGATGCCGCGCGTGTCGCGCTTCCCGATCTGCAAGGCGGCTTCGATTTACTCTCAAACGCAGTGGAGAGACTGAAAGCGAGTAAATCCCGCATTGTTTTCACGGTGACGGTTCCACCCGCGTTTGCGGAAAAGTGGCTTCTGTGGCGTGTCGATCGGTTTCAGCGCCGGCATCCCTATTACGATCTGCGGATCGAGACCGGCGGCCAGCTTGTCGATTTCACCTCCGCGCGCATCGATGTCGGCATCAGATACGGCGCGGGCACGTGGCCGGACCTCATGTCCACCTTTTTGCTGCGTGACGAATTTTTCCCGGTCTGTAGTCCGTCGCTCGTGGAAGGTCCAAATGCCCTGAAGCAGCCGTCCGATCTGAAGAATCACCGTTTGATTCATGACACGTCGATGAGCGGTTTTGGTGTCTTTCCCACATGGCGCTCGTGGCTGCTGCACGCGGGCTATCGTGACTCGGTCGAAACGGATCGCGGCCTGCAATTGAACGATTCCGCGATGGTCATTCAGACGGCAATATCTGGCAATGGCGTCGCGCTCGGAAGGACGACGCTGGTCGAGCGCGACCTCGCGGAGGGACGCCTTGCTAAACCGTTCGAACACGTTCAGAGCTGCGATTTGGCGTACTACCTTGTTCACAGAAAAGAGAGCGAGCAGCATGCGCCGGTACAGGCATTCAAAGAATGGCTGCTGGAAGAAGTGGGCCGCGGTACCAACACTATCGCAAGGTGATGGGATCAGAGTACGTCGACTCATCAACGCGTGCAGACCATTTCGGCGGACATACGCTTTTGCATCATGGATGCCATACGGCGACCGGTTCCTGTTCGAAAGCCGGCTTTGCGTGAGGGCACGCTGCTAAAGCCGACTCCGATTGCGGCGCCGACTTAACCCGCTCGCGAACGGTCGAAGTGCATCCCGCGAGCCCGTGTTGCACGGGCTCGCCGGTATTCGCCGCCTGCCTTCCACGCGTCCAGCACGGGTGGCGCGCCCTAGAAAAAGTGGTTCATACCGAACGAGACGCCTGTCTGTTTGTCATGCCCGGACGGGTTCAGTGTTGCATTGGTCACGTAGCCACCGGTGAAATGCGTGTAGTCGATATCGGCGTAAAGCTCGGTGCTTTTCGACAGCACATAGTTGATGCCCAGAATGGCGACACCCTTTCTTCCATCGACGCCGGCCGTCGTGTTCTTGTCGTCGTAATAAGCGCCCGTGACGTTGAAGACCGACGTTGCGTGATAGCGGAAGCCCCCCCACAGATATTGATTGCGCGTTTCGCCGTGCACAGTGGAGGGAACCGCTTGTGTTGCGAGCGAATAGCCGCCCATCAGATCAACGGGACCGAGCGTCACGGCACCACCCGCGGTGTATTGATTGTTTGCAAAATACGCGCTTGATGTGGCCGAAAACGGATTCGAGCGATGCGTGTAGCCTGCGCCGAACCTGAACAGCCTGGTGTGGTAGTTCACACCGCCCGCGAGCATGGTACCGCTGGCGAGGCTGCCTGCTACGCCGCCCGGTGCGTAGACCGCGCGCGCCGTCCATGGGCCGAAGTCGCCGTGATAGTGGATAGCGTTGTCGTCGCGGCCGTTGGTGCCGCCCGAAATTGCTGCCGCTTCGGTGATGCCCAGATAGTGCAGGTCGAATGGCTCGAAGTCCTTGATCAGCCGGTGCTGCAGCGTGAACTGATGGCCTATGTTGACCTGACCGAACGGGCCGCCTACCCCGACCGTCGACGTACGCTGAAACAACTGGTTGGTCGTGCTGCTGTTGGCGCCGGTCGAGAGGATGTAGCCCGCTTCCAGATTGAAGCGGACATAGTATCCACCGCCCAGGTCCTCGATGCCGAGAAAACCCCAGCGATTCGATTTGTAGACGCCGTTCGATGCCATCGTCAGCGCCGCACCACCTGCCTTCGTGCCGTTCACGACATTGCGCAGGCCGCCGTCCAGCGAGCCATACAACGTCACGCTGCTTTGCGCGTGAGCGGCGCCGCCTGAAAGCCCCAACAAGGTCATTGCGGCCAGCGAGCGCCTCAGACCGATCCTGCGCGCACCGCTACGTGCTCCTCCAATTTCAAACATATCTCCTCCATTGACATCGTTAAATTCGTGGGGCGAGGGATGTGCGGTGCGCTGCACTTCCCCGGACCGTCAACCGTGGATTGCACGAAGGCCGAGTTCGAACTGCGTGCGACGAGTTGCCATTGCGCGCGCCCGCGGCGCGCTCGTGGCGTTGAATCAGCGGATCGCGCGCGTCGTCGGCACTGGTGTTCGGTCAGAACTGCGTGCGCAGACCGCCGCCGATCGTGGTGCCGCTCGACATCCTGCTCGCGCGATCGGACAGTACTGCCGCATAGACGTCGGTGCGCTTCGACAGCGGATAGTCATACGAGAGCGCCCAGCTGTTGCGATAAACCGAGCTATGGCCGCGGCTCTTTGAATACGCGTCCGAGCCAAGAATCCTGCCGACGCCCACTGGAATCGAGAAGCCGATCTGGCCGGTATCGATGCCGACGTCGCCATTCGAGATCGAATCCCAGATGTGCTGGTACTGGCCGTACAATTTCACGTAGTTCAGGTCGTACGACACCCCGAGGTTCGCCACCGACTGCGTCTTCAGTCCCGGTAGCACGGTGCCGAGGTCGCCGGCGTTCAGACTGTATTTGATCTGCTGGTACACAACGGACGTCGCGAAACCGCCGTTGTTGTATGAGACCTGGCCAGTCCACTTGTTCTGGCCGAGGTGGCCCGGATCGTTGCCGAACGAGTACATGGCGCGGCCGACGATGCCGTCGAACGACGGCGACGCGTAATACACGGCGTTCCACCACTCGCCCGCATTGCCGAATACGCCTTGGCCATTCACGCCGACGTAGCTGTGCAGCACGATCGGCGAGAACACGAATGAGTTCCAAAAGGGGTTGAATGTAATTGTCGAGAACCACAAGAGCGGCGGAATCAGGCCGGCCGTCGCCGTACCGTACCGACCGCTCACCCCAACGTACGCGTTACGCGAGAACAGACCGTCGTGCGGAAAACCAGTGCGGCCCATCGAGCCGTTCTGGATGTTGAAATAGCCTTCGAGGTCAAAAATGACCTTCGTGCCGCCGCCGATATCCTCCGACCCGCGTAGTCCAAAGTACGGTGCCGTCATGCCGCCGTTGCCCGCGATCACGCTCGACTGACCGTTCATCGGCTTCTTGTAGCCGACGAACGCATCGAGAAGCCCGTAGAGCTGCACGCTCGATTGCGCATGCGCTCCCTCAGCGAACAGAGTTGCGCCAAGCACCAGCGCTTTCATCCCCATCTTTATTTTCATCTATGTCTCCCGCCTTCCAAACTCTGGCTTCAAGACTGCGAAGCGGGGCGCCTTCACACACGTTGGCATGTGCCAGATTGCGCGCCTAACGCCAGCAATGTTTATTGATATGTAGTACCAACTATTAAATATATATTGCAGAGCTTCCCTCGATGCCTGCACACGATCTTCAGAAATTACAGTGCGTCGAAAAATCCGAACGCCCCCGCCTGACTATGCTTCACGACTTGCCTAAGCCCGGTTCTGCGCGCGGGAAGGCGCGGCCGACGGCGGGCTCGGCTGCTGCTTCGAGCAAAGCAGGGAGTGCAGGACGACGAGCGTGAGACCGCCGGAAATCACCGGCTGCTGAAACACGAGCTGGAGCATCAGCGGCATCGCATGGAGGACTTCGGGTGAGATGAAAAGACCGCCGAGGCCAATAAGAAACGCGAGCCCCGACGCGATCAGCCGCCGGTCGTTCCACTCGACGTGCGAGAGAATGTGTACGCCGTGCATGAAGACGATACCGAACAGCAGCGTCGCGGCGGCCGAGATCACCGGAATCGGCACGACGACGAGCAGCATGTCGAACTTCACGCAGCCGCCGAGTACGATCAGGAGGATGCCCGCAGCAAGCGTCACGAAGCGCGACCCGACGCGCGTCGCGCGCAGAATGCCGATGTTGTCCGGATATGCGATCGTGCTGAAGCCACCCCACACTGCCGCGACGACCGAGCCGAGCGCGACGCCGAACAGCCCTTCGGACATGCGGCCCGGACTCAGCGTCTGTTTGCCCCAATCGGCGACTGTCTGATAGAGGGCCATCGAACCCATGCCCGCCGGAATCAGCACGAGCAGGAACACCGCAACGAGATCCATGCGCACACCGAAGCCGAACGGAAAGATGCGCGGCTCGACGACAAGCGGCGCGGCGACCACCGCCGCGAACGAAACCGGCTCGAACAGCGTGTAGGCCAGCGTGCCGAGCGCGAGGCCGAGCAGGATCGCAACGCGCCGCAGGCGGCGGCCGCCCCACAGCATCGCGAAAACGATACCGGCCACTGAAACCGCGCCGGAAAGCAGGTTCACGACCGGAAAGCCGGGGCTTTTAGGGCTGCCAATCCAGGTCGGCAGCGCGACGCTGGCGATCTGCACCACGATCAGCATGACGATCATCCCGGAGATGACAGGCAGGCGCAAATGCCGCGCGAACATGCCCGCCACGCTGCGTCCGCGGATCGGCACCGTAAGGAGGCACCAGATCAGCGAGGCGACGAAGAACGACCCGAATGCCGTACCGAGGCCGCCCGACTGCAAATGACCGACAGTCAGGAGCGCCCCGAAGCTGCCTGCATAGGGACCCTGCGCGATCGGCAGGCGCAGCAGCAGCACCGATTGCAGAATCGTGATAATCCCGCACGCCATAAAGGTCATCCCGTACAGGTACGCGATCTCGGGATCGGACAAATGAAAGGCACGGCCGAGAAGTCCCGGGAACACAAACATGCCCGTCATTCCAAAAACGTTCTGCAGCGCAAGGACCGCCAGTTGCGAGAGTGGCAGCCGCTCGTTGATTCCGACATCGAAGACGCGCGCGGACCGATTCTCTGCGGTGGCCTCCGGGATTGAAGCGCCGGATTTCGGCGTGTCTGTGCTCAAGGTGTGTTCCATTAGACCAAAAACGAAATCCTCGCTAGCGACGCGGCGGGCTGCCGTGGCGCTCCCTTTCCCTTCAAGCGTCATCGCAGGAAGGAAACATGTGTATCGCCGGCGCGGACGCATCGCCCGCCGACCTGTCTTCAGTCATCCTTAATTGTCGAGCGGAACGCCCTTTGTTTCGGGACCGAACCAGATCGACACCATGCCAACGATGAAGAGCAGCGATACCGCCGCCGATGCCGCTGGAAACGAACCAAACTTCGCGACCACCGCATTGCCGGCGATCGGACCGATACTCGTCAGCGCGCGGGCCATGTTCCAGCAGAAGCCCTGCCCTGTCGCACGCACACGGGTCGGAAAAAGCTCAGGCAAATAAGCGGCAAACGTGCCGAACGCGCCAATGACGAAGTAACCGTAGACCGGCATGAGCCACAGCACTCGACTGATGTCATGCACCGTCGTGAACAGCACGAGCGACACCACGAGCGACCCTGCCGAAAAGATGAAGTACGACATCCGGCGGCCGAGCGCATCGAGCATCCAGATCAGCGTGAGGTAACCGAGCGTCGCGCCGATCATCATGAGAATGAACGCGTAGCTGACCGTTCCGCTGATGTCGCGCTGATCGGCGGCTACAACCGACAGCTGATGAATCCAGCTCGGCAGGAACGTGAGACCGCCCCAGCAGCCCAGCATCGCGGCCGACGACACGATCACGCCGATGATCGTCTTGCGGCGTAGTCCGGGCGCGAAGATGGCGGTGAAAGTTTGCATTGCCGATTCGGCGATGACGCTGTCGCGCACTTGCACCCAGCGTCGGGGCTCAGGCACGAAGCGGCGCACGAGTATCGTGACGAGCGCGGGCGCCGCGCCCACGCCGAGTACGACGCGCCAGCCGAAGCGGCCGAGCAGCAGGTTGTCGAGCGCCGCCGCGAGAAAGCCAAACGCGAACGCCATCTGCATGATCTGCATGGCGCGGGCGCGTTGCCGGCCGGGCCACGATTCGGCCACGAGCGCGGCCCCTGCCGCCCATTCGCCGCCGATGCCGAAACCGGCCAGCGCCTGTGCGATGGCAAGCTGGGGCCACGTCCTCGAAAATGCGCTCAGCAGGGTGAAGGCCGCGTAGATGACGATGGTCCAGCCCATGACGCGCGAGCGGCCAAAGCGGTCCGCGGCCACGCCGAACAGCACCCCGCCGATGCCCCACGTGAGCAGCTTGCCCGAAATGATATAGCTGCCGATCTTGCTGATTTCGGTAGCGTCCGTGCTGTGCAACAGCTGGCCGACGCTCGGCACGAGTACGAGCGTGAAGAGATTCAGGTCCATCGAGTCGAACATCCAGCCGAGGAACGCCGAAATCAGCGCCAGCCACTGATAGCGCGACAACCCGAGTCCCTGCGGCTCGGCCGAAGCCGCCGACGCCGCCTTGGCGCCTTGGGTTATACCCATCGTTCCTGTCTCCTGATTTTCTGCCGCAAAGGCGAGCGACTTGCCCGACACGGATCGTATGCCCGATTCATCATTCGGCGCAGTATAGCGTAATGCAATTAGATTGCAATACGGATTATTGTATTACTGTCTAACAATTCTCTAGGCAGTGCATGGGCGCCATAGCATGGCGT
This sequence comes from Paraburkholderia sp. SG-MS1, assembly GCF_012275575.1. Classification (GTDB taxonomy): domain Bacteria; phylum Pseudomonadota; class Gammaproteobacteria; order Burkholderiales; family Burkholderiaceae; genus Paraburkholderia. Next base: position 164,252 of record NZ_NPIH01000286.1, on the reverse strand, counting down.
CCTAAGGGGAGACAAGAAGGAACGGGCGATTCACACCGCCCGCATGGGGCGGGGAGCCGGGGCCGAAAGGCCCGCTGGGAAAGCGATGAAGACGCGAATGAGCAGGAAAACTGCGTGGCGTTGCAAGCCGCTGGTCGGACAGGACTGGCGCGGGCTGGAAGGGGACACGCCGCGCGGCGAAAAAATTTCAGTTCCTGCCTGACGCTTCGGGCACGAAGGAAAGCGGCAGACGCGCGGCGTGTGTCGTTGACCTAGTTGGCCGCCACGGCGAGCACTTCGACAGCAAGCCGTTCAGCTTGTTCGACATGGCGCTTGCACGCCGCCGCGGCTGCGTCGGCGTCGTTGCGCATGACCGCGTCGACGATCGTAGCAATTTCGTCATAGCTTTGCGGGAGGCGCCCTTCCTGCGACAGCGTCGTCGCGCGCAGCATCATGACTCGCGTATGGACGAGACGTAGCATCTCCGTGAGTACCGGGTTGCCGGCGCCCTCGAGTATCACGTCATAGAACCGTGCCTTCTGTTTCAGGAAGAGCATGGTGACCTCCTCACCGCGCATGTCCCGTATCGACGCGAGTTCGTTCAACGCCTGCTTCAGCGCGACACGCTGATTGTCCGTCGCCCGCTCGGTGAACTGCCTGCCCGCGAGCGCCTCGAGGACCCCACGCACTTCATAGAGGCCTCTTGCCTCCTCTCCTGTCATCACTGAGACGATCGGGCCTTTATGCGGAATGATCTGCACAAGCCCCTCGGCCACCAGTTGGCTCAGTGCCTCACGAACGAGCGTACGGCTCACGCCAAGCATTTCGCACAACTCGCGCTCGATCAACCGGTCGCCCGGCTTGAAGGTCAAGTCGCTAATGCATGCGCGCAAACCGTCGATCACTTGCTGACGCAGCGTTGCCACCGGCCGCACTACCAGTCTGTTGGTGTTCATTCCATCCCTTTGTCATATCAATTAATGGGAGCTAGACCGAATCCCGTAATACAATCATATTGACATTCGTCAACTAAGCTCCGATACTGCCTACCATTATACAATCCTACAACCGTTGGATAAACCAGAGGATACTCATGGAAGACATCACGCTATCGGAGCGCCGCGCCATCGGCGCAAAGATCCGCAAGGAAGTGCTGGGTGGCAGCCACACGCAGAGCAACGCCAACCCCCATCTGTTCGACACTGTGTTCCTCGAATACACGGAAGACGTTTGCTGGGGCAACGTCTGGAACCGCGCGGGCCTTCCGCGCGCGACGCGCAGCATGCTGAATCTCGCGATGCTGGCATCGCTCGGCCGCTGGCACGAGTTCGAAGTGCATACGCGTGGCGCGCTAAACAATGGTGTGACGGAAGAAGAAATTGCCGAGGTGGTGCTGCAGGCCGGCGTGTATGCAGGCATTCCGGTCGCAGCCGAAGGGCTGCGTCGCGCGAAGGCTGTCGTGCTCGACCAGAAGGCAAAAATCACTGCTGCCTGAAGGCGGCGTGCGCGTCGTGCAGGCGCCGCGCAGTTCGTCATCCCATCCCAGGCGCGCATGCCTGGTGGTCCAGTGGGTAGCAGGCGTTTCGCGCTGTGGGTGGCCGACCCGGTAGCCGATGGTGCGAAGCATCTGTCGCCCCCCGCGCATTACCCGTATAGCTCATGTCCCATTCAACTTTCTGTGAAATCCCGGCTGGCCGCATTGCCTACTCCCGTCGCGGGACGGGCCGGCCGCTGGTTCTGCTTCACCCGATCGGCGTCGACCGAAGCTGGTGGGACGAATACGTCGAGCACTGGGCCGGGTCGTATGACGTCGTCGTGATCGATCTCCGTGGCCACGGTGACTCCAGCGGTGTCCTCGCTCCCATCACGCTCGCCGATCATGCGGCCGACGTCGCCGCGGTGTTGCGTCAGGAACGCCTGACGGGTGCCGCCCTGATTGGCGTATCGATGGGCGGCATGATTGCGCAGCGCGTGGCGATCCAGTTCCCCGAGCTCGCTCGTGCGCTGATTCTCTGCGCAACGGCCGGCGGATTCCCTGACGAAGTGCGCCCACGCATTCTCGCGCGTGGCGACATGAGCCGGCGCGGTTCGATGTCCGAAGTGATCGACGACACCATCACGCGCTGGTTCGCCGCAGACACGCCACGTCCCGACCTTCTCCAGAAGTGTCGCACGCGGCTCGCAGCGGACGACTGGTACAGCTGGAGCGCAAACTGGCAGGCGATCTCGCAACTCGACAATCTCGACGAACTGGCGGCCGTGTCGGCACCGGCGCTCGTCGTCGCGGGCGATGCCGACGCGAGCATTGCGCCGGCGGTATCGCAGAAGATCGCCCAGGCGCTGCCGAACAGCCGTTTCGTCGTGATTCCAGGCGCGGCGCACTTTGGAGCGTTCGACATGCGTGAAGACTTCGCGACTGTATTCGACGATTTTCTGTCGACCCTCGCGCCATGAAATGAAACCCGGGCCGCCCGCGCGTGGGGACAGTGTCACGCGCCGCGCGGCTCAGTAGCGATCAGATAAACGGAGCGGCGCCCGCACGGGCCGACCGCCCCAAGGAGGCAGTATGGCAATCACAATCCGTTCGTCTTTCACCGTCGATGCACCGCCCTCGGATGTCTGGAAGACCATGATCGACATCGAACGGTCCGCACCGTGTTTTCCGGGCGCGGAACTCAAGGAACAGCAGCCCGACGGCAGCTACAAGGGCGGCTTCACCGTCAAGCTCGGCCCGCTCACGCTGAAGTTCGCGGGCAAATTCAAGATTGCTGAACAGAACGACGCCGAGCGCACCGTCGTCGTGTCCGCAAGCGGCACCGACACAAAAGGCCGTGGCGGCGCCGATGCGCAGATCAACGCGGTGGTCACCGACGCGGGCGGCGGCAAGACCAGGGTCGACGTGGTCTCGGACGTCAACCTCTCGGGCACGGTCGCGCAGTATGGACGCGGTGCCGGGATGATCGAGGCGCTCTCGCAGCAAATGCTGAACCAGTTCGCAAAAAACCTGGCTGCACTCATGGAGGCGGACGCGGCACACGCCGCCCAAGCCGCTCAGGCCGCCGAGCCGAACCCCGCTAGTGAGCAGGGCGCGACGAACACGGCCGCTGAACCGGATGCGCCGAGGCAGGCCACCGAAACGCGCCGCCCGCCGCCCGCGCCGGCGCCGGTCGCGCCTCTCGACGCCGGCGCACTCGTGCGCAAGGCGATGTGGCAGTCGATCCGGAATTTCTTCGCGCGGCTCTTCGGGGTCAAGCAGCATCATTGACGAAGTCACCGCCGCACTATCGGAGCACGCATGAAACCCAGTGAATTCCAGTATCACGCGCCGACCACCGTCGATGAAGCCGCGCAGTTGCTCGGCACGCTCGAGGATGCGCGCGTGCTCGCCGGCGGCCAGTCGCTGATGCCGATGATGAACTTCCGGTATCTGATGACGAGTCACCTGATCGACCTGAACGGCGTCGAGGCGCTGACCCGCATCGAGGAGCGCAACGGCCGCCTTCATATCGGCGCCATGGCGCGGCAGCGCGACATCGAACTGTCGCCGCTCGTCACGAAACGTGCGCCGCTGATCCGCGAGGCGTACCAGCTCGTGAGCCACAAGCAGATCCGCAACCGCGGCACGCTTGGCGGCAGCCTGTGCCAGCTGGATCCGTCGTCGGAGCAGCCGTGCTTCACCGCCGCGCTCGACGGTGTACTGACGATCGCTCGCTACGAAGACGGCGCAGTCGCGACCCGCGAGCTGCCGATGTCCGAGTGGGCGCTGATGTACATGACACCCGCGCTCGAAGAAGGCGACCTGCTCGCCGGTATCTCGCTCGACATCTGGCCCGAAGGCCATGGCTACGCATTCGAAGAGTTCGCGCGGCGCCATGGCGATTACGCCATCGTCGGCGTCGCGGCGCTCTGTACCGCTGATGCGCAAGGGCGCCTCGAGCGCGTTTCGCTGACGGTCTGCGGCGTCGCTGCCGGCCCCGTGCGGATGCACGACGTCGAGACCGCCCTGCGCGGCCATCCGATGGACGACAGCGCGTTGCGCATCGCGAGCGACGCCGCGCGCGCGCTCGACGTGATGACCGACGCGCACGTGAGTACCGACTACCGCCAGCATCTCGCTGGCGTCCTGACCGAAAGAGCGCTGAAGACAGCGTTCTCGCGCGTCGCAAGACAATCGTAGAGTGACAAAGGAGATAGACATGGAGACTCGAACCGTCAGAGTCGTCGTCAACGGCACCGCTTATGAGCGCGAGGTCGAATCGCGGCGCATGCTCGGTGACTTCCTGCGTCACGACCTCGATCTCACCGGCACGCACTACGGTTGCGAACACGGCGTGTGCGGCGCCTGCACCGTGCTGATCGAAGGCCGCACCGCGCGCGCCTGCCTGACGCTCGCCGCCCAGGTGAACGGCCGCTCGCTGACCACCGTCGAAGGGCTTGCTCACGCGGATGGCACGCTCAACGAATTGCAAAAGGCCTTTACCGAAACGCACGCGCTGCAATGCGGGTTCTGTACGCCCGGCATGCTGATGACGCTGACCGAACTGTTGAACGAAACGGATTCGCCGAGCGAAGCCGAGATCCGCGAAGCGATCACGGGCAACCTGTGCCGCTGCACCGGCTACCAGCCGATCGTCGCCGCTGCCCTGCTCGCCGCGCAGCGCATCCGCGACCAGCGTGCCGCCGCGCCGGCGCTCCAAGCCACGGAGTAACACGATGGACATTTCCGACCTGAAGGGCGCCCCCACTGATCAGCGCTACATCGGCAGGCGCGTCATGCGCACCGAAGACAAGAAGCTGCTGCAGGGCCAAGGCTCCTACGTGGACGACGTCCACCTTCCCAACATGCTGCAGGCCGCGGTGCTGCGCAGCCCGCACGCGCACGCGAAGATCGTCTCGATCGACTGCACGGCCGCCCGCGAACTGAAGGGCGTGCACGCCGTCTACACGCACGCGGACCTGAGCGGCCGTGCGCGCGGCCGCGCGCCGTCGATGCTGCCCAACCCGGCGATCCGCTTCGAGCGCACCCAGGAACTGCTCGCCTCGACGGAAGTCACGTTCGCGGGCGAAGCCGTGGCGTTCGTCGTCGCGGACAACCGCTATATCGCGGAAGACGCCTGCGGTCTGATCGAGATCGAGTACGACACGCTGGCCGCCGTCGCCGACTGTCGCGATGGACTGCGTCCGGACTCGCCGCTCTGCCACACCGACGCGAAAGACAACGTCGTCGCACATATCGAAATGGGGTTCGGCGACATCGACGCAGCCTTCAACGACGCGCCGCACGTCGTCGAGGAGACGTATTGGCAGAACCGCGGTTCCGCGCATCCGATGGAAACGCGCGGGTACATCGCCGAATACCATTCCACCAACGGCGAGTTGACTGTCTGGTCGTCGGGTCAGGCGCCGCACCACGAGAAAAAGAACCTCGTCGAGCTGCTCGAGTGGGATGCCGAGAAACTGCGCGTGCTGATGAACGACGTCGGCGGCGGCTTCGGTCCGAAGCTGCCGTTCTATCCGGAAGAGGCGCTCGTCGCGATCGCGGCGGTCGCGCTCAAGCGTCCCGTCAAATGGATCGAGGACCGGCGCGAGCACTTCCTTGCCGTCACGCAGGAGCGCGACCAGTGGTGGACCGTGCGCATGGCGCTCGATACCAGCGGCAAGATTCGCGGCGTCAAGCTGGAGATGGTGCACGACAACGGCGCGTTCCTGCCGTGGGGCATCATCACGCCGTACATCTCGATCACGACGACACCCGGCCCGTATGTCATCCCCGCGATGGGCGCCAGGCTCGACGTCGTCTACACGAACAAATGCGCGACCTCGCCGGTGCGCGGCGCGGGCCGTCCTCAGGCGGTATTCGCAATGGAGCGGATTCTCGACAAGGCCGCCCGCGCACTCGGCATGGACCGCGCGGAGTTGCGCTGGCGCAATCTGATCCAGCCGGAGCAGATGCCGTATGACGCGGGCTTCATCTACCGCGACGGCAGCCCGCTGCGCTACGACAGCGGCGACTATCCGGCCTGCCAGAAAGCGGCGCTCGAACGCGCGAACTACGCGAGCTTCGCCGCACGCAAGGCTGACGCGCGCCGCCAGGGCCGCTTCGTCGGCATCGGCATGGCGAGCTTCGTCGAAGGCACCGGCATGGGCCCGTTCGAGGGCGCGACGGTGCGCGTGCAGGCAACCGGCCGCGTCACCGTGATCACCGGCGCATCGCCGCAAGGCCAGGGCCACAAGACGACCTTTGCGCAGATCTGCGCCGAGGAACTGAACGTACCTCTCGAAACGATCGACGTCGTCACCGGCGACACGGGCGGCATCTCGATGGGCGTCGGCACGTTCGCAAGCCGCGCGACGGTCAATGCCGGCAATTCGGTCTACATCGCCGCTCAGGCCGTGCGCGACAAGATGTTCACGCTTGCCGCCCACTTGTGGAAATGCGAAATCGACGACCTCGTACTTGCCGAAGGCCACGTGGCGCGCCGCTCGGGCATCGAGCAACGCATGAGTTACGGCCAGCTCGCGAAAATCTCGCAGGGTATGCCGGGCTTCACCATGCCGGCGGGCCTCACCGCCGGCCTCGAAGAGACGAAGTATTTCTCACCCGCGCAGTCGACATACTGCAACGGTACGGCCGTCGTCGAGCTCGAAGTCGATCGCGAGACCGGCCACATCACGATCCTCAACTACGTGATGGCGCACGACTCGGGCAAGCTCATCAACCCGCTGCTGGTCGACGGCCAGGTGATCGGCTCGGTCGCGCACGGCATCGGCAACGCGACGCTCGAATGGATGCAGTACGACGAGAACGCCCAGCCGACCACGACCAACTTCGGCGAGTACCTGCTGCCGATGGCAACCGACGTGCCGAACATCGACATCGTGCACCTCGAAACGCCCTCGCCGCTGAATCCGCTCGGCGTCAAGGGCGCGGGCGAAGGCGGCACGATTCCAGCCGCGGCGGCGATCGTCGCGGCGATCGAGGACGCGCTTTCGGAATACGGCGTCGAATTCACGGAAGCGCCGCTCGTCCCGCAGCGTGTTTTCCAGAAGCTCAAGGAGGCCGGCGCCTACGCGCGCTGACCTGCGCGGGTGCTCGCTCAGCGCGGGCGCTCATCCCCTGTTTTCATTGTTTGGACCTTTTCTCCATGACGACCGAATTCACCGCAGCGCTCCACGAATCCGAATACCGGATCACCCTTGACCAACCCGAGCTCGGCAACATGCTCACGCTCGACGCGATGCGCGCGCTCGCCGCCGAGATCCGTAAGGCCGGCCGCGACAGCGGCGTGAAAATCATCCGCCTGCGCGCGTCCGGTCCCGCGTTCTGCCGCGGCCGCGCGGTCGGCGCGCCGTCGGCAACGCCGCCGACGTCCGCGCAGTTCCGTCGCAACGTGGCCGATCCGATTCTCGACGTCTACCGCGCGATGCACGAGAGCGAGGTGCCGCTTCTCGCCGAAGTGCAAGGCGATGCGGAAGGGTTTGGCTGTGCGCTCGTCACCGCGTGCGACATGGCCATCGCCTCCGACCGCGCGCGCTTCAGCCTGCCCGAACTGCAGAAAAACCTGCCGCCGACGCTCGTGCTCTCCGTGCTGCGCCACAAAGTGCCACCGAAGGCGTCCGCGCACATGGTCTACCTGACCGAAACCATCGATGCCGCGAATGCGCGCGAGTGGGGCATCGTCGCCGAAGTCGTGCCGGGCGCGAGCCTGAGCGAGCGGGCGGACGCGATGGTTGCCTCGATCTGCTCGCGCGACCGGATCGCCATCGCGACGCTGAAGACGTACTTCCGCGAGATCACGATTCCCGACTTCTCGCTCGCGAGCGAAGTGGCGGGCGCGTCGCTCGCCAACGCAATGACGTCGATGCGCCGCTGACAACCCGCCGAAGTGCCGCCGCGCCTTGCGCGTGCGGCGCGTACGAAACGGATCGGACACGCAATACCCTGCCCGCGTCGGGCAATACTTCAAGCAATAGAGGCGCAGCGCAACGCGGCGCTTCATGGGACTTCCAGTCATGGCTGATCAAGACACCACTTCCACGTCATCCGCGCACGCTGGGTACGCGGACCTGCACGAACACATCGCGCGCCTCGAAGCCGCGGGCCTGCTGTACCGGATCGACGAGCCGGTGAACAAGGACACCGAGATGCATCCGCTCGTGCGCTGGCAGTTCCGCGGCGGCATTCCGGAAGCCGATCGCAAGGCCTTCCTCTTTACGAATATCGTCGATAGCAAGGGCCGCAAGTACGACATTCCGGTCATCGTCGGCGGCATCGCCGCGAATCCGGAGATCTACCGGATCGGCATGAACGTGCCGTCGCTCGACGACATCGGCGACGCGTGGAACCGCGCGATCGATCATCCGGTGCCCCCGGTCGTCGTTGAAAGCGGCCCCGTGCATGACATCGTGATCGAAGGCCGCGACCTCGAAGGTCCGGGCAACGGCCTCGAATCGCTGCCGCTGCCGATCTCGACGCCGGGTTTCGATGCCGCGCCGTACATGACGATGACCGGTGTGATCTCGCGCGATCCGGAAACCGGCGTGCAGAACATGGGCACCTATCGCGGCCACCTGAAATCGGCCACGCGGCTCGGCATGATGATGCTCGTGAACCTGCGCGCGGGCGGTCTCGACCATTGGCGCAAGTATGCAGCGAAGGGCGAGAAGATGCCGGTCGCCATCGTGCTCGGCGCGCCGCCCCTCGTCGCATTCCAGGGCCCGCAGAAATTGCGCCCGAACGTCGATGAACTGAGCGTCGCCGGCGGCCTCGCCGGTGCGCCGATCCGCGTCGTCAAGGGCCGCACCGTCGATCTGCTGGTGCCGGCCGAGGCGGAAGTCGTCGTCGAAGGTTACGTCGATCCGCAGTATCTCGAACCGGAAGGTCCGTTCGGCGAAAGCCACGGTTACGTCGCGCTCGAAGACTACAACCTTTCCATCGAGGTTACGGCAATCACGCGCCGCAAGGACGCCGTGCTGACATCGATCATCTCGCAGGTCACGCCGTCCGAATCGAGCGTCATCAAACGTCTCGCCTACGAGCCCATGTTCCTGCGCCACTTGCGCGACCATCTCGGCATTCGCGGCATCCGCAAGGTGTCGCTGCACGAGCCGCTCACGAATTTGCGGCGCTTCGTATTCCTGCAGTTCGAGCGCGGCGCGAAACGCACCGAGGTTTGGCGCGCGCTGTACGGCGCGATGTCGCTGCAGGCCGCGATCGGCAAGTTCGTGATCGCAATCGATGACGACATCGATCCGGACAACGCGGACGCCGTGTTCTGGGCGATGGGCTATCGCTGCAATCCGGTCGAGGATGTGAAGCTGATTCCGTACCGCGAGCCGGGCCACGGTCCGCGCTCGGATCACGCTACCGGCCTCGATTCGGCCATGCTGATCGACGCGACGATGAAAACGCCCATGCCGCCACTCGCGTTGCCAAAGAAGGAATACATGGAGAACGCGAAGGTGCTGTGGGAACGTCTCGGGCTGCCGAAGCTGAAGCCGGAGTCGCCGTGGTACGGCTACTCGCTCGGCGACTGGACCGAGGAATGGGACCGCAACGCCGAGCAGGCGACGCGCGGCGAATGGATGCAGCGCGACGCGTCCTATCAGGCGCGCCGCCGCAGCGGCGTCGAGCCGAATTCGCCGGTACGCGGCGTCGAGGGCGATCGTGACGACGAATAACAGTACTCCTGAGCGGATCATCGTCGGCATCACCGGCGCATCCGGCGTGATCTACGGGATTCGCGCGCTCGAGCTTCTCGCCGAGGCGGGCGTCGAGACGCATCTCGTGATCAGCAAGGCCGCCGAGTTGACGATGACCTACGAAACGGACATCCGCGCGGCCGATCTGCGCGCGCGTGCGTCGCATTGGTATTCGCCCGGAGACATCGGCGCGGCCATTTCCTCGGGCTCGTTCAAGACGAAGGGCATGCTGATCGTGCCGTGCTCGGTGCGCTCGATGAGCGAGATCGCCACCGGCATTACGAGCTCGCTGATCAGCCGTGCCGCCGACGTCGTGTTGAAGGAGCGCCGGCGTCTCGTGCTCGGTGTGCGCGAGACGCCGTTACACGGAGGACACCTGCGCACGCTCGTGCAGCTCTCGGACATGGGCGCGGTCATCGCGCCGATCGTCCCGGCGTTCTACTCGAAACCGCAAACGATCGACGACATCGTCAATCACACGATCGGCCGCATGCTCGATCTGTTCGACATCGATACCGGTGTGGTCAAGCGCTGGAAAGAGCCGCAATAAGCCGGTCATGCGGCAGTAACGCAGGCGCCCCCCGCTTTCATCAACATCACAGGACCGCCGCGCCGCGCGCGTCGGCGGCCCGCCCTTTGCGACGATCATGACTGAATCCAATCCGCTTTCCCGGCTCGCCGACCCGAGCCTGTTGCACACGCTCGCCTACGTCGACGGCGCATGGTGTAGTGCCGACGATGCCCGCACATTCGCCGTCAATGATCCCGCCACCGGCGAGAAGATCGCCGACGTGCCATTGATGACCGGCGTCGAAACACGCCGCGCGATCGAAGCCGGCGAACGCGCGCAGCGCGGCTGGCGCGCACTCACCGCGGCGCAGCGCGCGGCGGTCCTCAAGCGCTGGCACGCGCTGATGATCGCAAACACCGACGACCTCGCGATCATCATGTCGGCCGAGCAAGGCAAGCCGCTCGCCGAAGCGAAGGGCGAGATCGGTTATGCGGCGTCGTTCATCGAATGGTTCGCCGAGCAGGCCAAGCGGATCGACGGCGACGTGCTTGCCTCGCCAGCCGGCGACAAGCGGATGCTGGTGACGAAGGAGCCGATCGGTGTCTGCGCGGCGATCACACCGTGGAACTTCCCGGCTGCGATGATCACCCGCAAGGTCGCGCCCGCGCTCGCCGCCGCCTGCGCGATGATCGTGAAGCCAGCCGAGGCCACGCCGCTCTCGGCGCTCGCGCTGGCCGAACTCGCGCATCGTGCGGGCGTGCCGGCCGGGGTGTTCAGCGTGGTCGTCGGCGATCCGCGCGCGATCGGCGCGGAGATGACCGCCAACCCGATCGTGCGCAAGCTCTCGTTCACGGGCTCGACGCCGGTGGGCCGACTGTTGATGAGCCAGTGCGCGCCGACGGTCAAGAAGCTTTCGCTCGAACTGGGCGGCAACGCGCCGTTCATCGTGTTCGACGACGCCGATCTCGATGCGGCAGTCGAAGGCGCGCTCGCATCGAAATATCGGAACGCCGGCCAAACCTGCGTCTGCACGAACCGCTTCTACGTGCAGGACGGCGTGTACGACGCGTTCACCCGAAAACTCGCCGCGGCGGTCAGCCGCATCAAGGTCGGCAACGGTTTCGAGACCGGCGTCATGCAAGGCCCGCTCATCAATGAGGCTGCCGTCGAGAAGGTCGAAGCGCACATTGCCGACGCGGTGTCGCACGGCGCACGCGTGCTCGCCGGCGGCAAGCGTCATGCAGCCGGCACACTCTTCTTCGAGCCGACCGTGGTCGAGGGCGTGACCGCATCGATGCGCTTCGCGACCGAAGAGACCTTCGGCCCGGTCGCCCCGGTCTTCCGCGTTCACGGCGAGCACGAGGCGATCGAAGCGGCGAACGCCACCGAATTCGGTCTTGCCGCCTACTTCTACAGCCGCGACATCGGCAGGATCTGGCGCGTGTCGGAGGCGCTCGAATATGGAATGGTCGGCATCAACACCGGCTTGATCTCGAACGAAGTCGCGCCGTTCGGCGGCGTCAAGCAATCCGGCTTGGGCCGCGAAGGCTCGAAGTACGGCATCGAGGAATATCTCGAGATCAAGTATTTGTGCATGGGCGGTCTCTGAGCGATGCGGCTTCGGCTGCCAGTTGGCAGCCGGACTCATCACGCCAAAACCGACGCCCAGCAACCGTTCGACAGCAGTCCACACGCCACGCGCAGTGGGTAAAGCCGCGTTGACAGTCACAACGCCGGCATGCAATCATACAATCATGCAAATTCACCCGCCCACTGGGATTCATATCAAGGAGACAGAATGTCGTCATCGCTTCACGATCTTTCTCAAGCGGCCGCTACCGGCGGCGCCCCCCGCGATCTGCAGGAACATATCGCCAGGCTGGAGGCCAAGGGGCTGCTGACCCGTATCGAGCGGCCGATCAATAAGGATACGGAGCTCCACCCGCTCGCGCGCTGGCAGTTCCAGGGCGGGCTGCACGAAGATCAGCGCCGCGCCTTCCTGTTCACCAACGTAGTCGACGGCGACGGCCAGACTTATGACATCCCGGTGCTGATCGGCGGGCTTGCCGCCTCGCCGGAGATCTACGCAACCGGGCTGGGCCTGCCGGTCGAGCAGATCGGCAGGGCGTGGACGGAAGCGATCGCCGAGCCGGTTCCACCGGTGATGGTGTCGCACGCGCGCTGCCAGGAGGTCGTGATCAGCGGCGATGCGCTGAAGGAAAAAGGTTTGTCGCGCCTGCCGGTGCCGGTTTCCACGCCCGGCTTCGACGCGGCGCCTTATCTGACCGCGACGCTCTGCGTGACCAAAGATCCCGAGAGCGGCGTGCAGAACATGGGCACCTACCGCGCCGCGCTGAAGTCGGAGAACCGGCTCGGTGTGCGTATGGCGAGCCGCCTGTCCGGAGCCGGTGGTTATCTCCATTGGGAGAAATATCGGGCGAGGGGCCAGCAGATGCCGTGTGCCATCGTGCTAGGCTGCGCGCCCGCCGTGCTGTTCACCGGGCCGCAGAAGCTCCAGATCGATCAGGACGAGATGGCCGTTGCCGGCGGCCTGATGCGCGCGCCGGTCGAGGTGGTGCGCTGCAAAACCATCGATCTCGTCGTTCCCGCCGATGCCGAAATCGTGATCGAAGGCCTGATCGACACCGACGCGCTGGAGCCCGAAGGTCCGTTTGGCGAAAGCCACGGTCACATCGCGCTCGAAGACTACAACATGTCCATGCACGTCACCGCGATCACGATGAAGAAGAAGCCCGTCTTCGTCTCGATCATCAGTCAGGTCACGCCCAGCGAAAGCTCCGTGCTGAAGAAGGTGGCCTACGAGCCTCTGTACCTCGAGCATCTGCGCAAGGCGATGGGTGTGCGCGGCATCGAGCGGGTGGTGATGCACGAGCCGCTGACCAATCTGCGCAAGGTGATCTTCCTGCAGTTTGCGCGCGGCACGCCGCAGGCCGAGGTCTGGCGCGGTCTGCAAGGGGCCGCGACGCTCCAGGCGCAGTGCGGCAAGCTGGTCATCGCGGTCTCCGAGGACATCAACCCGGAAAATGCCGATGCGATCTTCTGGTCGTTGGCCTATCGGGCCGACTTCACCCATGACCTGCACGTGACGCCCTATCGCGCCAGCGGCCACGGCCCCAAGTCCGGTCGCGCGCCGCTCGAAAGTACGCTGCTGATCGACGCGACGCTGAAGCACGCCATGCCGCCGCTGGCCCTGCCGAAGGAGCAGTACATGAGCGCGGCACGCAAGATCTGGGAAGAACTCGAACTCCCTGCCCTCACGCCGCAGCCGCCATGGCACGGCTATCACCTGGGCGACTGGGACAAGCGCTGGGATGAGTATGCAGAAGCGGCGACCTCCGGCGGCTGGCGCGAGACGGGCGAGCGCACCTGGGCCAACCGGCGTGGCGGCGTGAAGCCGGAAACACCGGTGCGCGAAGCCTCGGGTGGTCACAGCGAGTGAGTCTCAACGCGCCCGCTGAACGTCAACAACCCCTGGAGCAGAGGCATCCGGAGACCGCCATGACTCAAAAGAATACCGTCGATATCGCCCACGTCGTCGAGACACAGGAGCGCAGCTGGTTCACCGTGACCCTCTTCGTTCTGTGCGCCCTCGTCATGCTGGCGGACGGCTTCGACAATCAGGCTTTGAATTACGCCGCCCCCGGCATCATCAAGGAATGGGGTATCAACCGGGCCCTGATGACGCCCGTGTTCAACATCAGCATCATCGGCTGGATGGCAGGTTCGGTCGTGTTCGCCATGCTGGCTGACCGCATCGGCCGGCGGCGCGCCATCCTGCTGGCTACCACGCTGTTCGGCGCCTTCACTTTCGCCGTGCCCTTCGCCCACAATCTGGTCGAACTGTCGATCCTGCGCTTTTGCGCCGCGCTCGGCATCGGCGGCGGCATGCCGATGGCGGTCTCGCTGATCACGGACTATGCCCGCTCGGGTAAGCGCGGGCTGATTATCACCCTGCTCTATCTCGGCTACACCGCCGGCTCGTCCGGCGGCGGCCTTCTCGCGGCGGAGATCATCCCCGCCTACGGCTGGCGCTCGGTCTTCTACGTCGGCGGCGCCGGCGCCGTGGTAGTGGGCATCGTCCTGTTCGCCGGCCTGCCTGAATCCATCCGCTACCTGGCCCTGCGCAACCCCACCAGCGAGCGCATCCTCGCCTATGCCCGCAAGCTGAAGCCGAGCGCGCAATTCGCGGACGACACGCGCTTCACCATCCAGGAGCAGGCGCGCACGGGGGTGCCGGTAAGGCACCTCTTCACCGAGGGCCGGTCCGCCATGACAGGCTTCCTGTGGCTGGCGCTTGGCTTTTCCTTCGTCACCCACTTCTTCCTGTCGCAATGGATGACGACGCTGCTGACCGATGAAATCGGCTTCGCCAACGCGGCCCGCAGCCAGGCCCTGTTCCAGCTGGGTGCAGGCTTCAGCTGGTTCTTCGGCTGGATGATCGACAAAAAGGGCGTATCGGTGATGACGCTGACGATGATCCTCGGCGCCATTCCGGTGGCGGCCCTCGGGCTGGCCGTCGGAATGGGCGCCGGTACCGGCGCCGGTCTCACCATGGCGATGGCGCTGGTCTCGGGTCTGCTGGTCCTTGGCGGGAATATCGGCCTCAATGCCATTTCGAGCATGATCTATCCGACCTTCATCCGTTCGACCGCGACCGGCGCCTCCTTCGCGGTAGCGCGCATCGGCGCCATCGTCGGCCCGCTGCTCGCCGGTGTCCTGATCGCCGTCGGAACGCCGATCGGAACGATCTTTCTTCTCGGTGCGCTGCCTATGCTGGCGGCCGGTGTCGCCTGCTTCATGCTCAACAGAACCATCACCCCAGAAGCAGCGCGAGAAATGTCGTTGCGCTCGGCGCTGTCGCGACACTAGCGAGTGTCTTCCCAGGCCTTGTCATACGGCGCCGGTGCGGGACCGGTGACTCCAACAGGTGTTTATTCTCATGGATAGCGTCAATCTCGAAGTGCTGAAGGCGAGCGCTCGCTGGATCGAAAGCGGCCGTCGGGTGCTGCTTGTCACCGTGGTCAGGACGTGGGGTTCATCGCCGCGGCCCGAAGGCGCGATGCTGGCAATCTGCGAAGACGGCGCGGTGGTCGGCTCGGTATCCGGCGGCTGCATCGAGGACGACCTGATCGAGCGCGTGCGCCGGCTCGGCATCGAGCAGACGGTCCCGGAAGCCGTGAAGTACGGCATCTCCGCCGACGAGGCGCATCGCTTCGGATTGCCGTGCGGCGGCACGATCGAGCTGGTGCTCGAGCCGCTGACGCGCGCGAGCGGCATCGACGATCTGCTTCGCCGGGTAGCTGCCGGGCAGCTCGTCGCGCGCTCGCTCGACATGGAAACCGGCGCGGCGAGACTCGTGCTGGCGCGCTCGACGGACGGCACCGATTTCAACGGGCACCGGCTGCTGACCAGTCACGGTCCGCGTTACCGGATGCTCGTGATCGGTGCCGGTCAGCTCTCGAACTATCTTTGCCAGATCGCACTCGGCCTCGACTATCAGGTGACCGTGTGCGATCCACGCGAGGAGTACACCGACGGCTGGCACGTACCGGGCACGACACTCGTGCGTTCGATGCCCGACGACGCCGTGCTCGACATGAAGCTCGATGAGCGCTGCGCGGTCATTGCCCTCACGCACGACCCGAAGCTCGACGACCTCGCGTTGATGGAGGCGATCAGAACGCCCGCATTCTACGTAGGCGCGTTAGGTTCGCGCCGGAACAACGCCGCAAGACGCGAGCGGCTCGAAACGCATTTCGATCTCAACGAACATGAACTTGCCCGGTTGCGCGGGCCGGTTGGTATTTATATCGGCAGCCGTACGCCACCGGAAATCGCGGTGTCGATCCTCGCCGAGATGACAGCGGTCAAGAACGGTGTGGCATTACCGAGCGAATGCCGGGTCGAAGAAGCCAAGACCACGCTGGATATCGCAGTGAATCACCAAACGGGCTGCGCCGTAGCGAAGCGTCATTGATCCGGTCTGCTCCCGCCAGCGCTTCATTGCCTACGTGACGCTCGCCACGCGCTCGAACACGCGCGACCGTGGAAAACCGACGTTTTCTCCGCTCCGAACTCCGACCCCATTCCCAAGTCACCGCCCTGCGCGAATCGATCAATAAAATGCTCGATTTGCGCATTCATCGGCGAAGAGGTACCATCTAATTTGATCGATTCAATCAAATAAGTGACTGATTCGATCATTCTGCCGATCAATCAGGAGACTTGCATGGCCCAAATACATATAAAGCGCGCAATCGAGCGCGTACCCGGCGGGATGATGATCGTGCCGCTGTTACTCGGATCGCTAGTGGCGACTTTTCTGCCCGGCATGCCGAAGTTCTTCGGTTCATTCACCAATGCGCTGTTCACCGGCGCGCTGCCGATCCTCGCGGTGTTCTACGTCTGCATGGGCGCGAGCATCGATGTCAAGGCCACCCCCTATCTGCTCAAGAAAGGGGGCGCCCTGCTCGCCACGAAAGTCGGTGCGGCGGTCGTGGCAGGCGTCGTGCTGGGTCACTTTCTCGGCGAACAGCCGGTCTCGTCGGGTCTGTTCGCCGGCATCTCGACACTCGCCGTCGTCGCCGCGATGAACGACACGAACGGCGGCCTCTATATGGCCTTGATGGGCCAGTACGGCCGCTCGGAAGACGTCGGCGCCTATACGATCATGTCGCTGGAGTCGGGGCCGTTTCTCACCATGGTGACGCTCGGCGTCGCGGGCCTCTCGGCCTTCCCGTGGCCGACGCTGGTCGGCAGCATCCTGCCGCTCGCTGTCGGCATGTTGCTCGGCAATCTCGATCGCGAAATGCGCGACTTCCTCAGCAAGGCCGTCCCGGTGATGATTCCGTTCTTCGCGCTAGCGCTCGGTGCAAGTCTCGATTTGCACAAGGTCTGGCAAGCCGGGCTTCTCGGCATCGGACTCGGCATTGCGGTTGTCATCGTGACCGGCATTCCGCTTTACCTGGTGGACCGTCTGACGGGCGGCACCGGCGTGGCCGGCACGGCGGCCGCGAACACGGCGGGCAATGCGGCGGCGGTGCCGGCGCTCATCGCCGCGGCCAATCCGGTCTACGCGGAAGCGGCAAAAAGCGCGACACTCCTCGTTGCGGCTTGCGTGGTGGTGACCGCGATACTGTCGCCGCTCCTCACCGCGGCCGTCGCCAAACGGATACCTGAACGCCGCAAGGCAGGGGAACTTGCACGATGAGCATGCTGATCATCGCGGACGATCTGTCCGGCGCGGCCGATTGCGCCATCGGCTTCGCGAGCGCGGGATATCGCACGGTGGTCACGCTCGACGCCGTCGATTCGCTCGAAGCCGACGTAATCGCCGCCGATACCGACACGCGCCGCCTCACACCAGCGGCAGCAGGCGCGCGCACGGCCGAGGTCTGGAGCATGCTGCGCGCGCCTGGCCGACGCCTGTACAAGAAAATCGATTCGACACTGCGCGGCAATTGGGCCGCCGAAGTCGCCGCCTTGCAGCCGCTCGCCGGTCTCGCCATCGTCGCGCCGGCGTTCCCCGCCACCGGCCGCACGTTGCGCGACGGTCATGTGATCGTGCATGGCAAGCCGCTCGACACGACGGATACGTGGAAGCTCGAACACGCCGGTCGCCCGGCCGAGCCGCGCGTCATGCTGGCCGAGGCCGGCCTGTCGACCGCCCATCTCGACCTGGACGCATTGCGCGAAGGCGGCGATGCACTGGCCAGGCGGATCGCGGCAAGCGCCGCAAGCGGTACGCAAGCGCTCATCGTCGACGCGGAAACGGGCGATGACCTGCTCACGCTCGCACAGGTCACGACACGCATGAATACCCCGCTGTTCTGGGTCGGCTCGGGCGGCCTCGCGCGCGAAATGGCGAGCCTGCCGGCCCTGTTCGACGGCCGCGCGCGGCACGAACCGGCGACGCGTGCCTCGCACGATGCGCACGGTGCGCCGGTGCTGATCCTCGTAGGCAGTCTGTCGGCGGTCTCCGAACGCCAATGCACGATGCTGCGCGAGCGCGGCCACGTGCATGAACTGATCGTGCCGCCCGCTGTGCTGCGTCAACAGGAGCGCCACGCGGACTGGCCCACCTGGCAGGCGCGCATCGCCGCGACGCTGGGCGAACGCGCTGACTTGCTGCTGCGCATCGGCCGCGACGACGCATTCGACGCCGCCGAGGGCGCCCTGCTTTCTTCCGCGCTGGCCGCGCTCGCGAAGCCGCATGTTGCCGCGTTGGGCGGGCTCGTCGCGACCGGCGGTGAAACGGCGCGGGCGATGCTCAGCACGGTCGGCGTCGGCGCTCTGGAGCTGCTCGCGGAAATCGAAGCCGGAGTCGCGGTCGGGCGCCCCGTCGGTGCAAACGTTCCGCAGCACCTGCGCGTCGTCACGAAAGCGGGCGCGTTTGGCACGGATCACGCGCTGTACGCGGCATGGAACTATCTTCACGAAGAAGCCGGCGCCGGCGCGGTCTCACACCATTTAATCTGATCGCCGCACTTCATGCGATCGAGTACGCAAGACAAACGCAATCAAGGATTCGGGCAAAACATCATGAGCAACTATCTTCCTGTCATCGGCATCACGATGGGCGACGCCGCCGGCGTCGGTCCTGAAATCGTCGTCAAGAGCCTGACTCACGATACCGTCTATCAGCAATGCCGTCCGCTCGTGATCGGTGACGCGGGCCGGCTCGAACAGGCGAACGCGATTGTCGGCGGCAGCGCGAAGATCCGGCGCATCAAGGAAGCGTCCGAAGCGCGCTATGAACAGGGAACGATCGACTGTATCGACCTCGGGCTGATTCCCGCCGACATGCCGTTCGGCAAGCTGTCGGCCGTGGCGGGCGACGCGGCTTACCGCTATATCGCGCGCGCGGTCGAACTGGCCGAAGCCAAACAGATCGACGCGATCTGCACGGCGCCGCTGAACAAGGAAGCGCTGCACGCCGGTGGCCACAAGTTTCCGGGCCATACGGAAATGCTCGCGCACCTGACGGGCGTCGACGAAGTGTCGATGATGCTGGTCGCGCCGCAACTGCGCGTGATCCATGTGACGACCCATATCGGCATCATCGACGCGATCCGCAAGATCGAACCCGGCCTCGTGCAACGCACGATCGAGCGCGGCAACGACACACTGATCAAGGCGGGCATCGAGCGACCGCGCATCGGCGTGTGCGGCATCAACCCCCACGCGGGCGAAAACGGTCTCTTCGGCTACGGCGAAGAAGAGGAAAAAATCATTCCGGCCGTCAAGCTATTGCAGGAGCGCGGCCTCGACGTGACCGGCCCCCTGCCCGCCGATACGCTGTTTTTCCGCGCCGGCCGTGGTGACTTCGATCTCGTCGTCGCGATGTATCACGACCAGGGGCACGGCCCGGTCAAGGTGCTCGGACTCGAAGCCGGCGTGAACGTGACGGTCGGGCTCGAAGTGATCCGCACGTCGGTGGATCACGGCACGGCATTCGACATCGCGGGCAAGGGCATCGCCGACGAAGGCAGCTTGCTCGAAGCACTGCGCCAGGGCGCCGAACTCGCAACGCGCCGCGGGTGATTGCCTCGCGTCGGCGCGCGACGCCGTGGTGTAACATCGGCAGCCTTGTTCACGCATGACGAAAAACATGAAAGCGTCCGAGCGCCACCGCGCGATCCTCGATCTCATCCTGACCCGCGACGCCAACGTGGAAGAACTCGGGGTCGCCCTTGGCGTATCGGAGGCGACGATCCGGCGCGACCTCACGACGCTCGCCAACCAGCGCCGGCTAGTGCGCACTTACGGCGGCGCAACGGCGCTGATCGGCTCGCACGAGCCGGAAGCGTCGCTCGAGGAACGCAAGGCGACGCAGCGCGAACAGAAGGAAGCCATTGCCAGGGCGGCGGCGGCCCACGTGCATGACGGCGATACGGTGCTGCTCGACGGCGGCACGACGTGTGCCGCGCTGGCCCGGCACCTGGTCTCACGGCTCGATCTGCGCATCGTAACCAACAACCTGCTCGCTGTCATGACGCTCGCCAATGCGCCTGGCGTGCACCTGACCTTGATCGGCGGCGACCTGCGCAGTTCGAGCATGAGCACGCTCGGACCGCTTGCCGAACTGACACTCAGCCGGCTGAGCGTGGACAAGGCGTTCCTTGGCGCCGACGGCGTGGTTGCCGAGTTCGGCTTGTGTGAGGCCAGCGCGGAGCAGGCGTATCTGAAGGACTGCATCATCAAGCGGGCGGCACAAATCTTCGTGCTCGCCGACGACGACAAACTAGGCCGCGCACGTCAGCAACACTGGACGCCTATCGAGCGCGACTGGCGTCTGATTACATCGGCGAGCGCCGATCCGGCGCGTCTCGCACCGTTCAAGGCCATCGAACGCGTGACTGTCGAGACCGCGGTAAACGGTGAGGCCGAGCGTTCGTGAAAGCGGCGTAACGTGGCCCTATGCTCCGGCACGCGACATTCGCGCGGTGGGTCGTCGAGTGACAACGCAGCGCGCAACGAAGCTCGAACGTCTCCTGAGGTTGCGGCACTCGCGTCCTCGCGCTTGAGAAGAGCGCAGAGGCGTACCCCGTCAATCATCCCCAAGTTGCAGCCGGTTCGGCCGACGCCGTTCGATCGACCACTTCAGCAACGCCGCGCACCGGAAAATGCCGTGCGCAAACTTGCCGTAGGGCATCGTCGCGAACAGCGCCATCACGCAACCGAGGTGGACGCACAGCGCCAATGGCAGCGCGGCAGAAGCTTTCGTCAGCATCAACACGAGGCCGCTCGCCGCGGTAAGGAACAGCAGCGCAATGAAGCCACGATCCATCGGACGCTGTGCGAGGTCCTGCTGCAGCGGATGGCGTCGCAGATTCAGCACGAAGAGCCCTGCCGTGCCCACCACCAGCAGAATCCCGCCCGACATGCCCAGCAACTTCGGCAAGCTGACGAAGTCATACGGCGCGGACCATCCCATAACATAGTGATACAACGTGGCGACCGACGTCGCGGCGAAACACAACATGAAGCCGTAAAACGTGAGGTGATGAAAGCGTCTGCGTGCTTGCGTGAAGGCATCGTCCGCGTTGTTGCATCCCTCTCCGTGCCCGCCGTCCAGGTACTTGAGCGACAACACGTCATGCGCGGCCTCACTCAATGCGGCGCCGGACGGCGAACCAACCTCCTCCTGCCGCCAGAAGCGGCGTACGCCGACACCGAGCGCGAGCGCCGCGAACACGAACACAGGCGCGAATAGCGCGACCAGCAGGTTATGCGGGAAGATCGCGTAGAAGCTGCCGTTCACGGCGCCCCAGAGCGTGCCGTTCGCGGCCAGTCCCAACGTCATGAACAGTGTGAAGCCGAGCACCAGCGCGAGCGCAAGCACGAGGCCGTTGCGCTTGTACAGCGCACCGAACGCGGACGGCCACGCGTAATCCGTGTAAGTGGTCAAGCGGACTTGCGCCATCGAGCGCGGCACGTTGACGGCGAATTCGTGCGGCGGTGCGTACTGACACGCATGCAGACACGCTCCGCAGTTGTGGCAGAGATTGGCCAGATAGTGAATGTCGGCCTTGCCGAATTCGAGCCGGCGCGTCATCGCAGGAAAGACCGCGCAAAAGCCTTCGCAATAACGGCACGCATTGCAGATCTGCAAAACGCGCGCGACTTCGGCCTCACCACCGGACAACGCATGGATCGGGATCACCATCGCCTTACCCTCGCCCAGCGCGGCGGCTTCACGGGTCAACGCTTCAAGCTGCTGCATGTCGACGCTCCTCCAATGCGGCCCGCGCAGCGTGAGTGCCGGCGATGCGGCCAAACGCCGTGCCGATGCTCATGCCGACTCCGGCTGTATATCCCTTGCCGAGCACATTGCCGGCCATCATTTCGCCCGCGACGAAGAGATTCGCACTCGGCTCGCCGCCGAAACGCACCGCCGCTGTGTCGTCAACCTTAAGTCCCAGGTAGGTGAACGTCACGCCGGGCCGCAGCGCGTAGCCGAAGAACGGCGGCGTGTCGATGGGCCGGGCCCAGTGCGTCTTCGGCGGTGCAAGTCCGGCTGTCGTGCAATCGTCGAGTACGGTGTGATTGAAGCTGCCCGGACGGCATGCGTCGTTGTAAGCGTTTATCGTCCGCATGAAACGCGCTTCATCGAGGCCGAGCGCGCGCGCCAGTTGCGGCAGCGACTCCGCCTTCGTACCGGGAAATACCGGTGGCATGAAACGTCCCACGGCCTTCGCGTCGATAACCGAATACGCAACCTGGCCAGGTTGCTGCGCGACGAGCCGGCCCCAGATCGCGTAGCGCTTCGGCCAGAAATCCTCGCCTTCGTCGTAGAAGCGCTCGGCGTCGCGGTTCACCACGACGCCGAGCGACACGCAATCGATACGCGTGCAGATGCCGCCATCATAGAGCGGCGCACGCGCGTCGACCGCCACCATGTGCGCCTGGGTCGGATCGCCGATCATGTCGGCGCCAGCCTCCTTCATGAAGCGCAACAACGTTCCCGTATTGAAGCGCGTGCCCCGGATGATGAAGTTGTCGGCGGGCCATTCCCCCGCCGCATTGCGGCCCCACGCGTCGCACAACCATTCGCGATTCGATTCGAAGCCTCCGGCGGCGAGCACGCAACTGCGGGCCTCGATACGCTCATCGCCCACCCACGCCGCGAGGAACTGGCCATCGCGCAATTGCAGCCCCTCCACGCGCGCGTCATAGCGGATGCGCACGCCAAGCGCTTCGGCACTGCGATAGTAGGCGTTGACGAGCGCCTTGCCTCCGCCCATGAAGAACGCGTTGGTCCGCGCCGTGTGCAGTGCGCCCGACAACGACGGCTGAAAACGCACACCGTGCCGGCGCATCCAGGGCCGGCAGGTCGACGACGCGCGGATCACCAGCCGCGCCAGCTTTTCATCGGTCGCGCCGCCGGTGACTTTCAGGAGGTCCTGCCAGAACTCTTCTTCCGGATAGGCATCGACCAGCACGTCCTGCGGAGCGTCGTGCATACAGCGCAGATTGCGCGTATGCATCGAATTGCCGCCGCGCCATTCACGCGGCGCGGCTTCGAGAAGCAGCACGCTCGCGCCCGCTTCGCGCGCCATCAAGGCGGCGCACAACGCGGCATTGCCGCCGCCGATTACCAGCACATCGATCATGGTTCGTCGCTTCCCGTGTTCAGTTCGTGCAGGGTGGTGCCAGGCCAGCGTCCGGCCACCGCGAGTTCGCGCGCGACATCCGCGATCACGACCCGGGTGGCGAGCGCGGCGGGCGATAGTTCATCCTCGGACTGGCTCGCGATCAACGTTTGCCGGCGCGCATTCGGGTCGGCGATCAGCAAGGCCCGCAACGGGCGGCCTGGTTCACGGCACACCACGGAACCGGGCTGCAGTGTGGCGCCGAGGCCCGCGCACACGGCGTCCATCAGCAACGCGAGACCGTCGATTTCAAGCGCGATATGAGGCTGCACACCCGCGCGCTCGAACGCAAGATCGAGCAACGCGCGCAAACCGTGCGAGCCGCTCGGCATCACCAGCGGCAGATCGCCGAGGTCGGCGAGACTTAACGTCTCCACCGCGGGAAAGCCCGGCAAGTCCGCGCGGCCGAGCAGATACACACGCTCGTCGATCAACGGACGGACACGCCAGCGCCGCGTGGCGTTGCCGCGCGCGACCAGCGCCAGGTCGAGCTGCCGCGCGTCGAGCATCGCCGCCAGATGTCCCGACAGCGCTTCGACGAGATGCACGCGCAATTCGGGGTGCCGCTCGCGCATCGCCATGACGAGCGGCACCCCGAGTACCGAGGCGGTGCTCGGCGGCAGGCCGACGCTCACGTGTCCCACGAGGCGCTTCTGCCGCGCTGCCTCCACGGCTTCGACGGCATGCTGCAGCGTCAATTGTGCGTGGCGCAGAAACGCGAAGCCGGCGTCGGTCGGAATCAGCCCGCCGCGCGTGCGGCGCAACAGCTGCGTGGACAGTTGCGCTTCGAGCCTGTCGAGATCCTGACCGAGCAGGGAAACCGCCACTCCCAATTCGGACGCGGCCCGCCTTATACTTCCTAGTTCCACCGCACGGACGAAATAGCGCAATTGCCGAAGTTCGATCGGCAGTTCGACCTGGTCCTCATTTGCAAAAATCAGACTTGCAATCGACATGGGGTTACGTCCAGTAAAGGAGACGTGCGGAACACTCGCTGCTCCGCACAGGGATCACACATGGACATGCGTCAGTTGAAGTACTTCGTGCAGATCGTCGAGAGCGGAAGCCTGTCGAAAGCGTCGCGGCAACTGTTCATCGCGCAACCCGCGCTGAGCCAGCAAATGACCCGGCTCGAAGACGAAGTCGGCAAGCCGCTTCTCGTGCGCTCGTCGCGCGGCGTGAGGCCGACCGAAAACGGCGAAGCGCTTTACCATCATGCGTGCTTCATCCTGCGTCAGCTCGATCAGGCGGTATCGGTCGCGCGCCGCGAGCATTCGAACGTGAGCGGCCGCGTCAATCTCGGCATGGCGCCGACCACGGTGTGCGCGCTCGGCTTGCCGCTCATCAAGCATCTGAACGCGAAATTTCCCGGCATCGTGCTCAATGTCGTCGAGGCGCTCTCGGGCCACCTCGAACATATGACCCGCCTCGGCGAACTCGACCTCGCGATCCTGTTCAGCACGACGGCCGCGCTCGATCTCACGGTTGAACTGCTGGCTGAGGAAGAACTGTTCGTCATCCTGCCGCGTGACAGCCAGATGATCTCGCCACACCGCAACGACATCACGCTGCACGAACTGGCGAAGTTGCCGCTGATCTTGCCTAGCCCCGGACACGGCCTGCGCCGGCGCATCACGCTCGAGTTCGACCGCGTGAACCTGACCGTGGACGCAGTGGCGGAAATCGATTCGCTGCCGCTGCTGATGCACTGCGTGGCCGATGGTATCGGCGCAACGATCAAACCGATGGCCGCGGTGTATGCGCTGCAGAATGCACCCGAGCAATGGCGCTGCCTGCGCATCTCGGACGCCGAAATGGTGCGTCGCAATTACCTGTACGCGCTCGGGCCGGAAAAGTTGTCGCAAGCCGCGGCGATCGTGCGCGACGAACTCAAGCACGTCGTGCGCACACTGATCGGCAGCAACGCGTGGCAAGGCGTGCGTTCGATGTCGCCGCTCGATACGCCCGCACCCGTGCGGGTCGAATTCGACGACCTTCCGATGCAAAGCGTCGAAACCTGATGGGTCCATGACGGCCCTCATGCCGTTTGGACCGTAGTGGTCCGCTCCGAAGGTCGGCGCGAGGCCGCCGCGGCAAGACGTCCAGCGCGCCGCCCCGAAGCGAATGCCCACGCGAGATGGTGCCCGTGCCCCTTCAGCAGCAAACCGCCCTGCCCCGTCGAACCAGCGGCAAATAAACCCGCAATCGGCTGCCCGGATACGTCGATCACGTGGTGTTGAGTGTCGACCCGCAAGCCCCCTTCGCTATGCACGAACACCGCGCGCACCGGCCCGAGCGCGATGAACGGCGCACGTGCGAGTGAAGTCACGCCCGACGACGCGCCCGCGATGCTCGCGCCCAGTGCGTGGGCGTCCATCCCCGTGATGCGCGCGAGCCCTTCGACGGTATCGGCCTCGCGATAAATATCCGGACGGTTGCGCCGGTAATCGGCCAGATACGCGTAGGCGACACCCGGCGCGGTCGAAATGAAATGCGGCCAGCGGGAATAGCGCTCGGCGATACGGCCGTCGATGACGATATAGCCCGCGCCACCCGGCTGATCGGGCAAGCGGTACGCGGGCCTGTCGGACTCGTCGCAGAAACGTTCGCCACGCGCGTTGACGAGCAGCGCGCCGTCTTCGAACAGCGCGAGTGCGGGTGCGAGCGCAGTGGTCAGGAACTTCATGAGGAACGGCCGCAGGATCACATCGGGAACATGTTTCATCGACCATTGCATGAGCGCGGCCAGCGAACGCCACGGCGGCAGACGGCGTACGAAATTCTCCTTCGCCGGTGCGATGAAGCGGATCTCCGGGCCGAGCGCGAGCTCGCCATTGACGATCTGCGCGCCGCAGCGCTCGGCCATGCGCTGGCCGTCGCCGGTGGCGGTCGGATTCACCGCGGCGACCTTGGCTTCCTGCGGTCCCATGAAACGCGCCTTCAGTTCGGGGCTGTTGGTGAAATCGCCCGCGGCGAGAATCACCCCGCCGCGGGCATCGATACGCCGGGTCGGGCCGCCTTCGCTCTCGCTGTCGACGAGCACGCCCCGTACTCCGTCCTCCTCCAGCACCAGCTCCGTCACACGCGCACGGACACGAATGTCCACGCCACAGCGGCGCGCGCGCCGCGACAGGTGATAGATGAACGAACGCGAATTCGGCAACACGTTGTGCATGCGCGGCACGCGATGCGGCGGCTCGGGCATCGGTCCCATGAACCGGATGCCGCTGTCGAGCAGCCATTGGAACGTGTCGGGCATCGCGTCGCACAACACGCGGCGCAGCGCGTCGTTGTCACGGCCGGCGAGATCGCCCGCGAAGCCGGGCATATCCTCCCAGTGCGCTTGCGGCGTGTCCGCGATGCCCTGGGCGCGCTGATGCGGCGTCTGCGAAGCGCTCACGGAGCCGATCGACCACGAGGTCGATCCACCCGGCGCGTCGTTTTTTTCCAGCAGCACGACGCGCGCGCCAGCCTCGGCCGCCTCGATCGCCGCCGCGAGCCCCGCGCCGCCCGCGCCCACCACGAGTACGTCAACGGTCTCGTCGGCCGGCGGATAGATACGGTTGCGTGTCTGCATCTCTGTGCGTCCGGACATTCACACCAGCGCGCCGTTAGCCTGCACGATCTGGCCGTCCACCCACGACGCTTTACCCGAGACCAGGAACGCGACCACTTCGGCGACCTCCTCGGGCGTGCCGATGCGGTTCAGCGGGCTCATGCCGGCCGAGCGCTGCTTTGCTTCGTCGGTCTTGCCGGCGCGAAACAGCTCGGTGTCGATCGGCCCTGGCGCCACCGCATTCACGCGCACGTTGCGCGCCGCGAGTTCCTTGGACATCGACCGTACGAGGCACTCCACCGCCGCCTTGGTCGCGCTGTACGGGCCCACGCCCGGCACCGCGTGGCGCACCAGCGAGGTCGTCAGTGCGACGATCGAGCCGCCGTCGGCCACCTCGCGCGCCGCGGCTCGCAGCACATGAAACGCGCCGACGAGGTTCACTTCGACGAGGCGCCGGAAATCGTCATCGCCGAATTGCGCGACGGGCGCGGGCGGCACGTTGATGCCGGCGTTCGCGATCACCGCTTGCAGCGGACGGTCAAAGTCGCGCTGGATGTCGGCGAACACTGCGTTCACGGCAGCCGCGTCGCAGATATCCACGCCGTAGCCACGCACTTTTGCGCCGTGCGCGCTCGCCTTGTCCTCCAGTTCGCGGGCCGCCGCGGACTGGCTCGCGTAAGTGAATGCGATGTCGCTGCCGCCGCGCGCTAGCACATCGACACATGCGGCGCCAATGCCGCGCGATCCACCGAACACCAGCGTTAATGGCTTGATGCTGTTCATTGCCTGCCTCCCTTTTGCGTATCGACGCGTAACGGTGCTACGCGGTATGGCGCGCGAACGCCGCGCGGGTTTCTTCGATGGTGGCTTCGATGCCACGCTGCAAGTCGTAGCGCGGCTCGTACCCCAGCTCGTCGCGCGCCCGGCTGATGTCGAGCGCGCCCTTCTTCGCGCTGAGCACCGTGCCGCCGTGCCGATACGGGCCGCGACTACCCACCGTGATGCGCGCGCCGGGGATCGCCCGGTTGACGGCTTCTGCAACGTCCGCGATCGTCGGCGCGACGCCCGTCGCGACGTTGTAGCTGTCGAAGCGGTGCGTCTGCTTGTCGAGCGCGAGCAGCAGACCCGCCACGGTGTCGGCAACGTAGACCTGATCGACCGCGAGCTCCGCGCCGTCCGGCGCATGCAGCGTCTCGCCGCGCAGCGCGGCTTCGATGAAGGTGCGCGGCACGCGCAGGCGCGGCAGATGCGGCCCATAGACCCAGCAGGTGCGCACGTTGATGCATTCGAGCCCGTGATCGCGCGAGTACATGCGCCCGTAATGCTCGACCGCGAGCTTCGTCGCGCCGTACACGCTGACAGGCTTTTGCGGATGGTCCTCGTCGATCGACGGGGCGGTGAAGTCGCCGTAGGTCTCTTCGGTGCTGACATGCACGATCCGCTTGACGCCCGCGAGCCGCATCGCTTCGAAGAGGTTGACCGACCCTTCCACGTTGACCCGATTCGCCTTGATCGGAATGTCCGCGCACTGAATCACGCCGACGATCGCAGCCGCATGAATCACCGCGTCAGGACGATGGTCGTGCATCAGACGCAATACTTGCGGCCACTCGCACAGGTCCGCCGCGGCCAGCGTGAGCGCCGGATAGCGCGCGGCGAGCGCGGTCGCCGCCGGACTGATCACGATGTCGGTGCCGATCACCGCATCGCCGCGTGCGAGCAAAGCTTTCACGATCTCGGTGCCGAGCCAGCCGCTCGCACCGGTAACCAGAATCTTCTTCATCGTCTTCTCTCGTTGTGCAGCCTCAGCGCGGTTGCGGTTCCTCGTCGGTCGGCGGGCTCGTGATTACCAGAAAGACCAGCGTGTCCGTGCCGGTGCAGTGAAATTCGTGCTGCACGCCGGGCGGAATATAGGTCACGTCGTTCGCGCGAACCAGACGCCGCTCGCCGTCGACGACCAGAATGCCCTCGCCCGACAGCACGTGATAGATCTGCTCCTGCACCTTGTGCACATGATTCTCGACATAAGCGCCGGGTTCGTAGCACGAAATGCGGTGATCGAAGAAACGGCTGCCCACCGTGTCTGGCGTCACGATCGCTTTCGAGAGTGCCTGATTGAAGTGGCCGGGGTATTGCACCCACAGCAGTTCGGCGAGGTTGCGTGTCACGGCCTGCTTTTCCGTGGCCGCGTTTCGGAAATGCTTATCGTCGGGGATGATTGTCGTCATGATTGTTTCTCGAAGCCGGGCAAGCCGGCCAACAGGTGTCGCTGATCGAACTCGGGTACGAAGCCGAGCCGCGTGGCGGCGTGCTTGAGGTCGTAAAGCGGTGCAAACGGATGGCGGCGATAGTGCTCGGGGTCGCGGATGTCGACTGCGTCACCATGAAGGCGGCGCAAACGCTCGATGGTCGGCTCCGGCGACAGCGTGACGCTCGCCGACAGATAGAAGCGATCGAACTCGCCGGGCTGCATCGGCAGTTCCAGCGCGAGGCGAAACGCGCGGGCGAGGTCGCGCGCGTCGATGTGATGGTGCAGCGGGCCGCCGCCTGCCGTCGAGGGACCACCCGCCACCGGCGCGTGATAGTTGAGCGGATCTTTCGCGCGCGCGACGATCTCGCCCGCCATCTCCGGATACGCGACGAACACCGTGCGCAACGCCAGCACCGACATGCCGCGCAACGCATACGCCCGCGCAATGTCCTCGCCCGCTACCTTGCTCAATGCGTATGGGTCCGTCGCGTTCAACGGATGCGCGAGATCGAGTGGCGCGTAGCGCGGCGGCACCATCTTGCCTTCACGCACGGTGTAACCCGCGACCGAATCGCTCGAACAGAACACGATGCGCTGAATACCTGCGGCCTCGGCCGCGTCGAACACGAGCCACGTGCCTTGCGTGTTCACGTGCATGATGGTCGCGCCGTCGCCGGACCAGATGTTCGGCACCGCTGCGATGTGGAGCACGGCATCGATGCCACGCATAGCCGCCTCGACGGCGGCTGCGTCGGTCACGTCGGCGATTACCCATTCGATGTCTGCGTCGCCCGCGCGACGATCGAAGCCGCGCACGTCGTAGCTATGCGCGAGCAATTCGCGGACCACGAAACGGCCCAGAAGGCCTGCGGCGCCCGTCACCAGAATGCGGCTCATGCGGGCCTCTGCGTGGTTTCGTCAATTTCTGCGAAGCCGAACGCGCTCAATGCACGGTGACTGCGCTCGATCGCGCGCTCCGGTTCGGACGAAATGATTTCAAGCATGCAAGCTCCGTTGAAGTTGATTTCATCGAGCGCGGCGGGCACTTCAGAAAAGGGCACGTCTCCCAGACTGACTTCGTCATGACGCCACGTCTCGCGCGTCGTGTCGGACAGATGGATCAGCCGGACCAGTTCGCGCAATTCCCGCAAGCCCGCGGCAGGCGACTCGCCGATGAAATGCGCATTCGCCACGTCATAGCAGACCGCCAGCGACGCCGAAGCGTATCGACGCACGAAGGCGCCAAGCGTCACGGCATCGGGAAAGGACGCGAACGGCACGTTCTCCAGCGCGAGCGTCACGCCACGCCGCTCGGCATGCGGCACGAGCGCGTCGAGGCTTTCGCGCATCCACGCTTCGCGCTGCTGCTGCGGTGGCGCAAAGAGCGGACTCATGCGGCCGGGCACGACGACCAGGTGTGCGGCGCCGATATCGGCGGCCAGGTCGATCGCGTCGATGAACAGATTGACCGAGTACTGGCGCATGCGCCGCATCGGACTCGCGAGGTTGTGATCCAGGCTCGGCACGTTCAGCGAGCGCGCCACCAGGCCGTCGGCGGCCAGCAACGCGGCGAACTGCCTGCGCTCGCCGGACTTGAATTCATCCAGTGCGAGATGCGGCGGATTGAGCACCAGCTCGAACTCGCGATAGCCGAGCGCAGCGAGCCGCCGCACGCACTCTGCGGCCGGCGTCGACCAGATATAGCCATAGGTGTTCACGCCAAGCGGCCGCGCGCGGTGTGTCGGGTTGATCGTCGTCATGCTCATGCCGTCTTCCGCAACAGTTCTTCCGGATCGGCCGCCGTCACGCCGAGCAGGCGCTCTTGCAGCGCGGTGTCGGCGGCCAGTTCCTGTGCGCTTCCGCCGAACGCTACCTTGCCGTTGACGAGCACGTACGCACGGTCGGCCATCGTCAGCACGGACTCCGCATGGTGCTCGACGATGACGAGGCTCGCGCGCGTGGTCAGTTTCACGACCGCCTCGCGCACCTCGTGCACGACCGCCGGCGCAAGACCCTCGAACGGCTCGTCCAGCAGGATGAGGCGGCTCGGCACCATCAGCGCGCGCGCAATCGCGACCATCTGGCGTTCGCCGCCGGAGAGGTTGCCCGCACGCGAACGCATCAATATGCGCAGCTTGGGAAACAGTTCGCAGATCTCATCGAGCGGTGCGCCGCCCACGCGGGCGCCGATCCTCAGGTTGTCCTGGACCGTGAGATTGGGGAACAGCCGGCGTCCTTCCGGCACCAGCGACACGCCGAGCCGGTTGATCAGATCGGCGCGCATCGCGCTGACATCGTTGCCGTCGAAGAGCACCCGGCCCGCCGTTGCGTGCAGCGTCCCCGTGATCGTGCGCAACAGGGTGGTCTTGCCGACGCCGTTACGGCCGAGCAGCGCGACGACCTCGCCCGCCTGCACGGTCAGATCCACGCCTTCGAGCACCGTCCCGCCGTCGTAGCCCGCGCTCACCTGTTCGAGCTGCAGCAGCGCACGGCCAGATGAAGCGGCTTTCGCAGCAGCCCGCGCCGGTTCTGCAGGAGTATCGATGCGCGCGACCGGGGTGGCGGCATTGGCTGCCGTGCTCGAATCGCCGAGATATGCGCTGATCACCTGCGGATTGCGTGCGACGTCCGCCGGCAAACCATCCGCAATCAGCCGCCCTTGGTGCAGCACAGTGATGCGATCGGACAGCGCGAGCACGCGGTCGATGTCGTGCTCGATCAGCAGCACCGCATGCGAACTCGCGAGCCGCCGGATCAGCGCGGCGACGACCTGGCGATCCGACTCCGCGAGACCGGCGAGCGGTTCGTCCAGCAGCAACAGCTTCGCGCTCGTAGCAAGCGTCATCGCGATTTCGAGCAGACGTTTCTCGCCATGCGACAACTCCGCGCACAAACTGGCGGCGCGATCGGCCAGCCCGACCGCGTCGAGCAGCGACCAGACGCGCTCGTTGGCGTCGCCGGCCGTGTATGCGTCGAGCCAGAAGCCGCGCCACTGCTTGCGAGCAGCCTGCACGGCGACACGCACATTCTCGAATGCGCTCAGGTTCGGAAACACGCTGAGAATCTGGAACGACCGCGCGAGTCCCAGACGGGCACGCTTATGCGCTTGCAAGCGCGTGATGTCGCTCCCTTCGAAAACGATGCGGCCTTCATCGGGCAGGAGGAAGCCCGTGAGGATGTTGAAGAAAGTGGTCTTGCCCGCGCCGTTCGGTCCGATGAAGCTGTGCAGCTGATTACGCTTCACGTCGAGTGAAATGCCGTCTTGCGTGACGATCGAACCGAAACGCTTGGACAGGTTCTGGACCGACAGCACGGCCTGCCCTTCCTCGCCGCCCGCATCGAGCGGACGATATGGCGTGATGCGCGCCGGCCGCGCGGGAATGGCGTCGCGCGTGAGCGTCCAGCGCGGCCGCTTGCCGAAGCGTTGCCAGAACCCCTGAATGCCCTCCGGCGAAAGCAGCGCCATGACGATGATCACCGGCGCAAAAAACAGCCACCAATTTTCCGTGATCGCGCTGAGCCGGTCTTCGAGCACGATGAAAGTAATCGCCCCCCACAGCGGCCCAAGGAACTGATGCACGCCGCCCAGCACCGCCATCAGCACCGGGTCGCCCGCGTGCGCCCAGTTCAGATTGTTCGCATAGACGCCTTGCAGCAGCAGCGCCATCAGGCCACCCGCCACGCCGATCGTGCCACCCGCTATCAGCAGCGCGATCAGCCGCGTGGCGTAAACGTCGTAGCCGAGGCTCGTCACGCGTTGCTCGTTATCGCGCAGCGCCTGCAGCAGGCGGCCAAACGGCGCATGCGCGATGCGCCACAACGCCCACGACAGCGCAATCACGACCACCAGCGCAAAAGCATGGAACGCCAGCGCTGATCCGAACAGCGGCCGCGCCACGTTCTGCAGGCCGTTCTCGCCGCCCGTCACCGCGGTCCACTTGTAGGCAATCTCGAATGCGATCTGCGAGCAGGCGAGCGTCAGCAACGAGAAGTAGAGACCTTTGCGCCGCAAAATCAGCGCACCGATCACGAGCGCGAGCAGCAGCGAGAAGCCCCCGGCAATCAGCACGCCCGTAATCTCGTTGCCGCCCCATGCCCCGGAGGCAATGGCCAGCGCATAGCTCGAACAGCCGAAGAAAAACGACGCGCCGAACGGAACCAGCCCGAGATAGCCGATCAGAAAGTTCGTGCCGGCGGCATAGAGCGTATAGATCGCGATCTGCGTGATGCGGTCGATCGGCATGCCCAGCGCGAGCGCCGCGCCGGAGATGACGATCAGCACGGCTGCCATCGTGACGACCGGATGGCGCCACGCACGGAAATGGCCGCGTGCCTGCAGCGGCGTGTCTGTAGTCGTGCGCGTGTTCATTCGAAGCGCTCCCAGTGTTCTCCAAACAATCCGCGCGGACGCAACAGCATGACGATAAACATCAGCGCATACATCGACGCGGCCGCGGCATCGGGCTGGAACTGGATCGTGAGCGAACTCACGATGCCCACCGCCAGCCCCGCGACCACCGCGCCTGCAAACGAGCCGAGACCGCCGATCGCGACGACCACGAACGCCGGCATGATCGCGTTGGCGGCCATCGACGGCGACACGGTCCACAGCGGCGCGGCCAGCACGCCGGCGATCGCCGCGAGCGCACAGCCGAGCCCGAACACGCCGGTCAGCACGCGCGGCAAGTTGATACCGAGCAGCTCCACCATCTCCGGATCGCGGCTGCCCGCGCGCAGAATGCGACCGTACGGTGTCCATGCGAGGAATGCGCCGAGCGCGAGCAGCGTGCCAAGCGTCGCGACGAGCACGGCGACCCGGTACTTCGTGATCAGCAGCGGCCCCGCCTCGACAATGCCCGCCAGAAACTCCGGCTGGTTGAACGGCTTGCCGTCGGCGCCCCAGAAAAAGCGGATCAGCGCTTCGATCAGCAACGCCAGCGCAAAGGTGACGATGAGACTGGACAGCGGCTCCTTGCCGTAGAGCCGCCGGATGATGAGCACCTCCACCACCATGCCGATCACGCCGACCAAAATAGGCGCGAGCACCACCGCGGGCCAGCCGAACATCTGATAGAGCTGGTACGCGACGTAGGCGCCGAGTGCGAAAAACGCGCCGTGCGCGAAATTGATCACGCCAAGCAGGCCGAAAGTGATGGACAGGCCCACGGCGATCAGCACGTAGATGAAGCCTAGTACCAGTCCGTTGGCCGACTGTGAAACAAGCGTATCGAGCATGATGCCCCCTTGATCGTGCAGTTGCCGTATGGTTGCCGCGGCGTTACAGCGGCGGCATGTTGCAACCGATCTCCTGCTTGTCGCCGAAGGCCTTCTCCGTATCGGCGGCAGTGCTCGACGTCTCCCTCACCACGTCAAAGAAGTCATACTTGTCGGTGATCTTCGACTTGACCTTGACGACCACCGAAGGACGCACAAGCTGGTGATCCCAATCGCGGTAGTAGAACGGGATGGCGCCGTCCGTGTTCTTCCACTTCTCGAGCTGGGTGACGATGGCCTGCGAGTCCGTGGACTTCGCGGCATTGATCGATTCGAGCAGTGAGCGCATCGCGATCCAGCCCGACCACGACTTGTCGGAAGGCGGCCGGCCGTATTTCTTCTCGAAGTCGGCAGTGAATTTTTTCTCGGCTGTGGTGTTCTTCGGGNTGTTGTAATACCACGGCTTCACGTAGATGCCCGCCGATGCCTGCGTGCCCACGTCCCAGAAGTCGGTGTCGGTCACCGCGACGGCCACGTACGGGATCTTGTCCTTCATGCCCATCTCGTTCCATTGCTTCAGGAAGTTCGAGAAATCGCCGCCGACAAGCCCGCCGAGCACGACATCCGGCTTGGCCTGTCTGATCTTCAGAATGTACGAGCTGTAGTCGGCGGTGTTGACGGGCACTTCATCGACACCGACTTCGGTCATACCGTTCTCTTTGAGCCGGCTGCGCGCCGAGCGCAGAATGTCCTGGCCGAACGCATACGAAGGCGTCAGGAAATAGACCTTCTTGCCAATCTGCGACAGGTACGGCATGACGCCGGCGATCTGAACCGGCACCGTCGCCTGGGTGCGGAACGTATAGCGGCTGCAATCCTTGCCGGTGATCTCGCTGGCGGCGGCGCCCGGCAGAATCAGCGGAATCTTCGCGCGGTTGGCGACGCTCATCATCGCGAGCGCCGACGAGCTGTAGTTGCCGCCGACCACCGCGACGACCTTGTTCTCGCCGACCAGCTTCTGCATGTTCTGCTGTGAGACCTGCGGATTCGGCTCGTCGAGCCACACGAGTTCGACCGGCCGGCCGAGCACTTTGCCGCCGGCCTGTTCGAGCGCGAGTTCGCTGCCGCGTTCGAGGAATTGACCGATCGAGGCGCCGGGGCCCTGCTTCGAATAAATGAGTCCGATGCGCACAGGATCGCTGCCCTGCGCGAGTGCCGTGGCGCTGCAAGCCAGACCCATTGCGATTGCGAGAAACGAGCGAACACCTACCCGCCCGCGCGGATTGCGGAAAATCATGACTGTCTCCTGTTTAGGGGCGGCGCCGGCCTTAAAGGTCACGAGGCGCCGTGGAGCATGAGTTGAACGACTGCTCTCTGGTTATGCGTGCGGCTGTGATTCTGTGATCAGGCGATGTACGGCTTGCCGTAGACTGGCTCTTTGTACGGAATCGGCGGTAACTGCCACGTGCCGGTCGAAGGTGGCCTGACTTCGGCGTCCACGTGTACGTCGATCACGCACGGCCGCCGGTTCCTGAGGGCCTGCTCCACCGCATTGCCAAGGTCCTGTGCACGCGTGACGGTCATGCCGTCGGCGCCGCACGCGCGCGCCCATGCGGCGAAGTCGGGGTTGTAGCGCTCGCCGGTTTGCCCCTTGTAGAAGGCCGTGCCGATCTCGCGGCCATCGAACAGACCGTATTGCAGATCGCGAATCGCGCCCCACGCAAAGTTGTTCCAGATGATCCACACTACCGGCAGGTCGTATTCGACGGCGGTGCACAGCACGTACGGCGTCATCGTGAAGCCGCCGTCGCCGACCACCGCGACGCACGGCCGGTCAGGCGCGGCAAGTTGCGCGCCGAGCACGCCGCATACGCCGAAGCCCATCGACGAGTAACCCCAGCTGTTCAACATGCTCTGCGGGCGCTTCGGCTTCCAGAATTGCATGAACCAGTTGTGATGCACGCCCGAGTCGAGCGACAGAATGACATCGTCGGGAAGCGTTTTCTGCAGCGTGCCGACCACGAACTCCGGCCGCAGCGGGCTCGTGGAATCGCTGAAGTGCGGACGCACGAAGGCTTCCCACTGACGCACCCATCCAAGCACTTCTTCGGCCCACGGCGCGTAGCGCTTTGCCTCGATCGCCGGACGGCCGGGCAGCGCGTTGAGCAACTGTCGCGTGAACACTTTCGCATCGGCGACGATGCCGACCGTCACCGCATAGTTGCGCCCCAATTCATTCGGATCGATATCCACATGCACGAGCCGCGTCTTCGGGAAATTCCACGAGTAGCCCGGATGCCAACTCGACGACGAGCGGTCGTCGAAGCGCGTGCCGATCGTGAGGACCAGATCGGCCTGGCGGCCTGCCTCGTTGGCGGCATAGGCGCCGTTGCGGCCGATGAAGCCGAGCGTCAGCGTGTCGTCCGCCGGCACGCAGCCCATGCCGTTCGGCGACGTGATCACTGGAATGCGCAGCGTCTTCTGCAATTCGGCCAGCTCGGGCCCCGCTTCGGCGAGCGTCGCACCGTGGCCAATGAAGAGCACCGGCTTGTGCGCGGCGGCGAGCAGATCCAGCACGGCGGCAAGGTCCGCGTCGCTCGCGCCGGGCCGCACCCGGCGGCCGATCTGCGAGGCGGGCGGCAATTCGACGTCGGCCTCTTCCTGAAACACGTTGTACGGTATGTCGAGATTCACCGGACCGGGACGCCCCGTCACCATCGTGTCCATCGCCTGACGCAGCGCGAGCGGCAGCATGTCGACGCGCGACGGCTGGAACGCGCGCTTGACGACGGGCCGCATAACTTGTGCGAAGTCCGCCTGGTTGTGTTGATAGAGTTCCTGGAACGGCCCGCGATTGTGCTGCGACGTCGGCACGTTGGCGGTGATCGCCATGAACGCCGACGAATCGGCCAGCGCGGTGGCGAGCGACATCACCATGTTCGCCGAACCGGGGCCGGTGGACGTCAGCGTCGCGACCGGACGGTGCTTCACGCGGAAGTACGCATCGGCCATGTGCCCGGCGCACTGCTCGTGACGCGGGGAGATCAGTTGCAGTTTGTCGCGTACGTCGTACAGGGCATCAAGAATCCCGACATTGCCATGACCACAGATGCCGAACACGTACGGCACGTTTTCCTTGACCAGCGTCTCGGCGATCAGTTGACCGCCCTTCATCATCGGCATTGCATCGTCCCCTTCATGTACTCAGCGTGATCAAACGTTCTTCGCTCATCTCCCGCACGGCGTAGTGCGGCCCTTCACGTCCGAAGCCGGAATCCTTGCTGCCGCCGTACGGCATCAGATCGACGCGCGAACTCGACGTCTCGTTGATGTGCACGCCGCCCACGTGCAGGCGGCGCGCGGCTTTCAGCGCCACGTCGAGGCGGTTCGTGAAGAGCCCGGTCGCGAGCCCGTACGGCGTGGCGTTGACGCGGTCGATCGCTTCGTCGAGCGTGTCGAACGGTACGAGCGACATCACCGGGCCGAACACTTCCTGGCAACTGACCTGCGAGGCGGGATCGACATCGGCCAGCAGCGTCGGCGGCACGACCGCGCCTTCGCGCGCGCCGCCCACCAGTCGGCTTGCCCCTCGTGCCACCGCGTCGTCGATCCAGCGCTCGATGCGCTCAGCCGACGCAAGGCTGATGACGGGGCCGACCAGTGTCGCCGGGTCGCGTGGATCGCCGAAGCGCAGCTCACCCACGAGCCCGCTCAGGCGCGCCTTGACCTCCGCGATGCGGTCACGTTGCACGAGCAGCGTCTGGATCGACGTGCACACCTGTCCCGCTTTGCGGTAGCCCGCCGCGACGATTTTCGGCAGCGCCTGATCGAGGTTGGCGTCGTCGCCGACGATCGTAAATGCGATGCTGCCGAGTTCCATCTGCGTACGGCGCAGGCCCGCGCGCTGCTGGATCGAACGTCCGACTTCGGTGCTGCCCGTGAACGCGAAAAACCGCACGGCCGGCTCGTCGATCAGCCACCCCGCCACTTCCGCACCGCCGTGCACCACCGTGATGAGCCCCGGCGGCAAGCCCGCTTCGAGCAAACTCGACGCCATTAGATTCGCGAGCGTGGGCGTATGCGTCGAAGGCTTCAGCACGACAGCGTTACCGGCTGCGAGCGCAGGCGCGACCTTGTGCGCGACTGTGTTGAGCGGCGCGTTGAACGGCGTGATTGCACACACCACGCCCAACGGCACGCGAATCGTGAAGCCGAGGCGGCCTGCCTGCTGCGGCGCGCCGTCGAGCGGCACCATGTCGCCGGCCAGCCGGCGCGCTTCTTCCGCCGAGAGCCTGAACGTCTGCAGACAGCGCTTGATCTCACCCTGCGCATCGGTGAGCGTAAACCCGCCCTCCGTCTGCAATGCGCCGACGAGCTGCTGCGAATCGCGTTCGAGCAGCGCTGCGGCCCGCTCGAGCACGGCGCCCCTTTCATACGGCGTCAACGTCGATGCCGCGAAGGCACGCTGCGCTGCCGCCACCGCGATGCGCACCTGGTCCTGCGACGCGAGATGCAGGTTCGCACATCGCGTCAGCCGGTATTTGTCGAGCACCGCGACGCGGTCGACGCCATCGGCCCACTGGCCGTCTATCAGGAGTCGTACCTCAGGCAGTGCAGTGAATGATTCGGTCATCGAAATTAGGCTCCGTGCGATAGCAAGCAGTGTAGGGGCGCGGTTTCGCGAGCAAAACTATTGTTTTCCGAGACCACCTATACGGTCAGCTTATGGCCGAGCGCGTGCTGCGCCGCGATCACGCCGAACACCAGCGCCGGGCCGAGCGTGATGCCGGGTCCCGGATAAGCGCCGTTCATCACCGAATGCATGTCGTTGCCGCACGCGTAGAGGCCGTCGATCGGCGTGCCGTCGGCGCGCAGCACGCGCGCATGTGCGTCGGTGACGACGCCGGCGGCCATGCCGAGATCGGCTGGGAACACGGCGACCGCGTAGAAAGGGCCGTGTTCGATCGGCGCGACGCATGGATTGGGCTGCCGGTCGGCGTCACCCAGATGACGCTGGTAAATGTTGCCGCCCCGGCCGAATTCGTCGTCACGCCCTTCTCTCGCGCCGGCGTTCAAGCGCTGCACGGTTTGCAGGAACGCCGCACGCGGCACGCCGATGCTGTCGGCCAGGGCATCGAGCGTGTGCGCCTTCCTGAGGTACCCGCTCACGACGTCGCGCCGGGTCGATAGCGCGAACGGGCGCACGCGGCCGAGCCCGTACTTCCAGAGAAAGCGGCTATCGCAGATGAGCCATGCGGGGATCGCAGCGTCGCCATCGCGAAGCTGGGCCCGCACGAACTCGTGATAAGAAACCGCCTCGTTGACGAAACGTTTGCCGTGCCGGTTCACCGCAATCAATCCCGGCTTCGCGCGATCTGTCACGGTGTGAGGGAATACCGCCGAGGAACCGTCTTCCCGTTGCCAGCAGGACACGGGTACCCAGAAAGCCAACGCATCGTCCACGCCTCGCGATGGCGGGCTCAATGCAGCGCCCGCTGCCTGCGCGAGGCGAGCGCCGCCTGCCTGCGCGCCTGAGTTTGCGGTAGCGGAGCGCTGTCCCGCCTGGGCGGGTACGAACGACGCGCGCAGTGTCGTATCGTGCGAGATGCCGCCTGTCGCGAGCACCACGGCCCGCGCGCGTACTTCCTTGTCCTGCCCGTCGACTCGCAGCCGCAGACCCGCGACCTGGCCACCGTCCAGCACGAGGCGATCGACCTGCGCGTTCAGCACGATTTCGACGCCTAGCTCACGCGCCGACTTGAACAATCTGGCGGCGAGCGCATTGCCGAGCACGAGCGTCGTTCCGCGATGGGCGCGCCGCCGCTGCCGCGCGTATCGGCCGATCAGCTTGAGCACGTCCCAAGTGGCGGCCAGCGATTTACCGACGCGACGCAGCTTCGGAATGTCCTCGCGGCTGATCATCATGCCGCCGAACAGCATGAATTCGGGCAAGGGATCGCGCAGCAGTGCGAAGTCCTTGCCGAGTTCGCGGCCGTCGAAAGGGACGGGTTCGAGCACGCGGCCGCCGGGCGTCGCGCCGGGAAGATCGGGATAGTAGTCGGGATAGCGGCGTACCGGGCGCAGCTTTAGCGCGGTGTGCGCTTCGAGGTGGCGGATCGCCGCGTCGCCGTGCTGCAGAAAGGCCTGCATGCGCGCGTCGTTCGTCGCGCCCGGCACCGTTTCCTCGATATAGCGACGCGCTGCTTCGTCGCTATCTTCGAGGCCCGCGTCCTTCATCTTGTGGTTCGCGGGAATCCAGACCATGCCGCCGGAAATCGCGGTAGTCCCGCCAATCCGGCCGGTGTGCTCGAGCAACAGCACGCGATGCCCCTCCGCAGCGCCGATGGAAGCGGCCGCGAGGCCCGCCGCGCCCGCGCCAACCACAATCAGATCGTAGTTTTCGTCTGCCATGGAGACGCAGTGTAAGCGCGTGAACCGCGAGCGCGGGACTACCGATTTCCGATGGCGGTTATCGCTTTCTGCTATGGCTGCGGGTGTTGCGTGGCGAAAGGGGCGGAGAAATGGGTGGTGAGGTGAGGCGAAACGGAGAGGCGTCTGCAGCGAAGCACTGAGCGCGTGCCCCTATGCCGGGGGAGAACGTGCGCCCGATTTCAGGCGAGGCCGATTAGCTTGGCTGGCTAACAAGGAAAAGCCCGCTGCCGATAGTCGATCAGCAAGCAGGCTTCCACCCTTCGATCAGAAATCGATCTTGGCATTCAGGCTGACCGTACGGGGATCGCCCGGCGCAATGTAGTTCTCGTACTGGAACATCCAGTAGCGGCGATTCGTGATGTTATCGATCGCCGCGCGCAGCGTCACGTCGTGGCCACCAATGCGAGTCATATAGTTCGCACCGACGTTCACGAGCATATAGCCGCCCGTCTGCAGATTGCCCGCCGGACGTACTTCCATATTGCCGGTGTACTTCGTATCCGCGCCCACCTGCAGGCCCGGCACGAACGGAACATCGTAGGTCACGCGTGCCGCGGCAACGAAGCGCGGCGCACCGGCAACGCGGTTGCCGTTATACGTCTGCCCCTTCGCGTACCACGTGTCGAGCAGCATGACGTCGCCCGCTACCTGCCAGCTGCGGCCCAGACGCACGCTGCCGCCCGCTTCCATACCCTGGTAGATCGACGTACCGTCCTGCGTCAACACGTGCTGGTCGTTCTCGTACGTGGCGCCGCGCTCGATACGGAACAGTGCGGCGTTCGCGCTCCAGCGTCCGTGCTCGCTCTTGATGCCGACTTCATACTGGCGCGAGCGCAGCGGATTCAGCAGCGCGCCGGCGTTCGCGTAATTGCTGGCGACGCTTGTCCCTTGCTCCAGCGACTCCACATAGCTCGCGTAGACGGTCGTGCTCGGCTCGAGCTTGTACATGAGCGCGAAGGTCGGCGTGACGACACCATTGTGCCCATACGACGACGCCACCGAGCCGTTCACGTTGTACGTCTCCTGGTCATAGTTCGTGACGCGCACGCCCGCGAGCACCGACCAGCGGCTCGTCAACTGGATCGTGTCGCTCGCAAACACCGATTTCTGCGTGATCTCGCTCGCGCGGTACTTGTCGAGACCCGCGCCCGAGTA
Organism: Paraburkholderia sp. SG-MS1; assembly: GCF_012275575.1. Lineage (GTDB taxonomy): Bacteria > Pseudomonadota > Gammaproteobacteria > Burkholderiales > Burkholderiaceae > Paraburkholderia. Next base: position 122,277 of record NZ_NPIH01000286.1, on the reverse strand, counting down.
ATAGCGCCACGGATTCGGCTGGAAGAGATTGCCGTTGCCGAGTTCGAAGGAATACGAGACGGCGCTGTAGTCGTTGGTCTGATGCTGCCACGACGCGCCGAGCACCAGTTGATGCATGAACGGGCCGGTCTTCACCTTGCCTTCGAACATCCCCTGCCAGTAAATGTCCTGGTGGCCTTCGTCGCCGTTCCAGCGGTTGTCGGTGTAGTCGCCCGCCTGGTTGAGCAGCGTGAGCGTGCTCTCGTTGCGGTCGCGCGTCGACTTGCTGTAGCTCAGTGACGTATTGAACGACCAGTCCGGCGTGATCTGGTAGCGCACGCCTCCCGTGTAGAGCTGAAGGTTCGTATTCAGATGCTGATCGGTGCCGCCCAGCAGATTGCTGCCGCCGCTGATCGTCGCGGGCAGATTCGCCGCCGTATAGCTACCCGTGTAGATCGCCGGCGTGCCGCCGCTCGAGCGGCTTTGCTGATAGATCGCATTGAAGTAGACAGCGAGGTCGCGCGTGAGCTGGCCGTCCAGCGCCAACGCCACCGAATTGCGGTTGATGTCGCCGGCGTTATAGGTCTTGCCCGCCTCGTGCGTGTAGTTGATGCGTGCGCCGAACATCCCGTCCGGACCGAAACGGCGACTCAGGTCCACATGCTGGCTCAGCACGCCGTCCATCCGGTAGCCGAGAGAGGCGCTCGTCACCGGTTCGGCCCCTGGCTTCTTCGTCACGTAATTGACGACGCCGCCTGGCTGCGCGAAACCATACATGAAGCCACCGAGGCCCTTGAGCAACTCGACCCGTTCCAGATTTTCATAGGGCATAGTGATGCCGTATGAAATGAAGGGATTGCCGTCGATACGAAAACCGTTTTGCCAGTCGATCGGCAGACCGCGAATCGTGATGTACGTCGCCCACGCGTTATACGCATTGGTGCTGTCGGTCACCGAAGCATCGCCCGCGAACACGTCGCCGAGCTTGTTGGCCTGGCGATCGGCGAGTTCCTCACCGGTCACGACAGTGGTCGAGAATGGCGTCTCCAACTGTGAGCGCGAGCCGAGCGCGCCAGCCGAAACAGGCGTATTCAGATGCAGCGGCGAGTCTGTCTGGGCGGCCGCCGTCACTTTGACGGCGGGTAATGCCTGTTCGCCGCGGCCAGTCGCTGGCGCACCCGCTGTCACGCCGGAGGCGGCAGTCGGCGCAGCGGCTTCGGCGCTGGCGTTGCTCTGAGCGTAGGCATGCTGGGATGCGGCGGCAAAAGTCAGCCACGCCGCAATCTGCAAAGGACGGTAAGGCATGAGCCCGGTACGGCGTTTGGTTTGTTGATTTTTCATGTCTGGCAGGACCGAGGCGTCTGCGCCCCTAGTTGTGAATGGGAATCATTCTCAAGGGCGCGATACTAACAAAACGTGCGCCCATTTAAAAGCCTTACGCTGCAATTCGATTGCCTTACATACGCTTAAAAGCGCCGCATCGCCCGCCGGCCGGCTTTCCCAGCTCTATCTGTCCCAGCATGACCGCCTCACACGAACCCCTACATACAGAAGGGTTATAAAGTCTGACGAAATCGGGCGAAATGAATTTTTAGTGGTCCCGACTTGCGCCCGTTGCAGACACCGCCACCAACCCTGCGCCTCCTCGATCCACAGCGACTTTGCGGCCGATAAGGTTCATTGACCCGTTCATGCGCAGCGAGTCAATTCGATTGCTTCGGATTCCTTTTTATTCGTTATTCGGCCTTGCAAGATGTCGAGGAAATTTCTATGATCATCAAACGCGAATCAATCTCATTTACACCCGAGCCGCATGCCGTTCCGCGGCGTTTCGCTGTGACAGTTGCGTGACGCTCGCGACTTCCATCCATCGGTGATGACATCCCAACATGGTTCTACCCGGTCAAAGAGGAAACTCAAACATGAGTACAACTAATATCTTCCATGAGCACGCGCCCCGTACTGCGGATGCGGGCTCCGATGCCGGGACGAACCCGGCGGTTCTCGATTTCATCGCGATCGGTCTGGGCCCGTTCAACCTGAGCCTCGCGTGTCTCGCCGATCCGATCCGCGACCTGCATGGTCTCTTCCTCGAACGCAACGAAGACTTCGACTGGCATCCCGGCATGCTGATCGACGACACCACGCTGCAAAACCCCTTTCTGGCCGACCTCGTCAGCCTCGCCGATCCGAAGAGCAAGTTCAGCTTCCTGAACTACTGCAAGCAGGAGGGCAAACTCTATGCGTATTACATCCGCGAGCGCTTCTACCTGAGCCGCGAGGAATACAACCGGTATTGCAAATGGGCGATCAAGCAGCTTTCCAGCATCGCTTTCGGCTCGAGTGTCGAGAACGTCGAATACGATCGCGAGCGTGCCCATTACGTCGTGAGCGGGCGTCATGTGCGAACCGGCCAGACCTTCGTGCATCGCGCGAAGCGGCTCGTGGTCGGCGTGGGTTCGGTGCCGCAACTACCGGCCTGTTGCGACGCGATGCGCGAGCGCTGCATTCACAGCGCGCACTACGTGGCGCGCAAACAGGAATTGCAGCAGAAGCGGTCCATCGCGGTGATCGGCAGCGGCCAGAGCGCCGCCGAAATATTTTACGATCTGCTCAAGGAAAACGATAAGTACAACTATTCGCTCACATGGATCACGCGTTCGCCGCGCTTCTTCCAGATGGAGAACACCAAGCTCACGCTGGAGATGATCTCGCCCGACTACATCGACTATTTCTATAACCTGCCGGGCAATGTGCGCGAAAGCATCATCGCGAAGCAGGACAGTCTCTACAAAGGCGTGAATGCTTCGTTGATCAACCAGATCTACGATCTGCTCGATGACCGCCGCAGCCGCGGTCATCGCAACGCGCGGCTCATCACGAACTCGGAGCTGACAGGCTGTCATCACGATCACGTCGACGATCGCTACCATCTGCGCTTCGTCCAGCGCGACGAGGGCGTGCAGTACACGCACATCACAGACGGCGTGATCTTCGCGACCGGTTACCGGCAGAACGTGCCGGGCTTTATCGACGGCATTCGCGAGCGCATCCGCTGGGACGACAACGGCCATTACCGCCTGTCACGAAACTATGCGATCGACGTGAACGAACGCGACATCTTCGTGCAGAACGCCGGGCTTCTGAGCCACGGGCTGACCAATCCCGACCTCGGCATGAGTTGCTACCGCAATTCGTGCATCTTGCGCGAACTGACCGGCGTCGAGCACTACAAGATCGAGCGGCGCATCGCGTTGCAAGACTTCTCGGTGCCCGACACGGAGGCGTTCGTCAAAGCGCCGCTGGAGGCGCGATGAAGTTGCGCAACATGATCATCCTCATGACGACCTTCGCGGTCGTCAGCGATGCGATCCTGATTCCGTTCTATCCGCAGTTCTTCGCCGCGCGCTACGGCGTGACGAGCCCTGTGCACGCGGGCGCCTACGTGGCGTTCATTTCGATCGTGGTGATGTTGACACTGCCCATCTGGGCACGCGTCGCCACACGGCTCGACGCCATGCATCTGCTCGTCTATACGCAATGCGCAGCTGGCGTTCTGTCGCTCGCGAGCTACTGGGCGTCGACGCTGCCGCTCTTCTGGGTGTTGTCGCTCGCGATGTTCATGTGCAAGAGCAGCTATCTGCTGATGTACCCGTACATGATGCGGCTCGAGCCGAAGGCGTCCCACGCGCACACGATCGGCCTGCTCTCGGTGGTCGTGCACTTCGGCGCGATCGCGGGCGCTGTTGCGGGCGGCTTCGTGATGCAGGTCTGGAGCGCGCACACCTGCATCTTCGCGATGGCCGCCGGCGACTTCGCTCAGATGGCGATCTGCATGTGGCTGATCCGCTCGCACGCCATCGCACGGCGCTGCCGCTTCGCAGAGGAAGCGCCAGCGCACACTGCGGCCGTGCGTCCGAAGCTGCGCACACGGCTGCCGATTTTGCGGCTCGCGTTGTTGATGCTTGCGTTCGACTTCTGCGTGTACCTGATCCGGCCATTCATGTCTTCCTACTGGCAGAACACGAGTGGTTCGCCGAGCGAGCTGCTCTCCGGTCTCGTTTTCGCGATTCCTGGCATGGTCGCACTCGTCGCGTTGTATATCAACAAGCACACCGCAGGGCAAGGCCGGCGTCTGCCGGATCAGATGATCCCGAACCTGCTGCTCTGCACCGTGGGCATACTGCTGCAAGGCGTCGAAGCGCCGCTGTGGATCATCGTCGGACGCGTGCTGTTCGGCTGGGCGTTCTTCCAGATCGTCGTCAAGCTCGACGTGACGATGTTCGCGCTCAGTACGCCCGCCTCGTATGCCACCGACTTCAGCGTGATCAACTTCTTCCAGAACCTCGGCGTGCTGCTCGCTTCGTTCGCCGCCGGCACGATCGTCGATGAAATCAGCTTGCGCGCGCCGTTCTTCATCGCCTCGGCGGGCCTCCTGCTATGCGCGCTCCTGAGCATCTGGCTGCTCGAGCGCCGGCCCGCTCGCGACACGGACCATGCCGCGCTCGCCGATGCCGCGCTTTCCAACGACCTTGCCAACACAGGAGCCACCGGCCATGCGAACTGACATCACCTCCGATGAAATCGCACTGCGCGCGCCCGCGCCGTTATCTGCCGCGCGACTCGCCGATAACCCCGCTAGCTCGCAACACGCAACGCGCTGCGCAACCGTGAACGGCTTTTACATCCGCCCGCTCGATGTCAAACGGGACGCGCCCACGCTGCACCGCTGGTTCATCGAAGAGCGCGCCGCCTTCTGGAACATGCAGGACAAGAGCGTCGACGAGGTCGCTGCGTTCTATCGGGCCATCGAAGACTCCGGCCACGCACGTGCATGGATCGGCAGCCAGCGTGGTGCAAGCGCCTTTCTCTTCGAGAGCTACGACCCGGCGCACGACGAAGCGGGCGAGCACTACGACGTGCGCGACGGCGATCTCGGCATGCATCTGTTCGTCGGGCCCGCCGCGACGCCCGTGCCCGGTCATACACGCCGCGTGTTTCAGACGCTGATGACGTTTCTGTTCGAACAACTCGACGCCGAGCGCATCGTCGTCGAACCGGATGCGCGCAACACACGTATCCACGCACTTAACCGCGCGATGGGCTTCGTCTATGCGAAGAACGTCGCGTTCCGTGAGAAAACCGCCTCGCTCGCGTTCTGCACGCGAGCCGACTTCTACGCCACCCTTCAAAAGACCACTGCAAAGGATCTCAAGCCATGACTCGACCGACGACGCAACCTTCGATGCAACACGTGACGCTCGCCCCGCAACAGGCCGCCGCGCATCTCACACCCGACGTATGGCGCAACGCCAACCGCATGCTGGTTCGCAAGGCGCTCGCCGAGTACGCGCACGAGCTGATCGTCGAGCCGACGCGTATCGGCGACGCGCCCGGCGAACACCATGCGCGCTACGAAGTGAAGTCCGACGACGGCACGAGCATCTACCGCTTCGAAGCACGGCAACTCGCGCTGCGTCACTGGAGCATTCGTCCAGAGTCGATCGTGTGCACACGGGACGGTGTTCAGCAACCGCTGGACGCGCTCGCCTTCATCCTCGACGTAAAGGGTCGCCTCGGCATCAAGGAAGAGATGCTGCCGATCTATCTCGACGAAATCAGCAGCACGTTGTACGGCGCCGCGTACAAGGCCGTCAAGGTCGGCCCGGACACGCCCGATCTGTTGGGCGCCGACTTTCAGGCGATCGAAACCGCGATGAGTGAAGGTCACCCGGGCTTCGTCGCCAACAATGGCCGCCTCGGCTTCGACGCGGGTGACTATCGCGCATTCGCGCCGGAAGCCGGTTCGCCAATTCAGGTCGTATGGCTCGCGGTCCATAAGGACAACGCCGCGTTTCATTGCAGCGACGACCTCGACTACGCGCGTCTCATGGACGAAGAACTCGGCGCGCCGACCATCGCGCGATTCAGGGAGATCGTGGAAGCGAGCGGTTGCAACTTCGACGAATACCATCTGATGCCGGCCCATCCGTGGCAATGGTTCAACAAGCTGTCGATCGCGTTTGCGTCGTATGTCGCGACGAATCGCATCATCTGCCTCGGCTTTGGCGACGACCGCTATCTCGCCCAGCAATCGATCCGGACGTTCTTCAATCTCTCGGACCGTTCGAAGCGCTACGTAAAGACTTCGCTGTCGATTCTCAACATGGGGTTCATGCGTGGTCTTTCGCCGTATTACATGTCGGGCACGCCGGCGATCAACGACTACATTAAGGGCCTAGTCGCTAGCGATCCTTATTTGCAGCAGCGGGGCTTTACCATACTGCGCGAAGTCGCGTCGCTCGGCTTTCGCAATCGCTATTACGAAGCGGCCGTGCAGGTCGACAGTCCGTACAAGAAGATGTTTTCGGCACTCTGGCGCGAGAACCCGCTGACACTCGCGGGCGAAGGCCAACGCCTGATGACGATGGCGGCGCTGCTGCACACCGACCGCCACGGCCGCGCGCTGCTGCCCGCGCTCATCGAAGCGTCCGGGCTCGATGTTCAGGCGTGGCTCGAGCGCTACCTGAACGCGTATCTAGCACCGCTCGTGCATTGCTTCTACACGCACGATCTGGTGTTCATGCCGCACGGCGAGAACCTGATCCTCGTGATGGAGAACCACGTGCCGGTACGCGCGATCATGAAGGACATCGCGGAAGAATCCGCGATCCTCAACAAGGACGCCAAGCTCCCCGATAATGTGAAGCGGCTCGCAGTGGACGTGCCCGAACGGGTAAAGCTGCTGGCAATCTTCATCGACGTGTTCGACGGCTTCTTCCGCTACGTCAACCAGATTCTCGTCGAGCACGGCTGCTGCAGCGAGGACGTGTTCTGGAACGCGGTGGCAGGCTGCGTCGCGCGCTATCAGGCAGAGCATCCGCAGATCGCGCAGAAGTTTGCCGACTACGACCTGTTCGCGCCGGAGTTCCTGCATTCGTGCCTCAACCGTCTTCAGCTCGGCAACAATCTGCAGATGGTGAATCTATCGGACCCCGCTGGCAATCTGAAGATGGCGGGCAATCTCCAGAACCCGCTCGCGGGACGGCGCCCCGCACCGCAGGAAGCCAAAACGGGCGCGCTCGCCGAAGCAGTCGAAGCGTAATCATGACGGCGAACCGCACACTGGAAGATCTTCTGCGGCTCGCCGCACGCGTAGTGCCAGGCTTGCGCGGGGTGGTCACGGACTGCGCAAGCTCTGCGCCGCCCTGCAACGACGAGTCCGCGCGTCGCGCAACGCACTTTCGCCCTGCCCGTTGCGACGGCAATCGTGTCGCGCTGGAAGCGCTGCTCAGTGTCTGGACCACGGAATATCCCGAGGCCGGACGTGCGTACTGGTCGTTGCGCTGCTGGGGCATTCTGATCTGGCAGCCGATTTACCTGAGCGTGATCGGCGTCCACACAGCGCAGCGCGCACTGTCGCTCGAACGCTTCGAGCAGCCTATCGAGAACGGCTGGACCCGCGAAGTGCGGTTGCCCGATCACGTGCCGGCGCAGGGCGATCCCGACGCACTGATCGATCGCGCCGCGAGGGAGATTGCCGCCTGCTGCGCGCAGATTTTCGACGAACTGTCGAGCGTCGTCCGGCTCAATGCTCATGCTGCGCGATGCATGCAGGCCGATTGCGTGCTGGCGGCGTTGCTCGCCGTGCGGCCCACGCACGCCGGATGGACGCACACGCATATCGAAGCGCTCGGCGAACGTTGGCTCGGCGCGCTCGCACTCGCAGGCCGCGGCGGCTTTTTCATTTACGCACGCAGCGACGGCGCGAGCGCGCTCGCGCTCGATCGCCAGACCTGCTGCTACCACTATCGCCGACGCGATGGCGAACTTTGCAGCACATGCCCGCGACTGGAACAACACGAGCGCATCGTGCGCCTGAATGCGGAACGGGATGCCATGCCGGCTGCGTGAACGCGAACACACGCGCACGTGGCATTTAACCGAAATGGAAACGACCGATGAACGACATCAGCAATATGACGCATCTTGCTCCTCCGTCCGATGCGCAAGACGCGCAGCTGCAACTGCCGGCAAGCGCCTATTTCGACGATGCGCTGTTCGAGCGCGAAATGGCGCGCATCTTCTCGAACGCCGCGCTGTATGTGGGCCACGAACAGTCGGTGCCCGCGCCGGGCGACTGGCGCCGTCTGCCGCAGGAGGAAGGAGGCCGCGTCCTCGTGCGCCACGCTAGCGGCGTGCAGTTGCTTTCCAACGTCTGCCGTCATCGCCAGGCGCTGATGCTGGGCGGCGAAACGGGTGACGTGGGCGGCGCCACCCAATCGAGCGGCAATCTCGCCGCGACCGGCGGCAACATCGTTTGCCCGCTGCATCGCTGGACCTATGACGGCAAAGGCGAACTGATCGGGGCGCCCGAGTTCGAACGCAAGCCTTGCCGTCATCTCGAACGCTTCGCGCTGAAGAATTGCCACGGACTCCTCTACGAAGGACCGCGTGAACCTGCGAGAGACATGGCCAAAGCGTTTGCACGCCCCGAATTCGATTTTTCCGGCTATGTGCTCGACCATACCGAAACGCACACCTGTCATTACAACTGGAAGACCTTTATCGAAGTATACCTGGAGGACTATCACGTCGCTCCGTTTCATCCGGGACTGGGCAAATTCGTGACCTGCGACGACCTCGACTGGGAGTTTGCCGACACGTACAGCATGCAGCGGGTCGGCGTACATAACGCACTCGCGCAGCCGGGGTCAGATATTTATCGAGCGTGGCACGACCGGCTGCTCGACTATCGCGGCGGCGACGCACCCTCGTTCGGCGCAATCTGGCTCGCGTATTTTCCGACTCAGATGATCGAGCTTTATCCGCATGTGCTCGTCGTGTCCACGCTCTATCCGAAAGGACCGCAGGAAACGCTGAACGTCGTCGAGTTCTTCTATCCGGAGGAAATCGCGGCGTTCGAACGCGAATTCATCGAGGCGCAACGCGCCGCGTATCTGGAAACCATGATCGAAGACGATGAAATCGCCGAACGCATGGATGCCGGGCGCCTGCGTCTGCACCGGCGCGGCGTGAGTGACGCGGGACCGTATCAATCGCCGCTCGAAGATGGCATGCGCCACTTTCATGCGTGGTATCGGCGTGCGCTCGCCACGCCTGCCGCGAGTTCGCCGAGCGCGGAGCATAAAGTGTTTGAACTGCGCGTCGTCGAGGATTCAGTGTGCTGAGCGCCCAGAGCGCAGTGCATGGGCAAGGAAGCCGCCCAGCGCAGCGATCCTGTGTCGTCCATCGCACATGCCCGCATGATCCGACTAGAACGTGGTACGCATGCCGATCATCACACTGCGGCCACCCTCTGGCGCCAGTTCGTTGCGCCGACATGGAACTTGTACGCGAGAATCTGGCCCAGCTTCGTATAGCTCGAAGTCGGCAGATCGTTGTCGGGCACGCGATTCTGCGCCCACGCATGCTCGATCTCCGCACGCGCGCCGAACGGTCCGTAGTCGTAGTCGTAGTCGACGGCGAGCGTCGCACGCAGCGGCGCAATCGGAGGCAATGCCTCGCCGTTGAACGCGTAAGCGCAAGCGCGCATACGCCCGCGCGTCTCTCAAGGGAGACCGGCTCGAGTCTCGCCGAGTGGCGTCAGCAGGCGTCGCCTTGTCGGGACTGTGGCGAAGCTGATGTTGAACGTACTCGTTGCGACTGCCATATCAACTTTCTACCCGCTCGTCATGAAATCGGGATTTTCCGCGACGATTTTCAGCAGAAAGTCCATCACTGCCCGGACATGGGGCGAACGACGCAAATCCCGATGCACGGCCATCCAGATGTCTCGCGAAAACGACTCGCCATCGTGTGGCAGGCGTTGCAAATTCGCACTCGTTTCCGCCAGGAAGCGAGGTAAGCCAGCTACGCCCGCGCCTGCTTGAGTCGCCGCAAGATGGCCCGTGATATCGCTGATCTCGCAAGCAATCGGTCTGCCGTTTGCAACGCTCATCAACCACTTTTGCTGCGGCATCTCCGAGAAACCGGCGTCGTACACGATGAACTCCCAGGCAGAGGGATGATCCAGATGCGGATAGTCCCGGCTCGCATACAGGTCGAATGGCATACGCCCTAGCTTGCGTACTACGCTGGTCGGTTCATCGGGACGAACCAGCCGTAGCGCGATATCCGCCTCTCTTCGGCTGAGCGAAACTTGCCGTGCGTCGCCCGAAACGGACAACTGGACGCAGGGATGGGCAAGCCGGAAGGCCCGCAGATGCTTCACCAGAAAACTGGCTACGAGCACTGGCGGCGCGCTCAGCGTGACCTTGCCACTCAGCGGGGAAAGGCTGGCATCGAGGAATCGCTCGATCGCGTAGGCGTTGTCCTCCATGCCTTGTGCCAGCTCGAAAACGCGCTGCCCGGCTGGCGTGAGCTTGCAGGCTCTTGGAAGCCGCTCGACCAGGCGAGTCTTGACCTCATCCTCCAGTGCGCTCAAGCGACGGCTCACGGTCGCATGATCGACCTTCAGTTTGCGCGCGGCCCCTGACAACGTGCCGATGCGGGCGACCGCCAGGAAATGACGAATATTTTCCCAATCGAACATCTGTGCATTTTCTCAAGGATGGTGTGCAGTGATGTGGAATAGTCGCACAAAGCTTATCTGCCTAACATCGATACTCGTTCAATCGATCGGGGCCGTTCCAGATGAGCATGTCCATGAGCCGCAATCAACGCGGCACGCTCGCCGCCGCAGGGCTGGGCTTTGTCGTCGTTCTGCTGGACGTCAGCGTCGTGAACGTCGCACTCGACGCCCTTCGAAGCCGCTTCGCGACAGATGTGACCGGCTTGCAATGGGTCATCAACGCGTACACGCTGGCCTTCGCTTCGCTCCTGCTGACCACGGGCGTTCTGGGCGACCGCTTCGGCGCAAAGCGGGTCTTCACGGCAGGGTTCACCGTGTTTACGGCGGCATCGATCATGTGCGCAATGGCCGGCTCCTTGCCGCTTCTGGTGATCGCCCGTGTCGTGCAAGGTATAGGCGCCGCGCTGCTCGTACCCAATTCGCTGGCCATGCTGCGGCAGGCCTTCCCCGACGCGGAGCAACGAAGCCGCGCGGTGGGATGGTGGGGTGCGGCAGGGGGAATTGCGCTGGCCGCGGGCCCCGTTCTGGGTGGACTGCTGGTCACTCATGTCGGCTGGCGCAGCATATTTCTGCTCAATCTGCCCATCGGCATCGTCGGAGCGGCCCTCACCCTGCGCCATGCGGCCGACGCTGAGCCGGCGCATGGACGAAGCATCGATCTTCCCGGCCAACTGGCTGCAATCCTGGCGCTAAGCGCTTTGACCGTGTGCATCACGGAAGCAGCCCACTTCGGATTCGATCATCCGCTGGTCTATGGCGCACTGCTGCTTGCCGTGATCTCCATGCTGGCTTTTGTCTGGATCGAGTCGGACACGACGGAACCCATGCTCCCGCTGGCGCTATTTCGCACCGCCACGTTTGCCACTGCGTCGGCCGCCGGCGTGATCGTCAACTTTGCGTACTACGGTTTCATCTTTGTTTTCAGCCTCTTCTTTCAGATCGAGCAGCATTTGTCCGCCCAGCAGACGGGACTCGCATTTTTGCCCATGACCGTTGTGCTGATGGCGGTGAACATTCTGGCGGCCCGCCTGCTCAACCGGGTCGGCGCAAAGAAACTGATGATCGCCGGCATGGTGATTGCCGCGTCGGGCTACCTGCTTCTCCTGCCAGTCAGTCTGAATGGCTCGTACCGGCTGCTGATCGCGCCAATGCTCATCGCCGCGAGCGGGATTGCGCTTATGGTGCCGACCATGACAAACCTCACCTTGTCATCCGTGGAAGCGTCCCGGTCCGGCATCGCATCGGGCATATTGAACGCCGCGAGGCAGGTAGGCGGCATGCTCGGCGTAGCGGTCTTCGGGTTTTTCGTGCACGATCCCCGCCCTGATGCGTTCATGCAGGGTATGCATCTTTCCTTGATGACCGCCGCGGCGCTGCTATTGGCCGGCAGCGTGATGTGTCTGTACGGAATTCGACCGCCGAGCGCCATACACGTCGAGACCGCGTGCGACGCTCTGGCCTCCGATTGATAAGACAGCGCAACGTTCGCAGACAACGTCATTTGCAATGCAGGAATGGTTCAAAGCGGCGGCAACCGGATTGCTTATAGTCGAACGCCTGAGCATCTCCATTCTGGATCGGGGCCTTGGTGAACCATTGCTTCCCTCGCTGCGAATCCGCGAGGTCGTGATCCGCTACCCGCGGCGTTGCCCGAAATACTGACCGGCTTGCGGATTGCCATCGGCTTCGGCTGGACCACGCTGGTCGCTGCCGAAATGGGGGCGGCGACAGCCGGGCTGGGTCAGATGGTGCTCAACGCATCGAGTTTCCTGCGCACGGATGTCGTCGTGATGGGAATCGTGCTGATCGGCCTCATCGCATGGATCTTCGATCTCGGCATGCGGGCGCTGAACGGCGTCTTGTGCCATGGCACGGGAAGGCCTAGCAGCTGGCGCAATGACGCCGCGCGTCGGTTAGCAGCGGGCGCCCATTTGCGATCACGCCGTCCTGACCTCCGAAACAGATGCCGCGTCGTCGTGCATGACGCCCGGCAGCCGCGCCTGCGTGAACTCGTCACGCTCCAGCGCTTCGGCGGTGTTCTGATACGCCACGCGTCCGTTGACGAGCACATCCACGCTGTCCGCGATCGGCAGCACCCTATCCGCCTGATGCTCGACGATGGTCACACTCGCGCACGCGCGCCACCGCATCGAGCACTGCCTGCACGACGGCCGGCGCGAGCCCTTCGAACGGTTCATCGAGCGGGATCACGTTTGCCGGTGCCATCGACGCGCGGGCAATCGCCACCATCTGCCGCTCGCGGCCCGAGAGATTCTCGGCGCGCGCGTCCTTGCGGTTGCCAGACGCGGGCGGTCGGGGTCCGGCTCACCTCAAATAATCGGCGCGCCGCCCGTTACCGCAATCGTGGCACCCGAGATGTAACTCGCTTCGTCCGAGGCAAGCATCACATAGGCCGGCGCCAATTCGGCGGGTTGGCCGGGCCGCTTCATCGGGACTTGCTCACCGAATTTTTCGACCTTTTCCGGCGGCATCGTGGACGGAATCAGCGGCGTCCAGATCGGGCCGGGAGCCACACAGTTCGCGCGAATGCCTTTTTCGGCCAGCAACTGCGCAAGGCCGCCGGTAAAGTTCTGAATCGCGCCTTTGGTCGTGGCGTAGGCAATCAGTCCGGGATTCGGATGGTCGGCGTTGATGGACGTCGTGTTGATGATCGCCGCCCCGGCCTTCATATGCCTGACCGCCGCGCGCGTGATCCTGAACATCGCACCGATATTGGTATCGAAGGTCTTGTCCCATTCTTCGTCGCTGATGGCATCGAGCGAGGGGTAGCTCATCTGATACGCCGCGTTGTTGACCAGCACGTCGAGCCGGCCGAACGCCTCGATGGCCTTGTCGACGATAGCGTCGCAGTGCGCGGGCGAAGTGATGTCTCCCGGCACCAGCACCGCCTTGCGGCCCGCCTGCTCCACCCAGCGAGCGCTTTCGCGTGCATCGTCGTGCTCGTCGAGGTAGGAGATCAGCACGTCCGCGCCCTCGCGCGCAAACGCGATAGCGACGGCGCGGCCGATGCCGCTGTCTCCGCCGGTCACGATCGCCGCTTTGCCCGCGAGGCGTGCAGAGCCCTTGTAGGTTCGTTCGCCATGATCAGGTTGCGGATTCATTTCAGCCGTCGTGCCTGGTGTGCGTTGTTGCTGCTGGGCGGGAAACGGCGGCGTAGGACGTTGGATGGCGCTCATGTCAGATCTCCAGTTGCGGGCGGATAAGCGTGGCGTGCAGGAAATTGCACACTGTTGCGGTCGGCTTTCATGACGGAGACGAGCAACCTTTGGGCCCAGGCTTGTGGCTGCGCGGGTGCACGCTCATGTCGGCAACGGCAGAGCTAACTGCCATGTATTGTCGATTGCGCACGCTCACTCATGCGCCGGTATCGGCTTCGAGTCCCTCTGCCGGGCACGGCAAGCGCCTCGAGGGAACAGGAGTTGCTACTTCCCGTGGCGACACAATCCACACATGCACTCGTGCGCCCGCTCGCCATGGAACAAATCGACGACGTTCGTATCGGCATTTCCGGCTGGCGCTATAAGGGATGGCGAAGCGACTTCTACCCAGAAGGCCTGAAACAGGCGGCAGAACTGCAATTCGCGTCGCGCCTGTTTCAGACGATTGAGGTCAATGGCACGCATTACAGCCTCCAGTCGCTCGACAGTTGGCGACGCTGGTACGCGGACACTCCCGCCGACTTTGTCTTCAGCATCAAAGGCGCGCGGTATCTGACGCACCTGCTGCGCTTTCGTGATGACAGCGCACGGGCCGGATGCGCGAATTTTTTCGCACAAGGGCTCCTCGCGCTAAATGAAAAACTGGGTCCTGTTCTGTGGCAATTTCCGCCGTCGTTCCCCTTCGAGCCCGACGGCATGGAACGCTTTTTACGCTTGCTGCCGCGCGACACATCGGCCGCGCTCTCGCTGGCGAGACACCACGACGAGCGCGTAAAGACGCCCTATCTGGAGATTGGCCGCAAGCACCCATTGCGCCACGCAGTCGAGATACGTCACCCGAGTTTTCTCGACCCCGCGTTCGTTGCGTTGCTCAGGCAATACGACGTCGCACTGGTGGTGTCCGATTCCACCGAATCCTGGCCGCTCGCCGAGGACCTCACTGCGGACTTCGTCTACATTCGGCTGCATGGCACCGAATCCCGATATGCAGGCTCATACTCCGACACGGAGCTGGACCGTTGGGCTGCGCGGATCGAAGCATGGCGTCACGGGTCGCAGCCGGCCGACGCGCGGCTGATCGCAGAGCAGGAGCATCCGCCCCGCCGCAAACGGCGCGACGTGTACTGCTATTTCGACAACGACGTCAAGGCGCGCGCGCCTTTCGACGCACAGCGGTTGATGAAACGTCTGGGGTTACAGCGGGCGGGGTCGGTAGCGTAAGCGATGCAGGCCTGGCACTCACGAACTGGCGCGTTTGCGCTGATGAGCCAGTTTCTCCGCGCTGCGAAGCGCGTCAACGATCGTGACGTAGACGCGCTGACGGGTCGCCGGATCAGGCGCGCGCAATGCAAACGATGGATGATAGGTCGCCACCACCAGCTGCTTGCCGCGCTCGATCGGTTTGCCGAGCGCGTCCTGCAACCGTGAGTGAGAGTCGCCTAGCACGGCCTTGAGTGCGGTTGCGCCCAATGCGACGATCACGCGTGCCCCTGCGCGGTGCAGTTCCTGTTCGAGCCAGTATTCACAGGCATCGATCTCTCTTTGCCCCGGCGTCTTGTGCATGCGGCGCTTGCCTCGCGCGGCCCACTTGAAGTGTTTGACCGCATTCGTCACGTAGACTTCGTTGCGCGCGAGGCCCGCCTCCTCCAGCGCTTTGTCCAGCAGCGCACCGGCTGGTCCGACAAAAGGCCGGCCCTGAAGATCTTCCGCATCGCCGGGCTGCTCGCCGACCAATACGATCGAGGCGTGAGGCGGCCCTTCACCCGGCACCGCTTGCGTCGCGTTGCGCCAAAGCGCGCAGCGACGGCACTCGTCGAGTGTCGCAGGCTGCTGATCGCGTTCGACGTCCGCGTCGGTATGCGTGTCGCGGCGCGTGCGCCGAGGGGGCTTGTCGTCTATCGTGGCCGACATGTCTGCGAGGCCTATGAATGGCGGGTCGAGTCCGGTGGAATCGGATTTTTGTCCTGCGAAGACTGCAACGCGTTTTCGGAGCGGCTATGTTTGCGCTTCTCCTCGACATCTCGCGTGGTTTGCGCGGTATCGAGCGGCGTGTTCGTGTTAGCGGCGCTTGCGCGCTTACTGGGGCTGCCATTCACGGTGCTCTGCGCCGGATGATTTACTGTGGGTTTCATCATGCCCTCCGTGGGAAAGAGTTCGAGAACACCGGCAGGTCTGCGCAATGCAGCGAGTCGCGGCAGGCCGCACATCCGCATCAGGTCCAGCCGTGGACGCCGCCTATGCGCGGTGTCCACAGCTCCCCGTTACGACATGCCGTCAAGGCTGCCGTTGACCGCCCTGGTGCTGCGGCGTCTTCTGCTGGTTCTGCTGTTGCTGGCCCTGCTGTTTGCCTGCGTTTTTCGGATTACCGGGCTGTGCATTCGATTGCTTCGTGTCAGTCATATCCACTCCTTTCGCCGGTTAAGCCGGCAGCTATTGAGATACAGCAAGCGCCGTTCCGCGAGTCGGGGAGCCGTGAATCGATGTTCGCTACTCCGGTCTGCCCTCCTCGTATTCATCCCGTACGCCAGCGGGTAGCCAAGGCTCCTTGTGACAGCACCACAATTCGTATGTCGGCTCGTAGACGCCCACGCGATCGAACGCGCCCAACGGCAAATCGAGCTCGTCGCTGCTGAGGTATTCCATGAACGCGACCGATCCGCACGTCGGGCAAAAATGCCGGCGCGCGCCAGGCGAACTCGGCCACGCCTGAGTCGCTCCTGAGAATTCCACCGCACTGCGCTCGAACATCGCATAGCCGCCAAAGACGTTGCCGTGAATGCGCCGGCAAGTCATGCAATGGCAGAGCGACACTCGGCGCGGGCGCGCGTTGACGCGAAAGCGCAACGCACCACACGCACATCCTCCGGTTTCTTCAACCGGTTCGTTATGAGTCGCCATTGGCCTCTCCGTGGCAGATTCCCCGTACCCGCCCTCCACTTGAGTTACTTGTCACTCTTCTTCGGGATCTTCGCGCCCGACTTGCGCGCCTGGTTCAACGCGATCGCCACAGCCTGCTTGTGCGGCTTACCCTGCTTCGTCTCGGTCTTGATGTTGCGCGACACCGTGTCTTTCGAGGTTCCTCTTTTTAGCGGCATGATCTTCTCCTTTCATTCTGTCAGTCAGGAATGCAGCGACGTGACCACGCGCCGCTACAGCACAGGCGAGCATATGGTGTGCCCGGTCCCTTTCGCCCAGGAATAGCATTTGCTGCAACGCTGCGTTGAGACCATGGGAGCACGTCATGAAGCAAATCGCGCTGCAGCGGCTGCGGCCTTCACAGATGACGCACGGTAGGCGGGAAGTCGCAAAGAAGTCCGAGCAATATCGAAGCCTTTCGGAGCACGACCGGCAAATGGCCATTGCTGAAAAGCCCGTGCCGATCGTGCTCGGCCCAGACGAAGTGCCGTATCAGACCGATCACCACCATATTGTCGCCGCGCTCCACACGCTGCGAATACCGGCAGTGCCGGTTGTACTGATCGAAGACCTCTCTTCGCTGGCGCCCGAGAAGTTCTGGCTGACGATGGAAGATCGGCGCTGGACGTACCCCTACGACGAACAAGGCCGCCGTCAGCCGTTCAGCGACATGCCGCGCCATGCGTGGGAACTGCCGAACAATGAATATCGCAGTCTCGCCGCTTTCGCCCGCGACGCGGGAGCCTTTGAACAAACCGACACGCCGCTGGCTGAGTTTCGTTGGGCCGATCTTCTGCGTACTCTGTTGCCGCTGCCGACCAACGATGACGAGTTTGACGACGCGCTTCGCAAGGCCATCAAACTCGCTCGCAGCGAACTCGCGATCGGACTACCGGGCTTTCTCGGCAAGTCGTAGCGGAGTCGGGCATACGCGGTCAATCGCGCTTACTCCCTGGCAACACCGCACCCAGCACCTGTTTCGCCGTCTCGACAATGACGCTCCCCTCGTCGGGATCGCCCTCGAAGAGCATCGACGCAAACGCTTTCGCTTGCGCGAGCGTCAGGTGAGGCGGCAACGGCGGCACGTTGGGATCGCTTTTCACTTCCAGCACCACGGGCCGATCCGACGCCAGCGCTTCGTCCCAGAGGCCGCCGAGTTTCTCATCGTCGTCGGCGTAAAGCCCACGCAGGCCAATCAGTTCAGCAAAACGGTGATACGGCACGTTCGGTATCTGCTGCGATGCCTCGTACTTCGGGTCACCTTCCATCGCGCGCTGCTCCCATGTCACCTGATTCAGGTCCTCATTGTTC
Organism: Paraburkholderia sp. SG-MS1; assembly: GCF_012275575.1. Lineage (GTDB taxonomy): Bacteria > Pseudomonadota > Gammaproteobacteria > Burkholderiales > Burkholderiaceae > Paraburkholderia. The sequence continues at coordinate 104,298 of NZ_NPIH01000286.1, read as the reverse complement.
AGCACCATGCAGATCCAGCGCGGATTCTTCCACTGCTTCCAGTACTTCGCGACGGTGATCAACTCCGCCATGTTGTTCATCTGCATCGCACCATCGCCGACGATCGCAATCACCGGCCGCTGCGGATGCGCAAACTTCGCGGCAATCGCATACGGAACCGCCGCGCCCATCGACGCCAGCCCACCCGACAACGAACACATCATGCCGCGCCGTATCTTCAGGTCGCGCGCAAACCAGTTCGCGCATGAACCGGAATCGCTCGTGATGATCACGTTCTCCGGCAAGCGCGGCGACAGTTCGGTAAAGGCCCGTTGCGGGTTGACGCCGTTCTCGGCCTTCTGGGCGGCACGCTTGTCGAGGGTGGTCCACCAGTCGCCGGTCCAGCGCTCGAGCTTCATGCGCCAGGACTTCGCCGACTGTTCTTTCAACAAAGGCAACAAAGCGCGCAACGTCTCCGCGCTGTCGCCGACGAGATTCACCTCCATCGGATAGCGCAAGCTCAGCATGTCCGCCTTGATGTCGATCTGCACACCGCGTGCTTGTCCGTCCTTCGGCAGGAACTCCGCATACGGGAAGCCGGAGCCGATCATCAACAACGTGTCGCATTCGGCCATCATGTCGTAACTCGGCTTCGTGCCGAGCAGCCCAATCGATCCTGTGACGAACGGCAGATCATCGGGCAGCACCGCCTTGCCGAGCAACGCCTTGGCGACGCCCGCTCCCAACCGGTCCGCAACAGCGATGACTTCGTCGGCGGCACCGAGCGCACCCGCGCCCACGAGAATCGCGACCTTTCTGCCCGCATTCAACACATCCGCGGCGCGCTGCAGATCTTCGCTGTAGGGCACGATTTTCGGCTTCGTATAGCCGACTCCGGAATGCAGCGTGCCGTGCTTGGGAGCGGGTGGCTCGTATTCAAGTTCCTGCAGATCGTTCGGCAAAATGAGCGCGGTCACGTCGCGCCCGGCAATGGCGATCCGCACCGCGCGATCGACGAGATGGCGGACCTGGGCGGGCACACTCGCCTGCTGAACGAACGAGCCGGCGACGTCCTTGAACATGGCGGCCAGATCCAGTTCCTGCTGATAATGTCCGCCGAGCGCGGCGCGCGCCTGCTGCCCGACGATCGCGAGCACCGGCATATGGTCCATGCGCGCGTCGTAGAGTCCGGTAATCAGGTGCGAGGCTCCCGGCCCCGACGTGGCGATGCACACGCCGAGTTCGCCCGTAAATTTCGCGTGCGCGCATGCCATGAAGGCGGCCATTTCTTCATGACGCGCCTGAATGAATTCGATCCCGCCTTCCTTCGATTTCGAAGCGCGGTTGAGCGCGCCGAACACGCCGTTGATGCCGTCGCCCGGATAGCCGAAGATGCGCCGCACACCCCAGTCGCGCAGCCGTTCGACGACGAAATCCCCTACCGTTGCAGTCATGAGCGTTCTCCAATGTCTGAGCCGTACACGCTCCGCTGCAAAAAACAATCCCGATGGAACTAACGGCACACGACGACAGGTGACTGTCGCCGGCCCGGTAAGCCGAATGCAAGGCACGTTCATTGCGGACAGTCGGTTCAGGTCGTTCATTTCGGGGAGGCAGTCATGAGCACGGCACATAAGGACACGGACGCCTATCAGCACGCCAGCGGCGGCTGGGGATCGGTCAAGGCGGTCGCGGGCGCACTGATCCAGGAAGGCGCGCCGGTTGGCACGAGCCGCGTGCTCATGCATCAGAACAAACCAGACGGCTTCATGTGTGTGAGCTGTTCGTGGGCTAAACCCGCGCATCCGCATCCCTTCGAATTCTGCGAGAGCGGCGCGAAAGCCACCGCTTGGGACACCACCTCGCGCCGCGTCGACCCTGATTTCTTCAAAGCTCACACACTGGCGGAACTGGAGCAATGGCACGATCACGCGCTGGAGGATGCCGGCCGACTCTGCGCGCCGATGCGCTGGGACCCGGCGCTGGATCAATACGTCGAAGTGACATGGGAGCATGCGTTCGGTGAAATCGGCCGCGAACTGCGCGCCCTTCAGCCCGATGAAGCGGTGTTCTACACATCCGGCCGCGCGTCGCTCGAAACCGCTTACATGTACCAGCTTTTCGCGCGCATGTACGGCACCAACAACCTGCCGGACAGTTCGAACATGTGCCATGAAAGTACGAGTGTCGGGCTAAAGGAGGCGATCGGCGTGGGCGTCGGCACGATCACACTGGACGACTTCAAGCAAACCGATCTCATGTTCTTCTTCGGCCAGAACGTGGGTACGAACAGTCCACGCATGCTGCACGATCTGCAGGAAGCGAGAGAGCGCGGCGTGCCGATCATCACGTTCAATCCGATCCGCGAGCCGGGCCTCGTGAGCTTCGTGAATCCTCAGTCGCCCGTGCAAATGCTCAAGCCCGGCGCGACGCAAATCAGTACGCAATATCATCAGTTGAAAGCCGGTGGCGATTCGGCAGCGATCGTCGGCATCTGCAAGGCCGTGATCGAGGCGGACGACCACGCGCAAGCCGTCGGCGCCGCGCGTATCGTCGACACTGCGTTCATCGCGCAGCACACGAGCGGCTTCGACGAGTTCGCAGACTATGTGCGCCGCGCCAGCTGGGACGAACTCGAGCGTCTAAGCGGTCTCTCTCGCGCGGCGCTCACGGCGGCGGCGGACGAATACATGCGCGCGAAGGCGGTCATCATCCACTACGGCATGGGCCTCACGCAGCATCGGATGGGCGTGCAGAACGTGCGGATGGTCGTGAATCTGCTGCTGCTACGCGGCAATATCGGCAAACCCGGCGCGGGGCCGTCGCCGATTCGCGGACATTCGAACGTCCAGGGACAGCGTACGGTGGGCATCACGGAAAAACCGGAACTCGCGCCGCTCGACAAGCTCGCCGAGCAGTACCACTTCGATCCGCCGCGCACACAAGGCATGGCGACGGTCGACGCGTGCAAGGGCGTGATAAACGGCAAGGTGCGCGCCGTGTTCCAGCTTGGCGGCAACCTCGTGCGTTCGGTGCCCGACCGCTACGTAATCGAGCCGGCGTGGCGCAAGCTGCGGCTGACCGTCAACATCGCGACCAAACTCAACCGCAGCCATCTCGTGCATGGCGAAGTGTCTTATCTGCTGCCTTGTTTGAGCCGCGTTGAAATCGACGAGCGCATGGGCAAGCCGCAGGCGGTCTCGATGGAAGACAGCACCGGCTGCATGCATGGCTCGCACGGCGTCGCGCAGCCGGCAAGCGACCGGCTGTTGTCCGAGCAGGCGATCGTCGCGGGAATCGCGAAGGCCACGCTCGATTCGCAACGGGTCGACTGGGACGCGTGGAGCAACGACTATGCGCTGATTCGCGACGCCATCGCCGAAACGTATCCGGACATTTTCCACGACTTCAACGCGCGCATGTGGACACCGGGCGGCTTTCATCGCCCATTGCCCGCACGCGAGCGTCAATGGAAAACGAAGAGCGGCAAGGCCGAATTCATGGTGCCGGCCACGCTCGACGAAGACCCCGACATGCCCGCTCGCCAGCCCGACGATCTGCGTCTTTTCACGCTGCGCAGCGACAGTCAGTTCAACACGACGATCTACACGCTGGACGACCGGTTTCGCGGCGTACGGGGCTCGCGCATGGTGCTGTTGATGAATGCGCGCGACATCGAGCGCCGTGGGCTCGAAGCGGATGCCGAGGTGTCGCTCCAGGCGGTATCTCCGGATGGAATGGAACGCCGCATCGACGGGTTCCGCATCATTGCGTTCGACTTGCCCGAGGGTTGCGTCGCGGGTTACTACCCGGAATGCAATCCACTCATTCCGCTGTCGCATCATGCGAAAGAGAGCAAGGTGCCCGCGGCCAAGGCGATTCCGGTGAAGGTGGTCGCCGCTCTTCGACCGGCTTGATTGCGCACGTATCCGGTCCATGCCGATCGCGAACGCGACAGCGCGCCGAAATGAACGCTGTCGCCGTTCTATTTATGCAAGGCCGCGCGTACGCTCGCCACGTCTCTCGCCGTCACCGGCGCCGCGGCGTTGCCCCACGTATTGCGGATAAACGTCAGCACATGCGCGATTTCGCGATCATTCAGTTTGCCCGCGAAAGACGGCATCTTGCGAGGCTCCGGGCCGCCGTCGGTATGCGGGCTCGCGCCCCCCTCCACCAGTAGTCGCACGAGCGATGTCGCCGAGGGCGACAACACCGCCGGATTGCCCGCCAGACGCGGATACTTTTGCGGTACGCCCGCGCCATCCACCTGATGGCAACGCGCGCAATAAGTCGCATAAATGCCCGCGCCGGGCCGTTCGACGTTGCCCGTTCTGAGCGCCTGCGCGGACTGCTGCGCGGCGCGTGACCGGCCGTTGAAATGGCCGTCTGGCGCACGCGCGGGCAAGCTCTTCAGGTAAGCGGCAATCGCATCGAGGTCGGCGTCGTTCAGATACTGCGTGCTGTCTTCGACGACTTGCACCATCGAGCCGAACGTGACCAGTCCGCCGCCGTGGCCATGCTTGAGGAAAGCGGCGATGTCGGCGGCGGAGCTTCGGCCGAGCCCCGAGCCGGGATCGCCGGTCAGGTTCGGTGCGAACCAGTGGTCGTTCGTGCCGCCTGTCAGATAAGCCGCGCTCGACTCGCTGTAGCCGCGCTCCTCGTAAGCGGGGCCGCGCGGCGTGTGGCACGCGCCGCAATGTCCGAGCGATTGCACGAGGTACGCACCGCGATTCCATTGCGCATCGCGCCCGGCTTCCGGTTTGAACACGCCGCGCGGCGCAAAGACCCCGTCCCAGAACATGAGCACCCAGCGCTGGTTGAACGGGAACGGCAGTTCAGTTTCGGGCGCGGGTGTGGCTACCGGCCGCACACCGTGCATGAAGTACGCGTACAACGCGTGCATGTCGTCGTCGGTGATTCGGGCAAAGGAGGGGTAAGGCATCGCCGGGTACAAGCGCTTGCCGCCGGGCGCGACGCCGTCACGCAACGCGCGCGCGAAATCGTCGTAGCTATAGCGGCCGATACCGGCATGCAGGTCGGGCGTGATATTCGACGAATAGATCGTACCGAATGGCGAGCCCATTGCGAGCCCTCCGGCAAAGGGCGGTGACAGGATCGGCGTATCGCCCGGCCGGGTCGCGTGTGGCGCAGCCGTGTGGCAACCGGCGCAATCGGCCGCCTTGGCGAGATACGCGCCGCGGGCGATTTCGGCGGCGTCAGCCGCGCCGGCTGCCGCATCGGCCTGGTCCGCCGCATAGACTCGCGCGACGCTCAGCGCAAGCGTCAACGCCGTCAACGAGCCGCGCCATGCACGGCGCCGCGTCATTCGCCAATGAATTCTCCAGTATTTCCGTGCCGCGCAATGAATGAATGTAGGCATCGCCATCACCACCACCTGCACGGCGACACGATTGCCAAAGCGACATCGGTCGCGATCAGCGCGAACAGGAAGAGCGCGCTGCACATGGCGGCGACCCGGCTCACGAACCACACGAGTTCAGTCCGCTTACCGCTCGCACTTCGCTTCTCGCGCGCGAGCCGTCGCAGATTGCGCCACGCGATAATGCCGCCGAATCCGCCCGCCGCGAGACACACCGCGCTGATCACGACGAGCACGGGACGCATCCACGGCACGAGCGGCATGGACAACGGCGTGTCGAACGGATAGCAGCTCTGCGCGGCCACTGTCTCGGCGATCACCACTTGCAGAAGCCACGCGAGCGGCGCGATCAGAAGACCGGCCAGCGCGTATCGCATCGGTGAATACGACGCTTTCGACGGATTCATCTGCTCTGCCATGACCACCCCTGAAACAGGTAAGGCGTCAGATACAGTGTGCTGAAAATAAAGAGCCACACGACATCGACGAAATGCCAGTACAGACCACCGACCGTCAAAGCGGCGCAGCGCTCGCCGTCAAAATAGCCGAGCGCGGTCCACAGCAGCAGAAACAGCAGCACGACGATGCCCACGCCAACGTGCGCCATATGGAAACCCGTGATGGTGAAGTACAGCGAGCCGTAAAGATGCGTGGTCAAACCGTACGGATGATCGCGCCATTCGAGCAATTGAATGCCCATGAACACGACGCCGAGCACGACACCCACCGCCATTGACGCCACGGCCCATCGCAGGTGCCTGCGCCGCACGCAACGCTCGCACCACCATACGAACACGCTGCTCGACAAAAGAATCAAGGTATTGGCGATGCCTAGGCCGAGCTTCGGCAGCCCTTCGGGCGGCCAATGTTGCGGGCTTTGTGAGGCGAGATACAGATACGAAAAGATCAGATAGCCGAATAGCGACCCTTCGGTGACGATCAACATGAGACAGCCCCACCAGCCGCCCGAGCGCTCGCCAGCACTGCCCACGGGTAAGGACAGCGCCGGTTGAACGGGCTCGCCCGATGGCTGACTCAGATCGATGGCGTCGCTCACCTCAGCCTCCCGCGTCGTGCACGGCAACCGGCTCGCGCTGGACCAATGCACGTTCCGGCCACAACCAGACGACGATCGACAACGCGCAACACGCCAGCATCGCGCCCGCAAAGATCCATGCACTCAGCGCAAGTCCGGCGAACACGAGTGTCGCGAATACCGCCAGCCAGAACGGCGCGTACGAGTCGCCGGGCATCTTGAGGATCACGTCGGGGCGCGCTTCGAGCGCGGTAGTGCCGAGCGCTTCGCGGCCTTCGGCAAGCAGATAGCCTTCGTCGAGTTGCGAGCACGCGTGCGACGCCGCGCCCGGCTCAGCGACGCGGCCTTCCCATAACGGATGCCGGCTCGCGAGCGATGGCACGACCGCGAAGTTATACGGTGGCGGCGGAGAACTGATCGACCATTCGAGCGTGGGCGCATCCCACGGATTGTCGCCGGCGGGCGCGCCGCGTTTCAGGCTCACCACGAGATCGACCAGAAAGATCAGCACGCCCGCCGCGAACAGGAACGACCCGAGCGACGTGACGAGATTCACCGTGTTCCATCCCATGTCGCCGGAATACGTGTAGATGCGACGCGGCATGCCGAGCAGTCCCGCGATGTGCATTGGAAAAAATGCGACGTTAAAGCCAACAAACAGCACCCAGAAGCCGATCTTGCCCAGGCGCTCGCTCATCATCCGGCCGGTGAATTTCGGAAACCAGAAATAGATGCCGCCGATCACGGGGAAGACGTTGATGCCGAGCAGCACGTAGTGCAGATGCGCAACCACGAAGTAGGTGTCGGTCAGTTGCCAGTCGAACGGAACAGCGGCCGTCATCACACCGGATACGCCGCCAATCACGAACAGCAGCACGAAGCCCGCGAAAAACAGGAACGGCACGCGAAACACTGGCCTGCCCGTCCAGATGGTCGCAATCCACGCGAACGTGGCGACTGCGCTCGGGATCGCGATCACCATGCTCGCCGCGCCGAAGAACGATAGCGCGAGCGCCGGGATGCCGGTCGCGAACATGTGGTGAATCCACACGACGAAGCCGATCACCATCGTCGCGACGGTGGACAGCGCAACGGGCCCGTAACCGACCAGTGGACGCCGGCAGAAGACCGGCAACGCGTCCGACACGATGCCCATGGCTGGCAGCACGACCGCATAGACCCACGGATGCGCGAAGATCCAGAACAGGTGTTGCCAGAGAAGCGGACGGCCGCCGTTCAACACGTCGAAAAAATGCGTGCCGATGCGCCGGTCCATCCAGAGCAGAAAAAATGCGAGGCTCACCGAAGGCACCGCCAGCAGATTTCCCCCCGACGCGGTCAGGGTGCCCCACACCAGAACGGGCATCCGGTCGAGCGACATGCCCGGCGCGCGCATGCGCAACAGCGTGACGATGAAGTTGATCGAGCCGACCGTCGTCGAAATGCCGAGCAGCACCATGCCGAGCGCGTACACGTCGATATTCGGGCCGGTGCTGTATTCGAGCCCCGACAGCGGCGCGTAGTTGAACCACCCTGCGTCGGGCGCCTGGCCCGCCGGAAAACTCGCGTACAGGAAAATGCCGGCGAACAGAAAAATCCAATAGGACAGGGCGTTCAAACGCGGGAACGCCATATCGCGCGAGCCGAGTACGAGCGGCCACAAATAGTTCGAGAAGCCCGACAGCACCGGCAACGCGTAGAGAAAGATCATCGTCACGCCGTGCATCGTGAAAAGCTGGTTGTATTGCTCGGGCGTGAGCACCGTTGCGTCCGGACGCGCGAGTTGAATACGCATGAGCAGCGCTTCGATGCCGCCCATCAGCAGAAAGATGAAAGCCGTGACCAGATAGCGCAAGCCGATGGTCTTGTGATCGACCGTCGAGAGCCATCCGCGCCAGCCCGGAGCCGCTTCCCATATCTCACGCAGACGCTTTTCTTCTGGGCTACCAATGACGACGCGGCCACGCTGCGGCGTGCGCGCAAGCGGGGGCGCAGCGGGCTCTGCGTTTTGCGTCGCGGCGATCACAGCAGGTTCGGGCATCGAGCACACTCCGTGTTCAACTGGGTTTCAACGCAGCGTCGCCAGATAGGCCGACAGCGCGGCCGCCTCGCCAGCGCTCAGCGCGATATCCGGCATCAACGCGTCCGGTTTGATCCGTTGCGCGTGCTCGATCCAGTCGAGCAGGTGGTCGGGCGTATTGCCCAGCGCACCCGCGGCGATTTCGCGGCGCGAGATCAGATGGGTGAGGTCCGGTGCTTGCAGACCGTTGGCATCGGTACCGCGAATCGTGTGGCACCCCGCGCAGCGCTCGGCGAACAGATGCCGGCCGGCCGCGACAGTAGCACCGCGCGCGGCTTCGCCCGCGGCACGTCCCTGTGCATCGCGCCACGCGCTGAAATCCGCCGCGCTCTGCGCAATCACTTCGAAGGCCATATGGGCATGTTGCGCGCCGCAAAACTGCGAGCACTGCCCGCGATAGATGCCGGGCCGATCCGCCTGAAGCCACTGCTCGTTGGTTTGCCCCGGAATCGTCTGGGTCTTTCCCGCCAGTTGCGGCACCCAGAACGCGTGGATGACGTCCGCGCTTTTGAGCCGGATCTTGACCGGCTCGCCGACGGGGATATGAATTTCGTTGGCGGTGCTGAAGTTGCGGGCCGGTTCGGGGTCGTCGGCATAGTCGATCTTCCACCACCAGTCGTAAGCCGTCACGGTGATCGTCAGCTGCGGATGCATGGCAGGCGAAGCGACCGACTCGAGCGTGACGAGCATGTAAACGAGCATTGCCAGCAATGCGACGGAAGATACGCCCGTACCGATGTAGATCCAGCGCATGCCGCCAGACTCCGCATTGAGCGACTGCATCGGTGCCGAGGGCCGTCGGCGGGTGATCGCGCCGAACAGCAGGGCGGCAATGATGAGCGTCACCCCAATCGCGATGGCGCTCAGCACCCAGCCCAATAGCCGGGTGGGCGTGGTTGCCGGACCAGCCGCGTGGAGAAAGTAGTTCAGGGGCGCCGAGGGCGCTTTGTCAGGTCCGGCGGCAGTCGATGCAAGGGCGGGGATCAGGTTGAGTGCGAGGGTGGCTGCGAAAGTGAATTTTCCCAAGGTGCTGCGTAGATCTCGCGCGTCGGTCGATACCCCTGCGGACACTTTCTTCTCCCCCTCGTATGCGCTGCTTTGGATAGCGTGCGGCTGAGTGCAAGCGAGCCGACGCCATAACAGCGGAGCAAAAATTGGACCGCGTCCGGCAGGTGGCGCGCGTTGCGTTGCTATCGGCAGCACAAGGGGCATCGGCGTGGTGGGCGTATTCGTTGCCGACAATCCCAAAGCCGACGACGACCTTGCAAAGAAAGGGCAGCTCGCACTCGATTCCGGACAACTGTGGATGAAAGGCCAACATATCGCGACCGGCCAGGCGAACGTCAAGGCGTATAACCGCAAACTGCGCGATCTGATCGCAGGAGGCGAAGCCAAACCCTCGCAGATCATTTCGCACGAACTGCCGCTGGAAGATGCACCGGAAGGTTGCAGACATTTCGACGAACGCGGCGAAGGTTAAACCAAGGTGGTGCTCAAACCGGCCGCTTGAGCGTCCGGCAGCCGTCGCATTGCACAGTGCGACGGCGTCTGTCGAGATATCAAGGCAATCAGGTGAGGCGAGGGCGCAGCGGCTGCGTTTTAACGCGCTATCGCAATGCGCGCGTTGACTTTCACCGGTTTTCCGTCATCGTCAAACGGCGGCTGGGGAACAAAACTGCGAAGCACATCGGGCTCGAACACCAGACAGCATGTCGAGCCGCCGTACTGGAAGAAGCCGAGCTCATCGCCCTTTTTTACGTGTTGACCTGGCAGTGCTTCGATCATGCAGGACGACACGTCCGCCATGCCGACGAACACGCAGCCGACCTTGCCGATCGAATGGTCGTCGCATTCGATGACGATCACCGCGCGTGCCGCCACGGCGGTGATGTAGCCTTGGGAATCGTTAAGACCGCCCGGATCCTCCCCTTCCGAATCCGCATCCGAGTAGTAAGTGCCGTCCACCGCATAGGCTTGGGAAACGACGCCGCTTACCGGAGCATGCCAGCGGTGATAGTTGAATGCGCTTAAAAACGCCTGATAGATCGAGCCTCCCGCGAAGGCTTGCGCCAGTTCGGCGTGCTTCGACGTAAATATGTCCTTCAACGAATAAGGTTGCGACTTGATCCAGAACGTATCGTTGAGCTTCACGCCCGTCTGGATGTTGTACGGTGCAGCCTCGCAGGCGCTCACAATGACCTTGTCATTGTGCGGTTCGTCGACTGGCCTTACGCCCGTGCGGAACCGCCGCGTGAAGAAATCGTTCCACGACATGAAACCCCAATACGGTTTCTGCGGATCGCAGACGAACTGCGACAGTCCGATCCGTTTGTCCGCTTCCGAAGAAAGCCATCCGTCCGGCGACGACGTAGTCAGATGTTCGCGCGAATGAGGGCCGCTCAGAAAGCCACACCAGCAATTCAGCACGCGCTTGAGTTGCGCATTGAGCGCGGGGTCGCGAAACAGCGCATACCCAGACGGCATGCACATCGGCCAGTCGAGTACGGCGTTTAACGGACAATGAATCAGGCTCGTTTCACTGAACGGCGGCGCGTAGGTCATCAGGTAGTCAATGATCGACATCAGTTCATCGATCGACGAATAGCCCAGCACGTACCCCTCTTTTTGCGCTTGAGCGATCGCCCTGGTCAGGTCCATCCGCAGAACCGGATCGCCGTTGATCAAGCATGCCAGTTCTGCGACCGCGCTCGTGCGAGGCGCCGTCTGTGCGCGTTTGAACGCGCGGGCGGCGAGTTCCTTGCGATAGCGCGCCAGATGCGCTTCGTTACGTGGAAGCCAGTCTCCCAACCGGCGTCGCTCGGCGCGCGGGTCATCGATTTTGTCTGTCATGCATCGTCCTCTTCGTGCTCGTCATGTTGTCGCAGCGGGGCTCATTTCGCGCGTGCGGGTTCGAGGCATTGGTCCGGCTCCTGACGTCCTTCGCGAATCTGCGCCACGCAGATCGCGACCGCCTCGGCCACATTGGCCACCTCTTTTTGCATCTCGACGTCGCGATCGAGCGTGGCATGACTCGTGGCGTAAGGCTCGTAGTAGCCGATAAAGCGGTCGAGACGCGACTTCGCGCCAGACTCGATGAAACCCATCCAGTCGAGCCAGTCCGTCAGCGCCCGCCGCGAGCTTTCGATGCCGGCAACATCGCCGTGAACGACGAGGCCATACGCCCTGCCCGCCAGATGCTTCGGATAGTCCCACCCGGCCAGTTCAATCCGCTTCGCCTCGTCCGCCTTCTTGCCATGCGTCGACGTGGGGTCCGGGTTGCCGCCGTCCGCACAGACGAGACGGTCCATCAAAAGCTTCAGCGGGCTGCTGACCTGATACCAGTAGACCGGCGTCAGGAACAGCACACCATGGCACGCGGCGAAACGCTCGTAGATTTCATTCATCCAGTCGTTCACCAGACCCAGCGAGTGATTCGGATAGCACGTGCAAGGCCAGTGGCAGAGCGGCATCGCCGTCGACACACAGCCTTTGCAGGGATGAATATGCAGATCGTGATCCGAGTTGAGCCGGGAAAGATCGAGGAAATCGACCTCGCAGGCTTTGCGCTCCAGAGTCTGCTGCGCGAGTTTGCCAAGCCGGAAGCTCTTCGACATTTCGCCGGGACACGTATAGTCGTTTCGCGATGACCCGTTGACTATGAGGACGCGGGAGGGCGTGGAGCGATCTTGCTGTCGCGCCTGGGCGGCCTTGATGCGTTCACTGGCCGCGCGCCATTCCACGGAGAGGTCGTAGTCGGGGTCAGCAAAGCCGGCCCCCGCCTTTTGCGTAATGGGCGATTTGCGCGCATTGCAATAGGCGTCCCACGCGATTGCCTCGAGCCGGGCGAGCGAGGCGTCTTCGGCCCTGAATGCCGGATCGTAAAAGCGGCCCATGAAACGGTCGCGAAACGCCTCGCGCGACATCTTTTCCGTCACTTGCCCCTTACGGACTTCGATTGGCTGATAGCCAGGAGACTGCTTTGAATCTGAACTCATGACGTGTCGCCTGAGAGCACGAATGGTTCGAAATTAGCAATCTTCGTACCTGTGTCTGCGGGGACGGGTCAGTATCGTGATCGGGGCGCGGATGTCCGCCGATTCCGCTCAATTCCTTTTGGTTGCGCGCCATAAAAAAAGCCGCAGACAGCGCTGCGGCTAGAACACACACGCCGCGCGATGAGGCGCTGACGTTGCGACAATGTCTCATGCCCGATCGCGTGAAACAATCCGGTTTTTTGTCTGAAGTTACTATCCTGCCGCGCGGGCCGCGTCCGCGCTGGCGTCGCAGATTAGAGGAAAATTCATGTGTTGCAAAAACCCCAAAAGATATTGATCTGGGGAATTTTGGCGGTATATGTCCAGGGGCGCGAGACGATATGTGCATACAAATGGATGGCTCACGCCGTGACATATCACGAGCGGCTGCATGAAGACGTGAAAACCCTGACTTGGCCTGTGGTCGAGTCCCCCTCGTGACGCACTACCATGAGTGCTACGATAAGGCCCGCCCATCGAGATAGATGACGGCGAAAGCGTCGAGACATCGACCACGTTCTTTGGAGACTTAATCCTGAAGCAGCGCGCCTTCTTAAAGCAAGCTGAACCCATTTTTGTAGTGGAGTAGTCGGGCCGTTCAATACTCGAATAACAAGGAGACGTTCAATGAAATTGTCGAAGCTCGTGCTCATCAACCTGTTGGCTTTGTCGGCCGCCGGCTTGGCCTCTGTTGCCGCCCATGCGGAAGATTTGCTGGACACCGTCAAGCAGGCCGGGGTACTCAAGGTGGGTCTGGAAGGCACCTATCCTCCGTTCGACTATCGGAACAACGACGGCCAACTCGAAGGCTTCGATGTCGATGTCGCGAAAGCGGTTGCCGCCAAGCTCGGCGTCAAGCCGCAGTTCATTCCTACCGAATGGAGCGGTATCATCGCGGCGCTCCAGACCGGGAAGTTCGACGTCATCGTGAACCAGGTGACGATCACGCCGCAACGCAAGCAGGCCCTGGACTTCAGTCAGCCCTACACCTACTCGGCCGCGCAATTGATTCAGCGCGCGGACGACAAGCGCGAATTCAAGTCACTGGACGAATTCAAAGGGGACAAGAAACTGGGGGTGACGCTCGGGACCAACTACGATCAAATGGCGCGAGCCGTCCAGGGCATTAACGTGCAGACCTACCCGGGCGCGCCCGAAAAGTTGCGTGACCTGGCTAGCAAGCGTATTGATGCGACGATCGACGACCGGCTGATGCTGCCGTACATCATCAAGACCTCACAGTTGCCGCTTCGACCCGGTGCGGTACTCAAGGGAGCCGATCAGGAGATGGGCATTCCGTTCCGCCAGAACAATCCCAAGTTTGCGAAAGCCATCAACGATGCGCTGACCGGGTTGAAGCAGGACGGCACGCTGAAAAAGATATCCGTCCACTGGTTCGGCACCGACGTGACCCAACCCGTTGCGCAGTAATTCCGCAGCCTGTCTGCATAGCCACGCCGATCCGTTGGACCGGTCGGCGCGGCGGATTGCACACTGATCGCGCAGCGACATCCGTCAATGTCGTCGGTCATCATGCGGTCATATTAGCCAGACCGCCGCGCTGACCACTTTCCCCACATGTTTGAGTAGGCGGCAGGGAATGTACTCGCTCGAGCACCGCTCCTGACTCGCCTCCTCGCCGCCATCTGAGATCGACCGTTCGCTTGCACACGCGCGACTGCCCGACGCCCGCCACTTATCACCCGTTTTCCTCGCACACCCACGTGCGCCCCGTCGCCAACTCCTGCACGCTTTACCTGCGGCAGAACTCGGGCGCACAATCTGTCCGAATACGGCGGTCCGCGATACGCTCACCGGTTCTGATCGGCAGCCGCCCACAGACTCCCTTCCGCACGCGCAGTGCGCCCATCCCTTCGGAACGCGTCCATGAGCAATAAGTCTTCAGGCAAACTGGAAGATCTGTTGGCAGGCGGCAGTCGCCACTACCAGATCTTTCCTACGCTGGATGAGCGGCAATTCGCGCTCCTGGAACGTTACGGCGAACGGCGCAAACTGACCACCGGCGACGTGCTGTTCTCCGAAGGCGAGCGCCATATTCCCATGTTCGCCATCGTCTCCGGCACCATCGAGGCGACGAGGGGCACAGGCGAGAACCTGCACGTGCTGGGTCTGCACGGCCCCGGCAGTTTCACCGGCGAAGTAGGAACGCTTGCGGGTCGCGCCGCGGTCGCCAGCGCCCGCGCCACCAGTGACTGCGAAGTGATCGTGATCGACGAGGAGTCGCTGCGCGCGCTCGTCATCGCTGAAGCGGAGTTGAGCGAAACGATCATGCGCGCCTATATCCTGCGGCGAGTTGCCTTCATTCAGGATCAGAACGGCGGCGTACTGGTCATCGGCAGCCCGGCCTCGCTGGACACGCTCAAGCTGCGGCATTTCCTGAGCCGCAACGCCCATCCTTTTGCCTACTTCGATATCGTGGAACACGAGGAAGCGAAAGCACTCCTTGAACGCTATGGCGCAACGCAAGCCGATTTGCCCGTGGTGATCACGTTGCAAGGCAACGTGCTAAAGCAGCCGACCCATCGAGCCGTCGCCGATGCGATCGGGCTGAGCCCCGACCGCCTGAATGGCGAGCGATTCGACGTGGTGGTAGTCGGCGCGGGACCGGGCGGTCTTGCGGCTGCGGTTTACGCGGCTTCCGAAGGATTGAGAGTGGCCGTGCTGGACACCAAAGCGCCGGGCGGTCAGGCGGGCACCAGCTCGAAGATCGAAAATTATTTCGGTTTCCCAACTGGCATCTCGGGACAGGCGCTTGCCGGGCGCGGCCTGTCGCAATGTCGCAAATTCGGCGCCGAGGTCGGCGTGCCGATCGAAGTACTCGGCATCGAATGTCACCATGCGCCGCCCTTTCACCTGCGGCTCAATTATGACGAGCATCTGTATGCCCGCTCGGTTGTGATCGCGACCGGCGCACGCTATCGCAAACCCTTGCTCGACCGCCTCGAACATTTCGAGGGACGCGGCATCTATTACAGCGCGACGTATATGGAAGCCGCGTTCTGTGCGCAGCAGGAGTTGGTCATCGTCGGAGGAGGTAACTCGGCAGGCCAGGCCGTGGTCTTTCTCGCGGGATTCGCCCGTCACGTCCATGTCGTGATTCGCGGTGACGGACTCAATGCGAGTATGTCGAACTATCTGATCAGACGCATCGAGGCAGCCGCAAATATCACCGTTCATACGCGAACGCAGATCGTGGAATTGAACGGCGACACACAACTCGAATCGATCAAATGGGACCGTCAAGGGCAGATCGAAGAAAAGGCGATCCGCCATGTCTTCCTTTTTCTCGGCGCGCAGCCCAATACCGCATGGCTCGGCGATTGCGTCGAACTCGACAGGAACGGCTTTGTGCTCACGGGGCCCGATGCAATCAACACATGGTCGTCGGAGCGCCCCGCTCATTTTCTCGAAACAAGCCGGCCCGGCATCTTCGCAGTGGGTGACGTCCGCAGCGGGTCGGTCAAGAGGGTGGCAGCGGCTGTCGGGGAAGGCGCTGCTGCGGTTCAGTCTCTGCACCAGTTTCTGGCGCTCGGGGAGTGATGCCGGCATCGTCGCCGAAAAGGTTGGAGCCGACCTCTCTACGAGGCCGGCTTCCATGCCAGTGCCTTCCTGGCTGTCTGTCTGCGCTGCTGCATGTTTGCCAGTTTTCCCGGCCCAGACGCAACCTGCGTTCCATCGACTTGTCTTCGTCAATGCGCCTGGACGCAGTCAAACTGGCGGGCGTAATTTAGCACGCGACTATGCTGGATAACTGTTTCCAAAGCCGAGAAAGAGTCAACAATTGTAATTTGACGCGCAACACCCGCCGCCGTCGGCAACGCGCCAGCCCACGGCCTTCGTTCACTTAAAACGCGTGCCTGAGCCCTACCATCCCGACGAATTGCGAAGGTCCGGACGACGGCGTCGTATTCTGCGAGTCGCCGACCACCGCGACTGCATCGACGATACTCGTCGCGCCGGCACCGGTTGCGACCAGCGACTTGCCGCGTGCATGCTGATACGCCTGCAGCGCATAGAGCGTCGTGCGTGCGGACAGGCTGTACGTCTGTTCGAGCGAAATCTGGTGATAGCGTGCGGGATCACTGATGCCATTCGCCTTGCTGGCCTGCGTATAGCTGTAGCCCGCGCCGACTGTCACACTGGACGTGACCCGGTAGGTCGAAATCACGCCGTACGTATTGAACACGGCCTTGCTCGCAAAGAGAGAACCATTGCCTGGCGCGTATTGCACGTTCGAATAGTTGATGCCAACCATCAGGTCCTGCAAGCTATAACGCGCCGCCGCTGCAAATAGTTGAGCGCTACGCGCGGTAGCGTAGCCGTTATTCACCGGAGAGTTGATTGCAAAGCTGCCGAGCGCCGCGCTCGTCGCGATGTCTTTCAGCTTCACGTAACCCGCTGCAATCGCAAACGGCCTGTAATCGTAACGAAACGCCGCGCTGAAATGGCTGCCGTTGGCCATGCTGCCCGGCACGCCACCCAGCCCGTATTGCGCGCTCATCTGCAAGCCCGCAATAGTCGGCGATAGATAGGTTACCGAATTATTGAATCGCAGCGTCGTGTCGAGCGCGTCGATATCGCCAGGGTGCGCGCCGCTCGCGCCGGTAAGCACACCGGTCGGCCCGAGGGCGCCGACCATCTGGAAGTAAGGGGTGTATTGGCGGCCGAGCGTCACCGTGCCGTAGCGGTCATTCGCGAGGCCCACATAGGCCTGTCGATTGAACAGGTAGCCAGCGCTGCTTTGCGCACCGGTCAGCGAATTAAAGCCGCTTTCGAGCCGGAAAATCGCCTTCGTGCCGCCGCCAATGTCTTCCGCGCCGAGCAGGCCGAACTTGCTCGCCTGCAGGTTGCCCTGGCTCATGTAGACGTTGGAGTGGCCGTTCTGGTTGCTGACGTAGGCAAACGCGTTATCGACGACGCCGTACAACGTCACGCTGCTTTGCGCCGATGCGCTGCTCGACGCCACTGCGCCCGCCAACGGCAGGCAGGAAAAGACGAACGCGCGGGTTCGCGCGCGCTTCAAAGAGTTCATCGCTTGCTGGTCTCCGGAATGAATATCCGGCCTGATCCCTCAGGCCGGTAATGGATGTCTTTTAAGGGGTTCAGTGCGACAGGGAGAGCGTCAGACAGCGCCAGCCTTCGGCCGTGTGGTCGGCTGCGAGCGCTGCGCCGAGACACTCGATAGCGCGCGCTTCATGCATCGGCACGTAGAGGCGGATTTGCGTCTGCGGCTGTTGCATCCAGCCTTCACGTTCGACCGCGATGCGCAACGTGTGCGCGTCGCCCGTCATCGTGACGTTCCAGCGGCCTTGCTCGCCGGTGCGCCAGGCTTCGCTTTCACCGTCGTCCTCGACGCAGCCGCCGCGCGTCATGCCGGCGCCGGCGTGCGGCACCGCGATGAACGCGCGTTCGTCAGCGGGGCGGCCGAAGTGCTGTTCGGCAATATTCAACGGCACCACGTTGCCTTCACGCAGCAGGAACACCGGGTGTTCGAGAGGCGCCGGCAGCGTCACCGTCTGACCACCGTCGAATGCTTCGCCGCTCCAGTACGACACCCAGCGCGTGCCCGCAGGCAGATACACGTCGCGCGTCGACTGGCCCGCCTCGACCACCGGCGCGACCAGCACCGACGAACCGAGCATCATGTCGTCGCCGTCTTCGAGGCAGCGCGGGTCGTGCGGAAACTCCGCGAACATCGGCCGCAAAACAGGCTCATAAGCGCTGTGCGATTGCCACAGCAGTTCGTACAGGTACGGGATCAACCGATAGCGCAGCTTGATCAGGTCGGCCACCTGTTGCGTGACCTCGGGGTACATCCACGGTTCGTTGACGGTGCCGTCGTCATTCCACGAGTGGATGCTAAAGCGCGGCAGGAAGATGCCGAACGCGACCCAGCGCGCGAACAACTCGGGCCCCGGCGCCGGACCCGAGAAGCCGCCGATGTCATGGCCGCTGTTCGACACGCCGGACATCGCGAGTCCAAGGCCCATTTTCAGGTTGAAGCGCAACGTTTCCCACGACGTGTAGTTGTCGCCCGACCACGTCTGCACGTAACGGTGCATGCCGACGCCGCCCGAGCGCGACACGAGGAACGGGCGCCGGCCGGGCGCATGCTCGCGCTGCGCATCGTGCGACGCGCGCATCATCATTTGCGTTTGCAGCACCTTCGCCTGGAGCGCCGGATACGGTTTGCCGAAGCCGCGCGCCATCGCGTCAGGCGACCAGATCTCGAACTCGTTGTTGTCGTTCCACGTCGCCGCAATGCCGTGCTTCAACAGGCTTTTTTTCACGCGCGCCTTCCACCAGTCGATGGTGTCGGGATTCGTGAAGTCCAGATACGCGCCGACTTCATCCCAGTACTGCACCCATGCCGGCTCGCCGTCGCGCGACTCGATCAGCAGACCCGCGCGGGCTGCGTCTTCGAATGCCGGATGATCCTGCAGCAGACACGGCTTGATGTTCGCGCACAGTCGCACGCCGCGATCGAGATAGCTCTGCACGAAGCCGTCGATATCCGGAAACTTCTCGTGATTCCAGTTGAACACATAGCGCTTCGGACCGATCGACGTATAGCCCGACGACAGATGGAACGAATCGCACAGCACGTCGTGCTCGCTGCATCGCTCGATGAATTCGCCCATGCGCTGCTGCGCGTCGGGCGCGTCGGTGTAGCTCATCGTCGAGCCGGAGTAGCCCAGCCCCCACTTCGGCATCCAGGCGGGCCGGCCCGTTAGCCACGTAAAGCGGCGCACCGCATTCAACGGCGTGCCGGCGGACGCGATGAAGTAATAGTCGAGATCGCCATGCTCGGCGATGAAATGGCGGTAGTGCCCGTGGTAGTTGTCGAGCTCGCGGCCCATGTCGAAGCGGCAATCGGCGAGCGTGTCGTAGAACAGGCCGAAGCCTGTCGACGTTTGCGGCTGCCACGTCACGTAGAACGGAATGTGCTTGTAGAGCGGATCGGTCGTGCGCGCGCTGTAGCCCATCGCGTCGATATTGCGCATCTCGTAGCTCTGATGCGCGCGGTCGAGCGAACCGGCGCGCTCGCCGAGGCCGACATACATTTCGTCCTTGCGACGCTCGATGTAGTGATACACACGCTTGTCCCACCAGCCGAAGTTATAGGACTGCGTCTTGCGATCACTCATCACGCGATGCCACGCGCCGTCGTGCAGGATGTCCCACGCGCACAGGCCGCCGTCGAGCGTGACCGTCAGGCGCACGCGCGCCGTCTCGACCACCAGGTGTTGCGCATCGTTCGACACCGCGAACGGCGGCGGCGTGAAGCCGCTGAGGTCGCGACGCTCGCGCCCTTCCAGTGCGACATCGTCGGCGCCCGGCGCGATTGCCCAGGTGCGTGGGCCATGCAATTCGCCGTCGGGCAGCACGAGCACGCGGATGATGTCTTCCGCGAGAACGAACAGTTCGATTCGGCAGTTTTCCTGCGCGCTCAGAACAAGGTGGTTGTCGAGCTGGGACGACAACGCAAAACGTGGCGGGTGTTTCAGATTCGTCAGTGAACGCATGATGGGTCTTCGAATGAGGTCACGCAGGAGTGCCGGCGCCGGTGGCGATCGGACGCGGACGGCCGTCGGGCGAGACGCCGCGCATCAGGATGATCAGCAGCGTCGCGCCGATCAGGTCGAAGGCGCCGAGGGCGCCAAATAGCGGTGTATAGCCGATCGAGTCGGCCAGCGCACCGACGAGCAGCGAGAAGCCGAGGCCGCCGATCCACGCGGCCATGCCCGCAAAGCCGGCCACGGTGCCGACCTCGCTCGGGTCGAACACGTCGGCCGCGAGCGTATTCACGAGCGCCGAGATCATCTGATGCGCGAAACCGCCCACGCAGAAGAGCGCGATGGCCTGATACGGCGAAGCGACGAGGCCGATGGCCGCCGGCCCGAGCATCATGAAAGCGCCGAGCACGACGCCCGCGATGCGCGACCAGACCAGCGGCACGCGCAGGTGTTTCATCAGGAACGGCGACAGATAGCCGCCGAACAGTCCGCCCAGGTCGGCAGCGAGAAAGGGTAGCCACGCGAACATCGCGATCTGCTTCAGATCCATGTGACGCTGGGTGGCGAGATAAAGGGGAATCCAGAAACTGAAGGTCTGCCACGCGGGTTCCGCGAAAAAGCGCGCTTGTGCAATCGCCCAGAAGCGGCGCGTGCGCAATACCTCGCGAACGCTGCGGCGGCGGGGCGCGGCAGGCGCCTGTCCGCTGACGATCTTTTCGCGTTCCACCTCGCTGATGCGCGCGTGATCGGCCGGCGAGCGGTACAGCAGATACCATGCGGCGGCCCACGCGAAGCCGAGGGCGCCCGTCACGGCAAACGCGCTTTGCCAGCCATAGCGCAACGAGAGAAAGACGACGAGGGGCGGCGCGAGCAGCGAACCGAGCGAAGTGCCCGCGTTGAAGTAACCCACTGCAACGGACTTCTCGCGATCGGGAAACCATTCGGCGACCACCTTCATGCCTGCTGGAATGGCGACCGCTTCGCTCAGCCCCATGAGCCCGCGCAATGCGGCGAGCGAAAGCCAGCCGCTCGCGAAACCATGGAATATGCCGGTCAGCGACCACAGGCAGGCGAACAACGCGAAGCCGAGCCGCAGGCCGATCAGATCGATGATCACGCCGCACACCGGCTGCATCACCGTATAGCCGATCTGGAAGGCGCCGACGACGTACGAATATTGCTGGGTGCTCATATGCAGCAGCGACATCAGCTGAGGCGCCATTACGCCGAGCGAATTGCGCGCGAGATAGTTGACGATCGTGCCGAAACACACGAGCGCGATGATCCACCAGCGCAGTCCAACGATTTTTTTCAAGGTATCTCCGAATTTTCGATGCCGCGAGTCGTCTCGAGCGGTACGCGAATTCGAACATTTTTCGTTCGTTTCGCGTCAGTCATCGTATCACCCGGAGTTCAACATGACACTAGGGAAAACCATTGCGTTAAGCTTATATAATTGATTATATTGAGATATCTTTACGGACATTCGGCGAAACCCTGTGACTCGGATGTCTGATGACGAAGGTGATTACACGCGCATTTGTTCTTTCACATTCACAAATGTTCGAATTTGCGGCGATTAGATTAATCGGCCGTCGAGCCGGAGTCGACCCGGATCGGTCGGCTGTGGCGCGGGCATTCGCGGCGCCGTTGGCGCGCGTGCTGCTACGCGGCTGGGCGCGTCAAGAAATTAAGTGCGGAGCGACGGTGTGCAGGCCGCCCCAACAAGTGGTCAGCCGCTCAGGTCGCGAACGATTGGGCGTGCGGCGCAGTATTCCGCCGTAGCGGTCGAGAGGGATGGCAAGCGATTGATTGGCGGAACCACGCGGCAGGCGGCGACGCACGCGCCCGAGGATATTGCGAGCACGGCAGTACAGGACACGCCTTTGGCTTTTCATCCGGACAGCGAATCTTTAAGTAATCGAAGCACCTGTCGCTGCGCAACATAAGCCGCTCAATCGGCCACGCCAACCCAGGCGCTAAGGCGAAGGCCCTTTTTCTCGCGAGTGCCGTTTGAACCCCGTCAGCATCGCGCTAATGAGATTTTCGCGCGTCCATACGCTCATCACGATCGCCGAGAGAATATGCACGCACACGCAGACCTGCAGCGCGATAGACAGACAGGCGTGAAGGATCTGCGGCCAGTCCTCTCCCCAGAAGGCGTCGAGGCGCATCATCCAGCCGCTCACGGCCAGCGTCAGAATCAGCAGCCATAACGTCAACGCCATCAAGCCGCCAAGCGGATTGTGCGACAGATGATGCTGCGGCTTGCCCGTGGCAAGCGAGCGAAGATATTCCCTGAGACGCGAACGCGTTGGCCACCACGCAGAGAACCGCGCGTTCGTCGTGCCGATAACACCCCACACGATGCGCGACATGACGAGTCCCGCTGCAACATAGCCGAGGATACGATGCACCTGGTCGGTCGGGCCGAACAGGTTCCATACGACGATGCCCGCGACGCCCCAGTGCGTGAACCGCACCCAGATGTCCCAAGTCTTGACGGGCATCGCGTAACGCCTTGGGTTTAGTCGATTTCCGACTTCACGACATCCAGCGTCTTGGTGTCGAAGTAAATCTCGACCTTCTTGCCTTCTTTGTTGTGGCCGTAGATTTCGTAGCAGTTGTCATCGACCTTGAACTTTTTGATCTTGTAGCCCTGCCCTTCGAGTTGGGCGCGTGCATCCGACTCTTTCATCCACTCGCTCTTCGGATGAGCCACGCAATCGGCCTTGGCGAATGCTGCGCCGGAAACGCCGAACACCGCCATCAACACCAAAAACTTGAACATCGATCACCTCGCGTACCGATTTGTCGAGCGGTCAGCCTACTTCAAACGAGTATTGATCGCAAGCAAACTGTAAGATTAGAGGCTACAGTAAAGCCGTATGTCTCGCCCGACATCGCCAGGTCTCCACACTTTTCTCTCAGTCCCAATTCAGGCCGCATGACACGCGCCGACCGGAACTGACGTCGAGCGTCTGCTTGTCGACGTCTTGACCGGTGACAATTCTCCACTGGCGTCTGGTTGCCCCAAGCAGGCGCCGCCTTTGCCGTTCCTTTACCGGCGATGAACCACGGCACGATCGCAAAGACGACCTCGATCGAAGCTCGCTACGCATGATTTCAACGTGGCCCCGAAGTTGTTACGAAGCCTGATTCAGAACGCCATTACGCACCGACCTGATGGGCGTCAAAGTCGCGCCGCTGCCTGCCAGCGTGCCGCAGACCAGAGCCTGTTTCCAGGGCCTGCATTACACATTCCATGGATCAGGGTTGGCGTTTCGCGCGGCCTCCAGTGAGTTTGCCAGCCGGCTTGCGTGAACCCGCAACCGGCTTGCTGACCGGTTTGCTGCGCGGCTTTTGAACGCTGAACGGGTTGCCGCTGGACGAGCTTGTGCCTTTATTCGTGGCCACAGCGCGTTGCGCTTCAGGCTTGCGTTTGCTTTCGCCGCTTTGCTGCGGGCGCGTTTTTTTGTTGGGCACCTGCATGACACCCAGCGCAGCTTGCGGCACTTTGGGCTTCTTGGGCTTTTTGGGTTTCTTGATGATCTCGCCCGTCGCGCTGGTTTGCGGCACGCGGTGTTCGGCTTCGAAACCCGGCGCTTCTTTACGGGGCAGCGTTTGCCGGATCAGCGCTTCAATCGCGGCCAGTTGAGGCGCTTCATCGGCACACACGAGGGACACCGCCACGCCGCTGGCGCCCGCGCGGCCGGTACGGCCGATACGGTGCACATAGTCTTGCGCCACGATCGGCAGATCGACGTTGATCACCAGCGGCAGATCGTCGATATCCAGCCCGCGCGCTGCCACATCGGTGGCGACCAGCATATGTACTTCGCGCGTCTTGAAGCGCTCCAGCGCACGCAGACGCGCGGGTTGCGGTTTGTCGCCATGGATGGTGTCCACCGCATAGCCCGCTTCATCCAGCATGGCCGCCAGGTAATCCACGCCATTGCGGGTTTTGACGAACACCAGCGCGTGCTTCCAGTTGTTCTCAGCCATAAGGTGCATGAAGAGATCAGGCTTGTTCTTTTTATCCACCGGCACCACCCACTGCCTGATCTTGCTGGCCGTGGCATTGGGCGGGCTCACGCTAATATTGACCGGGCCGCGCAGAATGCCCGCCGCCATGGCGCGGATATCATCGGTAAACGTGGCAGAAAACAGCAGGGTCTGGCGCTGAGCGGGCAAGGCAGCAAAGACGGCGTTGAGTTCTCGCGCAAAGCCAAGATCCAGCATGCGGTCGGCTTCATCCAGCACCAGCGTTTGTACCTGATCAAACTGCACTGCGTTCTGGCGATTGAGATCCAGCAAACGGCCCGGCGTGGCAACGAGCACATCCACGCCTTTGCGCAACTTCATCATCTGCGGATTGATGCTCACACCGCCGTAGGCGGCCAGAAATCGCAAGTCGAGGCCTTTGCCGTATTCGATAAAGCTTTGCAGCACCTGTTCAGCCAGTTCCCGCGTGGGCACCAGCACCAGAACACGCACGCGGTTGCTGGACACCGCCGGGCCGTGTTGCACCAGCCGTTGCAACAGCGGCAGCGCAAAACCCGCCGTTTTGCCAGTGCCGGTCTGTGCCGCAGCCATGACGTCCTTGCCACTGAGCACAGCAGGAATCGCCTTGGCCTGCACCGGCGTAGGTGTCTTGTAATTGAGGTCCTGCACATTACGCAGCAAGAGATCGATCAGGCCAAGCGAGGCAAAAGACATGGGCGCATTCCGGGCTAAAACCGCAATTCTAGCGGTTACCGCCTGATTGCACCGCGCACATCAATGTCAAGACGTACAACAGCCACGCGCGCATCTGCATCGCCACTGACTGCCCGAACCTGCTCTATCACATTGAAATGATAGGAACTCCGTACCCGACACGTCCGGGCGTTTCGTGGCTACCGTGGGTCTCTGGATGGCGGTTGGAATCCAGCGTGCGACGACTGAGTCGTATCGGCGCGAAGCGGTCGCTGGACCCGCTACTTCCGGGTGGCCGCTTCTGGCCGAGGCCGGCGCAAGCGGCTCGTCACAGGACAACGAACGCGGCACCGACGCATGAGAAAATCTTGATTAGGAAATGAGCATTTCCTATAATGCGCAAATGACTACGCACAACCACACTGCCAGACATTCCCGTGCCCCCGGACGCCCACGCGAATTTGACATGGATGTAGCGCTAGACGGCGCGATTCAGATTTTTCGCGAACGCGGCTATCACGCGACGTCCCTCGGAGACCTTGGATCGGCGATGGAACTTACGGCCGGCAGTATCTATAAGGCATTTGCCGACAAACGCGCAGTATTCGTTGCCGCACTGGACCGCTACATCCAGCTACGAAATGCACAGTTGCAGAGCCTGATCGATCTGCAGCCAACTGGACGGGACAAGGTGCGAGCTGTTCTGCATTTCTATGCAGAGTCAGCGCATGGCGTCGAGGGAAAGCGGGGCTGTCTTGTCGCTGGAAGCGCGACAGACCTCGCTACCTTCGATAGCGAGGTCGCCGGTCGTGTCGTAGCGGCCTTGCAGCGAACTGAAGCCATGCTGAGCCGTCTGATCAGTCTTGGCCAGAAAGACGGTTCCATCACATCGGCCGTGGACTCAAAGGCCTCTGCCTGTGCGCTGTTGAGTGTGGTGCAAGGTTTCAGGGTCGTCGGCAAGACGGGGCGATCCCGGGCACACATGATGGCCGCAGCAGATCAGGCCATGCGGCTACTTAGCTAAAGACCGCTGGAAGGCACGATTTCGCCTCATCAATGGAAGCTGCCCGACACAATAGGAAACGAATATTTCCTAATGCGAATTTGCCGACCGGCAAACTCGTTACTGCTTTCGCCACCACAAAATCCAAGGAGTCCCATTCGTGACAGCGCATCACTCGCCCACCCAATCAGGAAGTCCCACCATCGCCAACGAATTACCGGCATCAAGGCCCGTTCCGGGACTGGCAGGATTCGAGCATCGGTTCGAGACCGTTAGCGGACTTCGACTGCACTACGTCACGGGAGGCAATCCGCACGGTGATGTGATTGTTTTACTCGCGGGATTTCCTGAAAGCTGGTTCGCCTGGCGCAAAGTAATGGGACTGCTTGCGACGACCTACAGAATCGTCGCGCCGGACCTTCCAGGACAAGGTGATTCCGATCGACCGGTAGACGGCTATGACACGCAGACCCTCGCGAACCATGTCCATGGCTTGCTCGAACAACTCGGCGTGACCCGGTACTTCGTCGCTGCGCACGACGTGGGAGCGTGGGTTGCTTATCCTTACGCGGCATTGTTCAGCAACGAAGTCCGCAGACTCGCGCTACTGGACGCGGGTATTCCGGGCATCACGCTGCCGGATGCCCTGTCGATCGCTCCCAACCGTGCGTGGCGTACCTGGCATTTTGCATTCCACATGCTACCGGACCTGCCGGAGACGTTGATAACCGGGAAAGAACTGGAATACCTCGACTGGTTTCTGCGTCGAAAGACGGCGAATCCCGATACCTTTACTGACGCGGATCTCGATGAATATCTGCGTGTCTTCAAGAAAGACGGTGGCTTACGAGCCGGCCTTGCGTATTACCGTGCCGCGCACGTTTCTGCGCAGCAGAACCGCGAGTTGAACGGACATGGCATGCTAAAGGTTCCGTTGCTTGCCCTTGGTTCCGATCACGGATCTATCCCCGACATGGCAACGCCGCTGCGCGCCTTCTTCGCCGATGTGCAGGGCCGCACCCTTCGTCACTGTGGACACTTTCTGCCGGAAGAACAACCGCAAGCAGTCGCCGACGAACTCGCTATGTTTTTTCGAATGAGCGACGACTGAAGTGAGTGCGGTCGTGCATGCGGGGAGGTATTGGCGGATTCAACCGGTGGACGGAACACACTGAGGGCCGCGCAAGCAGCAGGAGCGTTGCATCCACGGTTGAATCCGCCATGTCAGTGCCGACGTCAGTGACATGTGGCGATCTCGACCTAACCGGCCTCGAGGAGCGAAGTCGTCACGTTGCGGCCAACGTGTCCCGTGGGAGGTTTCATCCATTATCGGGTGCCGCGCATTTGTCTGGTTTCGAACGGCCGAAGCAAGGCTCGAGCGCCCCCTGAATGGCAACTCGGTCCGTATGTGGCTTCACTTGCGCGCCTGCCAAACCGACTCGCTCCAGGTCGGTGCCGCTGCCCGGATGATGTCGAGGACATCTGGCGGGACGTCGCCCGCGCCGGTGAGTTGGCGCACCTCCAGTACATCGTCCGTGCCGAGACCGGATGGCGCGCGCAATGCCCAGGAAACCGCCTCCTCAAGCGAGCCAGCTTCGATGATGTAAAAGCCACCCACCAGTTCCTTGGACTCGGCAAACGGGCCATCAACGATGTAGCGTTTCCCCTGGCTAACCGCAATTCGCGCTCCGGGCGCTGCCGGGTTCAAGCCTTCGGAAGCCACCAGGACACCGGCCTTGTGCATCTCTTCGTTGAACCTCATGTACGCCGTGAGAAGGGCCTCATCCAAACGGCCGCCTGCGTCCGGCTCCTCATTGTCTGCGCTTGCTTGGGCTGTGATGATGAATCGCATCGTCATTCTCCTGAGTTGGATCGTCCTTCAGAACCACGACGAACGGAGGACCGTCGAATCGACACGTTGCGGCCGACTTGGACGTTCACGACTGGCATCTGGTCGCCAAACGCGGGCAAACGCCAAACCGGCGTTGCGGCCCGCCTGTCATCGATCCGCATCTGGCGCCGGACGACCCCAGAAGAGACGGTTAGGGCTGTTTGGCGAAGGGCCGATGATTGTCAAGCTAGCGGCCGTTCGTCAATTCGGCGGCGAATCTGTCAACCGGCGCGGATGTTCCGAACAATCACCGCGAACTGCCGAATCATGGCCGTGTCATTTGCCTGCCGGCGCAGTGTCAGCCGATTCGTGGCTGTCACGCGGCGCTACTCGCCATACAGCGTTACCGACGTCGTCAGCCACGAGCAAGGCCCCGTCCGCGTCCAGTGCGACACCAACGGGTCGACCCAGGGCGT
The DNA here is from genome assembly GCF_012275575.1 of Paraburkholderia sp. SG-MS1. Classification (GTDB taxonomy): domain Bacteria; phylum Pseudomonadota; class Gammaproteobacteria; order Burkholderiales; family Burkholderiaceae; genus Paraburkholderia. Next base: position 76,243 of record NZ_NPIH01000286.1, on the reverse strand, counting down.
AGCCGTCTGCCGTCAGAAAGCCACTCAGAAAGTCCTCCGGTACGCCCACAGGTTTTCCATCGACAAATGGCACGAATACCACCTTGTAGCCCGTACGCGGTTTGCGGTTCCATGATCCATGCTGACCAACAAATGCGCCGCCACGATAATGAGGTGGAAACAGCGTCCGGTCGTAAAAGACCAGACCTAGCGAAGCTGTATGATTGCCGAGCGCATAGTCAGGCGCGACGGCCTTTGCAACCATATCGGGGCGTTGCGGTTTGACGCGGGTGTCGATGTGCTGGCCATAATAGCTGTACGGAAAACCATAGAACGCCCCGTCTTTTACTGCTGTCATGTAGTCTGGCACCAGGTTGTTGCCGAGATCGTCCCGCTCGTTGACTGCCGTCCACAATGCGCCGCTGTCCGGTTGCCACGAGAGCCCATTGGGGTTACGCAACCCTGTCGCGTAGGGCGCGAGGTGCCCATTGTCCACGTCGAACTCGAGGATTCGCGCTCGGCCTTCTTCGGCGTCGACGCCATTTTCCCCTGCGTTGCTGTTCGATCCCACCGTGATGTACAGACGCTTGCCGGAGCGATCGGCCAGGATATTTTTGGTCCAGTGATGATTGATCGGCCCTGCCGGCAAGTCGGCAACCTTGACGCCGGGGCTTGTAATCTGGGTGGTGCCCGTCACATAGTCGAAACGCAGCAAAGCGTCCGTATCGGCAACATAGAGTTGATTGCCAATGAGCGCCATCCCGAACGGCGAGTGCAGCCCGCGCAAAAACACGGTGTGCATTCCCGCGACGCCACTGCCGTCCACGTCGCGCAACAGCACAATACGATCGGGGCTCGGCACACCGGCGCCGGCGCGCTTCATCACCTGCTTTCTGACCCAGCCGAACAGGCCGCTGCCTTCATCGTGTTCTTTTGGCGCGTCGCTTTCCGCTACCAGTACGTCACCGTTGGGCAGCGTGTAAAGCCAGCGCGGGTGCGCGAGGCCACCGGCAAACTCGGTGACGAGAAAGCCGGTGGGAGCGGTGGGAATGAAACCGTCGGGGCGCGCCTGAACGGGCGCGATGTTGACCATCGGAAGCCACGACGATTCCGGAGCCGGCATGGCAGGCGACGCGCCGAAGCCCGCATCGCTTGAACTTGATGGTCCGACCGCGCAGGACGCCAGCGGCAAGATCATTGAAATAGCCAGACGCCTTAGCAGGCACATGTGAGGTTCCACCGAAGAGCGTTAGTTGATGATGCATCGAAGGCATAGCAAGAAGCCGGCCCGCGACGTTGCCTGCAAAGACAGCAAACTGCTCCGTGATTCAAGCGGAAGACCGCGGCCTCCCGGCTCCCGGTTCTGCTGACGCTACGTTGGCGACGTGCGGATCAGCAGCGGAGTCGAGCGTCCGGTTCGCCCCTGCCGAACGTCAGGCTTCCTTAAGCTAAGGTCGCTAGCATGAGGCGGATTTGTGCAGTGCTTTTCTCGTGTATCAGTTCAAGATTCGCAGGCTGCGCGCCTCATCAATTTATCAAGTCGTGGTAACTTGAGGAGCAGGAATGGGTAAGGTCTACGAAGTGAAGCGTCCGGCATATGACGCAGTCGCGCGCGCGCTGCACTGGCTAACCGTCCTGTTGGTCGCTACGCAGTTTGTGATCGGCTGGACGATGCCGGATGTCCACAAAGACACGCAGCCAGTCAATCTGATCGCCTGGCATCTTGGCGTGGGCGCAACGCTCGTCGCCGTGATGGGAATCCGGGTGATCTGGCGATTGACGCATTGGCCCCCGCTGGACGAACTGCGCCGCTGCTCGGCGTCGTCTCGCGCACAACGCATGTTCTCCTCTACATCGCGCTGGTGCTGGTGCCGCTGCTCGGCTGGATCAACGCGTCCTCGCGCGGCTGGACGGTCCGCTTGCTGGGCGTCGTGCCGTATCCAGCACTGAGCGAACCGGGCTCGGCCTTCGGCCACGAGATGGGGAATGTGCATGGCATCCTCGCATGGGTGCTCTTCGCATTGATTGGCCTGCATGTCATCGCAGCGTTGTTCCACCGCTTTGTTCTGAAAGACCATGTGCTACAACGGATGCTGCCCCACGCGGGGCCGTCGCGTGATCGGGGTCGACACCGCTAGGGCCTGCCCACGCTCAAGCATCGAATCAAGGCGATTGACTGGCTACGCGCCGTGGTGCCCGGGCAGAAACGACGGCATCATTTTGACGGCAAGCCCGATAACCGGCGCCCCGCCCGCGCACGCCGAGTTGGCGGCAATTTGCGTGCGGCGCGGCCTCGACCTGGCGCGAATGACAGCTCTCGCGATCAGCCAATGTCGGTTCGGGTCGACATGGGCCAAACGCATCGGACAGCAGAAGGGTTCGATCGACCCTTGGAAGCGCACAATGGAATGGCTGGAGCCGTGGTGGTCACGGACGACATGGACGCGAATTGCCGCGACCGATTTACGCGTCAACTTCAATTGGAAGTCGGACCCGGTCACGACATGGTCGGATTGGCGACTCGAGTCATTGGACGCGGCCAAGGTGACGACGCACTGTTCGAAAAATTGGATGGGAGCTGCCGGGTCGCGCTCGTTCACCTTACATGGGCAACGACAAGGGAACGACCACATCGCCAAACACCAGGTTCTATTCGAACATTCATGAATGGGTTAGGGAATGTCTGCAACCTGGGCATCAAGATTGGAAAAAACGACGGACGCGGCCTTATCCGCACGGTTTGCGAATGACAGCCGTAACGGGTCGGCCCGATTGGCGACCATCGGCTTTGCCCGAACTGCTGCCCAGGAGACAGCAGTTCGGATGACCGTCACTTGGCCGCGACAATCTCTGCTTCCGATGCGTTCGTTTGGCTCCCGGTCAGATGACGCTCAACCAGTTCCCCCATCAGTTTCATGTCCTCCCGATAGTATCGCCCGAGTTCGAACAGACCTTCCTCGGCGCCAGCCTCGATTGCGCGCTGGAGAACCTCGTCGTTAGGCGGCTCGACGGGAAAGCCCGCGTGCCGCGCCCCAGGCCCGAACTCCTTGATCAGACTCCGCAAAATTCCTCCGCCGACGAACTGTTCGAGCGGAAAATCAACGAGGTGAAGTTTCTCCTGCCATTCGGGCCACTCCCATTTCGGGATCTTTGACTTGATCACCGGAAGGTCGAGGATGAACGAACTGACCATGCAACGCGACGTGCGGCGGCCAAGAACGTCGATCGCCGCGGCACCCAGTTGGGTGATCGACACGGCGCGGGACAGCTCGATGATCTGACTGCTCCACAGAATCGGCCACCAGGCCGCAAAGCGCATTTCCGCCTGCCGCGCGGGCGGTGCGAGCCAAACGCCGGTGTTCAGAAAATATGCATCGAGTTTCTTGAGCACTTGCCTGCCGGCGGGCGTATCGTCGAATCCCGCATAGGGCGGCAGCGAGGGCGTCGGTTCCAGACCGGTCAGATTGATATCGAACCAGTGGTGCCACGTCGAATCGGCGGAGATTCGGCCGACATCCACATTGTGTCCGTCGTAGGCCGAAATGACGCCAATCTCCTGACCGTGCCTTAAGGCATTCGGGTCCTTGATTCTTCCCCATGCGATGACTTCCGGATGTTCCTGATACCCGGCCTTAGTCGGCCAGTCCGGATCGCCAGGCGCTGGGGATGGCGCAAGCGCTTCGCCTTCATGCTGATGGTCCGGAAGAACATTGATCGGGCCGTCCGGTCCGCAAAGGAGCGGATGCGGCCGGGTGCGCAAAATCGCGCCCGTCCGTGTCCCGACGATATAGCGCTTGTAGCGGATTTGCTGCGGCGTGTCGTCGGACTGATCGTTGAAGTCGTAGGTCGCGCCGGCGTCCGGGCCTTCGACAAGCGTGGTATTCCACACCGGGGGAACGCTATCGGGCGCGGGATAAAGGCGCATTTTGCCCGCACGGCGAATCTGTCCTGAGAGTGCACGGCCCAGGTTCGCATGATCGCCCGTGACGAGCACGCCGCCTTGCTTCGGCGCCGCCATGAACGTGTCCAGAAGGGCGAGTTCGGCTGGCGTGAGGCTCGGCTCGCCGTTGAAGCCGAAGAACCAAACCTCGTCGAACTTGTTGATGATGTCGAGATCGGTCAGTTGTTTGGGGCCTTTGATGGTCGCGGTGGGGTCGGTGCCTTCGCGGTGGGCGAACGAAACCGAGAAGTTGACGTAGGTGTACGCGCGACTCTTCAGCAGTTGATAGACATACTGCATGCCCTGGAAGCCGCCGCCTTGCAGATGGACCGAGCCGTCTGCATAGATCAGGATGCGCACTTGTGCCGGACGACGCCACCACGGGTACAGCTTGTCCCAGTCGAGGATGTTCCAGCGTTTCGCGATCGACTGTTTGATCGCGTCCGTATCTAAGAGCAGGTTCGCCATGGGCTTCTCCTTCAGCGTGCCGCGAGGCGGATGCCCCCGGCCACTCAGGTAAGACGAAGCGCGGGCGAAAGGTTTTGAAAGCGTCATGTTGGGTGCCGTAGTGCCGGTCTCGCACTGCACTCTTCGGTGTACTACCGAATAGATCAACGAAATCGTGCGATCCCGTGATGACGGGTGTGCGGACCGGTGCGATCCAACGTGGACGTACGTCGTGCACCGCTAGTAGTTTGAGTTGGCTACATTGCGAACCGGCTGTCAATTGTCGATGCCTTGCACAAAGAGGGACGGACGTGCGCGAACTCAACAAGTATCTTGCTGACGTGGACTGTCTTCGTTTGGCTAACACGTCTTTCCCGGGTGTTTCCCTGCAACAGACAAAACTGTGTGAGGACCAGATGACGGGCCTTTTGGATTGGCACAAGCTGTGTATATACGCAGCTGCAGCTGTATCTGACACATAACCTCGCTTTACGAGTGTCCGCGCGACGGAACCTACGTTCACATGCGTCGTCCGTCAGACGTTCAGGCGCCGGCTCCGTCCCGTAAGCGGCCATCCGACTGCCGAGGGCGAATGCACTCTCCTTGGCTGCATACCTCCAGCTACGGACGATCGTCAGACGGTTGGCCGACGCTGTCCCGCCATTGGCCCCAGCGCGACCGGGCGTTCGGGGATCATTCATCGCGAACGCGCACTTACGTACGGGCCGTTGCTGTCTGACGCCAGTTGGCGTCATAACGCCCTACTGGCCTTCCGGGGACATTCAAGATTTTTGGGCATTGGCCGTTAAACATGGAGAAACTGTCCGACAGCTAAAAACAGGAGTTTTTGAGGCAGTATTGACGTATCTCTTTGTCGACACCGAAACCAGCGGATTAAGCCGGGCGCGCAGCAGACATTAGCCAAGTCATTCCTATGGATTCGGCGTGACCAACTTCCCGATCCAGGCGCTTATTCACTACAGGCACGCTGCGGCCGGCAAAGGGCACTGTGCCCCTCACCTTTCAGATCAGTTTTTTCAGGAGTCTTCGATGTCAATTTGGGATGGTTATAAGAAGTCGCTGAAGTACACGAGTCCAGTCAGCTGGCTGCTTGTTGAAGGCGCGGAAACTGCTGTTACGTCAATTCAGAGCGCTGCGGCTAAAGGCATCGACAAACTTCAAGAGGAAGTCGCAAAACAGAATTTGCAATTACAGTTTGCGCAACAGCAAGCCAGGGTGGCGCAAGAACTCGCGATTGCCCGGCGAATTGAAAATGCAGAGGAAGTGGAGATTGAAGAGTTCTATGACATGTCTGGAAAAGGCAATGTCGGATTAACCTTTGACGGAAAGTCAGAAACAGGGACCCTTGGCGTCGGTGCAGAAGGGAGGCGAGTCACGAAGCGCGTTTACCATTTCAAGGGTTGGAAGGAATCGGAAACCCAAGGGTATGTGCAGGAACCAGGCGTTCAAAGTTAAGTTCCGCACAACCGACTGCCAGAGGGCGAGTCGGTTTGCGAACGTTTGCGAAGGGCCGTTAGTGCGTCAGTATGTCGATGCACCGGCTCGGGCCGGCTGCAGCCCTCCGCGCGAAGCGCGGTTTGAGCGTTCCGGCGCATATGGGCAGTTCCAGCGCAAGGCACCGCATTCCTCGACTTTGTGTTGACGGATTCCATATCTCTGACTAAAGTCAGAGATATGGAATCCGATATCCTCCAGATCCGTCGCTTTAATCGCATAGTCGCCGAAAGCATTGGCGCGATTGATGACCATTTCCTCGGGCGAGGACGCCCGATGGGCGAATCACGCCTGCTATGGGAAATCGGTGTCGAAGGTGCGGATATTCGCGCTCTGCGCGCGCGGCTAAACCTTGATTCAGGCTATCTCAGCCGGACGTTGGCATCTCTTGAACGGCAAAAACTTGTCGCTATCCTCGCTCATTCGGGCGACCGGCGGGTACGCCGGGTTTGCCTCACTGAGGGAGGCCTCATGGAAAGGGCCGAACTCGAACGGCTCTCTGACGAGGTCGCTTTGCGCGCGCTCGAACCGCTCGGCCATGAGCAGCGTCGGAGACTGGTCGCAGCCATGTCTGAGGTAGAGCGTTTGCTACAGGCATCCCTTGTGAGTTTCGCGCTAGAGGATCCAGATACCGATGACGCCCGATGGTGCTTTGAACAGTATTTCGGGGAGCTTGACCAGCGCTTCGAAGGAGGATTCGACCCGTCCAGCAGCCTGTCGGCGGATGCGCACGAACTGAAGGCACCGGCGGGCGCATTGATCGTCGCGAGGCTTCAGGGAAAGCCGATCGGCTGCGTCGCGCTCAAATTTCATAAGAAGTCCCCGGCCGAGCTCAAAAGAATGTGGGTGAGCCCTTACGCTCGCGGTATGGGTGTAGGCCGCCGGCTGATGCTTGAGGCGGAGAAACGCGCTCGGCAGGCCAAAGTGCGCGTTATTCGTCTGGAGACAAATCGAACTCTGGGCGAGGCGATTTCGCTATACCGGCAGTCGGGATACGTCGAAGTCGATGCGTTCAGCGCCGAACCGTATGCCCATCACTGGTTTGAAAAGCGCCTGGCCTGAACGGCCGTCACTCTTTGCTCAGCCGACTTTCAACTGTCGCTGAAGATCCTCTCCCACGACCCTGACGATGAAGCGCACGCCCCCCTCCCTCGACACGCCGCATCAAGAGCCCACCCCAATGGATGACGCGACCCGCATCTTCGACAAGCTTCGCCCGCGTCTACAGGGCATCGCTTACCGGATGCTCGCGTCAGTTGCGGAAGCCGAAGATGTCGTGCAGGACGCATGGCTGCGATGGCATGGCGCCGACCGCGCCACCATCGACAATCCGGAAGCATGGCTCGTATCGGTCACCACGCGTCTGTCGATCGACCGCTTGCGCGCCGCCAAGGTGCAGCGCGAGCACTACGCAGGCATCTGGCTTCCGGAGCCGCACATCATCGAGTCGCCGGTCACGCCCGAGGAGATCAAGGAGCGCGCGGACGACGTATCGGTTGCGTTCCTGATGCTGCTCGAACGACTGACACCCGAGGCGCGCGCAGCATTCCTGCTGCGAGAAGTTTTCGATGCCGATTACGACGAAGTGGCACACGCCATCGGCAAAAGCGAAGCCGCTTGCCGCCAGTTGGTAAGCCGCGCGAAGACTCAGTTGCGCGACGAACGGCCGCGTTTCGCCGTGTCGCGCGAAAGCCATCTGCGTCTGCTGCAAGTGTTCGCGCAGGCGTTGGAGCGCGGCGACTTCGCGGCCATCAACGGCATGCTCGCTGAAGACGCCGTGCTCGTCGGCGATGGCGGCGGCCGTGTGCCGAGCTTCCCGAAACCGATGGTCGGCGGCAGGCGCATCGCGCAACTGTTCTACGCTGCAAGCCGGCGCTTCGGCAACGACCTGCGCATCGAACTCGCGGTGCTCAACGGACAGTGGGCACTGTTGCGCTTCATCGAAGGCACGCTGGAATCGGCACAGTCGTACGAGACCGATGGTGAGCGGATCGTGCGCATCCAGGTGCAGCGCAATCCTGAAAAGCTCGTGCGTCTCGCGGCCGCATTCGGAGCTTGCTGAAGATTTTTTCCACGGCGGGGTGCGTCAGCGCGATTGGTGTCGAGCAGGCAACAGCGTGAGCACCCTGGCGTGTCTACCGGGCCCGGACGGCGGAACCTACCATGGTTTCCGTACGGCACATCGCCGACACCGATGCCCCGGTCGCCGACGGGCGCCGGCTTCATTCCCGTCAGGAGAAAATCATGAGCCAACGCATCAACTACATTCAGCAATCGCCAGAACTGTTCAAAAAGTTTCTCGAGTTCAGCAACCTGCTGGGCGACAGCGCGATCGAGGAATCGGTCCGCCATCTCGTCGCGGTCCGCGCTTCGCAGATGAACGGTTGCGGCTTCTGCGTCGACATGCACGTCAAGCAGGCGAAGATCCACGGCGAGCGCGAGTTGCGCCTGCATCATCTGGCCGCCTGGCGCGAATCGACGCTGTTCGCGCCGCGCGAACGGGCCGCGCTCGCGTGGACCGAAATCCTCACGCGCCTGCCCGAACAAGGCGTTCCCGATGACATTTACGAGCGTGTGCGCACGCAGTTTTCGGAGAAGGAACTGTCGGATCTGACTTATGAAGTGATGGCGATCAACGGTTGGAACCGCGCGAACGTCGCCTTCAAAACCGTGCCGGGCTCGTCGGACAAAGCGTTCGGTCTCGACAAGGCCGGCCTTGCATGAGTGACGGCCGCGCCCGCGCCGCCTTACAGGAGAAACGTCATGTCGAGCTCGAAAAGACTTGCGTTGCTGATGCCGCTGCTGTGCTCGGCGTGGTTGGCGCAGCCGGCCTGCGCCGCGCCCGAAGCGATCGTCACACCTGTGATGGAGCAGTCGCTTGCGGACTATCCCGGCAAGGAAGCGCTGATGATCACGGTCGTCTACCCGCCCGGCGCCGTCGATCCCGTCCATCGGCACGATGCGCATGGCTTCATCTATGTGCTGGAAGGGTCGATCGTGATGGGCGTCAAGGGCGGCAAGGAAGTGACGCTCACGCCTGGGCAGAGCTTCTATGAAGGTCCGAACGACATTCACACGGTCGGCCGGAACGCCAGCGCCACGCAGCCGGCCAAGTTTCTCGTCCTGCTGCTGAAAAATAAAAACGCGCCGGTGCTGACGCCGGTGAAGTGATCCATCCGCCTGTGACATCGTCCGCCGAACAAAAAATGCCGGATCGTGTCACAGCGCGCGCGCGTCGCCCGTCTTGAGGATATGCACATCTTCGACCCGACCCGCCATGCCTGACACGCACGCGTTTCGCCGACCATCGGCACCCTCCTCCATTTCCGCCCCCGCTTGCGAGGATTCGCTCGCCAGCAGCTTCGCCACCAGCTACGCGGGCGTCATCGCGTTTCTCGCGGTTGCCAGCGAAGGCAGTTTCGCCAAGGCCGGCGACCGGCTCGGCATCGGCCGCTCGGCCGTGAGCCGCAACATCCAGAAGCTCGAAGCGCAACTGAATGCGCGCCTCTTTTTGCGCACCACCCGCAGCACCTCGCTCACGCGCGAAGGTGAACTTTTCTATGAGAACTGCCATCCGGGTGTGGAGCGCATCGTGCAGGCGCTGGAGGAAATGCGTGAGCTTCGCAGCGGACCGCCGCGCGGGCAATTACGCATCTGTTCGACAAGCGGCTTCGGCCGTGCGATCGTCGCGCCGCTGCTGCGCGGTTTTCACGAGCGCTACCCGGATATCGCGCTCGACCTGCTGCTCCACGATAACCCGGCCAATTTCACGGCCGACCGCGTCGACGTCGCTTTCCGCGATGGACGCATGGAGGACAGTCAGGTCGTCGCCAAGCAGTTGATCCCGATGCAGATGATCGTCTGCGCGTCGCCCGCCTACGCACGCGAGCACGGCTTGCCACGCAGCGTGGCGGAACTGGCGGCGCATCGCTGCATCAACTTGCGGGCGGCGTCGGGACGCATCGCCGAATGGGAATTCAAGGTCAACGGCCTGCCGCACAGGATGACGCCCAACGCGCCCCATACGTTCAACGATCCGGACCTCGTGCTGCAAGCCGTGCGCGACGGTTTGGGCATTGCGCAGCTCGCCGCGTACCAGGTCTGCGACGCGCTGCGCGACGGGCGGCTGCGATCCTGCCTCGAGCAATACGCACCCGACGATCGCGGCCACTACATCTGCTATCTGAGCCGCAAACATCTTCCCGCGCGTATCCGTGTTTTCGTCGACTACATGACAGAACAAACGCGCGCGCTCGACCTCGACTGCATGACCGCATTCCCGGTGCTTGCCGCACTGCCCGCGGCGCACGCGAGCTGATCGGTGTCGTCACGGCAACAGTGCGAGGCCTTGGCGCGTCTACTGGGCGCCGCGTCCGACGCCTACTGTTCACCGCGTACGGCGACCGCATAAATCAGGTCTGCCATACAGCCCCTGCGACGCATCGTGTGCGATGCGCGCGCCAGACTTCGAGACACATCCCGCGACCGGTACGGCCGCACGAATATTTCATCGAGACGACATCATGAAAATCGTCGTCGTTGGCGATAGCGGACTCATCGGCAGCAAAGTCGTCAACGACCTGCGTACACGCGGTCATGACGTGATCGCGGCGTCGCCAGCGTCGGTGTCGACACGATCGCCAGGCGAGGGACTTGCAGACGCGCTGAGCTGCGCGCAGGTGGTCGTCGACGTGGCCAACTCGCCGTCGTTCGAGGACGAGGCCGTGCTCGAATGCTTCGAAACGTCAGGCCCCAATCTGTTGGCGGCCGAAATCAGGTTTGACACCTGGTTCAGCCAGTCGCAAGCGGCTCGTTAATGCCGGAATCTGGCCACATTGCGCTCGCCGCCGCTCACGCTTGCTCGATACGGATCACGTCGGCGACCATCGTGAACGGTATTCAACCGTCGTCACCGTGAGCGGCGCCCCTCGCCGCGCGGCTCGCCCTTTCGAGTACGATTGGCGGCGTCCATGGGTTTTCCCTGAGCAAATCCATGTCGATACCCGCATTGCCGATTCGTCGTAGAAGTAAGTCCAACTTCTCTAGTGAAAGGCGAGCACATCATGACTACCGGAACCATTCATCTTCACCGCGTCTTGCGCGCCACGCCCGAGCGCATCTACCGGGCTTTCCTCGAACCCGATGCAATCGTGCGGTGGCTTCCTCCCTACGGCTTCACCTGCCAGGTCCACCACATGGATGCCCGCGTCGGCGGCACCCACAAGATGTCTTTCCGTAACTTCGGCACCGGCCATGGCCACTCGTTCGGTGGCGAGTACCTCGAACTGGTGCCGTTCGAGAAAATCCGCTACTTCGACCGCTTCGATGATCCGAACCTGCCCGGCCAGATGCACGTCACCATTTCATTGCGGCAAGTGTCCTGCGGCACCGACATCAGCATCGTGCAGGAAGGCGTGCCCGAGGTCATTCCAGTGGAGATGTGCTACCTCGGCTGGCAAGAATCGCTCGCTCAACTGGCGAGGCTGGTCGAGCCAGAGATACCTGACTGAGCGCGTCTGACAGGCACGCGTGCGCCGCGTTGCCCGGAGTGCGTCCGGCGATAAGACGCTTCGGGCAGCGGCGCCTCGTTCGCGTTTTTGACGCCTACTTCGTCCGCGCCGTCTTTTTTACGGCCTTTGCATTGACAGCGGCGGTATTGAGGGCGATGGCGGCACGGATGAGCGTCTTGAACGCGCGAGCGTCGACCTGCTCGCCTTCGTGGATATCGATCGCGCGTCGAACATTTCCGTTGAGACTCGCGTTGAAGAGGCTGGTGGGATCCTCCAACGAAGCTCCCTTGGCGAAGGTAAGCTTCACGACTGACTTGTACGACTCGCCGGTGCAGATGATCCCATCATGCGACCACGTGGGCGTGCCCATCCACTTCCATTCCTCCACGACCGCAGGGTCCGCCTCCTTGATGAGCTTGCGCATCCTGCTCAGCGTCTCTGCGCGCCAATCTCCGAGTTCGGCGATTCTATTGTCGATCAATTCAGATGCCGGCTGACCTTCGGTCGGCTCCATCTTTTTCATCTTCTCCTCCCGATCTTTCGGACATCGTGCCGATGTGGGACTACCTTCTTATTAACGACGACTTCGATCTCGGCTTTGCCCCTCACCGTGCTCCCACATCAGAGACCAAAGCGCTTCGTGTACTCGGTGTTCAGGCGCGGCCAGTCGAATTGCATCGCGTCGCCGCCGACGATACGCCCAATCGGATCACCCGCCACGAGCCTCTCGAGCACGTCGAGGCAAATGTGCCACCCGGCTGCGCCCATCGAGATGAAGTTGCGATCGATGTTGTGCCAGAGCGTGAGACGCGTGCCGTCGCCGAGCGGCTCAAGAGTCCACCGCATATCGTTGCCGCCCCAGCGATATTCGAGCAGATTCGGCGCGTCGGCGCGTGTCACCTCGGTCTCCGAGATCTGCGGCGTCGGCGTTCCGACCGTCGAAAGCTTGACGGGGCCGACCGAAGCAAGGCTCCGGTCGGCATCGAACGGCGCCCATTCACGCAGACTGGCCGGATCGGTCAACGCCGTCCAGACTTTCTCGGGCGAATGGCGCAACTCGCGGACGACAACGAGCGTCCACTTCTCCAGATCCTTTCTGACTTCGGCGCCGGCGGCAGGGCCCGGCATGTATTCTTCGCGATTGCTCATCGTTTCTTCCCCTTGCTGCGCGGTGCAGGATCGATCTGATCGAGGTGGCGCTCGAGAGCGTCGAGGTGAACCGACCAGAATCGGCGGAACGGAGCGAGCCAGGCGTCTATCTCCATCAACGGTTCCGGGTTGAGCCGGTATAGACGCCGTTGTGCATCAACGCGTGCCTCCACGAAGCCGGCCTCCCGGAGCACCCGCAGGTGCTTCGAGACAGAGGGCTGCGAGAGATTGAGCTTCTCCTCGATTTCACCCACGGACTGCTCCGAAGCTGCAAGCAGACTCAGGATGGCGCGGCGGTTCGGCTCGGCGATGATGGCAAATGTCGACTCCATCCCTCTTATATACCTCCTAAGGCATATACAAGTCAAGCGACGGAAATGCGTGCGGCGCGGCAAGACGCGCGTCGCGACGTCAATCACTTCCGTAAGTTCATGTCGATGCCGGTAGAATCCGCATCGCCTCCCGTATGCACCATTCGCATGAAGCGATTTATTTAATACATTTGTCTGTTCGGCCAATTTGCGCTCGAATGGCGGGTTTGCGCGCCGCTTGCGACGTCCAATGGGGCCCGGTGCGGCAGCGTGCCTGACGTCCGTTGGCGGTCGTTCATTCACGTCGCGCGGTTTTTTAAAGAGTGATGAAAGGAGAAACATGAAAACCATGCTTGCAACGCTGACGATGGCGCTACTCGCCGTATCGTCCGGCAGCGCCATCGCGAAGGAGTGGTCGACCGTGCGCTTCGGCGTCGATGCGAGCTACCCGCCGTTCGAATCGAAAGCCGCCGACGGCAAGCTCGTCGGCTTCGATATCGACCTGGGCAACGAGATCTGTCGCCGCCTGAACGCAAAATGCGTGTGGGTTGAAAACTCGTTCGACGGCATGATTCCCGCGCTGAAGGGCCGCAAATTCGACGGCGTGCTCTCGACGATGTCGATGACCCCGGCGCGCCAGGCGCAGATCGCGTTCTCGTCGAAGGTATTCCGCATCCCCACGCGCCTCGTGGCGAAGAAGGGCTCGCCGATCGTACCGACACCGGAAGCGCTGAAGGGCAAGCACATCGGCGTCGAGCAGGGCTCGATCCAGGAGACGTATGCGAAGACCTATTGGGAGCCGGCCGGCGCGGTCATCGTGTCGTACCAGGATCAGGATCTCGTCTATACGGATCTGATTGCCGGCCGTATCGACGCATCGTTGCAAAACGCCGTGCAGGCCGAAGTCGGCTTCCTGCGGACGCCACGAGGCAAAGACTTCGCATTCGCCGGCAATGCACTGTACGACGCGAAGACGTTGGGCAGCGGCACCGCGATTGGTTTGCGCAAGGACGACACCGAATTGAAGGAGAAGATCGATAAAGCGATCGCCGACACGCGCGCGGACGGCACCTATGACAAGATCGCCAAAAAGTATTTCGACTTCGACGTCTACGGTCAGTAAAGTCGACCCCGGCTCACCCCATGGTGTGGTGAGCCGGGTCCCTGCAGCATTGCGCACAACGCACATTCACATGACAGCCGGCAGCACGCTTCGCCCGACTCAGAAGAGATAGGTGCAGAAGATGCCGTACGATATCTGGCTCGTCTTCTCGGTGATCGGGCTGTCGGTTGCGTCGCCCCGCAGCCACGCGAATGCGGCATTGGCGCCGACATTCCAGTGCCTCCCAATCCGATAAATACCGCCGACTGAGAAGCGCAACTGGTTCAATCCGGAACTGGCCGAAAAGCCCGGCAAACCAGAGCGGGCACTCTGCTCCGCGTTCACACCAAAATAGGTGTCGTTGTAGTCGCTGCTCGCCCACGTCAGTCCGGGTCCGGCGCTGAGCGTCAATCCCGGCATCGGCTCGTATTTCCCCAGCACATCGAACGTCACCACGGTGCCGCGGTCGTTGCCCGCGATATCGGTCAACACGCTCGCGCGCGCAGTGACGAACTGATAGGTATAGACACCGAATAGCTCGGCGTGCGCAGTCCGCTTGATATCGCCCAAGCCATGCAATCGCGAGTCGTCAGATTCGTTACGCGGCTCTATGAAGTCGTAAGTGATGGCCGCGCCTACGCGCCAGTTATTGTCGCGATACAGGTAAGCACCGAGCGACAGGAATGATGCGGCATCCGGATTGGCGCCAATGAAGAAGCGGTCATAGCTGACGCTCACCGCCGGCACGACCTCCCATTTCGTGCCGCTCGCGCCTGGAAATTTTGGCATGTTCACGACACCGGCGCCCACGGAAAAGCGCCACGGACTGGGCGTACCAGACGGGCCGGGTTGGATATCCGGGGCGGCAAGCGCAAAGGCGCTCTCTGAAAGGCTCAGCGTATCGTCCGCCATGGCCGTCACGGCACACAGCGATAGCGCAGAGCCCGCAAGCAGCCTGCTCATGCACCGCATTGACACTTCGATCATTTCGGCTTCTCCGTCGGCAAAGTGAAGGATCGAACCCGGCGGCGTCGGTCATGAGTTCAACACCAGTCTTGATGCTGAATTTCAGACTCACCCCGCACGGCCTGTGGTTGTTCGGAAGACGGACAACCCAGCGCATCGATCACATGAAATGGTTCATGTCCTGCTGCGTTCGGAGCCGCGATGGCAAGTGCCGCCAACACCTGTGAATGGATCAACGCGAGCAGTCATCCAATCCATCTCGCTCTCCGATACTGTTAAATTTTCTGTCTTATTGCCAGAGATCTGTCGACGCAGTTGCGTGTCATGAGAATAGCCCCTTTTTTTGGGCTATCGCAAGCAAATTTTTCCAGGTGCTCTTTTGCAACAGGCAAGCATTCCTTTCTATTAGTACTGCGTCGGTCATCGACGCGTTCCTCTTGTATCTAATGAAGCCGGGATTGCCAGAAAACTTCCGGCTCTTTGACGGCAAATCTTCGACCTTGCGTGACGGGTTGGCTGTACATGGTTATCGAAGGGAACAGCATCAGTTAACTGGGCGAGGGCCAACCCGCGTCGACCGAGGGCAAGATGGTGGTCGACTGTCGCGGCATGGTCACGATGCCCGGCATGATCGACATGCACTGGCACTCGTTGCTCACGTCACTGCCCATTCAGTCGATCCTCCAGTCCGACACGGCCTTCGTTCATCTTGCCGCAAACGCCGAAGCCGAGCGTACGTTGCTGCGCGGCTTCACCACGGTGCGGGATGCCGGCGGCCGGCTTACGCGCCGAAGCATGCCGTCGATGCCGGCTTGATCTCGGGGCCGCGCATCTATCTGTGCGGCGCCATGACCACCACCACGGGCGGTCACGGTGGCTTTCGCTCCCTCTCGGGTCCGCCCCGCGCCGGCGGTCAGTTCAGCGCCACTGGACGAGACGGCGGCAGCGCCATCGCCGATTCGGAAGACGAGGTTCCGATGCGCGTGCGCGAACAGTTCATTCAGGGCGCATGCCAGATGAAGCTCGTGGAATGCGGTGGCGTCTCACGCCGCGCAGTCCCCTGGACAGGCTGACGTTCACTGAAAGGCAGTTGCATGCCCCTGTCGAAACCGCTGCGGACGAGACGCACGTATGTTCTCTCGTGGGGGCGTACACACTCGAAGCCGTGCAGCGCTCCGTTGCGGCCGGCGCGCAGTGCATCGAACATGACCTTTGATAAACAACCGGAGCGCCGAGTTGATGGCAAAAAATGGCACGTGGTTCGACCGCGCAAGCGCCAGGCATGGCGACGGGCACGAACGGCCAATTGCTTTCGCTCTCCGGCAGGCGCAATCTTATCGGCGAAAAACTGGGTGGGCTCGAAGAAGGCGCGTACGCGGATCTATTGCTCGTCGATCGCAATCCGCTCGAGAACATCGACCTGATCACGAATCCGGACCAGAACCTGCGCGTCATTATTGAAGACGAAGGATTCTTAAAGAACACGATTGGGCATAAGGAAAGCCACCTATGCGTTGCAACACCCGGTTCGCTGCAGGTGTTGCAATTTACAAGAGAGAACGCGAGAACGCGCGGCACTCACGTCATGCCAGTTGACGTATCCCTGAAGATCTTGCCGTCTTTCATGAATAGCGCGAGCCGGCTATTCTCCGGGCACGCCCTTCGCCGTGTTGGTCACGAGATCGATTTGGCCGCCTCGGACACGCTGCCGCTCAACGACACGACTCCGTCATTTGCCCCCCTCGAACAGAAGAAAGAAACCCTGCGGATTGGTCACTGCCCGAAGACCAACGATCACGGTTGCGCTCCACATAATTCCGAAACAGATCGGAATCCGAAGCATTACCGCGAAGACGGCAATGCAGCAGCACGCGCGCTACGTTGGTCGCATAGCGCATCAGCTTCCGCTGCTTCACCCGGTCCGTGAGTCTGCCGCCCGGCGGCGACACGAACGTCCAATCAGACCTGCTACGCCGCCAGGCGTAGCGGCTTGCGTTCGAAGCTGGCCCGGCTCACTTCGCAAGCGCTGGCCGGCTCACATTTCCTTGCAACTGGCCGGGCGCACCGGCCCGCAATCGTAGACCAAATCAAGGTCGCCACACTTCGCCAATTGTCGCGGATGCAATCAGGCCGCAACAGGTAGCAGTGATCAGTTGCGCAGTGCGCCGATACCACCGCTTTCATCTTGGCCCGTGGGAAATTGGAATTGTCGCTTGGGCATGGTGTGACGCTCACCTGGTAGCCGGTACGTAGTAGACCGGCAGAATTAGCCGAGGCCCGGCGTGACAAGGGATTGCTGGAAACGAATCTTCCCGTGCCGCAAAAGGCAGACCGGCAGAACCCGTTAGAGTCGGTATTGAAGCCAAAAGGAAACTCTCATGAGCTCAATGAAACTAGTACCGGTTAATCTGCACAACTTCATCGATGCTGCACGCAGCGGTGACTCGGCAGAACATCCGGCAGAATCGTTCGCAGGCTATACGTCGCATGCTGGTGTGGCGTCCCGGCCTAAGGGTTCACCCCCGTCGATTCAGGCAAAAAATGCCAACACAAACAGTCGTTCCACAAAAAAAAAGGCGGCGCCCGAAACGGGAGAATCGAGAAAAGTGCCCAACGACGATCTTACCAATGCACTGGAAAGATATTTCAAAGAACCTATGCATGGCGGCCTGAAGACAGTCTGGCAGCCGGACGATAGAAACGAGCCGATTTTTATTTCCGAAGAGCTCCAGGACTACTACAAACGTCTCATGGCGGCGGCCGATGGTGACACCGACGAATCCAACCTCCTGGAACTGTCCGACAGGATGCGCCAATCCTCTGACAATCAATCACGGACATCAGACGGAACTAGAAGACTACCAGCGAAATATCTCCGCTGGGACCGAATCCTGGAGGGTGTGAATCAACGCGACTATCGCGCGGCGTTGAATTTTTTGGCGAAAGAAATCGGACATTACGTCAAACTTGTCAGTGATATATCGCCTGACCGTTCTGTTCATATCAATTCGATTCACCATATTGGGAAAAATCTTCCAAGGGTAGGCGAATCAGATCTTCCCAATGCGGTTGACATTGGGAAATCGAAAACGTGGCCGGACGACATTTTTATAAATAGGCTGAAAAAATATGCCCGAGAACCTATGCATGGCGGTCTGAAAGCAGTCTTCCGGTATGACACTAAAAACAGGACCATCGTTATTTCTGACGAGGTTCTTACATACTTCAGAAAGCTTATGCGAGAGGTTGATCACCCCCGCTTGGACAGTACCGGCGATGAGGGCAATGATATAACTCTCCAAGAAACAGCCTCATGGCTGGACAAATCTGCTGACAACAAATCTCGGACACCAGACGGGCGTGAAAGACTGCCTCCGAGCTCTTTCCACTGGCAATCGATCCTCGGCGCCGTGAATAAAGGTGACTACCGCACGGCCTTTGATAATTTGGCAAGACAGCTCTGGTACTCAGTCAGACTTGTCGGTGACAAATTGCCTGGCGGCTCTGGTCATATTGATGCCAGTCGCAAACGTGGGGAAAACCTTCCAAAGGTCGATGATCCGGAGCTTCTTGAAACTGGCAAAAAAGAACTGCAGAATATCAAAAATCTGAATGAGCCAATCCTCAATTTACCGTCTTTCGTGATAAATTATACGAATGACAAGATTCGCTCGTACGAAAAATTGACGGGGAATAAGACCGGAATGACTGCGGACAGCAAAATCACTGTCACTGTCCGCCTGCC
Source organism: Paraburkholderia sp. SG-MS1 (assembly GCF_012275575.1). GTDB lineage: Bacteria > Pseudomonadota > Gammaproteobacteria > Burkholderiales > Burkholderiaceae > Paraburkholderia. The sequence goes on along the minus strand of NZ_NPIH01000286.1, from coordinate 57,579 downwards.
GCTGCATACTGGCCCCGCACTGAGCGGTGTATCCATGCGACCGGAGCCTCCAATTTACCGCCGCTACTCCGTAATCGATATCGTCACTGGACAATATATTCGTGATCTGCATCAAATATATGGAATCGGAAAATTTGCAATCACGAAATATGATAATAATGACCTGGTTGATTTTCTGAAAAAGGAAGATCTTCAGGAAAAGATGGGCAATGAACTTTCTGGTTACTTTGCAGATCCTGTGCACATCGATGGACTGAAAAAGTACTACACGGATACGATGCGGTTACGCTGTCTTGAGTATCTGGCTAGTCCTGAAATAGCACCATACTTAAAGCAGGCTGTGACTGATTTTATCGAAGGAAAGGTTGATGCCAAAGAAGTGTCCTTTCATGGCGTCAGTCTGAATGGCGTATTTTTCATACCACATGGCAATAGCGGAGTTTTATTCAGCGTTAACGACCCCAAATTTTTTGAGATGCCAGCTGCAAAGGTGCAAGTTGGACATGGGCTGGGTGCCATAATTGAAAGTCGCCCCGTTCTTCCAAAAACCCAGGAATTCAGAGACTGGGTTCTCGGCAAAATTCCCTTGTATGAGGCGCAAAAATATGAAAATAAAAATGAAGCATTCAAATATGGAACGGCGCCCAGTTCAAGATATAAGAACTTGATTGCAGATCCGCCCAAGCACTGGCCGATTACCTTCAGCTCTCCGAAAAATCTGGATGCGCTGCTCAGCCACATGGTTGATAGTGAGAAGACGCGGTTGTTATCGGACATCAACTATTTCGTATTTACGCCCGGCGAACGGCTCACGGAAACGGTCCTGGAAGGGACCAAGATGCTTCTGGGACGCATCGCGCTACTCGCGCCTTTCATTCCAGGCGGCTCTACTGGGGGTGCCTGGGCCCGCGTGCTGACCCCGCTGGCCCTTGACGGTACTTCTGCGACGATCAGCGTGGCACAGGCACACCAGGCTGATCGGCCGGACCAGGCGGATGCCTACCGCAACGAAGCCCTTATGACCGGGGTGCTCGGACTGCTAGGCCTCGGCATCGAGGGGGCGAGTCTTGGCCTCGGCAAGCCGAGCCTCCTCAAGCCGGGGATCAGTGTCGACGAAGCCGTCGGTTTTTATAAGTTGAGCAAAAGCAGGGTTAATAATATCCTTAAAAATCAGGAAGAGCTCATCCCACTGCGACGACTCAATGGCGAACACGGGTACCCGGCGGGCGATATCGAACTGACTAAATTACAAAGGCTTAATAGACCGGCCAATGTTCATTTAAGCACTCGACCTGCGGGCGATATCAAGTTGACCAAGCCACCAAAACTTCATAAACCGGCCGAGCCTCCTCATTTATCCAATCAGCCTGCACGTGACGTTGAACCGCCTAACTTACCCATTAATGACTCGAATCATCTTTTTCATTTTTCCAGGCAACCCGTACCCGCGGGAACGGCCGGAAACAGAACTCCACTCCGCGAAATTGATGCGAAGATTCCCATGGATGATGTAGTCGAGCAACAGGGATATTTTTATGCCAATGAAAAGGGAGGGAGTACGGTGCAGATCTCATATGACCTGGATGCACAGACCTGGCGAAAATTTAACAAAAATGGCGTGTTAGAAAATAACAAATATTTTTTGCGAACAGACCAGGATCAATGGGAGTCCCTGACTAAAGAAGAATTTTCTGCCGCACAAGACGGCATATTGCCCGCCGCAACAAAGTTCAAAACTATCAACCTGTATGGCATTCCGGCAATTCCCGCTGACGCCACGCCCATCCCAAAAGAGATTCACTATATCTGGGTGGGAAATGAAATTCCTGACCATTTGGCCGCGAATATTATCAAAAATTCTACAAGAAGCCAGGGATATAAATCCATAGTCCATGTTGATGCGAGAAACAATAACATCTTTCGTAAAATTAGTGATAAATTTAAAAACAGCGATTCTCGAATCGAAGTACGCAATCTTAATGAAGAACAATTTTTTAGCGATTTCAAAAGTAGTCCATCCGGAGAAATTTATACATTCTTTTGCTCAGACCACAGCATAAATCTGTCAGCCGCGACAGACTCTTTACGCTATTCGTTAATAAATAAATACGGTGGAATTTATCTCGACACAGATGACGCCATTACTAAAAACGTCAGCCATGTCAATCTGAAAGCAGTACCGGATGACATATTGTTAAATTTCGGCGTGGACCATAGAGGAACCGGATTTTCAGGTTATAACACCAGTAATTTTGCAAGTCAGCCTGACAATCAGGTATTGAAAGATATAATAAACGAAATGAATGTTCGATTTAAGGAAAATAAATCGTCTCTGGTTGATCGCCCTTTTTATGTACGAGGCGATGCAGATTCCGACAAAAAATATTATTCCTACCAGAAGAAGATTTTTGAAGTAACAGGTCCCTCGCTATTCAATGATATTTTGAAAAAAGAACGGCCTGATTATTATGATCTGGGCAGGCAGACAGCGAATACCTACTTCTGGAACGAGCCGCCACCTGTATATATCGCGGAACGCCGCAAGGCGCTAAACTATTATTTACCGTTCTATAAAAAATTTCCGGTGGCTATTGGGTCAGAACAGTCCATGTCTCATACCCGATAGGGCAGCGTGGTGTGCTCAAACTACTGCAGCGCATAAAGTCAGATATACGTCAATCAAGGTCGAGTGGTGTCCATTCCGGTGCTAGCTGGACTGGGCTATGTGCGCGCAGCATGTGGCATCGCCAGAAGGGGACGGGTCAGATTGCTCGCGCCGCAGTCTTACCCTTCCTGCGATCAACGTGTCGCGTTGGCGGATCAGTTCGTTCCTGCCACTGCGGCCAGCCGTTCTGAAGTGTCGCAGTGGCAACAAGCAGAGACGTCTCGCATCGCGGGTTCGTTTCGACGTCGGGTTTGCCTTAGCCTCGCCATTTCGCTCAACACGGCTATGGCACGGGTGGCTCACAACCCGTCCGATTCAAAGGCACGGCGTGGGCGAATCGTTGAGAAAAAAATCTCACACACCGCCATGGTGCACTGCAGTGTGATCTCCCGTAGCACGCGTGCTAAAAAACGTCCTATACGTTTCAGCAGCAGACATACGGCGTCACAAGTGGCGCACAATGCCTCCTGCACCCTGCTCGCGCTGAATTCGCCCGGAGGTTCGCGATGCCGTATGTTCCGTCGACCCAGCATATCGACCGCGTCTGCAACATCATCGAAGGGCGGACGGTGCGGCCCGGCGTCGACGGCAAACGGCTCGCGTCGTCGTACCGGCGCTCGCTCGAGCGATACCATCTCGATCCCGGCGCAATTGCCGGTCCGCGCGTTCTGACGGTTCCCGAATTGCGCGACGTGCAGCATCGCGAAGAAAACTTTCTGCGGGCCTCGGGCCAGTGTCTGTCACGGCTGCATGAAATGGTGCGCGAAGCCGACTACTGCGTGATGCTCACCGACGCGCAAGGCGTGACCATCGACTACCGTGTCGATCGCGATCGTCGTCACGACTTCAAGCGCGCGGGCCTCTATCTCGGCTCGTGCTGGTCGGAGAGCGAAGAAGGCACGTGCGGCGTCGCCTCCGTGCTGCTCGACGCGGAACCCATCACCGTTCACAGAACGGATCACTTTCGCGCGGCGTTCACCACGCTGACTTGCAGCGCATCGCCAATCTTCGGCTTGCACGGCGAGTTGCTCGGCGTGCTGGACGCGTCGGCGGTGCGCTCGCCCGATGAGCGCGAGAGCCAGCGGCTCGTCAATCACATCGTGCGGCAAAGCGCGCTGTTGATCGAGGACGCGTACTTCCTCAACGCGGCGACCGATTGCTGGGTGCTGCTCGCGCACCGCAATCGCCACTACGTCGAGGCCCAGCCGGAAATCCTGATCGCGATCGACGCGTGCGGCAACGCGACCGCCGCGAACCGCCGCGCGCGCGAATGCGTACCGGCCCTCAAGCGGTTGCCGCGCCACGTCAGCGAGCTTTTCGATGTCCCGGCGGAGCGTCTGTTCGAAGCCAAGGCGAGCCGCGGCCTCGTCTCGCTCAGATTGAACGACACCGGTTCGACACTGTATGCGCGTGTGCGGCCGCCGCCCGTCGCACGTATGCCGAAGCGGCCGGCACCACCGCCGACTGGCGCTGCCGCATCACAGGCCACACCTGCACCGGCTGCAACGATGTCCGAAAGCGACGCGCTCGAACGCAGCCGCATCGTCGCGGCCATGGGCGAGGCGAAGTGGCGCACGGAGCAAGCCGCGCAAGCGCTGGGCATGTCGCGCGCGACGCTGTACCGGCGCATTGCCAAGCTCGGCATCCTGCCGCCACACAAGTGTTAGCAACCCCGCATCGATTTCCTTAGCGGGCGCAGAACCCGCATGTCCATCGAAGTTAGATATCCGTATTGTATGGAGGAGCAACCATGTCTGAAAACAATGCCAACCGGCCCATCTCCAGTGTTCTGGAATCACTCGAAGCCGCGCTGAAACGCGGTGATACGGCAGCGGCCGTCGAACTGTTCCAACCCAATTGCTATTGGCGCGATCTCGTCGCGTTCACCTGGAACATCAAGACCATGGAAGGCCGCGAGCAGATCGCCGCGATGCTGGATGCGCAACTCGGCGCGATCAAACCGTCGAAGCTAAAGCTCGCCGAAGGTGAGCCCGAGCCGCAAACCGATGCGAATGGCGTGACCCAGGGCTGGATCACGTTCGAAACCGAAGTGGCGCGCGGCAGCGGCTTCATTCGTCTGAAGGACGGCCGGATCTGGACTCTCCTTACGACGATGGCCGAGCTCAAAGGCCACGAAGAACCCAAAGGACCGAAGCGGCCGATGGGCGCCGAGCACGGCGCGCGCCCCGAGCGCACCAGCTGGAAGGAAAATCGCGAGGCCGAGCTCGACGCGCTCGGCCACTCGTCGCAGCCTTACTGTTTGATCGTCGGCGGCGGCCAGGGCGGCATTGGGCTGGGGGCGAGACTGCGGCAGCTCGGCGTGCCGACCATCATCGTCGATAAGAACGAAAGACCCGGCGACGCCTGGCGTAAGCGCTACAAAACGCTCTGCCTGCATGATCCGGTCTGGTACGACCATATGCCGTATCTGCCCTTCCCCGACAACTGGCCGGTCTTCACGCCGAAGGACAAGATCGGCGACTGGCTCGAGATGTACACGAAGGTGATGGAGTTGAACTACTGGGGGTCGACCACCTGCAAGTCCGCCCGTTACGACGAAGCCAAAGGCGAATGGATCGTGGAGGTCGAGCGCGACGGCCGGGCCATCACGTTGCGGCCCAGACAACTCGTGCTCGCCACCGGCATGTCGGGCAAGCCGAACGTGCCGAACTTCAAGGGCATGGACGTGTTCAAGGGCGAACAGCATCATTCGTCCAGACATCCCGGGCCGGACGGGTATCGCGGCAAGAAAGTCGTCGTGATCGGCGCGAACAATTCGGCGCACGACATTTGCGCCGCGCTGTGGGAAGCGGGCGTGGACGTGACGATGGTGCAGCGTTCGTCCACCCACATCGTCAAGTCGGATTCGCTCATGGAACTGGCGCTGGGCGATCTGTATTCGGAGCGCGCGGTGGCGGCCGGCATGACGACGCCGAAAGCCGATCTGACCTTCGCCTCGATTCCGTACGCGATACTCCACGAATTCCAGATCCCGGTGTTCAACGCGATCAGGGAACGCGATGCCGAATTCTACGACCGGCTGGAAAAGAGCGGCTTCATGCTCGATTTCGGCGATGACGATTCCGGACTATTCATGAAGTATCTGCGGCGCGGCTCGGGATATTACATCGATGTCGGTGCGTCGGATCTGGTGGCCAATGGCCAGATCAAACTGAAAAGCGGCGTCGACGTGGTGGAGTTGAAGGAACACTCGGTGCTGCTTGGCGACGGCAGCGAACTCGAAGCGGACGTGGTCGTGTACGCAACGGGCTATGGCTCGATGAACGGCTGGGCCGCCGACCTGATCTCGCGCGAAGTCGCCGACAAGGTGGGCAAGGTGTGGGGACTCGGTTCGAATACGACCAAAGACCCGGGGCCATGGGAAGGCGAGCAGCGCAACATGTGGAAACCGACGCAGCAGACGGCGCTCTGGTTCCATGGTGGCAATCTGCATCAGTCGCGCCACTACTCGCAGTACCTGTCACTGCAACTGAAGGCCCGGATGGAAGGTATCGCGACGCCGGTGTTCGGATTGCAGGAGGTTCATCACCTGTCGTAATGACTCGGATCGCGGGGTGCGGCCTTAAGATGGCCGCCGCAACCGTGACATAGCCAAGGGTGGAAAGTATTGGGTGCAGCGGTACGTTGCCGAACGCAGCGCCGCCGCGCCCAATCGCCGCCTCATCGCCCGAGCCATGAACCGGTACCGGAGGAACAGGCCGACGCTACTGCGCCGCGTCGCGCAAATCCCTGATGTGCTGATAGACGGTCGCGCGTCCCATCCCCAGGACGTTTGCGACGTAGTTCGCCGCGCTCTTCCCCTTGAATGCGCCCTCCTCCCACAGCGCGGCGACGAGTTCGCGCCGATGATCGCGTGTCAGCGAATTGAGCGCCAACTGGCGCTCCTGAAGCCAGCCATGGAGGAACGTGTTGATCCGTTCCTGCCAGTCGTCCTTGAACAATTCTTCCGGCTGCTTCACCACGCCGACGCCCGAAATCACGAGGTCGATCACATGCTTCACCTCTTCGAACACGGCGATGTTGTAGTTCACGCACATCACGCCCGAAGCGACGCCTTCGTCGTCGAGCAACACCGTGCTGACGCAACGCATGCGCCGGCCGTCCCAATTGATCTTCTCGTACGGACCAATCGTGCCGGGCTGCGCGACGTGGTCGATCTCTTCCAGCGCCGAGTCGTCACCCAACTCCCGCTTTGACAGATTGTTGGCGATGTACGCAATGGTCTGGCTGTGAAGGTCGTGAATGACGACTTCGACGTAGGGAAAAAACAGTAGCGCGATACCGTCGGCGACGCGGCTATAGCGTTCGAGCAACTGTCGGCGAGCCGGGTTGGATTTTGTCTTTCGCATGAAGGTCGGGGAGATTCCTGGGGCGCGGGGTGCCGGGCATGGTGCCGCCCGGCACGCCGTCGCCCCTATTGGTCCGTACTATTTTGCCATGGGGTGCCGCGTGCTCAGATATCGAAACAGCTCGTACGCGATCGCCACATCTTCCAGTCCGAGTCCGATCGAGCGGAAGAACGCGTGCCGCTCGTACGACGGCTTAGCCGCTTTGCCGCTCGCCAGCTCGGGCAAGTCACCTACGATGTTCTGCGGCGACCATCCGTGCCATTCGGCCGCCAGCTTCATTTCACCGGCACTCGCGGGCGTCGTGCGGCGGTAGTCGCAATACACGTCCATCTGTGGCAACCACGCAGGCGGAATCTCATGGGCGTTGGCGACGTTGGTGCTGATCGACGTGACCAGCGCCGGTTTCGTCAGCATGCCTTCGGCCAGCACCGGCGTGCCCGACGAGGTGCTCAAGGCCACCACGTCGGCGTCGCGGACGCAATCTGCGAGCGTCGCGCTGACACTCACGCGCGGGTCCAGCGAGGTGACGCCGGCACGCTGTGCCGCGTTGCCCTGCAGATTCGGTGAGAAGACGTGGATCGAATCCCACGGACGCAGCGGCGCGATGTGGCGCAGATGCGCTTGTCCCACCGCGCCGGCGCCAACGATAGCCAGCCGGCGGGCGTGAGGCGCCGCGAGATGCTCGACTGCGAGCGCAGTGGCGCCTGCCGTGCGCTCAGTCGTCAGCAGACCGGCATCGCACCACATCAACGGTTGGCCGGTTTCCATCGACATCAGCGCGGTCCATGCGGTGATGATCGGCTTCGCGCCCGTGACGATGTACGGCGACATCTTCGCGCCGAATACCTTCGCGTCGGCCATCGCGCCAAGGTAGGTGATGAAATCGCCCGCGTTCGCGGGAAACAGCGTGAGGCTTTGCGGCGGCTGCACTGCCTGCTCGACGTGCAGTGCGCGAAACATCTCGGTCAAGGCGCGGCGCACGTCCAGTTCGGGCAGCGCGTTGCGCACCGCCTCCTCCTGGACGATGAGCGGGGTTGTCGTTTCGCTGTGGTTCATGTGTCTGCTCTCCAGGGTCGGTGCCAGAGGTCCGGCATGGGCTCGATTCTAAATTTAAAGTCCAGTTTGGATTATTTTTTTTGAAATTCCTTGCAATTATTGCTGTCCAGAATAGACTCATGTTCCAGAACAGCGACAAGGCAGCGTCCATGCGATGGCTCCGCGGCAAGCTCATGCTGTTCCATTCGGCCCCTTTCTAGCGATCTCAACTACGCCTGGACCCATCATGATTCTCAAGCTCTCGCTTTCCGTTTGCCTTGCTGCCGCCCTGGTCAGCGTGGCCGGCGCAGCCAACGCCGAAACCGCCGGCACTTTGCGTTTCGGCATCGAGGCAGCGTATCCGCCGTTCGAGAGCAAATCGCCGACTGGCCAGTTGCAGGGCTTCGACGTCGATGTCGGCAATGCGGTCTGCGCGAAGATGGGCGTGAAGTGCGTGTGGGTGGAGAACTCGTTCGACGGTCTGATTCCGGCGCTACAGGCGCGCAAGTTCGACGTCATCAATTCCGCGATGAACATCACCGCGAAACGCAAGCAAAGCATCGATTTCACGCCGCCGATCTACGTCGTGCCCATCGTGATGGTGGTCAAGCACGGCTCGCCGTTGCTGCCCAACGTCAAGAGCTTGCAGGGCAAGCGCGTGGGCGTCCTGCAAGGGTCGTCGCAGGAGGACTTCCTGAAGCAGCACTGGGCGAATGCGGGCGTGTCGATCGTGTCGTATCAGGACCAGGACCAGGTGTATAGCGATCTCACGGCGGGTCGCCTCGACGCCGCGGTGCAGGAAGCGCAGACCGCTCAGGACGGATTTCTCGACAAACCGGCCGGGCGTGACTATATGATCGTCGGCGAGCCGCTGAAAGACCCGGCGACACTCGGCGAAGGCACTGGCTTCGGGCTGCGCAAAGGCGACAAGGCGCTGGAGAGCAAAGTCAACGCCGCGCTCGACGCGCTGAAGAAAGACGGCACGCTGAGCAATCTGTCGGTGAAGTATTTCAAGCGCGACATCATTGCGAAATAACTCGTGAAATAAGCGCCTTCCGCGCGAACCGGCGCGGGGAACAGAGCCAGGCTATGGATTTCGATGTAATCGTATTGGGTGCCGGCATCGTCGGGGTGTCGTCCGCCCTGCATCTGCAGGATCGCGGACGCCGCGTCGCGCTGCTCGATCGGCGCGGGCCCGGTGAGGAAACCAGTTTCGGCAACGCTGGGCTGATCGAGAGTTCGTCGATCGTGCCGTACGGCTTTCCGCGCCGTCTGGGCACATTGCTGCGCTACGCGCGCAATCAATCGACCGACCTTTACTGGGACTACCGCGCGCTTCCCGCATTCGCCGCATGGCTTGGCCGCTTCTGGTGGGAGTCGTCACCCGAGCGGCTGGCGATGGCGGCGCGCGACATGTTGCCGTTGATCCGGGCCAGCGTCGCCGAACACGATGCGCTGATCGCGCGCGCGGGTCTTGGACGACTCGCGCACGACGGCGGTTGGATCGAAGCATTTCGCACGCAAAGCGAGTTGGACCATCAGACGAAGGTGGCCGAAGCCGCCGTGCGTGCACACGGTCTGCGCGTGCAGCCCCTCAATGCGGCCGCATTGCGCGCGAACGAGCCGGGCATCGGCGCAGGATTTTGCGGGGCGTTGCATTGGCAGGACCCGAAGAGCATCTCCGATCCGGGCGCGCTGACGAAAGGCTATGCGCGTTTATTCGAACAGGCCGGCGGGACGCTGCTGAACGGCGACGCCAGCACGCTGCGTGCGCGGGGCGACGCGTGGACCGTTCAAAGCGACGACAAGGAAATCAGCGCGAAGGAAGTGGTGGTCGCGCTCGGGCCGTGGTCGGACACGGTGTTCGCGCCACTCGGCTATCGCATTCCGTTGCGCGCGAAACGTGGCTATCACATGCACTATCGTCCTACGCAGACGATCCTGTCCGTTCCCGTGGTCGACACCGAAGAAGGCTACGTGATTGCGCCGATGCGCGGCGGCTTGCGGCTCACCACCGGCGTCGAAATTGCGCGGCGTGAAGCTGCGCCCACCGGGATTCAGCTAGAGCGCGCCGAACGCCTCGCCAAACCGGCCTTCGGCCTGGGTGAGCGTCTGGACGACGCGCCGTGGCTCGGGCTACGTCCTTGCACGCCCGACATGCGGCCTGTGCTCGGGCGCGCGCCCAGGCATCGAGGCCTGTGGTTCGCGTTCGGACACAATCATCACGGCTTGACACTCGGCCCCGTGAGCGGACGTTTGCTGGCGGAGATGATGACCGGCGCCGCGCCGTTCATCGATGTGCACCCGTTCCGTCCCGAGCGGTTCCGGTAGACAGGGCTAGCGGCGAAGACTCGCCCGCATGGACGAACTCTTTCCGATTGAGCATCCCGGCCATACCTTTGAACGGCATAGCCGTCGCCCTGTGCACAACCGCACACGCGCAAGAGCGAGGTCGCCGACAAGGGCACTCATGGTTCCCGAGCACGCCTCACCACTGCTCACCGCATTGCGGTTTACCCTCTGCGTATTTATTTTGAAAAATTGGATACAAAAATCCAATCGATGTAGACTGCGTCAACGGTAGGACACACCAGGCGCTGATCCAACTCATCGAATCCCATGTCGACTCCCGCAGTGACCGCAGAAGAAGAAGCGTATCGCTATCTGTTCGACGCGATTTGCCAGGGCCGATACACGACAGGGCAGCGCATCGTCGCGGAGAGCATCGGCGCGGAATTGTCGATGAGCCGGATGCCCGTGCGCGAAGCATTGCGCCGTTTGCATAGCGAGGGCCTCGTCATTCTGCGTCCGAATCGCGGGGCAATCGTCAAAGGGCTCGACGTCGACGAGCTTCGCGATATCTTCGACATGCGCGCGGCGCTTGAGGGGCTCGCGATCCGCATTGCGGCTCCCCGCTGCACCGACGCGCATCTGGCGACGCTCGAGCGCATGCTCGACGACATGGACGCCTGCGTCGACAACACCGAACTGTGGGTCCAGCGCCATTGCGCGTTTCACCAATACGTGTGCGGTATCAGTGGCCGACCGCGTCTGATCCGCGAAATCGCATCGCTTTACACCTTGATCGAGGGGCCGATGCGGCTGTGGATGGAACAGATCACCTCCAAACGACGCCGCGCGCGCGACGCACATCAAGAAATTCTCGACGCGCTACGCGCGCGCGATCCCGTACTGGCCGAACAGGTTCTGCATGAGCATGCGTCTTCCACCGTGTCGCGCCTGATCGCTTTCATGGAGAGCACGCCTGCGCCGCCTCCTCATCCGTGAGCCCTCTTTTTACGCATCGATTTCATATTCAGCACAGGCTTTCGTCTGTCGTTGCTGCATGTCATTACAAATAGGAGCACGTCTATGTCGGGTCGTCACATCAAGCGCCTTCGCTTCGGATTCCTTTTCACCGGACTCGTGCTTGCCCTGCATACCGGCGCAAGCGCCGCAGCGGATACCCGGCAGCTGGGTCTTCTCCAGGAGCATACCCTCACCTACTGTTCGAGCATGGACGCGCCGCCGCTGGCTTCGTTCGATTTGCAGCAACGTCCCCAAGGGTTCTCCGTCGATGTCGCGCAAGATGTCGCGAAGTCACTCAACCTGAAGATCGACTGGCGCATCGTGCCGTTCAGCGGCATGATTCCGGCGCTCAAGGCGCATCAATGCGATCTGATCATCAGCCAGCTCTTCGACAAACCGGAGCGTCGCGAAGTCATCGACATCATCGACTATATGTATTCGAGTCAGTCGATTCTGGTGCCGCACGGCAACCCGAAGAACATCAAGACGCTCGCCGATCTCGCGGGCATGAAGGTCGCGGTGATCAACGGCTCCACCATTCGCAGCCTGCTCGAAAAGGAGAACGCGACGCTTACCTCGGCCGGCAAAGCGCCGATGAACATCGTCGTATTCGGCCAGGATGCCGACGCGTTCCAGGCCTTCCGTCTGCAGCAGGTCGATGCCTACGGCACGACCGCGGAAAGCGCCGCGCACTTTCGCAGCGTCACCGGCGACACGTTCCAGGAAGCCGTCCCCTCCTTCAACCGCATCCCGACCGGAATCGGCGCGCGCAAGGACGAACCGTTGAGCAACGCCGTCAAAGAGGCTGTCGCCGACCTGGTGCACAGCGATCGCTACACGCAGTTGCTAAAGAAGTGGAAGCTCGAGAACGACCGTTTCTAAACGTGGAATGACGCCATGAATTTCAGTTGGGAAATTTTTCGTCAATTCCTGTTGACACCGAGTTCGACGTATCTCCATGGACTGTGGCTGACCTGCGCGATCAGCGTGCTGGCAGTCTTGCTGGGCGTGGTCCTTGGACTATGCGTCGCACTGATGCGGTTGTCGTCGAAGGTGCCGTTGCAGTGCGTGGCGCGCTTCTACATCTGGATGATTCGCGGCACGCCCCTGCTCGTGCAGATCGTTTTCCTGTACACGGCATTCGCGGCCGCCAACATCTTCCGCTTTCACGACATCGTGGTCGGTCCGTTGACGCTGCCGGCGAACATTCAGGCCGCGATACTCGCGTTGGGTATGAACTCCGCCGCCTATATGGCCGAAATCATCCGGGCCGGACTGAGCGCCGTGGATCGCGGGCAGTACGAGGCTTCGCGTTCGCTCGGCATGACGACCCCGCTGCTGATGAGACGGGTTGTCTTGCCGCAGGCGCTGCGCGTCATCATTCCGCCGATGGGCAACGAATTCAACGTGATGCTGAAAAACACCACGCTCGTCAGCGTGATCGGCGTACAGGAACTCATGCTGAGCACCCAGATGATTACGTCGGTGAATTTCCGCGTGTTCGAGTTGTATCTCGTGCTGGCGATCTATTTCCTGTTGCTGACGACGGTGTGGGGTTTCTTCCAGCGCTGGCTCGAATCCCACTTCGGCCGCAGCGAACAGCACACGAGCACAAGCGGTCGCCTGTTCGGTTTGCAAACCATGAAAATGCTGCGGGGGCGCTGACGTGAACCATCACAATGAAGCGATCATCGAAGCGTCGGAAATTCATAAGTCCTTTGGCGCCAACAAGATCCTCAACGGCATTTCGCTGAAGGTATCGAAGGGCGAGGTGGTCGTACTCATCGGCGCGTCCGGGTCCGGCAAGACGACTTTCATCCGCTGCCTCAATCTGCTCGAAACGTTCGAGAGCGGCCGCGTGCGCGTCAACGGCCATACGCTCGGCTACGTCGAGCGTCCGGACGGCAGTCTGGCACCCGACTCCGGGCGCGAGATCGCCCGCAAGCGCCGCGATATCGGCATGGTGTTCCAGCGCTTCAATCTGTTTCCTCACATGACCGCGCTCGAAAACATCATCGAGGCACCCATTCATGTGCTGAAGATGCCGCGCGCCGAGGCCATCGCCCAGGCAAACAAGCTGCTGTCGCGCGTCGGTCTCGCGGATCGGGCCGGCCACTATCCGTCGCAATTGTCCGGCGGACAGCAGCAACGTGTCGCCATCGCGCGCGCGTTGGCAATGCAGCCCAAGGTGCTGCTCTTCGACGAGCCCACCAGCGCGCTGGACCCGGAGACAGTCGGCGAAGTGCTGCAGGTCATGAAGGAGCTGGCCCGCGACGGCATGACGATGATCGTGGTGACGCACGAAATGGAATTTGCACGCGAAGTGGCGAACCGTGTGGTCGTGCTCGATCAAGGCGAACTCATCGAGCAAGGGCCCCCGGAACAGATCTTCACCGCACCCGAGCATCCGCGTACAAGGGCTTTTCTGCGCCGAATGTTCAAACCATTGGAGGCCGCTGAAAATCTTCAGCCGACCTAGCGGTCAACAGGGTCAATGAAGCGCCGCCGGTCTCGCCGATGCGCAGCCCGGCAGACCGGGCCATTCCTGAAGGTCCAATCCACGAAACGCGGCAGCGGACGCAGAGGTACGGCTGCGATGCGCTTGCCTCGTTTCCTACACTGACAAGAAACTCTTCATGCGCAATTTCGAGGCCCCTGGCCGCTCAATGGTGGTCGCCCGCAACGGCATGGCTGCGACGTCACATCCGCTCGCGACGCTAGTCGCCATCAACACGCTCGAAGCCGGCGGCAATGCAATGGACGCCGCGATCGCCGCTTGCGCGGTTCAGTGCGTGGTCGAGCCCGGTTCGACCGGTGTCGGAGGCGACTGCTTCGCCCTGTATTCCAAGGGTGGCACGGACGACATCGTCGCGTATAACGGCGCCGGTTGGGCGCCCGCGGCCGCGTCGATCGACGCGCTGCAGAAGCTCGGGGTCAATGCAATCGAACGAGACTCGGCGCACGCGGTGACGGTACCGGGCGCGGTGCACGCGTGGACGACGCTGCATCGCGACCATGGCCGCCGCGCGCTCGGCGAAGTACTGGCGCCCGCCATCCGCTACGCCGACCAGGGTTACGCCGTCGCACCGCGCACCGCGCTGGACTGGAGCAATGAAGCGCATCTGCTTGGCCGGGACCCTAACGCTCGCGCCGCGATGCTGGTCGACGGCAATGCACCGCTGCCCGGCACCACTCATCGCCAGCCGCTTCTTGCGAACACGCTGCGCGCGATCGCCGAGGGTGGTCGCGATGCGTTCTATCGCGGCGACATCGCGGCCGACATCGTCGGCCATCTGCAACGCCATGGCGGACTTCACACGCTGGACGATTTCGCGGACTACCACGGCGATTACGTGACGCCGATCCGCTCGACGTTTCAGGGCTACGAGATTGTCGAGTGCCCTCCCAGCGGCCAGGGAATCATCGCACTCATGCTGCTCAAGATCCTGCAGAAGTTCGATGCCAAAGGCGACCCGCTCGACGTCGATCGCATCCATCGCGAAATCGAAGCAACGAGGCTGGTCTATTCGGTTCGTGACGCTTTTCTGGGCGACCCTCAAGGTGGAAAGCCCGATGTCGACTGGCTGCTTTCCGACGAGTTGGCCGACCGGCTGCGCGACCAGATCGATCTCAACGGCGCATTGACCGACCTGCCCGCGTTGGCTACCGCGGAACATAAGGACACCGTGTATATCACCGTGGTCGATCGCGACCGTAACTGCGCGAGCTTCATCAACTCGTTGTTTCACCCGTTCGGCAGCGGTCTGATGGCACCGAAATCGGGTGTGCTCATGCACAATCGCGGCCAGAGCTTCTCCTTGGAAAAAGGCCATCCCAATGCCATTGGGCCGCATAAACGGCCAATGCATACGATCATCCCAGGCATGGTCACCAAAGGCGGCCGCGTGCAGATGAGCTTTGGCGTCATGGGCGGCCACTATCAGGCGATGGGCCATGCGCACTTTCTGTCCAAAGTACTGCACTACGGTATGGACATGCAGTCGGCAATCCAATTGCCGCGCATTTTTCCACGGCCGGGCACCCATACGGTCGAGTTTGAAGAAACGATGCCTGTGGCAGTGCGCGCCGAACTGACGCGCCGCGGATTCAGGCTGGCCAGACCGAATTCGCCCATCGGCGGCGCTCAGGCTATCTGGGTCGATTGGGAAAATGGCACGCTATCGGGTGCGTCGGATCATCGTAAAGATGGTTGCGCACTGGGCTATTGAACGATCGACGGCGGCCACGCGCAATGAAAGCGCACGTGGCCGCTATGTCCAAGGCTTTCATACACGCTCGTCAACCTCGCGCCCGGTCGATCGCGCTGGTAGCCAGCTCCCGCGCAAGGTCCGCGTATAGCTCGGCCCACTTGCCCAGCAAGGACGAGTCGTCGGTCAGGAAAAGCGGATGCTCGGCCCATGCACTGACATTTGCGCCCTTCCAGGCCATTTCGAACACGCGCAAATCTTCATCCTCGCTGACGCCGATGTCGATCAGCTCGCGGAACGAGGCCAGCTTGCAGAGAGACACCTCGTGGGTCGCGACGCCATGAATCGCGGCCAGCGCGATGGTCGCGCGCTTTCGCGCGTCGTCGCGGTTGCCGGCGATCAGGAATACGATCCGCTCATCGTGGCCGCGGCCGAACACGGCCCGATAGAGTGAGGTTTTGCAGCAATGGCTCAGTTGCGTGCCCATCATCGCCTCCTCGTGCGAAAGCGATTCCCTGTTCGACCCGCTCGCCTGAACGCCGCTTGCGTGCGTTTCGGATCGGCGTTTGCGGTTGCGGCAGGTATCGCTGCTCCGGTATACATACAACCCGCATACGAACAGGCAAGCCAGCGCGAGAATCCCGACGCCCACGAGTACCGCCAGATCGTCGTGCGCCATTTCAGGGCTCCTTCAGTCTCGTGCGTGCTTCGGCGGCCCTTTCGGGGGTCTTTCCCGCAAGCTTCAACGGCGGTGGAATTCCCCCGCATTGCGTGGTCCCGCACGCGAGCCGGGGAAGGAGGGTAGCAAATCTGTCTGCTCCCTGAGTCCACGTTGCCATGATTTTGTGAGCGTGGGGACGATGTTCCGAGTATCGGACGGGAGTTGCCATTGTTCAACAGAGCACACTTCTCTATTGACCAATCGGTTGCGCTATAGGACGCTATGGGGCTGCGGCTGCGCTTTCCGTAGTCGACATAGTGGGAGCGGGCAATGGTTCGCCTGCCTGCCGGCCGATGAAACTGGAAACGGATTCTCCGCTTGCGCCTCAGGCCGCCGGCGAACTTCCACCGTAAGTCAGCCTGCCGTTCTTCGACAGCAGGATCGCGACCGGCCTCGTCATCTCGAACTCCGAGAAAATAATGATCACGATGACGGTAATCGGCACGGCGAGAAATGCGCCGGATACACCCCAGATCGCCGACCACACCGCCATGCTGGCGAGAATCGCAAACGGGCTCAGGTTCAGCGAGTTACCCATCAAATACGGGTCGAGAATGTTGCCGATCACGAATTGAATCACGCTCAGCGACACCAGCACGATGAACACCTCATTGACCTCGCCAAACTGCAGCACCGACATGAGCGTCGGAAAGACGATGCTCAGCACCGAGCCGATATAGGGCACATAGTTGAGCAGCGCAATCAGCACGGCCCACAGCCCGGCGAATTCGAGGCCGACGCCGCGCATCGCACCCCAGCTTATGCCGCCGAGCACCACGCCTAGCAGCGTCTTCAACGCGAGATAGGCGCCAATGCGCCTGTTGATGTCGGTGACGACGCTTTTGATGCGCTCGGCATTGTTCGAATTCGCGGCGATGTTCGTCAGCTTTTCGCTGAACGTCCGCTGCTCGATGAGCAGAAAGCTGGCGTACAGAACCACCACAAAGATATTGACGATCATCGACGACAGCGAAGCCAGCATGCTCGTGACGAGCGCCTGAACGTTGAACTGGGCAAGCATGTCGCGCCGCAACGAATCCCAGGTGGGCTCGGTCTCCACATGCAGCAGTACGGCGACTTTCTGGATCAGCGCGAGAACGGATTCCTGATAGCGCGGCGCCAGCGCGATGAGGCCGTCGTAGTTCGCGACGAGCATATCGACAGCGAGAAATATTCCAGCCGCGATCACGAACACGGACAGCGCATAACGCAACTGCGTCGGCATCCTCGCTCCGACGACAGGAATGCGCTCCAGCAATCGGGTGAAACCGACGATCACATAAACTGCGATGATGCCGAGCACGATAGGAACGAAAACGGCGCGCCCAATGTAGAGCACCCAGCCGACAATCAACAGCAGTACGACAACGCATACGGACGCCTGCAATCTGTCGCTCATCTATCCCTGCTCCATTGATCTGCGAACTGCTCGCTGTCGAGTATTGCCGCATGAACGATGCAAGCGGCGGCCAAATCGTCGTTTCCTCTCCGTTGCCCAAGCTGCCGTACGGTTACCTTACACGCGGCGCCGGCAACCTGGACGGCTGAATTTCTTCAGCGCCATGCTCGCATGTATTTCGGGTGGTGCGGCAAGAAATCGCATGTGTTCAAACCTGCTGCACGATACGTGCACCATAGCGCATCGATATGTCAATGGCGGGCAAACACCCTGCCCCGGCAACGCCATGCACTTCCCCAACCGCGCTCTTCAATGGCTCCGCTACTCCTTTACCTTCGTCGCCACTTGAGCAATCCGGTCCCGCACCACACCGATCGCCTGCTTCAGCGCATAAACGTCCTGGAAATAACGATGCGGAATCCGTATCTGGCTCGCATGCGCATCGATGTTCTCAATCTCGTCGCGCCATTTCGCGATCTGGGCGCGAGTCGGCTGCGTGTTTTTCCAGGTTTCATCTTCCAGCGATTTGATTTCCCGATACCAGACCACCAGCCGCTTTTTTATCCGCGCCTCCACCATGCGCGGCAATGCCTGCAGCAAGCCGATCAACAGCGCCATGAAGGGCAGGAGAATCAGGAAGCGTCGTTCGATGAGACTCGCCAGCCAGAACGGAAGGTAGCGCTGCAGAAATGGCCGGCCGGATTTGAAGTAGCGCGTGCTTTCGTCCGAAACGGGAAATTCCTCGGTACGAAGATTGGGGAACGTGCCGAGCGGCGTGAAGTAATCTTCGCCGCCGTGGACCGTTTTGGCCGCGTCCAGCAGCAGATAAACGAGCGCCGGGTGCAGGGTGTCTCTGGAGACGAGCAGTGCCGTGGCAGCCAGCAAAGTGACATCGGTCCGCGGCAGATCGTTGACGATGCTCGTCGAAGCGCGCGGGTAAATGATCTTCGAGAGCGACGGGAATTTCTGCACCAGCGCCTCGGCCTGGGCGAAACTCATCAGCTTCAGATCGCTGTTCAAGAGCTTTGTTTGTATCGCGGCGTCGGGGCGGCCGATAAAGAACGCGGCGTCGAGCTCGCCACTTTCGAGGCGTTGATAGGCGTTGAGCGCGTCGAGCTCCAGCAGCGTGCTGTTGTCGCGGGTGACACCGCTATAGCCGAGTAAGACGAGCGAGACGTTGAGCAAGCCGCTGCCGGGAACGCCTATGCCGATTTTCTTGCCGCGGAATTGGGCCAGCCGGTTGATGACGGTGTCGCCACGATAGAACACCCAGATCGGTTCGTATGAGACGGCGGCGATAGTCTGAAGGTTATCGGTTTCCTTCGGGCTGATCGTGCCCGACTGGATGAAGCCCACTTCGTATTCGCTGTCCGGATTCGTCAGCCGCTGATAATTCTGGACCGAGCCGGAAGAACTGCGGATATCGAGCTTGATACCTGCGCGCTTCAGAATCGGCGCGTAGCGTTCCGCAAAGCCCCGATAGATGCCGTTGTCGGCGCCAGTCGTAATAACGATCGTGCGCTGAAGCGCGGGCCTGAGCGCCGTCACCAGCGCCCAGCCAAGCACGGTCAACAGCACGATCGCCCAGATGATGAGAAACCGCCGGCGGGCACGCGTCATCGGGGTTCTCTGAATACGATGAAGCGCTGGGTCGTGCTTGGGCATCGTTCGCCTTCTCTCATCAACCTTGCTCGAGCGGAGTGCGGTCCTCGCACGCGTTCGCGTGGCAGCGCCCCGGTCGACCGACAATCTTCGTGAAGCGAGCGATATTTGTCATCTGGTGCACGGGCTCTTTGCCTCGCCAACAGAGCTGAAAGCGAGCCGGATGACGCGCCGCTCGAACCCCCATGCACGTCCCGCATGCGAGTTCGTTGCCGTCGCTCAACTCTTCTGCTTCTCCGGCCTCACGATACCAGATTGTTTTCTTGCAACACCTCGTCAGCGAATGAAGATTGGCGTGCAAAGCCGGTTCGTATAGCCATGCAGATCGCACGCATGGTCATCTCAATCTCACTGCTCTCCCCCGTTTTTGCCCTTTTTCCTCGACAATACGCTGTCGAACGTCCATATCATCGGCACGACGTCGTCGATCTTCGAGGACTTCCAGGCGGACACGGGCGGCATCGCGCATGCCGCGCTCCCGCTCGGCATGACCCTCACCAACGTGCTCGCCGATTCGCCGGGCAACGTGGCGTCACCACGTCGAATGCGAACCTGACGCTGAACACCGTCAACCTGCCGGTCTTCCCGTCGAACGCAAACCGCGTCGCGCTGACCGGTACCGCCTCGCAATCGCTGAGCACGGTGAATGCGGTGGATTGCAGCAGCGCGTACGACGATTTCCGGGGCATCGAAGATTCGACGCCGTCTGGTCAGACCTGGGCGGGTTCGCAGTAACCATTGTTGACCGATAACGTGCCGCGAGAAAAGCGCGGCACGTCGACCACCCGTTTCATTCAACGGCCCGTCGAGCCTGCTCGAACGGGCCGTTTTTATTTCACGTCATTCGCTCGCCGAATCGGCCGGCACCTCGGTCCCGCTGCCGTCTTCGTCACCTCGTCCCGGCCGCCGGACGGCTCTCACCTTTCCGCTGCCGCCGCCTCCGCAGAAGAAGCGATCCGCGCCGTCGGACTCGAGTCCCGACACGCTCATGCCGGCCGGCATCTCGACGCTTTCCAGCACTTGTCCCGTGCGAGGATCGATGCGCCTCAACTCACTGGCGTCGTCTTCCCAGGTGCCGTGCCACAGTTCTCCGTCGACCCACGTAACGCCGGTGACGAAGCGATTGGATTCGATCGTGCGCAGCACCGCGCCGTTTTCGGGATCGACCTGATAAATCTTCCTCTCCGGATACTGCCCCACCCACAGCGTCCCCTCCGCCCAGGTGAGCCCAGAGTCGCCACCGCCGCCCGGCGCTGGGATCGTCGCGAGCACTTGACCGCTCTGCGGATCGATCTTGCGGATGCGCCCGCCGGCGATCTGAAACAGGTGCGTGCCGTCGAAGGCCGTGCCTGCATCGGCGGCGACGTCGATCGAGCGCAGCGGTTTGCCACTGGCCGGATCGAACGCGTTCAGACTGTCGCCGACGGCAATCCACACCTGCCGGCCGTCATACGTCACCCCATGGACTTTATCGACACCTGCAAAGGGTCCATATTCACGAATGATTCTGGCCGATGATCGATTCATATCGCCATCCTAATCATGGGGTAGTGGAGGGGGAAGTAACAAAGCCGTCGCGAATCCCGGCATGGGCGGCATTATCCAGCGACGCGCCCGGCCACGCCCGAACGACTGCACCTTGCCCGCGGCCGCCAGCGAATCGAGTGCCCGTTGCACGGTGCGCTGGCTCGCGCCAAGCACCAGCGCAAGCGCCGAACTCGACCACAACTCGCCGTCAGCGAGAAATGCGAGCACCTGCGCATGCTCGCCTTCGACGGGCCGCGCCAACACGACGACCTCGCTGGCGCGGCGCGGCGTCAGCCCGAAGCCGCGCTTTGTCGCGCTGACGCCGGCCAGCGTGCCGAGCGCCGCGCGAAGTCGGCCGATCTCGACTCGCAGCCGCGCGCGATGCGACTCGTCGGCGCGCTTTGCCCGGAACGCACGCGCGACGAGCACGTCCCTCGCCACGTCGTCGGGCCACGCTTCTCCCAGCGTGCGAGCAAGCGCGAACAACACCGGACGGCTCGCGAGCGACACCACCGCGCCCGCGTCGCGCACGACATGACGGCACGCATCCACGACGAGCGTCTTCGACGCCAGCAACGCCTCGACTTCGTCAAGCAGCAGCAGGCGCTCGCCGCCACGCGCGAGCAGACGCGCAGCCGGCGTGCTCAGCACGAGCGACGCGCTTTCGACCTCCGCCGTCAGCGCCGGGATACCCGCATCGCGCGCGGCGCGTCCGGCTCTCACGAGCGCGCTGCGTGCGGGCCTGGTGCGCAAGCGGCGCAGCGCGACACCCGCGACGACCAACTCGTGGGCGGCCCTCAAGGCGGGCGGCAACAGCGTGGGGGTGAATCCGTCGAGCGCCTGTTCGGCCGCTTCGAGACGTCCGAACAAAAGCAGGCGCCGGACTTCGAGATAGCGCGCATGCGCGGCGTTCACGCGGTCGCCGTGAGCGTCGAGCGTCGCTCTCGCGGCGTCGAGTGTCTTCGTGGGCCAAGCCAGATCGCGAGAGGCGAGCGCAATTTCGGCCTCGGCGACGACACATCTCGCGCGGGCCACGGCGGCGTCGGGACCGAAGGCGCGCGCCGCGCTTTGCACGAGCGCCTTCGCTCGAACGAAATCGCCGAGCTGTGCCATGGCGATGCCGCGAAGCGCGAGCGCGGGCGCGTCGTCGCGCAACGCGACGCGGTCGAGCGCGCCAAGCGGATCACCCGCTGCGAGCGCACGCGCCGCCGCCGAGATCGGCGAGTCCATCGGGTCAGCCAAATCCCGCCACACTTGTCACTCCCCCCTGGTCGAGGCCCGGTACTAATCTAGCACGACCCACAACCCGTACACGACGCCGTATCGGCAGCCGGCCGGGCGGCGCGGGACGACCCTCGGAGGTACGCATGATGACGACACAACATCTGACCGGAACACGCGAGCAATGGCTGGCCGCGCGGCGCGAGCTGCTCGCCGCGGAAAAGGACTTCACCCGACGCAGCGACGAGCTGGCGCGGCAACGTCAGGCATTGCCATGGGTTCGCATCGACAAGACCTACCGGTTCGAAACCGACGAAGGCAGCGCGTCGCTCGCCGATCTCTTCAGAGGACGCTCGCAACTGCTCGTCTATCACTTCATGTTCGGGCCTGACTATACGGCGGGATGCCCGTCGTGCTCGGCGGTCGCGGATGGCTTCGACGGCTTCGCGGTCCATCTGGCGAATCACGATGTGATGCTGATTGCAGTGTCGCGCGCGCCGCTCGCGAAACTGCAGGCGTACAAGCACCGCATGGGGTGGACATTCCCGTGGGCGTCCTCGTCGGGCGGCGACTTCAATTTCGACTTCAACGTGTCCTTCACGGAAGAGCAGCAGCGCACGGGCGATATCGACTACAACTTCGAGCGCGGCGGCCACGCCATGGACGCGACACCGGCGCCGCAGCCCGTCGTCGAATTCGCAGCGATGTCCGGCACCGATCCGGCCACCTACTCGCGCGACCGCCCAGGCATGAGCGCGTTCGTGATCGAGGACGGCGTGATCTATCACACCTACTCCACCTATGCACGCGGCGTGGACGGGCTGTGGGGCATGTATCAGTGGCTGGACCGCGCGCCCAAAGGACGCAACGAGTCAGGCATCTGGTGGCGCCGCCACGACGAGTACAACAGGCGATGAGCAAACCCGTGAGTGCCGCTCGCGCGGCGCCGCAAGCAACGTTCGCGCGGCGCGGCGTTTCCCGCGCGGTGCTCGTTGGCGTCTGCGCGCTGTGCTTCGCGGCGAGCGCGGCGGCAACGATCATCGGTAGCGCATCGATGGCGGCGATGGGCGGCACGCCGATGCCCGGCGGCTGGACGATGTCGGCGCTCTGGACGCGAATGTGCGGACAGACATGGCCTGAACTCGCGGCACCGTTTATCCGCATGTGGACCGTGATGATGGTGGCGATGATGCTGCCGTCTCTCGTTCCCCTGTTGTGGCGTTATCGCGAGGCGCTCGGCAGGGCAAGGCAAGCGCGCACCGGATGGCTGACCGCGTTGGTCGCCGTGGGGTACTTCGTCGTGTGGACGGCGTTCGGCGTCGTCGTCTTTGGGCTCGGCGCCGCGTTCGCTGCGCTCGTCATGCGGGTGCCGGCGCTGGCGCGTGCCGTTCCCGGTGCGATCAGCGTGGTGGTGCTGATCGCGGGCGCACTGCAGTTCACCGGGTGGAAGGCGCGTCAGCTCGCGTGCTGCCGCCACGCGCCGGCCCGTGGCCGCAAGCTGCCTGCCGATGCCCGCACTGCCTGGCGGCACGGGCTGAGCCTCGGCCTTCACTGTGGTGGCTGTTGCGCCGGCTTGACCGCAATCCTGCTCGTCGTCGGCGTGATGGATCTGCGCGCGATGGCGGTCGTGACAACCGCGATTACCAGCGAACGTCTGCTGCCGGGTGGGAAACGCGTCGCGCGAGCTATTGGCACGGTCGTTGTCGGCGCGGGGGTAGTGCTGATCGTGCAGGCTGCCGGGCGTGGGTGACGCCCGAGTCGGAGTGGCCGGATTCGCCGGGCGAAGCACCGCGCCTCAGTGATGCCCCAGCAGAAAGGCACCTCCCGCCAGCAGCACGACGATCACGCCCGCGTAGGCCATATGCATGTAGCGCACCTGCCGCCTGTAGCGCGACGCATAGAACGGCGCGAACTCCTTCATGCGTTGACCGAAGACACTGATCGGGTTGTCCAGAAACTGCTCGTACTTCGCGCGATTGCGCGTGAATATGAGGCGTTGCGATTCCTCGACCTTGCCCAACGTCACGAGCTCGGTTGAGCGCGAACTTTTCTTCACGCGATACAGGTAGAGCGGCGCATCGACGAATCGCACCTTCGATTGCGGGCTCAGAAGCCGCACGTAAAATTCCCAGTCCTCGAAGCCGTGGATCATTTCCGACGAATACCCGCCGATACGGAAAAACCCCTCACGCCGGTACATAGTCGTGTTCACGATCATGTTCTGCCAAAGCAGCTTCTCATAGCTGTACTCGGGCAAGCGCCAGATTTTGTTCGACTCCCCGATGCGCTTCGTCTTGCAGTGGACGAGATCGGTATCAGGATGCTCGGCGAAGCATTCGGCGGACAGCTTCAGGAAATCGGGGTGTATCTTGTCGTCGCCATCGAGGGGCACGAAGAGCGCTCCCTTCGCCTGCGAGAAGCCGAAGTTGCGCGCGGCGGCGACCCCGGCGTTCGCTCGGATAAACGGCAGGAACCGACGATCCTTATTTGCGTACTGCTGAATGATGCCCTCGGACCCGTCGGTGGACCCGTCATTCACGACGATGCATTCCCAGTCGCTGTACGACTGGCGCAACACCGACTCCAAGGTCTCCCCGATGAATTCTTCCTGGTTGAAACACGGAACAACGATGGATATTTTTGTCATGGCCGATTTGTAACTTTTCAATTGCCATCGCTTTCGCCCGGCATTCCAAACGTTGAGAATTTTAACGTATCCGGCATGACCCGCACCGGCTGTGCCGCATTCCGCTGCACGCGAGGATCAAAACCGGCATGTCTCCATGATCCATCTGCATGGTCCCGGCCTGCCCGCGCCCGGTTAGCGCGTCGCCCATTCACGGTTGCTATACGTTGCGAGGATGCCCGCAATCGAGTCATTGGCTTGATTCGCAGCCGCTTCCCTTATAAATTCGGAGCGGGGAGCCGAACGGGCCGCGCCGCAAGCAGAATGACCTGCCCTCAAGCCGTTTCATCACGCTTATCCAAGAGAGGTTCCTTCGATGCTGCGACGTGTCCTGGCTTCGAGCCGCTACATCATGATCGTTCCCGTCATCGGGACGTTTCTGGGTTCCGTCGCATTGCTCCTGTATGAGACGCTCGTCCTGTTCTGGAGCGGCGTCACCGCGCTGCGACTCGGCTCTCTGACGGCCAAGTCGGTCAAGATATTCGCGGTAGGAATAGTCGAGGCAGTCGATGTGTTTCTGATCGCGATCGCGGTCTACATCATCAGTATCGGGCTCTACTCGCTGTTCATCGACGACAAGCTGCCGTTGCCGAAGTGGCTCGAAGTCACCAATCTCGAAGACCTGAAAGGGAATCTGGTCAGCGTCGTGATCGCGGTGCTTGCCGTGCTGTTTCTGCGCGAGGCCGTCGCCTGGGACGGTACGCGCGACATCGCCGCTTTCGGTGTAGCGCTGGCGCTGGTGATTGCCGCGCTCACTTTCTTTCTGATGAAGAACAACGTCCGGCGCAAATGAGCCTGCTTCATGGCCGGCGACGCAGCGCCCGCAGATCGCCCCTGCTTCAGCGGACGGGCGGCAAGGTCCTCGCCACCAGCAGTTCCTCCGCGTTGTTCGGGGGGCGCAGACCGTCTGTTCTATGCGCGAAGTAGCGCCGTGTGAGATCGGCGGCCGATACGTGCTGCGCTTCTCCAAAGCCTGTTTCGCGGGCCAGCGTCAACATCTGCGCCGGCGTGAAGTAGCTCACGAACGGTGTGCCGCTTGCTCGCGCGCCCTTCTCCGCCGTCTCGAGCCCTGGACGTACCTCGGGGTCCGCCATCTCCAACGGCAGCAGGAACGTCATCGCGAACGTCGATCCCGGTGCGAGGCCGGCGGCCTCCCGCAGCGCGGCCGCGTTCGCCTCTTTGCTGAGATACATGCTGACGCCGGTGGAAACCACGATGGCCGGTTTGCTGTCATCGAAGCCGGCCGTCACGAGCCGCTCGCGCCAGGCCTCACCCGCTTCGAAATCCACCGGCACGAAGCGCAGCCAGTCCGGCACGCCGAAACCCAGTTCGATCAAACGCTGACGCTTCCATGCCTGCGGAGCAGGCCGGTCGATCTCGAACACCCGAAGGCCGGCTGCAATCTCCCGCCTGCGTTGCGCGAAGCTGTCGAGGCCGGCGCCAAGAATCACATACTGAGTAAGACCGAGCTTGGCCTGCTCCACGACGAGGTCCTCGATAAAGCGCGCACGCGCGACGATCGACGCGCGCAAGGCGCGCGTGAGCTGCGGGTCCATGTCGCCGCGCTTGCGCCAGTCCTCGTCCGGGGACAGCAATTGGAGGCCGATTGTGTCTTCGAGCACGTGCGGCGGCGCATCGGCCGCGACGTGCAGCGCACGCCACAAAGCGACGCGCGCCGCGGTGCTGTCTGGTGCGATGTCCTGCTCGTCGTTCATGACATTCAGTCCTGGTTCCGCGTCCTGATCTTTGCACCGTGCCCGCATGGCGCAGAGTAGTGAGCGGCGAGAATATCACCGGCGCGAATGCGGCGATGAACGAGGCCAGAAACTCGTGCGCTTCGCAAAGAGGTCATCGTCCGAAGCGCGTCAGCGTCAGCGTCGGCGTCGGCGTCGGCGTCATGAACAGAAGGACAAGCGCGAAGCGAAGGCTGCGCGCAACTGACGTCAAACGCTAAAGCCGATACATCGACAGTCGACAGTCACGCGCCCGGATGCGAACCATTCCACCGCCGGGCACGCGACAGCCCTACACCGCCTAGCTACCCTGCAAGCGGATATCACGCGAGGAAGCGCCCACGTACACCGTCCCGCCCGGCACATACCGCCAGCCATTGCGCGAGGTGTCCCACACGCTCTGCATGCGCGGCGTGACCGTGATGCGCACGCGGCGCGTTTCGCCCGGGTTCATGCCGACTTTCTCCCAGCCGACCAGACGCCGCGGCGGTTCACCGTTATACGGCACGCCGAGGTACACCTGCGGCACTTCGGCGCCCGCTCTACGGCCATCGTTGCGCACGGTGAACGACACGTCGAGCGCGCCGTCCGGCCGATGCGCCACCGACAGCCCCGAGTACGAGAAGTGCGTGTAAGACAGCCCGTAGCCGAACTCGAACATCGGTGCGATGTTCTTCGCGTCATACCAGCGGTAGCCCATGTTCAGCTGTTCCGAGTAGACCGGGTCCGTCTCGAACGCGCCGTTTTGGCCCCAGGTCGGCGTGTCCTGATCGTGCAGCGGGAACGTGACCGGCAGCTTGCCCGACGGATTGACCTTGCCGAACAGCACGTTCGCGATCGCCTTGCCGCCGCCTTCGCCCGGATACCACGCTTCGACGATCGCGGCCACGCGATCCTTCCACGGCATCAGCACGGGGTTGCCGCTTTCCACCACGACGATCGTGCGCGGATTAGCGCGCGCGACCGCATCGATGAGCGCCTCCTGGTTCGACGGGTTCGCGAGGCTCAGGCTTTGCAGATCGCCGATGTCCTCGCCGGCCGGCTGCGCAACGACGACGATCGCGACATCGGAACGACTCGCGAGCGCTGCCGCCTGGTCTATCTCCTGTTGCGTGTAGGCGCGGAACGGCGACTGCTGATCGCTGTTGCCGGCGAAGCTCACCTGCGCCGACGGCGCGAGTGCGCGAACCGCCGCGACGATCGGCGTATCGAGCTTGAGCCACGGATTGCTCCACCAGCTGCAGCCGCTCGTCGTGCCGAACGTCAAGCCGCCGCAACCTGCGAACGAGCCAGTGACCGGATCGCGCGTGTTGCCGGAGCCGCCGCCTGTCAGCACGGCCGCGTCGGCGTGGCCGCCGATCACCGCGATCCGGCTGAGCGAGCCTGCCGACAGCGGCAACTGGTTGTTGTCGTTCTTCAGCAGCACCATCGATTGTTCGGCGGCCGACTGCGCGAAAACGTTTGCGCGAGCGAAGTCGATAGTGCCGCCGGCCTGTGCCGGATGGTCCATCACACCGGTACGAATCATCACATACAGCTTGCGCTTGACCATGTCGTCCAGACGCGCGGTCGACACCGAGCCGTTCGCGATCGCCTGCTTCACCGCAGCCGGCGTCAGATAGACGGTCGCGCCCACATCCTCTTCTTCGTCGAGACCCGCATTGATCGCTTTCGCCGTGCTGTGCGCCGCGCCCCAGTCGGACTGCACCTGACCTTCAAAGCGCCAGTCGTTCTTCAGCACGTCGTTGAGCAGATGCGCGTTCTCGCATGCATAGTCGCCGTTGAGCCTGTTGTAGCTGCACATCACGCTGCCCGGCTGGGCGCGTCTCGCGGCGATTTCGAACGGCAACAGATAGAGTTCGCGCAGCGTGCGCTCGTCGATCTGGCTGTTGCCGCCGCTGCGGCCGTGCTCCTGCTCGTTGCCCGCGTAGTGCTTGATCGTCGCGATGACCTTCTGGCTCTGCGTGCCGTCGGTGCGCTCGGCGAGCATTTCGCCAGCGAGCACCGGATCTTCGCCGAGATACTCGAAAAGCCGGCCGCCGCGCGGTTCGCGCGCGAGGTTGGTGCCGCCGCCGAGTCCCATGCCGAAGCCCTGCGCACGCAGTTCGATGGCGACCTGCTTGCCGAAGTCGGACGAGAGGCCGCGATCCCAGCTTGCCGCGAGCGCGATCGTCGCGGGGAAGGTCGTGCTCGGCTGCGACGTGCTGCCCGAACCCGTCGACGAATCGACCATGTTCAGGTCAGGAATGCCGAGGCGTGGCACGCCCTGAATGTAGCCGCCGCCGCCGCCCGGCACGGCGGACATGACGTACTGCGAATGGATGAGTTGCAGCTTTTCGTCGAGCGTCATTTTGCCGACGAGGGAATCGGCGCGCCGATGCGCAACAGCCGATTCAAACGCATTCAGGACCGCCGAGGTGGGGCTGAAATCGAGTGGAAAATCGGGCACGCCGGCGCGCGCAGCGACGCACACGGTCGCCGCTAACGCGACGACCGGTAATAGTCTTTTTTGCATGTCTGTCTCTCCGAGATCCAGCTTGGATGGGGCGATGCGAAAGTGGAGCGCGTCGAATGGGTTCGATGCGGACGCGAGCGCCGGCAACGCAGGGTGACTGCGAGGACGTGTACCTGCCAGCAGAAGAATCGGGCCAGCCGGATTGGCTGTTAGCGATGCTCCGTGTGAGGTAATGTAAGAATGTAGTCTGACTACAGCATCGGTATTTATACCAATAGAATACGCTTTTATGCTGAATAGCCTATGCTAATTAAAAGCGAGAGGCCATTCAGTTTGTTTAAAGCATGAAGCGGCTTTGCATTCAGCACGTGGCGTACCGAGGCGTCCATTGCGCATTCAATGATGAATGCAGGCTGCCATCTTTTCCTGCGCGTTTCTGCACCATTTTTTATTGAATTTGTGCAAATGCAATACGCACTTTGATAAGCTATTTGTAACTTGGCAGTGTGCCATCGGCAAATTTAAGCGGAGATTTCGTTATCGTCATGGCCCACCGCTTCACCGCTAGAACCGGTAGCCGACGCCCGCCAGAATCACGTCCGTATCGCGGCTGTAGCGCGTCATCACGCGATTCCAGGTCACGCGTGCCGACCAGCGCTGCGTGATGCGATACGAAGCCGACATCGACACGAGCCCCGAGAGGATGCCATCGCCCGTGTCGCTGTCGGCGTCCGAATTGCCGTGGTGGATTGCTGCGTACGCACCCACGCCGATGCCGAGCGAGAGATGGTCATTGAAGAACGCACGTGTGAGCCAAAGTTGGGCCGTCGCGCCATCGCGTCGCGCAGAGAGTCCGCTGCCTTCGTGCAGATAACCGAGCGTCGCGTCGAGGTAGTTCGTCAGGCCGCGCCGGTATTCGATCGCCTGCGCCGCCGCGGTCTGCGAATCGAGGCTGTTCAGGATCGTCGCGCCAGCCATCAGTGTGATTTCGTTGTTCGTGACTTTCTGTGAGCGCGGCAGTGCGAACTCGCGCGGGCCTGGCGTGTCGGGTGCGTCCAGTCGATAACCGACGCCGAGCATGATCGCGGTCGTCGACGAGCCGTTGGTCACCTGCACGTGATTGAGTTGCAGATTGGCCGTCCAGCGGTGCGACGAATACCAGGTCGCGCGGGCGCTGTACACGACGCCCCAGCCGTGCGTATTCGAATAGCCCGCGCCTTGCTCGGCGGCCTCGGTATCGAAGTAACGGTACGGACCGACGCCCAGCGCGAGGACGATGCGCCGATCCACCAGTGGAAGCCTGCCCCAAACCTGGGCAGTCGGACCGTCGCGGTGATGACCGGGAATGTGTCCTTCGTTGAGCCAGGTGATGCTGCCGGCGAAGTAGCGGCCGAATCCCTCCGTGTAGTCGATCGCCCACGCATAAGTGTGTTCGTGCTCGCCGGTTAACGGTCCGGCGTACAGGGCAAACTCCTGGGCCACAGCCCGGCTGGCACCCGCGCAAAATGCCACAGCCGCAATGAGAAGCGTACAGGTAGTCTTCATCGCCGCCTTGCTGTCAGTGGTATTGAAGAACGCACCGCATGACGACCGGCGATTCAGGTCGTATCTGTTGGTCATTGTGGCATGACTTCGTGCAAAACCACGGCAGAAAACAACGCGCGTTGAGATCGACGCGGGACGAGAAGCGACGCATGGGCTGGGACTTCGCCCAATGCGAAATTGACATCCGTCGCCAGCGCGTGGCATAGCTGAATTTATTCCATTATGACGACTGTGCATCGCTCATTTAGAATCGCGTGATTGAAAAGCGATCGATTGGCCGGCAATACCTGGGTACGCGGAGTTTGCCGAGCGATGAGATGCGCCATTTAATCCGATTTGCATAATTGGCGGACTTTTTTACCGTCCTTTAAACGCTTCGCGCATGCATGACCCATCGTCGTCAAATTCAGAATTCACTCATTTGCCGTGACATTGGCGGCGTGGTCAGTCAGAATTCGCATTCACACGGCAGTCATAGCCGTGGCGTAATGCCTGATTTGCGCAGTACAAATACATGGCCGGTTGTTTCTGCCGGCGCATGTGGACGGGGAGCGATCGTTGGGAGAAGAGCCGCTCTGGAAATTGCTGATAGATTCCTGGCTCCGCACAGATGAGTACTACCGGAATATCGCCTTGGGGCATGCGCAAACTGGCAGCAGTGCGCCCGTTTCTGACTCAGGCATTTATCCCTGCTGCGCGCAATCTGCAATACATGCGCCGCCGGATGGGTCCCTTTGCGCTGATTGCGATCATCGGCTTCCCGCTCTATTTCTACGTCTGGCACACGCTCTTCCCACAGCCGTACGAAAACCTGCCGCTGCGCCTCGTAGGCTCTGCCCTGTTTGTCCCCATTCTGTTTTCGGATCGCTGGCCGGCGCCGGTCAAGAAATTCTTACCGTACTACTGGTACATAACGATCTTCTATTCGCTGCCCTTCTTCTTTACGTTCATGCTGTTGAAAAACAACGGCTCCAATGTATGGATAGAAAGCGCATTGATTGCCGCGTTTGTCATGGTGCTGCTGCTGGACTGGCTGATGCTGCTGCTCAATTTCGTGATCGGCATCGGGGTCGCGTATCTCGCCTATTGGCTGACGACGGACCCCGTCGTCCTTCATACGACCTACCCCGCGCATCTGGCAATTTTCTCTTTCGCGGTCGCGATCGGCGTGGTGGCGAACTACGACATGGACCGGATCAGAATCGAACAGGAGCGCGCGATGCTCGCCACCGCGAGCAGCATTGCCCACGAGCTACGTACGCCGCTGCTCGCAATTCGCGCCGGCGCTTCGGGGCTTGGCCGTTATCTGCCGTCGCTGCTCGAAACCTATTCGATCGCGCAAGAGAGCGAACTGCCGGTTCCGAAAATCCGTCTCGTGCATCTTCAGTCCATGGATGGCGTGCTCTCGCGCATCGAACAGGAGGCCATCCATTCGAATGCGATCATCGACATGCTGCTCGCGAACGCGCGTTTCACGGGCGGCTACGCGCATGGCGCTACCGGTTGCTCGATCGCGCAGTCGGTCAAAAGCGC
Organism: Paraburkholderia sp. SG-MS1; assembly: GCF_012275575.1. Lineage (GTDB taxonomy): Bacteria > Pseudomonadota > Gammaproteobacteria > Burkholderiales > Burkholderiaceae > Paraburkholderia. Next base: position 25,510 of record NZ_NPIH01000286.1, on the reverse strand, counting down.
GCTGGAGCGCTATCCGTTTCGTGAAGGCGAACGGGACCGGGTGCTGACCGACCTTGCCACAGATTTCACGTTCCACGGCTCGGACATGCTGATGGTCCACGTGCTGTTCAATCTGCTGAAAAACGCGTTGCGCGGCATGGCCAGTGTGGACAGCGCACTGATCTCGATCCGGCTCGTGCCGGGGCCGCGGAACAACCAGTTGCTGTTCCGTGACACCGGCGCAGGCATCGCACCCGATGTGCTGCCGCACATCTTTACCCGCTTCTATACGTCGTCGGCAGGGATCGATGACGCCTCGATCGGTACCGGCATCGGTCTCGCTTTCTGCCGCGATGTGATGCGCGGAATAGGCGGCGCCATTGACTGCAAGTCTGTCGAAGGGATGTTTACCGAATTCGCTTTGACCTTTCCCCGGCCATAACGATGCACACGATCAAACCATTCTATTTCCCGACGACCGTCACGTTCGTCGACGACAGCCCGACCTTCCTGTCGAATCTGTGCCTTCAGCTCGACCCGCAACTGGCTTTCCGTTTCTTCAGTTCGCCTGGGGAGGCGCTCGATTTCGTGAACAGCCGCCCGCGCCCGGGACCATCGGACGAACCGATTTTCGCGCCGTTTCGTGACCGGACCGACGAGGACGTCGCTCACCAGGTGATCGCGCTGAGCGTCAATACGGTCCGCAAGCAGGTGCACAACGCGCAGCGATTCCTGGCGACGTCGGTCGTGGTGGTCGATTACGACATGCCCGGCATGAACGGTCTGGAGTTTTGCCGCCGCATGACCGACCCCGCCGTGCGAAAGATCATGCTGACCGGCAAAGCGGACGAACACATCGCAGTGCAGAGCTTCAACGAAGGCATCATTCACCGCTTCATCAGCAAGCAGGATGCGGCGGCGGTGCCGGCGCTCAATCGCGCGGTGCGCGATCTGCAGAACGCCTATTTCGACGACGTGTGCCAGTCGATCCTCGATACATTGGCCGTGTCGGAATATGCGTTCCTGCGCGACGAAGCGCTGGCCGCGCGAGTGACCGAGATCTCCGACTCGCTCGGCATCGTCGAACACTATCTGTCGTACTGCCCCGGCGGACTGCTGATGCTCGACAGCGCGGGCAAGTCGTATCTGCTGATCGTCCATACGGACGAGACACTGCGGGGTCTGCGTGAAATAGCCCTCGAACAGGACGCGCCTGCGGAGTTTCTCAAGGAACTCGACGCTCGGCGCAGCCTGCCTTACTTCTGGCAAAGCGAGGGACATTACCCCACGGATTGCACGGCGTGGGAACCCTACATGCACCCGGCGACGCAACTCGGCGGCCGGCAGAATTACGTGTACTCGGTCATACCCAACCCACCTGGGCTGGACCTGAGCCAGGTGCTCAGCTACGACCGCTACCTCGAACGGCTCGATCGCGAAAAGTAAGCGCCATGGAACCCGGAAAACCGGGCCCCATGTCACGCGCCTGTCAGGCTGTCACAGCGGTGTTTTCGTCCATGGTCTCGCGCTTGCGCCGGCGGGACGACAGTTCATCCCCGAGACGCCACGTAGAAGCCCACTTGTCGAGTTCGACCTCGGCGCGGATGTCGCGGCACACGCTCGCGATCTTTTCGACCTGCATATCGCTCAGCCCCGCGTGGATCGACAGGCGGATCAGCGCACGGTTGCGCGCCGTCGCAGGCGCACAGAACACCGAGCCGAAAATGCCACGCGACTCCAACGCGTCGCGCAACACGATCGTGCGCTGTTCCGTGCCAGCTTCGAGGGCGATGATCTGACTTTGGCTGCCGTTCAGGTTGTACCCGAGTTCGGTCAAACGCTGCCTGAGCCAGGCGGCGCTCGCGGTGAGTCGCGCGCGCCGCCGGTCTGCGGCTTCGATCACCGACAACGTTGCGTCGAGCCCGCTGATTTCATGCGGCAACAGCGTGGAGCTGAAGATGGCGGGATTCGATTCGAATTTGAAGTACTCCTGGAAATCGACCGGACAGGTGATGAAGCCAGCTCTGCCCGCGAACGCCTTCGCCAGACTCGCGGTACGAAACGCCACTCGGGACTCCAGCCCGAGTTCGGCAACGAGTCCCGCGCCGCGCGGACCGTGCGTGCCGAGCGAATGCGATTCGTCGACGACGAACACGCAGCCGTGCCGCTCGCAGACGTCCCCGATCGCAACGAGCCGGCAGACGCCGCCGGTCGTGCTGTACACCGAGTCGACCAGTACGACCCCCGGTCCATAACGCCCGATCTGCTGCTCCAGATGCGCAACGTCGTTATGCCGGAAGGCGACCGGCACCGCACCCGCGCTGCGAATGCCTTCCCACAACGACATGTGCGCCATCATGTCGACGTAGACCGGCGTTTGCGCCGACGCGATCGACTGAAGCAGCCCGGTGTTGGCCGCGTAGCCCGATTGACACAGCACGCCCGCCTCCGCATGCATGAACGTGGCGAGCCGGCTTTCGAATCGAAGCTGCGGGCAATCGCCGTGCAGGAAGATGCCCGACATCAGCAGACCGTTGCCGTCCTCACGCAGCGTACGGGCCATGCTGTCGATGATGTCCGGATGCCTCGCAATCGCGAGATAGTCGTTGCTCGACAGATGCAACGCGTCAGGCCCGGCGATGCGGCCGCGCATGATATGTCCGCCGCCCCAGGTTTCCTGCACTCGCTCACGGTAATACCGCTCGACGCGCGAGGTGACGAAGGCCGGCAACACCGGTCGGTTGTGCCGCTGTGTCGTGCGATCAAGAACGCTTTTCATTTTTTGGCTCCATAGGATTAGCTGCCTAGCGGACAGCGGGTCCATAGTGAGCCCGTCATTTATGACGTGTGCGGAAAGTCAGGCAAGTTATGCGTTATGGGTTGAGCGCTGCAAAAATTGATCGCCCGCGTCCTTCTTCTCGGCGTAAGGCAGGAATCCAGATGGTAGGGTTGACCGGAAAGACCCTCGTCAGACAGGTGAGGCTGCCGCCGTGCTTACCAGGCGCCGAGATCTGGATTCGATTCGCGGCTAATGCCTGAACGACGGCCCGATTGGCGGTACTCCGATCGTCACGCCGCTGCTGGCGCTACGCATGCGGATGCGGGCCTTTGCGCCACGATGCATCGCGAAGTACAAAGGCCGCTCGTCTATTGCTATTGCTTCACCGTCCCCGTTCGCGGCGGCGATGACGCACCATTTGGCGACAACGCGTTCGCACGCTTATCCATCAGCGTTCCGGGCGAGTTGTTCGGGGTGCCTTGCGCGGCCGGGGCGTCGATGGTCTGTCCCGCCTGCCCGGGCTGAGTTTCCTTCGTTTGCGCGCCGCTGTTGGCCGGTGCTTTGCCGGCTTGTTGCGCGTAGGCCGCGCTGCTCATGCCAAGCACGAGCGCGGCGCAAGCAACTTTCAAAGTGTCCATGACTGTCTCCTGGTTTCACGGCGCATGCCGTTGTTCTGAGAGTGAGCATCTTGCGTGCCGCAAGGAAAATGAAGGCGGATAAAAACAGACAAATGGTGAGATACCCAGCGGCGTCCGCATCGAAGCCGGCAATGAAGCGCGAGGCGGCGGCGAAACCAAACTCACGCACTTAACGTTTCCCCCAGGCCCCTTCCCCACGACCAGCGGATAGAATTTGCCTCACTGTGATCACACATCACAGCAATGCAAATCAACGGAGTCGAGCTTGGCACCGCGTCCCACATCCCCATCCGTGCTCCCGCTCGAAGTGGTCGCGCACGAAACGATGGCCGGCAAGGTCTATCAACAACTGCGCGAAGCGATCATGAGCGGCCGGTTCGAGCCGGGTCTGCCGTTGAGTCTGCGTTCCGTCGCCGAAGCCGTCGGGTCCTCCACGATGCCGGTGCGCGCCGCGCTCACCCGGCTCCAGACAGAAGGCGCGCTCGTCGACGGGCCGGGCCGGGCGTTGATGGTCCCGCCGATCACACTCGAACTCGTCGAGGAACTGCGCGACGTGCGCATCGCGCTGGAGGGCTGCGTGGCACAGCGCGCCGCCACCCGCATGTCCGACGCTCATCTCAGGGCCGTTCAGGATATTTACGAGGTCATGAACGGGCACGCGGAAGCCGGCGAAGTCGCGGACTATCTGCGCAGCAACTTTGCGTTCCACAGCGGAATTTACCGGCATGGCGCGAGCGAAATCACGCTCGCCACGATCCAGAGCTTGTGGATTCGCATCGGGCCGTTCCTCAACGTCGTCGCGCCGGACATCCCGCACATGCGGCGCTCGATGGAAGCCCATCGGCAGATCGTCGACGCGCTTTGCCGGCGTGACGGCGAAGCCGCGCGGGCGGGCATTGCGCGCGATATCGGCGACGCAGCCCAGAGTCTGATCGAGCGCCTGCAGATGCGCGAAGACGTCGGCGGAAAACAGGCGAACCGCTAGCGAACACGCATGAATCCGGATGGAATCATGTGCAATTGATTCGATTAGTACAACTATTTCTATCCATTCCTGATTGCTGACACGCGTCAGCACATCAGTCTGTCAACGGAGCGAGAAGACATGAGTATTGTGACAATGCTGCAACCACCGCCGGGTTTGCGTGTACTGATTACAGGCGGCGGCGGTGGGATCGGTCTCACCATCGCGCGGGCCTTTACCGAGGTGGGCGCAAAAGTGCACGTCTGCGACGCGAGCGAACGCGTGCTCGAAGCGATGCGCGCCGACAGGAACAACGAAAGCATCTCGGCCACGCTCGCCGATGTTGCCGATGAAAGCGCGGTTGCCCGTGTCTTCGAGGACGTCCAATCCCGGCTCGGCGGCCTCGACGTGCTGATCAACAATGCGGGTATCGCCGGGCCGACCGGCGGCATCGATGAAATCGACGCCGCACAATGGGAACAGACGGTCGCGATCAACCTGAACGCGCAGTTCTATTTCGCGCGACGGGCGGTGCCGCTGCTGCGCGAATCGCCTCACGGCGGCTCGATCATCGCCATGTCGTCAGTGGCCGGGCGATTGGGCTATGCATATCGCGCGCCCTATTCCGCCACGAAGTGGGCTGTAATCGGCATGACCAAAAGCCTCGCTATCGAACTCGGACCCGCCAACATTCGCGTGAACGCCATTCAGCCGGGTATTGTGCGCGGCCCCCGCATGGAAGGGGTGATTGCGGCGCGAGCCCAGCAGCTCGGTCTGAGCTGCGCGGAGATGGAAGCGAAGTACCTCGAAAAGATCTCACTGCGCCGCATGACCACTCAGGAAGAAATCGCGGCGACCGCGCTATTCCTGTGCACGCCGGGCGGCAGTGGCATTTCCGGCCAGGCTATCTCCGTGTGCGGCAACGTCGAAGTGCTCTGACGCTTCCCTCTTTCCTTCCTCTGCGTGGACTCCGATTCTCATGGCCTCAACCCGTAAAGTCATCATTACCTGCGCGCCGACGGGCGCGATCCACACACCGTCGATGTCGCCCTACCTGCCGATCACCCCCCAGCAGATAGCGGAGGCCGCACTGGCGGCAGCAACCGAAGGCGCGGCGATCCTGCATCTGCATGCCCGCGACCCCGGTGACGGACGACCCACCCAGGATCCGGCCGTGTTTTCCGAATTCCTGCCGCAGATCAAGGCGCAAACCGACGCCGTCATCAACCTCACCAGCGGCGGCAGCCCGCATATGACCGTGGCGGAGCGGCTGCGCCCCGCGCATCACTTCCAGCCGGAGATCGCCTCGCTCAACATGGGCTCGATGAATTTCGGCCTCTATCCGATGCTCGAACGCTTCAAGGAGCTGAAGCACGACTGGGAACGGCAGCATCTCGAAGCGAGCCGCGATCTCGTCTTCAAGAATACGTTTGCGGACATCGAGTACATCCTGACATCATGCGGCGCCAATGGAACACGCTTCGAGTTCGAGTGCTACGACATTTCGCATCTGTACAACCTCGCCCACTTCGTCGAGCGCAATCTCGCCAAGCCGCCGTTCTTCATTCAAAGCGTTTTCGGTTTGCTCGGCGGCATTGGCGCTCATCCGGAAGACCTGATGCACATGCGGCGCACCGCCGACCGTCTGTTCGGCAACGACTATGTCTGGTCGATCCTCGGAGCCGGCCGCAACCAGATCCCGCTCGCGACCATGGGTCTGACGCAGGGTTCGAACGTCCGTGTCGGCCTCGAGGATTCGCTCTGGATTGGACCAGGCAAACTCGCTGAATCGAGCGCCGCCCAGGTTCGGCAGATCAGAAAAGTGATCGAAGGACTGTCTCTCGACATCGCCACGCCGGCCGAAGCGCGCGCGATGCTGGGTCTCAAGGGCAAGGACAACGTGCGTTTCTGATCGCCGCCCACGCAAGCCATCCGGCACGGAAACGGAAGGAGATGGCAGGGGCAGTCGAAAGGCATCTGGCCGCGCGTGCCTCGCCCTTCGCCTCCACGCATACACGCGCAAAGCGGGTCGCTGTCCGTTGCCAGGGCGCAGTTGCTGCGCCGAACCGGGCACCGGGATCTCCGACGTTCCACCTACCCAGATCGGGGGAATCACATGTCAACGCATCGATCAATGAAGCCGCAAGCCGATCAGCTTGCGCAATCCGCACTTACACGGCTCCTGATCCGCAAGCTGATGCCGTTACTCGTCGTTGTCTACGTCATCAGCTTTCTCGATCGCACGAATATCGCGTTGGCCCGACACACCATGAGCATCGACCTCGGGCTTTCCGCTGCCGCTTATGGACTCGGCGCCGGACTGTTCTTTCTCACCTACGCATTGCTGGAAATACCGAGCAACCTGGTGATGAACAAGGTGGGCGCGCGGCTATGGATCACGCGCATCATGGTGACGTGGGGCGTGCTGTCGATTGGCATGGCCTTCGTGCGCGGCGAGACGTCGTTCTACGTGATGCGCCTACTGCTGGGCGCCGCTGAAGCGGGCCTCTTCCCGGGCGTCATGCTCTACCTGACATACTGGTTCACCCGCGAAGAACGGGCGCTTGCAACAGGCTATTTCCTGATCGGCGTGTGCGTCGCGAACATTGTCGGCGGGCCGCTCGGCGGGGCGCTTCTTGAACTCGACGGCATGCTCGGTTTGCAGGGCTGGCAGTGGCTTTTCGTGATCGAAGGGTTGCCGGCGGTGCTGCTCGCGGTCGTGGTCTGGAAGATGCTGCCCGACAAGCCACAGCAAGCATCGTGGCTGTCGCCGGCGCAGGCCGCGGAGATCGAGGCGCGTCTCGCCGCCGAACGCGACGCGCAAGCCGGAGACGGACGTGCCAGCCATTCCCTGCGCCACGCACTGGGCGATCCGCAAGTCTGGCTCGCCATTCTCGTGTACTTCTGCCATCAACTGACCATCTACACGACCATCTTCTTTCTGCCGGGCGTGATCGGCGCGTCGGGACATTTCTCGCCGCTGGTAGTGGGAACGTTGTCGGCGACACCGTGGATTGCCGCCGCCATCGGCGCGGCGGCGCTGCCGCGTTTCGCGAGCACTTCGGCACGCAGCCGGCTACTGCTGGTCGGCGGGCTGGTTGTGATGGCGCTCGGGTTGTTGATCGCCGCGCACTCGCGGCCCGCGATCGGTCTGCTTGGAATGTGCCCCGCCGCATTCATGTTCTTCGTGGTGCAGTCGATCATTTTCACGTTCCCCTCCTCGCGGCTCAGCGGCGCCGCGTTGGCCGGCGGTCTCGCGCTGGTCAATTCGTGCGGGCTGCTCGGGGGATTCGTCGGGCCTACGGTCATGGGCCTGATCGAACAGTCGACGGGCAGCGCGACCAACGGCCTCATCGTTCTGGCGGTTGCGCTGATCATCGCCGCGGCGGGCAGTCTTCGCTTGCGGCATGGTGACGAGGATCGTCGCGCGCGTGCTGTGTATTGCCGGGATGCGGAAAAAGCAGTGTGAGGCCGATGATGATTCGGTCGCACCGAAGCGTCTTTCGATACGGATCGCTGGCGGCGGCCTCAGTGGCAAGCACACAACGGATTGACCGCGTCACCGACCACGATTGAGTTATCGGGTTTATACTAAGCACGTCTCCTCCATGTCTCCTCTGATATGGATTCAGCCCGCCTCCGAGCGGGCTTTTTCTTATCCGACACAGCACGCACAACGATGACAGGAAGAATCGCCGACGGTGAGGCGCGCGAACGTCTCATTATCTGGATTCGCCGCCGCATGAGCGAGTTCGGCATCACGTTCGAAGCGCTCGCCGAATCAATCCAGCACGATCTCGACAATCCGCCGATCTACCGTGACGCCAAGGGCAACGACTGGAACGGACTCGGCGACATGCCCGACTGGCTCCGGGCGGCAAAAAATGCCGGGGTCGACCCGGCTTTCTTCAGGATCGAGTCAAAGCCTGAGCCCGCGCCAAAACATTCCAGCGCGCAGTATGTGCAGGCTGATCTCTTCGAGTAACGGCGCCGTGGCGGTCACTTGCCCGAGCAAGGGGAGTTGAGGATGTAGTTCGTGTCGCCCGATAACGAGCTACTTGCCTGCGCGATGCGCGAGTGCAATCGCGCCCGGCCTTGCCGGCACGCAACGCACAAGGTCATCGGCAAGCGCTTTCCTGTGTTTAGCGACTGCGGGCAGCAAGGCCGCCCGCATCTGCTGCGGCGCGATCATCATCGCGATGCACGAGTCCCAGGAGAAGCGCGGCCCTTGAATGCTTGCCATGCGACTCCCCGTGCTTGCTCCGCAGTTGTCGAATCGGCACCGCCGTTCAACGGGCTAGCCGCCTATCGTCAACCATGTGGGCATGCTATTGCCTGACCACCGTCTTCACGCGCACCTCGGCCTTTCTGCATTCGGCACAAAGACCGAACACCACCAGTTGCCGCTCCGACACGTCGAACTCAAGGTCGTCCGCCACCGCCTTCTGCCGCGCCTCGATCTGGGCATCGAAAAACTCATGAATGCAGCCGCAGGCCGTGCACACCAGGTGATCGTGCCGCTTGCCGTCGTTCAGTTCATAAACCAGACGGCCGTCGCCGAACGCCATGCTCGACAGCAATTTCGCGTCGACCAGCAAACCGAGCGCCCGGTAGAGGGTGCCCAAACTCAGATTGCGCATGTCCTCGTTCAACCGCTTGTAAAGCTGTTGGCGCTGAAGTGTTCGTGGGCATGCTGCTGAAAGAACTCCAGCACCAGCACACGTGGGAACGTGGGCCGCAAGCCGGCTCGTTCCAGGATTCGGTGAATGTTCATGGACATAGTGGCAACGCAAGACGGGCAACCGGAAGCGCCTGGGTCGTCTGTCAAATGCGAGGAAGTGGTCGATAAGGCTGTCGGCCTGCGCGGCAGGGCGATCTGCGAGTTGCCAGACTATGTGAGCCACTTCCTTAAGAGAGCCTTAAGTCACTCGTCGTGTCACGACGAATCAGATCGAACGAGGGGTTTTTGTGCAAACCGTGTCAGCAACTGCGGAGAATCACGCGCCAGGTCTTCGCCGATGCAGTCGGCGCGCGGCTCGTTGACGCCGTTCCTGTCGAGACGACGAGTTAGCACGGCGTTTTGAGTGCGCGGCGCTGCTGTGGTTTGCAACTCGGTATCCGGTGCTTCGCGGCTCGCTTCAGATCACCGATGGGAAAGGGAACCGAGTCAATTCCTGAAGGCCTTTTCCGATTGCACCGTCTCTTCCTGACAAGTCCGTGCGACGGACCGGTCCGCACCGAGACGCTCGCGTAGCCTCGACGGCGTTAAGGGATGTGACTGCGGATGGTGTAGGTGGTGCGGCGAATTGGTATGAACGCAACATACCGCGTACGTGGCATAGACGGGGCGAAAGGTGGCTCGCGCCGGGGCCTTTATACGGAAACAATCGCGAGCTGTACCGCCGCACGTCACTCACACCCGGCGCGGCGGCACAGTCGTCTCCGGGATCATGCTTCTCCGAACTACCCGGCTCTCGCACATCTATAGCCTAATGGTGCGGAAACTCCGAACGCGGTGTCGGCGTCGCCTTCACCTTCGTGTACTGGAACACGGGCAGCGCCTTGATCGCAGCCTTCGTAGCGCCGGCCAGCACGAGCTTGCCATCCGTGTAGTCCAGCTGATCGACCGGAATAGCGACGTCATGATGCGATACGCCGAGGAACTGATTCGCAGCGACGATGGCAAACGAAACCGACCGGTCGGGCGCAACGATAATGTCGTGGATAACGCCGACTTTTTCGCCATTCTCGTTGTACACCGCCTTGTTGAGCACCGACTTCTTGACGCTCCACCCAAGGATAAGATCCGTCGACTCCGTCACGCTGACACCGAGAGGCTGCGTGCCCGCAACTTGCGCGTATGAGGGCGAAGAGATCATGCCCAACGAGGCGGACATCAGCGCTAATGCGGCGATCTTTGATTTCATGAAGTCCTCATTAAATATTGTTCGTCTAATCGATGGCGATGGCGAAGTGAAGCGTCTTTATTAAAGTCGACAAAAATCGAAAAGTAAAGCATCAAAATCCTTCAATAGAACGACATGGCATCTGTAATGAACGCACGAAATGGAGTAGTCCAATTCGGCCATTGCCGATGAAAGCGAAAGCAGATCGCTTTTCTATCGAGTGGTGCAAACGCAATTCTGAACACATCTCCCACGGCGTGTGCACGCCGGCGCGAATATAGTGAATAGATGCACGCTTAGCGCTGTGCGAAAGAGTCGGGCAGAAAAATGGAAGAAGCCTTGGTCGCGCGCCGCCGTCAAACAGGCACTCTCGCATGCGCGCCGCGCAACCACTGTTCGAGCAGAGGCGGTGTCATCGGCCGTCCCAGCAGGTAGCCTTGCAGCACGGGACAACCATGGTCGATCAGGAATTGCCGCTGCGTTTCGGTCTCCACGCCTTCGGCGACGACCTTGATATTCAGGCTCTCGCCGATGCGCAACACCGTCGAGGTCAACGCTCGCGCCGAGTCGCTGTGATCGAGATCACGCACGAAGCTTCTGTCGAGTTTCAGTTCATCGAGCGGCAAACGGTGAAGGTAGCCGAGGCTCGAATAACCCGTGCCGAAATCATCCAGTGACAGCTGCACGCCCAGACGGTGAAGCGCGTTGATCATCAGCAACACGCCGGGCTCGTCGCTCAGCATCACGCTTTCGGTCATCTCGAGCGTCAGGTCGCATGGCTGCAACGCGTGTGCGAGCAAGGTCCGCGCTACGCGGTCGGCCAGCGTGCAATCGCGGAAGTCGCTGGCTGACAGATTGATCGACACACGCGGAATACTCACGCCTTGTGCGCGCCAGGTAGCCAGTTGCCGGCATGCTCGCTCCAGCACCCATTTGCCCAAGTCGCCGATCAATCCGCACTCCTCCGCCAGCACGACGAAGCGCACCGGCGGCACGCTGCCCAGCGTCGCGTGATTCCAGCGCAGCAGCGCTTCGACGCCGCTGAGCGTGTGTCCGTTCGTGGCATCGAATTGCGGCTGATACCAGAGGTCGAGCAAGTCGTGCTTCAGTGCAACGCGCAGGTCGGCCTCCAGCATGGCCTGCTCCTCGATGTTGCGGCTCATCTCCTCGCGGAAGAAACTAAAGCCGCCGCGGCCTTCCGCCTTCGCCTGGTACATCGCGATATCCGCCTGACGCAGTAGCGTCAACACGTCCCGGCCGTCCGTGGGGTATATCGCAATACCGATTGTGGCGCTCGTATGGATCGACGCGCCGGTAACGATAATCGGCGGCGCGGTCGCGGCGAGCAGGCGCTTGACGATGCTCGTCGCCTGTTGCACGCCACAATGCGGCAGAACCGCGACGAATTCATCGCCCGCGAGACGGCCGAGCAGATCGCCGTCGCGCAGCACCGCTTTGAAACGGCGGCCGGTCTCGCAGAGCACCTCGTCGCCCGTTGCATGGCCGCGCGTGTCGTTCACCCGTTTGAACCGGTCGAGGTCGATGAACACCAAGGCCAGATCGCTCCCGGCGCGGCGCGCATCGTTGACGAGTTGCTGTGCCTGAACCTCGAACATATTGCGATTCGGCAAGCCGGTCAGCGTGTCGTGAAACGCTAGCTGATGAATGCGCATGCGTGCTTTTTCGCGCTCGAGCAGAAGTGCGCAAAGACTCAGCCCCATATCCACGAGGCTCTGATGAAATGCCACCGGGCCGTGATTGTCGCGATAGTAGAACGCGAACGTGCCGAGCACCGAACCGTCGGCGCCCTTGACCGGATACGACCAGCATGCCGCGAGTCCTAGCGGCTGCACCAGGTGACGATAACCGCTCCACAACGGATCACTGGCGATGTCCGTCACCACGACCGGGGTGCCTCGCCACGCGGCGGTGCCGCACGAGCCGGCGCAGGGGCCGATCGGCTCGCCGTCCATCGCGCGGGTCACCGTGGCGGGCAAGCGCGGCGCCGCCATGGTGAAGAGCCGCCCCTGATCATCCACGCGCAGAAACGTCGCTACGATTTCGGGCGCGATGCGCTCCACTTCGCGACATAAGATGCCGGCGACTTCGGTCGCGGGCAATTCGCGCGCCATGGCATCGAGCACCTTCTGCTGAAGCTCCTCGCGCATCCTCGTCAGCGTGATGTCGGTCAGCATCGCGAGAACGTTGACCGGCACGCCCGCGCTGTCCCTGACGATGGTGATACCCGCATTGATCCACAGCGGCGTGCCGCTCTTCGTGTACACGAGCAGGTCCTCGCGCAGCGGCTCGCTCGCGATCGGTGGTTGCCGGATCACGGACTGCAAGCGTTCAACCGTCTCCAGATTCGTATGCGGCCCGGAAAACGGCTCGAAAAGGCGCATGCCTCGGACTTCGGCGGGCGCATAGCCCAGCAATTTCCTCAGGGCGTCGTTGGTCAACGAAATGGTGCCGTCGAGGCTCGCCACGATAATCGCCTGATCGCTGCCATTCAGCACCATCGAAAGTTGCTGCCATTCTTCGCGCTGCCGTTGCTGATCCGTCACGTCCTGGATGAAGGCCGCACGAAATGCGCGCCCATCCACTTCGAACCGATGTACCGACATCACGCCGCGCCGCGTCGCGCCATCGTTACGCTCGATTTGCAGGTCCGATATGATGCCGTCGACGTTGCCGGCCCGCGCAGCATGGTCGGTGGATTGAAACCCTGGCGGCAGCAGCGTGCCGGCATCGCGGCCGAGCACTGCCGCGGCGGTCAGACCCCACAGCGCTTCGGCCGCCGGATTGAAGAATCCAATGGCGCCGTTTTCGTCCACCAGCACCACCGCGACCGGCATCTGTGCCAGCACCTGCACGAGAATCCTGGCTGTTTGAGCTTGCAGCATCGTCTTCGCCCCTTGCCGTTCCTACCGTTCCCCACGCTGACGCCGACTTCGCCCGGCTCAATGTATCGGCGTTGCGTCTTGCAGCCGGCCGACGGCTGCCGCGCGCCGCTTTTCAACGAGAGTAATGCAGCCGCAAAGAGAACGCCATAACGCATACTGAGAACCGATAAAAGCGTTTACCCGAACCCTCCGATGCAAGCCGGGGCGGCCTACACATTCCCTGCGTTCGCATAAGTGCGGAAACGAAAATTCATAGCTCGATGACGACGGCTGGATTCACCGCACGGTTCCGGTCCCCGGCTTTGGATCTATCGCACTATTCGACGGTATCGATAACTTACCGAACGGTTTGCAGGGATCAACGCGCCCGGCTGAGCAGCCGGTCGAAATCGACGTGGCGTCGGCGGCACGCATCAAACACATAGACAGCGACTTCGTCGGCACGGCATCGGCCAACATCACGCGACGCCGTTGCCCGGACATGCCTGAGCGCGTCGCATCGATCAGTTGCTCGCAACGCGCAATGAGTACGCGCAGGAAAACGGTGATTAATTCATGACCGAATCAGGATTGAACAAAGCGCACTCACCGCGTCAGAGCAGAGATTCAATAACGCGCTTATTGTCCCGACGTATGGGCCCGCAGAAACGCCACATAACCATTCTGCGTCTTGAGGATTTTCTCCGCGCACTCGTCGTAGTCCGAACCCTTCGCGCCGTCCGGTCCGTACATGCCGCGGCACTGTGCAAAGAGCGTGAGCGTCGCGCCCGCGCCTTTCGCATCGCGGCTCGCTGAGAAGGCGGCATCGCCCGAGCCAGAGGGCACGTCGGTTTCGATCGCGACCGCGTCCGCGCGTGTCACATGCGTGTCGGAATGCTGTTCGATGTAGCGCCTGGTCAGCGCCCACGCCGCGTCGCAGTTCTGCGCATCGCAAGTGACGGTCGCATTGCGCTGGGCAGCAGCCAGGCCGGTCTCGTTATGGAGGAATTGCTCGGCTTGCTTCGCCTGCTTTTCAGGCGACGAGCAACCGGCGAGCACAAGCGCAGCAAGCACAGAAGCAGCGATCTTTTTCACGAGTCAAACCTCCTAAGCCACATTCGAGCGCGATTATAGCTGTGTGCCGGAAGCGCTCGCGGGTCCGCTTGCGCGACTCGCGCGGACATGGGCGAAAGCCCTGCGCAAGAAGAACGGCCACTTATCGCGCGCATTGGACGTTACGCACGCACCACGCTTACGCCAGCGGCCTCCAGCGGCGCGGTCAATTGCGCATCGGTCGAACGCTCGACCACCACGGTCTGTGCAAGCGTCACGTCGCCGATGGCATATGCCGACGCTGCGTTGAGCTTTTCCTTGGTCGCAAGCACGACGGTCTCCGCCGAACGCGCGGCAAGCGCGCGTTTTACATAGGCCTCTTCCAGATCGCCGGTGCTGAGTCCCGCAGTTGGATGAACACCGGTCACGCCCATGAAGTAGAGGTCAGCGTGGATATGCGACATCGCCTCGATGGCGGCTGCGCCGACGGTCACGATCGAATGTTTGTAGAGCCTGCCGCCGATCACGATCACTTCGATCGACGGGTGTTCGGCCAGCGCGACGGCAATCGTGGGACTGTGCGTCACGACCGTCGCCGCCAGCGAGGGCGGGATGTGCCTGACAAGTTCGGCGCAGGTCGTCCCGCCGTCGATGACCACGATCTGTCCTGGCTCGATCATCTTTGCCGCGGCCATGCCGATCGCGCGTTTGCCCGAAGACGCCAGCGTGCGCCGCTTCGAAAAGGAAGCGACAGCTGGCGACGCGGGCAGCGCGCCGCCGTGAACCCGCTGCAGCGAACCCTCGGCGGCGAGTTCGCGCAAGTCACGCCGTATGGTGTCCTCCGACACGCCGAACTGCACGGCGAGCGGCGCCGCGAGCACCTGCCCGTCCCGGGCAAGCCATTCGAGGATGGTTTTCTTACGTTGGCTGGTCAACATAATTTGCACGTTTTTTCTTGATATTACACGAATATGCACGATATCATCAAATGCCACGATCCGACCAGCAGGAGCTT
This sequence comes from Paraburkholderia sp. SG-MS1, assembly GCF_012275575.1. Lineage (GTDB taxonomy): Bacteria > Pseudomonadota > Gammaproteobacteria > Burkholderiales > Burkholderiaceae > Paraburkholderia. The sequence continues at coordinate 10,294 of NZ_NPIH01000286.1, read as the reverse complement.
GTTATATGGCAGCCACGCAAGACCGTGTACGCATCATCGATACGACCGTGCTGTCCGACGACTGGTACGTACTGAAGAAAACAACGTTCGAATTCCTGCGGCGCGACGGCACGTGGCAGCGGCAAACGCGCGAAACGTACGACCGGGGCAATGGCGCGACGCTGCTGCTGTTCAACCGGGCGAAAAAGACCGTGGTGCTGACCCGGCAATTCCGCTTGCCCGCGTTCGTCAACGGTCACGACGGAATGATGCTGGAAGCCGCGGCGGGTCTGCTCGAGAAGGCGTCGCCGGAAGAACGCATTCGCGCCGAGGTGGAGGAAGAAACCGGCTACCGCGTGCAACACGTGCAGAAAGTCTTCGAGGCTTATATGAGCCCCGGCTCCGTGACGGAGAAGCTGCACTTTTTCATCGCCGAATACGATGCGGGGACGCGGGTCGGCAACGGCGGCGGAGTGCACACCGAAGGCGAAGACATCGAGGTCGTCGAGCTGGCTCTGGAAGAAGCCCTGGAAGGCATGCGCCGTGGCGAGATCGTCGACGCCAAGACCATCATGCTGCTGCAATTCCTTGCGCTGCGCGAACAGGCGCAGCAGCGTTCACAGTGACCTTACGCCCTATCCTCGTTGCCGACCCTTGTTGCACTCCACGCGTGACGTCGCGTCGCATTCAGATCGCCTTCACTTCTCCACCGTCCATTCGCAACGTCGAGCCCGTCATCCAGTGAGCAGCGGGCGAGACGACGAACGCCATCAACTCGGCGATCTCCTGCGGCTTGCCATAGCGCGCAATGCCGGCTTCGGCGGGAAACTTCTCCGTCGCTTCTTCGACGGTCATGTCGTGCAGCGGCGCCCAATGCTCCAGATAGGCGCGCCGTCGGCCGGTCATCACCGGTCCCGGCAACACGCTGTTGACCTGCACGCCATCGGTAATACCGCGGTCCGAGAAAGCTTTCGCGAGCGCGACGATCGCCGCGTTGATCGTGCCTACCGCCGCATACGGCGCCTTGGGAAACAGCGCCGAGTTGCCCGACATCAGCACCACCGATCCACCCGTCTTCTTCAACGACGGCCATGCCGCCATCGTCAGACGCCGCGCACCGTGCAGCTTCAGTGCGAAGCCGCGCTCCCATTGCTCGTCGGTCATGTCGAATACGTCGATCTGCGGCACGGCGCCGGCGATGTTAAGCAACGCATCGATCTTTCCGAACGCGGCGAGCGTTCGATCGACCACTTCTTGTGCAGCATCGGGCTGCGCGAGATCGAGATCGATGACGAGCGTTTCGGCGCCGGCCTGCCTGATCTCGATCGCGACTTCATCGAGGTTCTCCCGATTGCGGGCGACGATCACGACCGACGAGAAATCCCGCGCTAACCTGATCGCCGTCGAACGGCCGATTCCCTGGCTTGCGCCTGTGACGATTGCAACTCTGCTGGACATTTCCGCTCTCCTGAATTCAAGAACATCTGAACGGCTGGTTAAACAACGACGACCATCTTTCCATCGCCTTCGTTGGCTTCCATCACGCGATGCGCTGCGCGAATCTCGTCAAAACCGAATAGGCGCGACGGCGTTGCATCGAGGCGACCGGCGTACACGGTTCAGCGAGTGAGGAAATCCGAAATGGCCGCGGCAATCTCGCTCGCGTGCGTCTCCAGCGCGAAATGACCGGTATCGAAGAAGCGCACGTCCGCGCCCGGCAAGTCACGCCTGAATGCTTCCGCACCAGCGGGCAGGAAGAACGGATCGTGCTTTCCCCACACCGCGAGAAAGCGCGGCTGATGCGTGCGGAAATACTGCTGGAACGACGGATACAGCGCGACGTTGCTTCGGTAGTCGCCGAACAGATCGAGCTGGACGTCGGCCGCACCCGGCCGGCTCAGATAGAAATCGTCGAGCGAATAACCGTCCGGCGAGACGGCGCCCGCGTCGGGAACGCCGTGCGTGTATTGCCAGACCGTCGTTTCGCGCGTGAGCAGAGCACGGAGCGCTTCGCGATTGGCGCGAGAAGGCTCCTGCCAATACGCGCGGATCGGATTCCAGCCGTCGCTCAAACCCTCTTCATAAGCGTTGCCGTTCTGCGAAATCAGCGCCGTGATCCGCTCGGGATGCTTGCGCGCGAGGCGAAAGCCCGTCGGCGCGCCGTAGTCGAACACGTACAACGCAAAGCGATCGAAGCCGACCACTTCAGTGAAGCGATCGATCACGTTCGCCACGTTGTCGAACGTGTAGGCGAAGCGGTCCCGTGACGGCATGTCCGATTGTCCGAAGCCGGGCAGATCGGGCGCGACGATATGGAAACGGTCGGCGAGCTTCGGAATCAGATCGCGAAACATATGGCTTGAACTCGGGAATCCGTGCAGAAGCAGCAGCTTCGGCGCGCCGGGACGACCCGCTTCGCGATAAAACACCTTGAAGCCGTCAACGTCGGCATGGCGATAATAAATGGGCGACATGGTTTCTCTCCACAAATGAACGGGATTGAGCGACTAGCTCGACTACGTGACCGGACCACCAGCACGTTCAACGCGCCGGCACGGCTCGCGCTGCTTCGACGATGAGGTCGGTGACGGCCTCGGGCGCCGTGATGATCGGCGTGTGATCGACCTCGCACGCACGCACTTCGGCGCTCATGCGGCGTGCCATGAAATGCTGGGTATCCGGGCTGATCATCCGGTCCTGTTCCGCGACGAGGAACCAGTTCGGCCGGTCTCTCCAGAGCGGGCGCTCGACCTTTTGGCCGATGCACGCTGCCGCAATCGGACGCTGAACCGCGGCAAGCAGTGCCAGTTCCTGCGGCGCCGCGTGCTGCGCGAACGCGGAGGCGAACGCGTCCTGCGGCAGCCATATCCGGCCATGCGCATCAGGCGCCAGCCTCGGGGCTTGCGGATGCGCCGCGCCGCGATAAAACAGGTCGGCCACCGTTTCCCCTTCATCGGGCGCAAGAGCGGCGACGTAGACCAAAGCCGCGACGTTTGCCGCGCGAGTCGATCCGATCACCGCTCCCGCATACGCGTGACCCGCCAGCACGACGGGACCATCGATCCGTTCGAGCGTGCGATCGAGCGCGGCCACATCGTCGTTCAGTGACGTTAGCGGCAACGGCGCCGCGACCGCGTTCACGCCCCGCACTTTCAAACCATGGATCACTTTGCTCCAGCTCGATCCATCCGCCCATGCGCCGTGCACCAGCACCACATTCAGCTTGCCTCGAGACATGTTTCGCTCCTGAAGAAAAGTCGACCCTAGCCACGCTTGATGTCGCCCAACCGCGACAGTCACGTAACCGCAAAATGCCATTTATACAGGTTACTCATTTTTAAAGTAACTTGTCAACGACATTTTTACTGGTTACACTTCATCATTCTCTTTTGCTGGCGTGACGAGATGGACTACCACCAGAATCCCCCGATACTTGTGGCCGACGCGCCCGGCCTCGATTTCCTGAACTCGGTTGCAACGCCGGTGGACGAGGAAGTCGACTGGATCAGCGACGGCGCGGGTCTGCTGGCCTGGCTGGAACAGGCGGAGCTGGTGCCGCCGGCCGCACTTGCGGCAATCCGCGCGCAGTCCACCTCCGCCGAGCTGGACGCCGTGGCGGCCCAGGCGCGTTCGCTGCGCGAGTGGTTCAGGGGCTTTGTCCAGAAGAGGAAGGGACGGTCGCTGAGCGCGAAAGACCTGCGTGATCTCGGCCCGCTGAATCAGCTGCTCGAGCGGGACGCGCAATACGGCGAAATCGTGGCGATTACCGCGGACGGCGCGACGCGCTTCGAATTTCGCGCGAATCGCCGCTGGCAATCGGCGGAGTCGTTGCTGATGCCGCTCGCGGAATTGCTCGCCAGATTGGTATGCGAGGAAGACTTCATGTACGTGAAAGCGTGTGAGGGTCCGCGCTGCACGTTGCTATTCGCCGATCACACCCGGGGCCACGCGCGTCGCTGGTGCAGCATGGCGATCTGCGGCAACCGTGCGAAGGTCGCCGCCCACCGGGCGCGGATCAGGGAACAGAAGAACGGCTGACGACGCGTCCACGGCACCGAAGCGGATCGCCTGAACCCGATTGCTGGAAACGCGTGCGGAACGTGGCGCCATCAGCGTGATGGCTGGTTCCGGCACTGACGTTGAGTGAGCGCAGGTCGCTAACCGTATTCGCCTGTCCATGTTCGGGCTCGATCGACGTCCTGCTCATTCCAGGAGGGTGCTATGCGCGAAGCAAAAGTAACCGCAGAACGGCTGACTGCATTTTCAGACGCCGTGTTCGCCGTGATCGTGACCATCATGGTGCTGGAACTCAAGGCGCCCGAGGAACCGGCATTTTCAAACCTGTGGCCCTTATGGCCGATGGCGGTCAGCTATGCGATGAGCTACGTATTCATCGTCATTATCTGGATCAACCATCATCACCTGATGAGGTTCACCGGTGCGCCGACGCTGGGGCTCATCTGGATCAACTTCATCCATCTCTTCCTCGTTTCACTGCTGCCCTTCGCCACCGCGTGGGTCGCGCGCACGCAACTCGCGTCGGCTCCAGTGGTGTTGTATGCGGGACTGTTCGTCTGCATCGACATTGCGTACAACATCTTCGAACACCGCATCCTGTGCGGTGCGGATCCGGGCCAACTGCCCGCGCGTGCGCGTCGCGCGGCACGGTCCCGCTCATTGATCGTGCTCGCGGGCTTTGCGATCGCCATGCTGGTTGCCATCGTCGCGCCGCGCATCGGCTTTGCGCTGATATGCGGGTCATTGATGCTTCACCTGCGGCCCGATGTTTCAGGTCCTCGCTCGTGAGGGCTTCACAAATCGATCACCACGTCGCCAACCGGTTGTGAGCAGCAAACGAGAAGGTTACCGCTGGCAGGCTTGTCGAGCGGCTCAGGTCCATAGATCACCTCACCCGATATCAGACCGCACTCGCAGTTGTGACAGACACCTGTGCGGCAGGACCAGCGGACTGGGACATCGCATGCTTCGGCCAGTTCGAGAACGCTTTGATACACCGACGCGTCCCAATGCACCGCGATGCCGCTGCGCGCAAACGATATCAACGGACCATTGCTGGTGTCGTGTTCCGGCAGATGCGGCGCGCGCGCCGCAGCCCCGACGATGCCCGGATTCAGCGACTCGCTGCCGTTGAAGAGTTCAACGTGAATCCGTTGCGGCGCGACGCCGAGGGAGGCGAACGCTTGTTTCATGTCGGTCATGAAACGGGACGGTCCGCAGATGTAGACGTCAGCATCCCGCGAGACACCGACCTCGTCGAGAACGGCCCGCGACAGATGACCCGCCGTGTCGAAATGCTCACCCGTGCGATCCTGTGTCCCCGGCGCGCTATAACAGACATGGCTGCGCCCATGAGCGAGCGCGAGCACGAGCTGGCGGGCTTCGCCAGCGAGTACATGATGCTGCCTGTCGTGCGCCGCGTGGAGCCACAAGACCCGCCGCGTCGAGCGCGCGGACGACAGTGCATGCAGCATCGCGAGCACCGGCGTCGCTCCGATCCCCGCGCTGACCAACACGACCGGGCCGTCTCCTGGCTGCAGAACAAAGCTTCCGCGCGGCGCGCTGACGTCGAGCACGTCGCCCACCTGAACATGCTCCTGCAAGTAGATGCCGGCAACGCCGTGCGGCTCCGTCTTCACACTGATCCGATACCGCTCGGTCGAGATGTCGCCCGACAGCGAATAGCTGCGAAAAAGTGGCGGGCCGCCGACTGCCGGTCGAAGGCGCAGCACGACGTACTGGCCAGGCAGCGCCGCGCACAGCGGCCGTCCATCGGCGCTCCTGAACCTCAGCGACACCACATCGGCGGACTCCTGCTCGATGGCTGCGACAGTGAGCGGCCTGAATCCCGCTTCGACCGGATGCGACGCGGCTGCGGGCGCAAGCCCCACGTTGCCGTCCTTCGCGCCTGTCGTGTGGCTTTGCAGTAGTGCCTCAAACGACCAGCGCCATCCCCGCGACAGCGCCTCTATCCGCAAAGCCCGTTCCAGCCGGTCGCGCGGATGATCGGATGAATAAAGGAGCGCGTTGACCTCGGCGACCGTCATGCGCTCGCATGCCTCGCCCACTTTCACGATCTCGTCGCCGGCGCCCACTTCGCCCTCCCGCAGCACGCGCAAGTAGAAGCCCGGCCGCCCGCTGGATGTCAGCAAAGCCGGCATGCGTGGCTCGTTCATCCGGATACCCACGCGATAGCATGTCACCCGAGGCTGCGTCACCTCGAACAGTGCGCCGCCGATCTGATAACGGTCGCCGATGCACACGACGGAATCGGGCATGCCTTCGACCGTGAAGTTCTCGCCGAACTGTCCGTACGCGAGATCGGTCCGTTGCAGTTGCTCCTGCCAATAGCGGCTCGATTCGATCTGATAGACAAAGACAGCGCGTTGCTCACCGCCGTGTCCCGCGAGGTCGCCCTGGCCGTCTCCCGTGAGGTTCAACCGGCCGGCCCAGCAGCGCCCCTGCACCGGGTTTTTCCAGATGCCTGTGTGCACAGTGCGGCCTTTCCAGGCGATATCGCGCGGAAGTCCGACGTTGATCGATAGCAGTCGAGCCATAGTTATTCTCCGCAGTCGCGAGCGCGCGTGAGTGAATGTTCGCTCACAGCCGGTTGCGGGCCGGAAGCACTTCGTCGACGCTCAGCTCACGGTCGGGGCCTGGCAAATGTCGATGCGATGATAGCTGTCGGCGGCATGACCGACGATCCGCTCGTCTTCTTCGTAGAACGCCATCGGCGGGCGGGGTGACGCGTGCTTTTGCCAGGTTAGTTCAAACGGCGTTAGCGAAGTTCCGGCCTATTGGACACTGGATGATCACGCATGCGATGACCATAGTGAAACTATTTGCCGGGTAAGTAAACGCCTTGCTGGTCGAGCGTATGGTTGGCGCGATGCGCACGCTTGAGTGCGCAAATCTGAACGCATGCGCTCGGTGCACGGTGCTGGGGCACGAGCAGATTGGCAGGCTCGCCGAGGGCATGCGTCTTTGCACGCCAGGCCGCGATTGGGATCGCCGACAAGCTGTATGATGGCGGGCTCGCGCCGGAGCGAAGCTCGCGCGGTCGGCCCGCGCCGCAGATCGCGCACCGCTGCCGCGATTCCCCGGTGCCAACCTATCCATTCACGACGACCCAGAGGAAGACTCGCCATGACGGCCGCAACGCAGTTCGATCAGGTTTCCATTATCAAACGAGCCAACGTGTATTTCGATGGCAAGTGTGTCTCGCACACCGTGCTCTTCGCCGACGGCTCGCGAAAGACACTCGGCGTGATCCTGCCAGGCGCGCTCAACTTCGGCACCGACGCGCCGGAACTGATGGAAGTGCAGGCCGGCCAGTGTCGCATACGCCTCGAAGGCAGCGACGAGTGGAAGACGTATAGCGCGGGCGAATCGTTCTCGGTGCCCGGCAAGAGCCGCTTCGATATCGACGCGATCGAAACACTCGATTACGTTTGCAGCTATCTGTAAAGGTGGACGCGCGCGGCGTCCGTTGCCGCACGCGGTTTTGCGCCCGTGCGGTCGTATGGAAGCCCCGCGTTGGTGGCTACGATCTGCGTGGCGGCGTTGGAGTTCGCTTGGGCACCGTACGTCTGAACCACGGTTGTTCACATCCCATTGGCGGGTAACGATACGGGCATTCACAAAAGATGATTCGCCCGTTACAATGGCGCCCCCTTGCCCAGGTGGCGAAATTGGTAGACGCACTATCTTGAGGGGGTAGCGCCGAAAGGCGTGCGGGTTCAAATCCCGCCCTGGGCACCAGATACCCTTCAACCGATTTCAACGGTTCACGACACAACCCCGCCAGACAATGCTGAGCGGGGTTTTTGTTTGCCATGGTATCCAATGGTTTACCACCGATAACAACCCCCATCAGGGGTTCTAGCATATCGAGCGCACAGCGGGCGGAAAACAACCCCGCAGCCGTTCGACAGTGCAGCGAGCCCCCGCGATACGCTTCCGCGTCATTTGCTTCCGGGCTCCGTAGGCCCGCATGTTGGCCTACCAGACACGCTGGATCTTGGAGCGCAGACGGGCATCGCGTATCGCACGAGCGCAGCGGCGCGATGGATCGCGAAGCTGTGCTGCATGACTCCCGATAGCCCGACAGGCAATCCGCAAAACCTCGCAGATCGGCTCGACCCCGAAGGCATAAAGGCATCCAGCATCAGCTTCCATTTTTCTATGTCCGACCGTACTGGGTTTTCATCGGACAAACTGGAACTGGCCGTTCATTGGAAATGCCCGTGTCTCGACGGATGATCAGCATCTCGACCCGCAACGCGACGGCCTGACAAAGGCTGGGTGCAAGCGCGTGTTCGAGGACACCGCAAGTGGCGTGAAGTCCGGACGCACCGGGCCGGTTTTGTCGTGATAAAGATCGCAAGACAACTAGGTCCAGATATGATTAGGAGTACTTGTATCGAGAGTGAGTAAAACTGTTCGGCGGGACTGGTCGATGCCGACGTTCTCCATCCGCCCTTCGGCAATTATATGCATGACCTCAGTGCCAACCAGGAGGAGGCGGGCGCGGCGAAATTTCCTGAACCCGAGCATGGGGCGGATGCGCCGCTTGATTGCCCGTTTCTGCGTACCATTTTCCACGAATTCCTTTTAAATATCCTAAACTTTTGGGTGTGCGAAAGTCGCGTCGCAGGAGCACGCTCTCTCAGATACAAACCACACCGTGTGCAACCTTGACCCGGCAAGTCTGCAGATATTTACCTCGGTGAAAGACGCAAGCAAGCCGATGTGATCGGGTTCGGGAATGGAACCCTGGTCAACTTCAAGCAGGTGACGCACTAAACTGACGGTTGACAGACACCCTGTCGGCCGTCAGTTTCTGCAATCTGAATACAGTCCGCGTTCATGGGCGATTCGATACACGGGTACCCTTCATGAAAAACCTACCAAAGGCTGTCGATGTGTCCGTCAGTTCTCCATCCACACCGCAACTGGCTCTCATACATGTCCGTCAATCCGCTTATTCAGGAACTCTGGCAGAGGAAGTCATTTCGTGGATGAACGATTTCGGACTCCTGCGTGACAAGGAAAGACTGGACAGGGTAGTCGCCATGGATGTCGGGGCATATGCAGGCTGCTCCTATCCGAATGGTGGGCATGCCGATTTGCTGCTCTATGCAAAATACATCACGCTATGGCTGCTCTGGGATGATTTTGTCATTGAGACGGGGGGAGGCAACGGCGAGATCATATACCGGATATTTTCCTTACGTGAAACGCCGGATATGGCCGATCCCTATATGCGTGCGTGGTGGAGCGTCGTATCGGATTTGCGCCAAAGGAACGGCTCGCAGGAGTATCTGGAATGCTTGGCAAGAAGCATGCAGACATGGTTCGATGCCGCGGTCATGGAGCGCGCGAGTGCCTGGCACGCCGTCATGGGAGATTTTGGAACGTATTTCGACCGACGACTCATGACGATTGGCATGGTACAGACTGCACTGCTGCTTCAGGTTTTCGCGGGCGTAAGAGTAGCTGACTCCGGCGAAACCAGGGAAATGGTACGGGATTCCTGCAAGATTGTCGGAATGGCGAATGAGGTCGTCAGTTTTCACAAAGATTCAGAATGGATCAACCTGATAAACGTATATTCGAACATTCACGGTTGTGAAACGGACAAAGCGAGGGCCGCGATAATCAGAATCCATAATGAATCGGTCATTTCCCTTGACAGCAGGGTTCGAAATTGCAGCGGAAACGTCAGGATCTGGGGCGAAGCCTTGCAATACTGTGCGGAAGGATTCAGCTACTGGCACACCTTGTGTCCGAGATACGCCAGTTCCCATACCACCGCTATCATTCTGGCTTCATCCTGATCATGCAGAGCAGCTCCCAACTGCAGCACACATAGACACACGGCTATCTGATTGGCATTCCGTAAAACCCCAACTACGCCGTGGAGGATTTACAGATTCGAGATCCCGGAACTCGCAAACGTAAAGCACGTGTTCGTCAATGCTCGCGCACGCGTGAACAACCGCGCTGAAAACAGCCACCGGCCCGCGCGTGAACGCGAGCGCTGGATGCGAGGTTTCCGTCTGCCTGAGCGCACGCGTGCCTTTCTCTCGAGCTCAGCCCCGATCCGGCAACACTTCGCGCTCAAGCGGCATCTGCTGCGCGCTTCGCCGTATCGCAAACAGCTCGCCGCGCGACGTGAAGCCGGGCATCTTTTCACCGGCATAGCCCAAGCTCCGTCCACCGTGTTCAGAGGCACGACGGTCATTGACGATATCTCGTCATGCACTCGGCAAGGCGACAGAGCCATCCGCCATAT
>NZ_NPIH01000285.1 GCF_012275575.1 Paraburkholderia sp. SG-MS1 | reverse complement strand
CGCGTCTACGACGTGGCCCGCGAAACCGAACTGGAGCGCGCGCCGAATCTGTCGGCACGTCTGCGCAATCCGGTGTATCTGAAGCGTGAGGACAACCAGCCGGTGTTCTCGTTCAAGCTGCGCGGCGCGTACAACAAGATGGCGCATCTTCCGGCTGAAGCGCTGGAGCGTGGGGTGATTACGGCATCGGCGGGTAATCATGCGCAGGGCGTCGCGTTGTCGGCGGCACGCATGGGTGTGAAGGCGATCATCGTAGTGCCGGTGACGACGCCGCAGGTGAAGGTCGATGCGGTACGCGCGCATGGTGGGCCGACAGTCGAGGTGGTGCAGTTCGGCGAGTCGTATAGCGACGCTTATGGCCATGCGGTCAAACTGCAGGAAGAGCGCGGCCTGAGCTTCGTGCATCCGTTCGACGACCCGTACGTGATCGCAGGGCAAGGCACGGTCGCGATGGAAATTCTCAGCCAGCATCAGGGGCCGATTCACGCGATCTTCGTGCCGATCGGCGGCGGCGGACTCGCGGCGGGCGTGGCTGCGTATGTGAAATCGGTGCGCCCGGAGATCAAGGTGATCGGCGTACAGACCGATGATTCGTGCGCGATGGCCGCCTCGCTCAAAGCAGGAGAGCGCGTCACGCTGAACGAAGTCGGACTGTTCTCGGACGGCACGGCGGTGAAGCTGGTCGGTGAAGAAACCTTCCGCCTGTGCAACGAATATCTCGACGACGTGCTGCTCGTGAACACCGACGCGCTGTGCGCGGCAATCAAGGACGTCTTCCAGGACACCCGCAGCGTGCTCGAACCGGCTGGCTCGCTAGCCGTTGCGGGCGCGAAGCAGTATGCCGAGCGCGAAGGCATCGAGAACCAGACGCTGATCGCGATCACGTCGGGCGCGAACATGAACTTCGATCGCATGCGCTTTGTCGCCGAGCGCGCCGAAGTCGGTGAAGCACGCGAAGCGGTGTTCGCGGTGACGATCCCCGAAGAGCGCGGCAGCTTCAGGCGTTTCTGTGAACTGGTCGGCACGCGCAGCGTCACCGAGTTCAACTACCGGATCGCGGACGCGAACTCGGCGCATATCTTCGTTGGCGTGCAGATCAGGAACCGCAGCGAGTCCGCGCAGATCGCGGGCGCCTTCGAAGCGCACGGCTTTGCGACCGCGGACCTGACCTTCGACGAACTCTCGAAGCAGCACATCCGCTACATGGTCGGCGGGCGCTCGCCACTCGCGCATGACGAGCGCCTGTTCCGCTTCGAGTTTCCCGAGCGGCCGGGCGCGCTGATGAAGTTCCTGTCGTCGATGGCGCCGAACTGGAACATCAGCCTGTTCCACTATCGCAACCAGGGCGCGGACTACAGTTCGATCCTTGTCGGCATCCAGGTGCCCGCGAGCGAGACCGACGCGTTCGAGCGCTTTCTCGCGACGCTCGGCTATCCGAACTGGGAAGAGACGCAAAACCCGGTGTATCGGCTGTTTCTTGCCTAGCCGACGTGATCGGGGTTTACCTTAAGCGCAATCGGCGTCGCGCGATTGCGCGGCGCTGCTCGTTGCGCCGCTGCAAGCCCCGCCAGCAAAGCGTTAGCGCGCGTTGTCACCCATTAGCGTCAGCGTCCCGGACATACTGTTTATCGGCATAAGCGATACAGCGTATCCGTCATATCGCGTTGCACGATACGGGCCATGATCGTCACACTGCGTGCAAATCAATCGCCGCATTCAGGAGACAACTCATGCGCACCCAAGTTGGCATCATCGGTGCCGGGCCCGCGGGCCTGCTGCTTTCCCACCTTCTTCATTTGCGCGGCATCGAGTCGGTCGTGCTCGAAACGCGCACTCGCGAACAGATCGAATCCACCATCCGCGCAGGCGTCCTCGAACAGGGCACGATGGATCTGCTGACCGAAGCCGGCGTCGGCGCGCGCATGAAAGCCGAAGGCGCGCTGCATCATGGCTTCGAACTGGCGTTCGAAGGCAAGCGCCGCCGCATCGATCTGACCGGACTCACAGGCCATTCGATCACGGTCTACGCACAGCACGAAGTGATCAAGGATCTGGTCGCGGCGCGCGTGGCCGCGAACGGCGCGCTGCGTTTCGGCGTGTCGGAGACGTCGATTCACGGCATCGATACCGACAAGCCGACGATCCGCTTTCGTCACGAAGGCGAAGCCTGCGAGCTGCAATGCGACTTTGTGATCGGCTGCGACGGATCGCAAGGCGTCTCGCGCGCATCGATTCCGCAGGCGCTGCGCAAAGACTATGAGCGTGTCTACCCGTTCGGTTGGTTCGGTATCCTGTGCGAAGGGCCGCCCTCGTCGGATGAACTGATCTATGCGCGCCACGACCGCGGCTTCGCGCTGATCAGCACGCGTTCGCCGAACGTGCAGCGTATGTACTTCCAGTGCGATCCGAAGGACTCGGTCGAGAACTGGTCCGACGATCGCATCTGGGCTGAACTGCACGCACGCGTCGATTCGCACGACGGGCAGAAGATCGTCGACGGCAAGATTTTCCAGAAAAACATTGTCGGCATGCGCAGTTTCGTGTCGGCCACGATGCAGCATGGCAGGCTGTTCCTTGCGGGCGACGCGGCGCATATCGTGCCGCCGACGGGGGCGAAGGGCCTGAACCTCGCCGTCTCCGACGTACGTGTGCTGACGCAGGCACTCAACGCGTTCTACGTCGAAAATCGCAGCGATCTGCTGGATGGCTACACCGAAACCGCGCTCAAGCGCATCTGGCGCGCCGAGCATTTCTCGTACTGGATGACCAGTATGATGCACCGTATCGAAGGCGCGTCGCCGTTCGAGCAGCAGTTGCAGGTGGCCGAGCTGGAATACGTGACCACCTCGCGTGCGGCGGCCACCGCCATGGCGGAAAACTACGTCGGCGTCGCTGCCGCGCACGCATAAGGCTAAGCGAGAGCCGGTAGTGCGCGCCACGCTGCGCATCGAATGACTAGTTCAATGATAAATCCCGATGCGCCGCGGCCTGAAACTCTGTAGGCGTGACGCCGGTCTGCTTGCGGAAATAGCGGCTGAAATAGGCTGCGTCCTCGAAACCGAGCGCATGTGCGATCTGTTTGATGGTCAAGCCTGAATAGACCAGATCGCGCTGCGCCTCGCGTATCAGATGGTCGTTGACGAGCGACATCGGCGAGTGGCCCAGTTCGTCGCGGCAGATACGGCCCAACTGCGCCGCCGTGATGCCGATTTTTTCCGCATAGAACTCGATAGGCTGATGCTCGCGAACGTGCGCCGCGACGAGTTCGCGCAGCCGTTTGATCTGCGCCGCGCGCCGGTCGTTGACTGTCGCGCCGGCAGTCGCGCTCGCCGCCGAAGCCGCGTCGGTCAAGCGCGCCACTTGTACAAAAAGTGCAATCATCAAGGACATGCCCGCGGCAATGTGGCCGCGCGCACTGCCGCGAAATTCCTGCTCCAGCAAACCGAATAGCGGCATCAGCGTGTCGTCGCCGACCTCGGGCCGCACGGGAATCAGCGTGGGCCGCTGCAGCACAGGCAACAGACCCGGTGACACCGCCTTTGAAATCGACGCCAAGGCCCGCTGCGCGGCGGTAATCACGAGCCCGTCGATCTCGGGCGAAAACACGAAACCATGCACCGTTTGCGCGGGAATCAGCACGAGGCAAGGCGGTTCGATTACGAGCTTTTCGCTTTCGATCAGCACGTGGCCCGTGCCGCTGCGAATATAAAGTATCTGCAGCAATGCGTCGTGCCGGTGAGCGGCGATATGCCAGTCGTTAGGACGGCTGCGCTCGGCGATCCATTCGAAATTGAACGCGTCGTACCAAGGCGGCCGAGCCGACTCGCCGTACAGGTCGTAGTTAGGGATTTTACTCATGCCGATTTGCCTCCTATGTACGAATTGTCCTGCGATGCGCCGCCTTTGTCCAATTTCGAGCGCATTCGCGCCGCTATACTTTTTTCCATGAAAAGCGCGCTGGGATAACGCGGCGCAGGTATCGGCGCTGCATGCCATACCGGCAATCAAAATCATGGAGATTCGGATGACTAATCAAATAGAGCAGGCCGATACGGATTCGAACCCGCGGCACTGGCTCGGCCTCGAAGGCAAGGTCTGCGTGGTGAGCGGCGCGGCCGGCGGCATCGGCAGTGCGATCGCTCACGTGCTGGGCGAGGCCGGCGCGCGGCTCGCGTTGCTCGACCGTGACGACGACAAGTGCCGCGCGCTTGCGCAAGCGCTGAACGCGAGCGGCATCGAGGCGCTCGCGCTGGCCTGCGATATCGGCGATATCGACAGCGTGCGCGGCGCCGTGCAGGGCGTCGAGTCGGCGTACGGCGTGGCCGATGTGCTGGTGAACAACGCGGGCCTGCTGCGTCCGGGCGGCATCGAAGAGATCGGGCTGGATGCGTGGAACGCGATGCTGCGGGTGAACCTGACCGGCTACATGCTGTGCTCGCAGCAATTCGGTCACGGCATGCTGAAGCGGGGCGCGGGCACGATCGTGCATGTCGCGTCGGTGGCCGCGCATCATCCGCAAACCTATAGCGGTGCATATAGCCCCGGCAAGGCCGGCGTGGCGATGCTGTCGAAACAGATCGCGGCGGAGTGGGGGCCGCGCGGCATCCGCAGCAACACGGTGTGTCCGGGCATGATCCGCACGCCGCTCTCCGCTGCGTTCTACGAGCATGGCGACATCGAGCGTCGCCGCAGCGCGATGACGGCTAGCCGGCGCATTGGCGAGCCCAACGACATCGCCGACGTCGTCGCGTTTCTCGCCAGCGCTCGCGCCGCCTATATGAACGGTGCGGAGATCGTCGTCGACGGCGGCCTCGAAAGCATGCTGATGGACCTCGTGCCGCGCCCAGGCTTTGAAGCGGCAGCGGCTGCGCCGGTCACCCGCTAACACCCGCATCAGGACAAGGACAAGGACGCACATCATGACTAACCCAACACGTGCAACCAGCAACGCCCCACTGACCTGCGACGTGCTCGTCATCGGTTCGGGCGCGGGGGGGCTCTCGACGGCCATCACCGCGCGCAAGCACGGGCTCGACGTCATCGTGATCGAGAAGGAGCCGTTCTTTGGCGGCACCACCGCGTTTTCCGGGGGCGTGCTGTGGATTCCGGGTAATCGTCACGCTAGCAGCAATCACGTGACCGACACGCGCGAGGCGGCGCTGACCTACATGCGTAACGAGACCGGCGCCTTTTTCGACGCCGCCGCTGTCGACGCGTTTCTCGATACCGGCGCTCACATGCTCGACTTCTTCGAGCGCGAGACCGCGGTCAAATTCGTGCCGACGCTCTATCCCGACTATCACCCGAACGTGGGCGGCGGCGTGGACATCGGACGCTCGGTGGTGGCCGCGCCTTTCGATGCACGCGCGCTCGGCAAGGACATCGTGCGTCTGCGGCCGCCGCTGAAGACGATCACGTTCATCGGCATGATGTTCAATTCGTCGAACGCGGACCTCAAACACTTTTTTAACGCGACGCGCTCGTTGACGTCCGCGCTCTACGTGGCGAAGCGCCTCGTGAGCCACCTCAAGGATCTCGCGCTGTACCGGCGCGGCGTGCAGGTCACGAGCGGCAACGCGCTTGCCGCACGGCTCGCGAAGTCCGCGCTCGACCTCGGTATTCCGATTCACACGAACACCGCCGCGCGCGAGCTGATTGTCGCGGACCAACGCGTGACGGGCGCGCTCGTCAGCGGACCAGACGGCGAGATGCGCATCACCGCACGGCGCGGCGTCGTACTCGCGTGCGGCGGCTTCTCGCATGACGTGGCGCGCATCGCCCGGGCGTATCCGCATGTGCGGCGTGGCGGCGAGCACGTGTCGCCGGTGCCGCCCGGCAATACCGGCGATGGCGTCAGCATGGCGGAACGGCTCGGCGCGAAAGTGACGATCCGTTATCCGCAACCGGCGGCCTGGATGCCGGTCTCGCGCGTGCCGATGCGCGATGGCAGTGTCGGGGTGTTTCCGCATCTGCTCGATCGATACAAGCCTGGAATCATCGGCGTGACGCGTGCGGGCAAGCGCTTCACGAACGAGGCGAATTCGTATCACGACGTGGGCGCGGCGATGATCGAAGCG
>NZ_NPIH01000284.1 GCF_012275575.1 Paraburkholderia sp. SG-MS1 | reverse complement strand
TTCAAACCGAAGAAATCCGTCGCGCTGTCCGGCGTGACGGCGGGCAACACCGCGCTGTGCACCGTCGGCAAGACCGGCAACGATCTGCACTATCGCGGCTACGACATTCTCGACATCGCGAGCGCGTGCGAATTCGAAGAGATCGCTTATCTGCTGGTCCATGAAAAGCTGCCGACCCAGGCCGAGCTGACTGCCTACAAGACCCGGCTCAAGGGCCTGCGCGGGCTGCCCGCGAACGTCAAGGCCGCGCTCGAATGGATTCCGGCCGCCGCGCATCCGATGGACGTGATGCGCACCGGCGTGTCGGTGCTCGGCACCGTGCTGCCGGAGAAGGACGATCACAACCTGCCGGGCGCGCGCGATATCGCCGACAAGCTGATGGCCTCGCTCGGCTCGATGCTGCTGTACTGGTATCACTACTCGCACAACGGCAAGCGCATCGAAGTCGAGACCGACGACGATTCGATCGGCGGCCACTTCCTGCATCTGCTGCATGGCGTCGAGCCGTCGAAGTCGTGGGTCGATGCGATGCACGTGTCGCTGAACCTGTACGCCGAGCACGAGTTCAACGCGTCGACGTTTACCGGCCGCGTGATCGCGGGCACGGGCTCGGACCTTTATTCGGCGATCACCGGTGCGATCGGCGCGCTGCGCGGTCCGAAGCACGGCGGCGCCAATGAAGTCGCGTTCGAGATCCAGTCGCGCTATCAGAGCCCGGACGAAGCCGAGGCCGATATTCGCCGCCGCGTCGGGAACAAGGAGGTGGTGATCGGCTTCGGCCACCCGGTCTACACGATCTCCGATCCGCGCAACAAGGTCATCAAGGAAGTCGCGAGGAAGCTGTCGAAGGAAGCGGGCAACCCGAAGCTGTTCAATATCGCCGAGCGGCTCGAATCGGTGATGTGGGATGCGAAGAAGATGTTCCCGAATCTCGACTGGTTCAGCGCGGTCTCGTATCACATGATGGGCGTGCCGACGGCGATGTTCACGCCGATCTTCGTGATCGCGCGCACGGCCGGCTGGAGCGCGCACATCATCGAGCAGCGTATCGACAACAAGATCATCCGGCCGAGCGCGAATTACACCGGACCCGACGATCTGCCGTTCGTACCGCTTGCCAAACGCGTCTGACGCAAAGGCGCTCGAAAGCGCATCTGTCAGCCGTTGAATGCGTAGCAGCAAAAAGCAGTAAAAAGCAGTAAGGCCGCCGCGCAAGCGTTTCTCCTGCGTTGCGTCTTCCAGGCGCGATGCAATGAAGTTGGGCCTTGGCTCGCCGATACCCCGGGTCAAGGCCGCCTTTTTCGCGGTGGCCGAAGCGGCGGCATAATCAGCCGCTCGCGCAACGTAGCATGCAACGCATTCGAACGAACGGCCGCAATCAGCGAGCTAAACTACACCCATTGCCTGACCGGTCCGCAAGCGAAGCGTCACCTGACAAGACGCGGCCAAGCGTGACCGATGCCGCCGCCGTCCCCGGCTCATTACTGTTGGTTCCCAAGCCATGAATACTGCAAACCGCAAACGCCTTCCCGGCACCCAGCTCGATTTCTTCGACACGCGTGCCGCGGTCGATGCGATCCGGCCCGGCGCGTACGACACGCTGCCGTACACGTCGCGCGTGCTGGCCGAAAATCTCGTGCGCCGCTGCGATCCGGCGACGCTCACCGCGTCGCTCGAGCAGATCATCGAGCGCAAGCGCGAGCTGGATTTTCCGTGGTTTCCGGCACGCGTGGTATGTCATGACATTCTCGGCCAGACCGCGCTGGTCGACCTCGCCGGCCTGCGCGATGCGATTGCCGCGCAAGGCGGCGACCCGGCGCTGGTCAATCCGGTGGTGCCGACGCAACTCGTGGTCGATCATTCGCTCGCGGTCGAATGCGGCGGTTTCGATCCGGATGCGTTCGCCAAGAACCGCGCGATCGAAGATCGCCGCAACGAAGACCGCTTCGATTTCATCAACTGGACCAAGCGCGCGTTTCAGAATGTCGACGTGATCCC
This sequence comes from Paraburkholderia sp. SG-MS1, assembly GCF_012275575.1. Classification (GTDB taxonomy): domain Bacteria; phylum Pseudomonadota; class Gammaproteobacteria; order Burkholderiales; family Burkholderiaceae; genus Paraburkholderia. The sequence continues at coordinate 20,880 of NZ_NPIH01000284.1, read as the reverse complement.
TCCCGGTAACGGCATCCTGCATCAGATCAACCTCGAACGCATGAGCCCGGTCGTGCAGGTAAAAGATGGCGTGGCGTTCCCCGATACGCTGGTCGGCACCGATTCGCATACGCCGATGGTGGACGCGCTCGGCGTGATCGCGATCGGCGTGGGCGGGCTCGAAGCGGAAAGCGTGATGCTCGGCCGCGCGTCGTATATGCGCTTGCCGGATATTGTCGGCGTGGAGCTGACGGGCAAGCCGGGCGAGGGCATCACGGCGACCGACGTAGTGCTCTCGCTGACCGAATTCCTGCGCAAGGAAAAGGTGGTCGGCGCGTACCTCGAATTCTATGGTGAAGGCACGAGCAAGCTGACGCTCGGCGACCGCGCGACCATCGCCAACATGGCGCCTGAATTCGGCGCGACGGCCGCGATGTTCTACATCGACGAGCAGACCATCAAGTACCTGACACTCACGGGCCGCGACGATCAACTCGTCAAACTCGTGGAAACGTATGCGAAAGAAACCGGCCTGTGGGCCGACACGCTGAAGCACGCTCAGTATGAACGGGTGCTGACGTTCGATCTGTCGGGCGTCGTGCGTACATTGGCCGGGCCGTCGAATCCGCATCGCCGTTTGCCGGTGTCGGAACTGGCGGCGCGCGGCATCAGCGGCAAGGTGGAGAACGAGCCGGGACTGATGCCCGACGGCGCGGTGATCATCGCCGCGATCACCAGTTGCACGAATACCAACAACCCGCGCAACATGATCGCCGCCGGCCTGATCGCGCGCAACGCGAACCGACGCGGACTGACTCGCAAGCCGTGGGCGAAGACCTCGCTTGCGCCGGGCTCGAAGGCGGTCACGTTGTATCTCGAGGAGGCGGGGCTGCTGCCTGAGCTGGAGAAGCTCGGCTTCGGCGTCGTCGCGTATGCGTGCACGTCGTGTAACGGCATGTCCGGTGCGCTGGATCCAGTGATCCAGAAAGAAGTGGTCGAGCGCGATCTGTATGCGACTGCCGTGCTGTCGGGCAACCGCAATTTCGACGGCCGCATTCATCCGTACGCGAAGCAGGCGTTTCTCGCCTCGCCGCCGCTGGTCGTCGCGTATGCGATTGCGGGCACGATTCGCTTCGACATCGAGAAAGACGTGCTCGGCATCGACGCCGACGGCCATGCCGTGACGCTGAAGGACATCTGGCCGTCGGATGAAGAGATCGACGCGATCGTTGCGTCGAGCGTGAAGCCGGAGCAGTTCCGCAAGGTGTACGAACCGATGTTCACGGCCTCCGTCGATTCAGGCGAACGAGCCAACCCGCTATACGACTGGCGGGAGATGAGCACCTACATTCGCCGTCCGCCGTATTGGGAAGGGGCGCTTGCTGGTGAGCGCACGCTCAGGGGCATGCGCCCACTGGCGGTGCTCGGCGACAACATCACGACGGACCACCTGTCGCCGTCCAACGCGATTCTGCCGGACAGCGCGAGCGGCGAATACCTCGCGAAAATGGGCCTTCCGGAAGAGGACTTCAATTCCTATGCGACTCACCGCGGCGATCATTTGACCGCGCAGCGCGCGACCTTTGCAAACCCGACGCTGAAGAACGAGATGGTGCTCGAAGACGGCAAGGTGAAAGCCGGATCGCTCGCGCGCATCGAGCCCGAAGGCAAGGTTACGCGCATGTGGGAAGCGATCGAAACGTATATGGAACGCAAGCAGCCGCTGATCGTGATTGCCGGTGCCGACTATGGGCAGGGTTCGTCGCGCGACTGGGCGGCGAAGGGCGTGCGTCTGGCGGGGGCGGAAGCGATCGTCGCGGAAGGGTTCGAGCGTATTCACCGCACGAACCTCGTAGGCATGGGGGTGTTGCCGCTGGAGTTCAAACCTGGTGTTAACCGCCTCACGCTCGGCATCGACGGGACGGAGACGTTCGACGTGATCGGTGAGCGTAAGCCGCGTGCGGATCTGACGCTCGTGATTCAGCGCAGGGACGGTCAGCGCGTCGAGGTGCCGGTGACGTGCCGGCTCGATACCGCAGAGGAGGTGTCCATCTACGAAGCCGGCGGCGTGTTGCAACGCTTTGCGCAGGACTTTCTCGAGTCGTCGAAGGCGGCGGCTTGAGCGGGTTCGATTTGAATTTGACCGGTTCGCTTTGATTGCGTCGCCGGCATCTGCCGCAGCACGGCGAAGCAGTGGTGAACTTAATGCAGCATGGGCGGTGTGGCTTTCTTCTCAGGCCACGCCGCTCGCTCACATCAGGAAAGGACATTCATGGCCCATCAACCGCAGATCAAGATTGCGGCCACCTACATGCGTGGCGGCACCAGCAAAGGCGTGTTCTTCCGCCTGCAGGATTTGCCCGAGGCGGCTCAGGTACCCGGTGCCGCGCGCGACGCGCTGCTGATGCGCGTGATCGGCAGCCCCGATCCGTATGGCAAGCAGATCGACGGCATGGGCGGCGCGACGTCGAGCACCAGCAAGACGGTGATCATCGCTAAAAGCAGCCGGCCCGATCACGACGTGGATTACCTGTTCGGCCAGGTGTCGATCGACAAAGCCTTCGTCGACTGGAGCGGCAATTGCGGCAATCTGTCCGCCGCCGTCGGGCCGTTCGCGATCAGTGCGGGTCTCGTCGACGCGAGCCGCATTCCGCGCGACGGCGTGGCCACCGTGCGCATCTGGCAGGCCAACATCGGCAAGACGATCATCGGGCACGTGCCGATGACCGATGGGGCCGTGCAGGAAACCGGCGAGTTCGAACTCGACGGTGTGACCTTTCCCGCGGCGGAAGTCCCGCTCGAATTCATGGACCCGGCTGCGGACGAAGAGGGCGCGGGCGGCTCGATGTTCCCCACCGGCAATCTGGTCGACGACCTCGACGTGCCCGGCGTCGGCACGCTGAAGGCGACGATGATCAACGCGGGCATTCCGACCATCTTCGTGGAGGCGCAGGCGATCGGCTACACGGGCACGGAGTTGCAGGACGCGATCAATAGCGACGAGAAGGCGCTTGCGATGTTCGAAACCATTCGCGCGCATGGCGCGCTGCGCATGGGTCTCATCAAGCATCTCGACGAGATCGCGACGCGGCAGCATACCCCGAAGATCGCGTTCGTCGCGAAGCCGGCCGATTACGTGGCGTCGAGCGGTAAACGCGTCGGCGCGGGCGACGTCGATCTGCTGGTGCGGGCGATGTCGATGGGCAAACTGCATCACGCGATGATGGGCACGGCGGCGGTAGCGATCGGCACGGCGGCGGCGATTTCGGGCACGCTCGTGAATCTGGCGGCGGGCGGCGGCGAGCGTGAGGCGGTGCGCTTCGGACATCCGTCGGGGACGCTGCGGGTGGGCGCGCAAGCGAGCCGCAGGGATGGCGAATGGACGGTGACGAAGGCCATGATGAGCCGCAGCGCGCGCGTGTTGATGGAAGGGTGGGTGCGGGTGCCGCAGGAGGGATGAGCCCCGGCTGTCTCGCGTACCGCTCAGGCATGTGTTCGTTACACGGTTGCGGAGGGATCCATGAAAGTCAAAAGAATCGCTGCGAATATCGGCACCAAGGCGGTGGATGATGCAAAGCGCTTCTACCAGCAGATCTTCGGCCTCGATCTGCTGATGGATCTTGGCTGGATCGCAACGTACGGGTCTTCCGAAACGATGACTGTTCAGATCAGCTTCGCTTCACAGGGAGGATCGAACACGCCTGTGCCCGATCTGTCGATCGAAGTCGATGATCTTGCCGCCGCGCTCGAACGCGTGAGGGCGGCGGCCATTCCGATCGAGTATGGACCGGTCGACGAACCGTGGGGCGTGCGGCGCTTCCATGTGCGCGATCCGTTCGGCAAGCTCGTCAATGTGCTTGAGCACGTGTGACATGACGTGCAGTGTCGATCGGGCCGGCCGGTCGTTCACGCCTGCACTGCAGCAGCCAGCTCAATGCCGGGTGGGGCCGGGCGGAAAAAGGAAAGCGAAGAACATGTCAAAGATTTACGGAGCTTCCATGCTCGCCACCGCCTGGCGTTAGGCAGCAGTGGACGACGCTAGCGAGGACAAGGAATCGGTCAGTTAGAATTTATAGCCACTAAGTTGACTGGTCGTCCGCAAAAAAATATACAGTTGCTCGGGTAAGTTCCGCTCACGTGACATGGCGGGGCCCTCGATACAACAATGGCGCGTCGCGCAGGCCGGGCGAACGAACGGGCCGGAGGAGGCGGGATGGAGGACAGGCTGGATGCTGCGGACGCGGCGGGCACGGCGAACGCAGCCGCCATCGCGGCGCGGGCGAATCGCGCCGTGCTGGTGATCGCCGTGGCTCAACTGCTGGGCACGTCGCTATGGTTCAGCGCGAATGGCGCGATGCGCGACCTGCAGGCAGCATGGCAACTGAACGCATCCGGGATCGGCTGGCTGACGAATGCGGTGCAGGCCGGCTTTATTGTCGGCACATTGCTCTCGGCGACGACAGGACTCGCTGATCGTATCTCTGCCAGCAAGATATTTGCGGTGTGCGGCGTGCTCGGCGCCACGCTCAACGCGCTGTTTGCGCTTTGCAGCAGCGGACTCGCCTCGGCAATCGTGTTCCGCTTCGGCGTGGGGGTCGCGCTGGCCGGCATCTATCCGCTGGGGATGAAGCTGCTCGTGTCGTGGGACCCACGCCGTGCCGCGCAAACACTCGCGTTGCTGGTCGCTATGCTGACGCTCGGTACGGCATCGGTGCATGCGATACGGGCGTTGTTTGCGACCGTTCCCTGGCAGGCCGTGGTGCTGGCGTCGTCGGTGCTCGCGGTGATCGGCGCGCTGGTGGTCTTCGTGCTCGGCGAAGGGCCGCACGCGCGACGCGCCGGCAACGGGCGTGCGGGGATGTCGGCGGGCGTGGGGCAAGTCCTGCGCATCAGCGAGTTTCGCGCGGCCGCGCTCGGCTACTTCGGGCATATGTGGGAGTTGTATGCGTTCTGGACGCTCGCGCCGCTGCTGGTGCAGCGGGCTTTTGCAGGCAGCGCGCAGGTGTCCGCCAGTGCCGTCGCGCTCTGGTCGTTTCTGATCATCGCGATCGGTGCAATGGGATGTCTGCTCGGCGGCAGGCTCAGCAAGTCGATCGGCAGCGCGCGCACCGCCGCGCTCGCGTTGACGATATCGGGCACGCTGTGCGCCGTCTACCCGTTGTCGTCGGCGTTGGGTACTAAGGGGCAACTCGCGCTGTTGCTGGTGTGGGGCATCAGCGTGATCGCCGATTCGCCGCAGTTCTCCGCATTGTCGGTCAAGGCTTGTCCCGCCGATAAAATCGGCGGCGCGCTGACCTTGCAGAACAGCTTTGGCTTTTTCCTGTCGGCGTGTTCGATCCTGTGGTCGACGAGTGCCTATCATTCGCTCGATGCACGGGTCGCCTGGCTGCTGCTGCCCGGCCCGATCATCGGCTTGATCGCGATGAGGCCTCTGCTGCGCAAACGGCCGCTATGGTGAGCGGCATGTGATGCGCTTGCCGACCAGCGCTCGCCCAAGCAACGCAAGTTCGCATTCGCAGAGTTCAGTAGTTTCAGCGGTCAATGAGAGGACATAAAAATGGCGACCGCAACAACCAGGCGCGACAACGGCCGACGCGCCGAACTGGTATGTATTCGGTGTTGTGCTCCAAAACTGAAGAAGTCGCGCGCGCCGCTGGACGACGCGAGCGAGGCGTTCACCGCACGACTGAAAGGTGCGGCGAAACGCAGGGGCGCCAGGATTGTTTGAAGTGATGCCCGCGCCGCGGGTGGTGTCACTATGGACGACCGCGCATTGGGCAGTGCACCCTGTGCAGCATGCCCCACGCTCAACCCGGCGGCGTGGGTTGCTGCTTACTTCCCGCCGTGCTTTGCCTGCCAGCGACGCATGAACGCGATCTCATCGTGCTGCGCCTTGACGATGTCCCGCGCGAGGCGCCTGATCTCCGGGTCCTTGCCGTATTTCAATTCCACCTGCGCCATGTCGATCGCCCCCTGATGGTGCGGAATCATGTGAGCGACGAAGTCCTTGTCGGCGTCTCCGGTGTAGTCGGGGGCGCTCATGTTCTGCATCATTTTGTCGTCGGCGGCCTTGAACGCTTGCGTCGATTCGCCTGAATCCGCATGCTCCGAGCCGGACATGTGCATGCCGTGCATCGCGGGCGCTTGCTGCGCGTGGGCCGGCATGGCCGCCGCGGCGAACGTCAAGCCGCTGAACAAACAAAGAGCACGAAATGCGCGAAGGTTTTTCATAGTGGGATGTCCGTTGGTGAAGAGTGTCTCGAGCGACCTGCTGCCGGGGAAGCGAAAGTTTAACCAGGCGTCGTGTTGTCCCGCAGGCATGCCTTCAATTTTCTGGAGAGGGATGCAAAGCCGCCGCCTCGATCACCTTGATGAGCCGCTGCCGCGACAGCGTCGAGACGCCCTCGACGCGCTCGAGGGCGACGTCAAGCTCGGGCTTCGCTGCGGGGCCAGACGGGTGACGGCACGGCTGATTGCATTGGCGCATCCACCAGACGCTATGTCGGGAATTGCGAATTCCATTTCCTGCTCCTATCGGAAACCAGGCTCAAGCGTGGACCTTCACACTGCGGTAAAGTCAAGCCCCTTTGACGGATGCCAGACGCCGGGTCGGACAATCCAACGGGCGGCCTGATAGCTGTCAGCGAGCCAGTTCGATCGAGGAGGCGCCGGTGCGCGCGCCCGCGGCGGCTGCCGCATCAGACCGGCCGCCGTGTTCTTCCGGTTCCTCGAGAGACTGCGCTACGACGCCAACCGCGTCGTAACGCGCGCATTTTGCTGCACGGGACTTTTATACCGTCCGCAGCGATCGTTTCGCGGCCTTTATGGCGTCGTCCCTGGAGTGCGAGGCGGGCCAGCATGTGCAAATCGCCGAAGACTGTCCGCAACGCTGGCTGGATCCTGCATATGGAATTGAATCCTGCTGCGATGCAGACGTAGGCGCGCTGAGCAAAGCGTCGGCAAGTGCAGGCCTATAATAAAAAGCCGCGTCGCGGGCCCACGACTCGTGAATGAGCCGGCTGGAGAGTCCGCTGGCCGCCAACCGTACCGCTACTGCAAAGAGGCCGACAGCATGTATATCGCCATGAACCGCTTCAAAGTGACGCCAGGGTCCGAGGCCGCCTTCGAACACCTGTGGACGTCTCGTGACACGCATCTGAAAGAGGTTCCGGGCTTCGTGGAATTTCATCTGCTGAGGGGACCGCGCAAGGAAGATCACGTTCTGTATTCCAGCCATACGATCTGGCGCGACCACGCGGCGTTCGAAGCGTGGACGAAATCGGAAGCCTTTCGGGCCGCGCATCGGAGCGCGGGCAACGAGAACCGCGTCCTCTATCTCGGGCACCCGGAATTCGAGGGCTTCGAAGTTATCCAGACAGTGAAGTAGTCGCTTTCAGGCGGTGTCCCGCATTGCACTTGCTATGGTCCGGCGAGTGGGCGGGGCGTCGTCGAGCACGACGCGCATTGCGCTGAGCGCGCAGTCCATTTCGACGGGAACGGTGGGTGCGAGCACGGTAAAAGGAATCGCTACGTTCGCCATGACCTATCAATGAACGCGTTGCGTATGGGGCCTATGCGCGTGTGCCGACGCGCAAATCGTGCATACGGTATTCTTCTGCGACTCGAATGGCGGGTGGATGCTTGTTGCGAGGCAAGCATCGAGCGATGCACGCCACGCTGCTCAAGCGTGCTTGCAAAGCGCGTGCGTAACGTAAGGCGCGCGCGTTGCTCACCAAGCCCACGCAGCCGACAAAGCTCACGAAAGGAAAACAAACATGAAAGCCGTCAAGATCGGTTCGCCCGCCACCGTGGCGAATCTCCAGGTGGTCGATCTCCCCGATCCCGGTCAACCTGCGGCGGGCCAGATTCGCGTGCGCATTTACGCGAATTCGTTGAACTTCCACGACTTTGGTGTGGTGAACGGCAACCTGCCGGCCGAAGCGGGCCGCATTCCGATGGCGGACGGCGCGGGCGTCGTCGAAGCAGTCGGCGAGGGCGTCAGCGACTTCAAGGCGGGCGATCACGTCGTGTCGTGCTTCTTCCCGTTCTGGGAAAACGGCCCGCCGGCGATCGGCGATTTCTCGACCACGCCCGGCGACGGCGTCGATGGTTACGCACGCGAAGTCGTCGTCCTGCCGAGCCACTACTTCACGCACGCGCCACGCGGCTACAGTCACGCCGAAGCCGCCACACTGACCACGGCCGGGCTGACCGCGTGGCGCGCGCTCGTCGTCGACGGGCAGTTGAAGGCGGGCAGCACGGTGCTCGTACTCGGCACGGGCGGCGTGTCGATCTTCGGCTTGCAGATCGCCAGGGCGATGGGCGCGTCGGTGATCGCGACGTCGTCATCGGAGACGAAACTTGCGAAGCTGCGCGATCTCGGGGCGGACCATACGATCAACTATCGCGACAACCCCGAGTGGGGCAAGCAGGTTCGTCAGTTGACGGGCGGGCGCGGTGTCGATCACGTGATCGAAGTGGCTGGTCCGGGCACCTTGCCGCAATCGATTACCGCTTGCCGGATCGGCGGCCATATTGCGCTGATCGGCGTGTTGACCGGCCGCGCGGGCCCGGTGCCGACAGCGGCGTTGATGGCGAGGCAGCAGCGTTTGCAGGGGTTGATCGTCGGCAGCCGCCAGGATCAGCTCGACATGATTCGTGCGCTGGAAGTGACGGGCATCAAGCCGGTGATCGACAGCACGTTCACGCTGGACAAACTCGGCGACGCCTTCAGGCACGAGGAATCGGGCACTCACTTCGGGAAAATCTGCGTGGCCGTGTGAGTTGCGCACTCGGCGGACGCGCGTGGCACCAAGGTTCGCGGTGCCGCGCCCGCTGCTGCTGCGCTCGACACGCGCGGCGGCGCGCGATGCTCCGCTAGCCGCGCCCCGCGAGCTCGGCGAAGCTGATGCTGGTCGCCTCGCATGCTTGAGTAAAAGCCGCGTCGTAGCTCGTGAAAAAGACGGTGCGGGTGCGGGCCAGCGTTCTGAACAGATCGGCCAGCACGGTCCGTGCGCTCGCATCGAGTCCGCCCACTGGCTCATCTGCAATCACCACTCTGGTTTCGCCGAGCGCGGCTGCCGTCAGGAAAAACTTCTTGCGGCTGCCGAACGACGTCTGCTCGAAGCGCTTGTCGAGATGCGGCGCGAGACCGAAGCGATCGGCCAGATCGAACGTGTCGCTCCCGACGGTCGTCTTTCTCTCCGACGCCACATGGCCCAGGTACTCGCGGCCGGTTCGGTCCGGCGAGGGCATGCAATCTTCCGGCACATACGTGAGCACGCCCTTGGCGGCGAGCGGCTCACGGCGCAGCGAATGACCGCCGAGCCACACTTCGCCGGCGTCGGCTACGAGCGTGCCGGCGAGGATGCCGAGCAGGGTCGATTTGCCGCTGCCGGATTCGTCGTTTAACGCGATGCATCCCGACGCGACGTCGTAATGCAGCTCCTCGAAGATGACGCGTTCGCTGTACTGCTTGCTGAGGTGGTCGAATCGAAGCATGAAGTTGGAGCGTGGGTCGGCGGCAAGGGCGCGTGGATGGGCTGGCGGATTAGCGTCGCGCCAGTGTAGCAGCGCCACGCGCGCCGATGCGCTTAGGTGTCGCACTCGAATTCCGGCATAGGATCGTGTTGTCACTCGGGATCAAAATCGAACTGAGCGAGCATCGTCGTGACGGGAAGTCTGCAGCGCGATATGCGCTCGGGAAGGCGACACCGCCGCTCGCTCATCAAGTTACGCGACGGCGGGCCGTTAACGACGGGAACCGACGGAGACCGAAAGCGAGCCCCGTAGCGACAACCCCCTTTGCGACGCCCCTTCCCTTAACCCCTCAACGAACCGCCGACCGCCACCCATGCACACCGCCGCCGGCACCCAGGCCCCGCCATCCCGCGCCGAACTCCGGCGCATCATCATCGCGATCGTGATCGGCAACGGCTTCGTTGCCTATGACTTCACCGTCTATAGCTTCTCGGCCGGCATCATCGGCAAGCTGTTCTTCCCGTCGAGCAGTTCCGCGGCGTCGCTGCTGCTGTCGCTCGCCACCTTCGGCGCCGGCTTCGTGATGCGCCCGCTCGGCGCGCTGATGATCGGCCACATCGCCGACAGCCGCGGCCGCAAGGCCGGTCTCACGGTATCGCTCGCACTGATGACGCTCGGCACGTGGCTGATCGCGTGCCTGCCGGGCCATGCGTCGATCGGTCCGGCGGCGACCATGCTGATGGTGTTCGCGCGGCTGATGCAGGGACTCGCGGCGGGCGGCGAAATCGGCCCCGCATCGGCCTCGCTGATGGAGTCTGCGGGTGACCGGCAGCGCTGCTTCATGGTGAGCTGGCGCGGCGCGAGCCAGGGCGCCGCCGCCTTCGCCGCCGCGCTGGTCGGCGCGAGCACCACGGCGTTGCTGTCGCCTGCGGCGATGCTCGAATGGGGGTGGCGCGTCCCGTTCGTGCTGGGCGGCCTGATCGGCCCGGTCGGCTGGTATCTGCGACGCCGCATGCCGGCGGCCGCACCGCGCCAGCGCGTGCGGCTCGACCCGCGGCGGCTGTTCGCGGAGCACCGGCGAGCACTCGTCTGCGGCATGCTGATGATGGCCGCGCCCTCGGTGAGCATCTACATCACTGTGTTCTACATGCCGGCCTACCTCGTTCGTACGCTGCATCGGCCGCCGGCGATCAGTTTGCTGACGGCCTGCCTGTCGGGCCTTGTGATTCTCGTGGTGACGCCGCTCGTCGCACGCGCGGCCGACCGGTTCGCGAGCCGCAAGACCTTGCAGTACGCGTCGCTGTGGGCGTCGCTGCTAGTGGCGTGGCTCGCGTTCCGTGCACTGACCCACGGCGCGGGCGACCTCGCCGCGCTCGTCATCATCACCGCGTATGTGGCGCTGGCCGTCAACAACGCGGGCGCGGGTTCGGTGCTGATGATGGAGGCGTTCCCGGCGCACCGGCGCGCGGCCGGGCTGTCGCTGATCTACAGCGTCGGCGTGGTGCTGTTCGGAGGCTTTTCGCCATTTCTCGTCGCATGGCTGATCGAGCGCACGGGCGATCCGATGATTCCGGCCTGGTATCTGATGGGCGCGACCATGCTGACGCTGATCGCGCTGAAATTGTTTCCGGAGCCGGCGGCGCCCCTTGCGTGCGCCGACAGCCGGGTGGCCCGGCCAATCGCCTGAGCGCTACGGCAGCTGCTGACGCTGCAGGTCCAGCGCGCGAACGCGCATGTCCTGCGGGCTCATGTCGAAGGCGCGGCGAAACGCGCGGGTGAAGTCGGACGCGCTGTTAAAGCCGAGTCCGTAGGCAATTTCCACGACGTGCCGATGCGGAAACCGGACCAGTTCGTCCGCCGCTTCCCGCAACCGGCGATGGCGAATATAGGCGCCGAGGCCGCCTTCATGCTCGAACCAGCGGTAGATCGTCGCGCGTTTCAGTTGCAGCGCCTCGACCACGCTGGTCGGCGTGAGGTCGGGCTGATGCAGGTTGGCCTCGACGTGACGGCGCACCCGTCCCATCAACGCGGCCTGCAGCGCGGCGCGGTCCGTGCCGCTCAGATTTGCCGCCTTGCGAAACGCCGCGAGCAGCAACTGCGCGCCGGCCTGCAGCGCGTCGATGGCGGCGGCCGGATCGAGCGAGGGGATGTCGCGGGCGAGCGCCGCGAGATGATCCAGCACGACGCCCGCCAGCGGCGACTCCTTCTGAACGATGCGCCCGTGAATCCCGGCGCCGTCGCGCAAGCCCTCGTCGACGAGCGCGGCCGGCACGAACAGGCTGAGTAGCCGGCTCTCGGGGCGTTCGGCGCGAAACGGCTGGTTCAGATCGAACGCGACGATGCCCTGCACCGAGCCCGGATCGCTGCGCTTCTTGCGCATGCCCGTCACCTGGCCGACTTCTCCTTCGAGAAAGAGCTGGAATACGTAATCGCGCCGCGTGTCGGTGGACACGCGCGCCACCGAGCGTTCCAGCCGCATCGAATCGGTGCGGCAGTCCGTCAGCACCATCCCGCCGACCGCATAGAGGTCGATTTCACCGCGAAAGCCCCGCGCGATCTGCTCCTTCGACGGCGGCGCGTCGACCACGTGCCCCACGCGCTGACGCCAGGCGAGGAATTGCTCGTCAGGCGCAAGTCCGCGCGTGCTGAAACGGCTCGTCGAAATGATCGAGCGTGAATCGGCGGCGGCAGCCGCGGCCAGATGGGGCGGCAGTGAACGCTGGTTCATGATTCGGTTGGGGCGACGAGGTAACCGCGGTGAGCAGCGGTTGCGGCGACAGCACGGCGGCAAGTGGCCGGTGAACGAATATTTCTCGCGCCGAGCGTCAAATATTGAGACAGGTGGTCAAGCGTAACAAAAAAGCTGCGATATCGTCGCACGATTAGATTGCAGGTCGGTTTCGCCGACGGCGCCGCAGGCGGGCTCGCTGAGGTTCCGCACCGGAAATCGCAACTGCGCAAGACAAGCCGGCCCGTCGGGTACGGCCCGATGGGCGGCGAGGTCCACGCTTTGCCAGCAGGCAAGACACGGGGTATGAACGATGAGGGGCACGATCAGGCAACCCACCGCGCAAAGCGGCGGGCGGCGTCCGGCCAATCTGGTGGACAGCCAGTTGGAACATCTCGAGAACATGGTCGAGTACGTCACGCGCGAGGGCGCGGCGCACTTGCAGCATGGGTTCGACCGCGAGTATTGGGAAAAACGCGTCCGGGCGCTCGAAGAGACGCATGAACTCATTGCGAGCCAGCGACAACGGACCGCAAGGCTGCTGGAAAGGCTGGCAAGCGAAGCGCGGACCGGGCTGAAGCGACGCACGGCCGCCTGAGCCGGTTAATGGTGGAGGGTGAGGACCCGGTTAGCAAAGCAGAAAGAATCCTATCGATGCGGGCCAGCTTCGATCATAAAAACCGTAGGACCTGAGAGAAAGTGGCGATGATGCGAACGGCCCGAAGAGGCGCGTCGCTCATCTGCCCTGACCTGAAAGACAACTGGCCGCGTGAATCCATGCGGTGTCGCCGCAGCCGTGGTCGGATCGCAGGCGTACCGCCAACGTCCAGACTTACCATCCGCTGTTTGCCGCCAAGGCGCGCCCGCCTTATCTCGCAATAGGCCGGTGTCCTCGCGTAAAAACCACGCATCATGGCCGACTGTTTATTTTAACGGGCATTTAAATAAACTCAGACGGAAGTAATTCTGACCGCATCAATTGGGGTGCGGTTAAATATAGCTATTCAAACCACGCGGGTAATTTAACGCTGATAAACTATGCGCCGGAGCAGTGCAGTCATGCCTCTCAAATCTTCGCCCCGTTTCGTTGATGCCGACGGCGTCAAACCCGGGATTGACAGTAGAAACAGGCCTTTTCCGCGATTTGGAAGACGCAATCACGCGACATACTGTCGCTGGCGGACGCGGCAAAAAGGGACGCATGCCTGGTTCTCCTTTCTTCCCCGCACGCGCGGTGTTTATCGCATAGCCGATTTCCCCCGCTACTCTCCGCCTCCCTGATTTTGACAAGTATTGGGGCTTGCCTTTTGAGCCCGTTTTTGGAAGTGACTTATGAAGCCGGGAAACAATTCGCTTGGGAAAAGACGTACACGCAAGATGACCGTCGCGATGATGGTGGTTCTCATCGCGGTAATGCTCGCGTTGGGCTTCTGGCATTCCCGACAGCGCGCGGCGCAGGCGGCGACCGCGCTGACCGGCGTGGCGAGCCAGATGCGCCACGACCCGTCCGGATGGACGCATGAAGAGAAAGACGCGTCGGAGATGCTGCGCGATATTCACGACGCCAGGGTAGCCGCGATTGGCGTGAGCCCCAGCGCGATCCTCGTGTCGACCCGTGACGGCGCGAAGTATTTCGTCACCGACCACAACGCGACGTTCTCGCACGCGTTGTTGCTCGGCGAACCCAAATCCGGCGAGGCTGCGCCGTATCAACTCGTGTGGCTGCCCGATGCGGACATCCGCACCGACGGCGCGCGCCTGACGCAGGCGTTGGACCACGTGCGTGACGCGATCAGCGTGCTGTTGCCGCTGTTGCTGATCGGCGGGATGGTGTGGTTCATGCGGCGCGAAATGAAGGGCGGCGCGAAGCTGCTCAGCGAAACGCCCGCGCTGCGCTTTGACGACGTGATCGGCGCGGGTGAAGCGAAAGCCGCTCTCGCCGACATTCGCGGCTATTTGTCCGATCCGAAGCAGTTCACGTCGATGGGCGTGCGCGCGCCGTGCGGCATTCTGATGGTGGGCGGCCCGGGCGTCGGCAAGACGCGGCTCGCGCAGGCGCTGGCCGGCGAATGCGGCGCGAGCTTCATTTCGATCACCGGCAGCTACTTCAGCGCGAAGTACTACGGAGTCGGCATTCAGAAGGTCAAGCATTTGTTCGAACTGGCGCGCAAGAATGCGCCCACGGTGATCTTCATCGACGAAGCAGACGGTCTCGCGAAACGCACCGATACCGGCGGCGGTCCCGTCGAAGCCGAGAGCAACCGGATCATCAATCAGTTGCTGGCGGAAATGGACGGCTTCGCGTCGAACGAAGGGGTCATCATCGTCGCTGCGACCAACCATCCCGACAATCTCGACGAGGCGTTGCGCCGGCCGGGCCGGTTCGATCGCACCGTGCAGGTTCGTTTGCCCGATCGAGAAGACCGCGCGAAGATTTTCCGCTTCTACGCGGAGAAGCTGAAGTCGAAGTCCGCGGATATCGACTATGACCAGCTCGCGCGGTTGACCACGGGCCTGTCGCCGGCCACGGTCGCGATGGTGGTGAACCAGGCGGGGCTCGTCGCGCGCAAAGCCGGCGATACGGAAATCGCCGCGAAGCATTTCATGGAAGCGATCAAGATTGCGCGTATCGGCGACGTGAGCGGCGCCGAGCGCGCGCTTAGCGAAGACGAACGGACCCGCATCGCGGTGCATGAAGCGGGACATGGACTGGTTGCCGCGCTGCTGGGCACTGGCGTGCTGGAAGAGGTGACGATCCTGCCGCGCGGCGGCGCGTTGGGCGTCGCGCTCATCACCAAGGCGCAGGACAAGCATCTGTACCGTGAGACCGAAATCCGCAACGAGATCCAGGTGCTGCTGGGCGGGCGCAACGCGGAAATTCTGACGTTCTCCGAAGCATCGAGCGGCGCCGCATCGGATTTGCAGGAGGCGTCGCGAATCAGCCTCGACATGGTGTCGAAGTTCGGCTTCAACAGCGACGGCGATCTGTTCAGCCTCGCGGCGCTGCCGTCGCAGTACGCGGGCTTGCAGATGAAGAGCGCGATCGAGCATGCGAACGTGCTGCTCAAGGAATTGAACGCGCTTTGCTACAACCTGCTGCATGCGTACGAACCGGTGCTGCGCGCGATCGCCGACGAACTGCTGGAGCATGAAACCGTCCCCGGCGAAACGGTCTACCGGTTGATCAAGGAACACAAGAGCACGCTCAAGATCGTGCACGAGCCGGCTGCGGCTTGAGCGTCAACGCGTCCTGCTGAGCGCGGCTTCAAGGTCAACGGGCGCGCAAGCGCGGTTCCTGTACACCCTTTGCTGCTCCCGCACTTGCTGCCTCGGACCTGGTCTTTCGAGCGTCGCCGCGCGCTACGCGAAGTCGGACGGTCCGGGTTCAGGCACGCCCGGCGTGTCGGTATCGCCTAATGCGGTGCCGTCGCCTTCCTCTTTTTCCGGCACAGGGTCCTCGCCTTTGTGCGGCAACGGCTGATCGAGGCCGGGTTCGACCGGCGTCGGAATCGCATCTCCGATCGGTTTGGACACCTCGGTGGGAGGGCTGCCCGGGTCTTCGTCGGCCCGCCGCTCGTGCTCGTCAGGCTCGTTCGGGACATTTGCGGTGTTTGCCACGACGTTCTCCGGTTGATGAGACTGAACGGTATGCCGCAAGCCGCGTTCCACGACCCCTTTGATGTCTCGACGTAGCGCTCTACGCAGCGCGAGCGCTCAGGCAGCGTCGGAGGCGGTGCCGTCTTCGCGCGGCGCGCGTTCATGGCGGGGCTTCAACGCACAGGGGTTTGCGCCGCAACCGGGCGCGCCGCATGCGCAGCAGACTTGCGCCGCGTCTTCAGCCGGAGAATCGGCTCCTCGATCAGCCGCCAGGACAGCACCGCTATCGCCAGCGAGATTGCAAACGACCCGGCAATGCCCGCCGCGCGCGCCCATAGCGGCACCGTGCCGCCGAAAAACGCCGCAGCGTGATGGTTGCGGCTCAGATCGGGAATCAGGTTGTGATAGAGGTAAAAGCCATAGCTGATGCGTCCGAAGCTTACCAACCAGCCCGTTTCGAGCATACCGATGACAACCGCATTGCGGCAGCACGCAATCGAGCCGACCAGCGCCGCGATGCACACGCCGTACACCGCGCTGATCACGGTGAATAGCATCGGATTGTCCAGTTCGCTCCACCGCGGCTCGGTCGCGCACAAGCCCACGAGGGCGAGACTCAAAGCGAACAGCGTCATGCCGCATCCGAGCCAGGCCCGCAGGGCGCTTTGCTCGCGGGCGATCATTAAACCGCCGATCCCACCCAATGCCAGCAGCCAGAAGTTGGTCAACGGATGCGTGTAGATCGTGATCTCGTCCCAATGCGCGGCGCGCATCGTCAGCAGGGAAGCCAGTCCGAGCACGACGATCGTCCAGCACACCGCGCGATGCCGCCGCACGGCAACCAGCAGCAAGAGCGGCGCCACCACGAGATAAAACTGCTCCTCGATCGCAAGACTCCACAAATGCGAGTAGCGCCCCGGCCAGAAACGCAACACCGAACCGATCCAGAAGTTCGACAGATACGCGAAATGAAACGGCATGCCGCTCGCGAGCTCGGGGCTCGCGAGACCGAACGCCATCAGCACGCACATCACCACCAGCATCAGGTAATAGATCGGAAAGATGCGTAGGGTCCGGCGAAACAGGAAGCGCCTGAGTTCGGCGCCGAACCGGCTGGTACCTGCTTCGATGCGCAAACGTTGCGTGGAAAGAATGCCGATGATCAGAAAGCCGCTCAGCGCGAAGAAGATCCATACACCGAGATGCCCGATCTCGCCGATGTCGCCAAATAGCCGGTGCTGAAAAAATACCATCAGCACTGCGATGGCGCGCAATCCGTCGAAGCCGGCAATTCTGTTGTTCATGTGGTTGTCTTCCAGAGCGAAGGGGGGCGCGGCGCGCAGCCGTTCAGGGCGGTAGTGGAAGGACCGGTGTGCCCGGCGATGGCTAAGCCTGGCCGCGGCGAAAAGAGGGCGTCGTCATGACGCCTGGCGAGCCGCCCGTTTGAGGTTCGGCTGGCAACGTGTCCGGTCCACATGAGTGGCCGCCGCCGCAAGAGGGCATCGCGCAACTGACGCGCGCGAGCTCCGGCGGGCAAGCGTGCAACCATCGTACGATGAAAAAAAGCGAAAAAAATCGTCGCGTGCATTCGGCGATTTTTTTTCCACGCTCATGGCCGGCGCTACACGCCTTTTGCGCACGAAACCCGCAAAACTTGCCGCGAATCGAAGTCGCGATGCCTCAGTATTACCGCACGCCGACAGCGCGATTTCAGATTGCCGTCTTGAGGAACGCAATTAGAGGCCGCTTGTCAGCGCGCGTTGGCAGCACGCACGCGGCTCGCCGGAACGAATTATCGTCATGGTGTTCCTACGAACGACGGCGGCTCATGGACATTGCTCATGGCCGCTTTCCCCGGCGCGTCGTTCACGCCATTCCCCGAGAGCCTGAATGGACATTCGTCGTGGCCGTGCCGAAGCAAGTCCCGCCAGGGGGCGCTCGATCGAAGTGGATTTCTTCCGCGGCCTCGTGCTGATCGTCATCGTGCTGGACCACATTCCAGGCAGCACGTTGTCGCACCTGATGTTGCATGCGTACGCGTTGTGCGACTCGGCGGAAGTGTTCGTGTTCCTCGGCGGCTATGCGTCGGCTGCGGCGTATACAGCGGTGCTCGCAGGCCGTGGGGAGAGCGCGGCGAAAATGCGCTTTGTCAGACGCTGCTGGGAAATCTATCGCGCCTATCTGTTGACGGCGATGTTGACGCTCGTGTCCGGCGCGCTCCTCGCACTGCTGCATCTGAATCCGCCGATGGTCGAGCTGACGGGCTGGACGCCGTTCGCGGGTCAGCCGCTGCGCACGGCGTTCGATATCGCGGTGCTGCGGCGTCAACCGTATCTGTCGAGCGTGTTGCCGATGTACGTGATGTTTGCGCTGTGCGTGCCGTTCTCGGTGCCGCTCGCGCGCCGCGCGCCGTGGATCGCGCTCGGTCTGAGCGTGGCGATCTGGGCCTTCGCCCGTCCGCTGGCCGCGTTATTCAGCATTGACGACATGGCCGACTGGGCTTTTAATCCGTTTGCATGGCAACTGATGTTCGTGCTCGGCATGCTGTGCCGGGTGCAGCCTATCAGCGAGTGCTTTCACGCAAGCCGTACCGCGCGCTGGATCACGCGCGCCGCAGTGGTCGCGGTGCTGGCGTTCGCCATCGTTAAACTCTTCGTGCTGACGCAACCGTTGCCCGGCACGTTTAAACAGAACCTCTCCGTGGATCGTGTGATCAACTTCATCGTCATCGCCTGGCTGGCCGCGCAGCTCGTGCGCATGGGCAGCATCGCGCGGCTCGCGCGGCGGCTGCCCGCGGTGGTGACGGTCGGGCGCACCGGGCTCGTGTGTTTCGTCGCCGGCACGCTGGTGTCGTTGATCGTCGACACCGCCACGCCGCATACGTTTCATGGCTTGCGCGGCGTGTTGATCGGGCTGAGTGGCGATCTCGTCGCGATCGGCGCCGTGCTGATGATCGCGCGCGGCTGGAGCGGCTGGAAAGAACAGCAGTCGGGTGCGCCCGCCAATGGCGCGGGTTACGGATGACGGTGCAGTGGCGCGGTCGGCGTCGCGGAGGGAATGTGCGTACGGCGGCAGGGTCCGCCGCCGCTGCCGCGCTGCTCTCGCTTGCGGCTCACACGGTGTTTGCCTCGGCCGCCGGGGCGCCTCTCGCGATGCGCTGCGCGGAATTCGCGGGCGCGGTGCTGTCTCCTGAACTGATTGCGTTGCCGACCGCCGGCGCGCGGATCGAAACCGCGGCCATGGTGCGCGCGACTGCGCCCGGCAATCAGCAAGGCGGCGAGTATTGCCGCATCACCGGACGCATCGAGGGGCTCAAGGCGAGCACGCCCGATATCCGTTTCGATCTGAATCTGCCGCGCCGCTGGAACGGCCGCGCGCTGCAGATCGGCGGCGGCGGCTACAACGGCGTGGTGGTGAGCGGCACCGGCGTGATGCCGTTTTCGCCGGATCGCGCGCCGCTCGCGCAAGGCTATGCGACGTTCGGCGACGACTCGGGGCATGTCGGCGATTCGTCGCTGGCGGTGTTCGGCCTCGTCGACGAAGCGGTGACGAATTTCGGCTATGCGCATCTGAAGAAGACCCACGACGTCGCGCTCGCGCTGATCGCGCGCGCTTACGGCAGGCTGCCGCAGCGGATGTATTTTGCCGGCGGCTCGACCGGCGGGCGCGAAGGCTACACCGTGATGCAGCGCTTTCCCGACGACTACGACGGCGTGATCGCCAATTCCCCCGCGCTCAATTTCTCCGGCGTGCGCCTGCTCGGCGTGAAGCTCGGCCGCGCAGAGTACGCGACGCCCGGCGGCTTCATTTCGCCGCCCTTGCTCGACCGCGTTTATCAACGCACGCTCGCTGCCTGCGACCGGCTCGACGGCGCGGCGGACGGTATCGTCAGCGACGTCGCCGGCTGTCGCGAGCATGAGGCGGAGATCGTCGATTCGCTGCGTTGCGCGGGACCCGCGCACGCATCCGATGAATGCCTGACGGATGCGCAGCTCGCCACCTTGCTGGTGATGCGCGATGGCCTGTCCTTGCCCTACCGGCTGGCGTGGGACGTGGCGGGCTATCGCGGCTACAACGTTTTTCAGGGCACGCGGCTGACCGGGCTGCTCGGGCTCGGGCATCAGCCGGAGCGTCTGCCGGTGCCGACGTTCTATGCCAACGGTTATCTGTTCGCGCAGGGCGACGGCTATATCCGCTATTTCGTGGCACGGGACGCGGACTTTGACTCGCTCGGATTCGACCCGCAGCGGCCCGGAAAATATCGCGCGCAACTGGTCGCGCTCTCGCAGACAATCGGCGCGATGAACCCCGACCTGTCGCGCTACATCGCGCGCGGCGGCAAGCTGATCACCGTGCAAGGCCTCGCCGACGAAGTCATCAGCCCGAATCAGACGATCGCATATCACGAGGCGCTGATCGATCGATTCGGCACCGCGCAGGTCGACGGTTTCATGCGGCTATACATGGTGCCGGGTTTTCAGCATGGCAGCGGCGTGTTCGTGCCGTCGGTGGATCTGCTGGGCGCGCTCGACAACTGGGTGACACGCGGCCTGCCGCCCGAGACCTTGACGGCGACCGACATCGCCGCGGCGACCAATGGACGCTCCCGGCCTTTGTGCCGCTATCCGCTGTTTCCGCGCTACCTCGGCAAAGGCAATGTGAATCTTGCGGGCAGCTTCGAGTGTGCCTTGAGATGAGAGCGCTGCAGGAGACTGTCGCGGCGTGCCGGCTTTCGCCGGGATAGAGCGCTTTGCAAAAACTGCCGTTGGGTTGAAAGGCTAACAAGTCGTCCCGATGCCCCTGTGGTGCAGCACGTTTGCCAAAGAAAACAGAAAGGCGACGGCGCCACCATCGGCGTCGTCGCCTGTCCGGAGTGAGTGGGGTGACCAAGGCGGCTGCGCTACCGCGCTATCGCTTCGGCCATGGCTTACTGGCCTTTCTGCATCGTGCCGCCGCCACTGTTCATGTCGTTCGTGCCGGTGCCGCTGCGCGTGCCCTGGTTCATACCATTGTTCATGTCGCTATTCGAGCGGTTCATCGACGGGCTATTGGGCGTTGCACCCGTGCCCGTGCCGACGCCACCGCCGGTGCCGGTC
>NZ_NPIH01000283.1 GCF_012275575.1 Paraburkholderia sp. SG-MS1 | reverse complement strand
CGCGTCTACGACGTGGCCCGCGAAACCGAACTGGAGCGCGCGCCGAATCTGTCGGCACGTCTGCGCAATCCGGTGTATCTGAAGCGTGAGGACAACCAGCCGGTGTTCTCGTTCAAGCTGCGCGGCGCGTACAACAAGATGGCGCATCTTCCGGCTGAAGCGCTGGAGCGTGGGGTGATTACGGCATCGGCGGGTAATCATGCGCAGGGCGTCGCGTTGTCGGCGGCACGCATG
Organism: Paraburkholderia sp. SG-MS1; assembly: GCF_012275575.1. GTDB lineage: Bacteria > Pseudomonadota > Gammaproteobacteria > Burkholderiales > Burkholderiaceae > Paraburkholderia. Next base: position 17,201 of record NZ_NPIH01000283.1, on the reverse strand, counting down.
GGTGTGAAGGCGATCATCGTAGTGCCGGTGACGACGCCGCAGGTGAAGGTCGATGCGGTACGCGCGCATGGTGGGCCGACAGTCGAGGTGGTGCAGTTCGGCGAGTCGTATAGCGACGCTTATGGCCATGCGGTCAAACTGCAGGAAGAGCGCGGCCTGAGCTTCGTGCATCCGTTCGACGACCCGTACGTGATCGCAGGGCAAGGCACGGTCGCGATGGAAATTCTCAGCCAGCATCAGGGGCCGATTCACGCGATCTTCGTGCCGATCGGCGGCGGCGGACTCGCGGCGGGCGTGGCTGCGTATGTGAAATCGGTGCGCCCGGAGATCAAGGTGATCGGCGTACAGACCGATGATTCGTGCGCGATGGCCGCCTCGCTCAAAGCAGGAGAGCGCGTCACGCTGAACGAAGTCGGACTGTTCTCGGACGGCACGGCGGTGAAGCTGGTCGGTGAAGAAACCTTCCGCCTGTGCAACGAATATCTCGACGACGTGCTGCTCGTGAACACCGACGCGCTGTGCGCGGCAATCAAGGACGTCTTCCAGGACACCCGCAGCGTGCTCGAACCGGCTGGCTCGCTAGCCGTTGCGGGCGCGAAGCAGTATGCCGAGCGCGAAGGCATCGAGAACCAGACGCTGATCGCGATCACGTCGGGCGCGAACATGAACTTCGATCGCATGCGCTTTGTCGCCGAGCGCGCCGAAGTCGGTGAAGCACGCGAAGCGGTGTTCGCGGTGACGATCCCCGAAGAGCGCGGCAGCTTCAGGCGTTTCTGTGAACTGGTCGGCACGCGCAGCGTCACCGAGTTCAACTACCGGATCGCGGACGCGAACTCGGCGCATATCTTCGTTGGCGTGCAGATCAGGAACCGCAGCGAGTCCGCGCAGATCGCGGGCGCCTTCGAAGCGCACGGCTTTGCGACCGCGGACCTGACCTTCGACGAACTCTCGAAGCAGCACATCCGCTACATGGTCGGCGGGCGCTCGCCACTCGCGCATGACGAGCGCCTGTTCCGCTTCGAGTTTCCCGAGCGGCCGGGCGCGCTGATGAAGTTCCTGTCGTCGATGGCGCCGAACTGGAACATCAGCCTGTTCCACTATCGCAACCAGGGCGCGGACTACAGTTCGATCCTTGTCGGCATCCAGGTGCCCGCGAGCGAGACCGACGCGTTCGAGCGCTTTCTCGCGACGCTCGGCTATCCGAACTGGGAAGAGACGCAAAACCCGGTGTATCGGCTGTTTCTTGCATAACAAGGACTGAAACGCGCAGATGGCTCTCTCGCTCGCCGACAAACTGGTGGTGGCAATCTCGTCGCGCGCGCTGTTCGACTTCGAAGAAGAGAACCGCGTGTACGAAGAAGGCGACCTGCACACCTATGAAGCGTTGCAGCGCGACCGGCTTGCCGTGCCCGCCAAACCGGGCGTCGCGTTTCCGCTGATCCGCAAGCTGCTCGCGCTGAACACCGGCGGCCATCGCGTCGAAGTGGTGATTCTGTCGCGCAGCGATCCGATTAGCGGACTGCGCGCGTTTCATTCGTGCCGCGAACACGGGCTCGCGATCGAGCGCGGCGTCTTCACGCGTGGGCGCGCACCGTTCGGCTATCTGAAGCCGCTGAACGCGTCGCTGTTTCTGTCCGCGAATCAGCAGGACGTGCGCGACGCGCTGGCCGCCGGATTTCCGGCTGCACGCGTGTTGCCCGAATCGGCGAAAATGGCGAGCAAGTATCCCGACGAAATCCGCATCGCGTTCGACGGCGACGCCGTGCTGTTTTCCGACGAAGCGGAACGCGTGTTCCAGAAAGACGGCCTGCGCGCCTTCGTCGGCCACGAGATTCACAACAAGGACCTGCCGCTCGCGGACGGTCCGTTGAAGCCGTTGCTCGAAGCGCTGCACCGGCTGCAAAAACTCGCGGATGAAGCCGCGCCGATGCATATTCGTACGGCATTGGTGACGGCGCGCTCGGCGCCCGCGCATGAGCGCGCGATCCGCACGCTGATGGCATGGAACATCGAAATCGACGAAGCGATGTTCCTCGGCGGCCTCGACAAGAGCGCATTCCTGCGCGAGTTCGAGCCGGACTTTTTCTTCGACGACCAAATTGGCCACTGCGAATCGGCCCGCGTCGTGACGGCGACCGGGCATGTGATGAGTGGCATCGTGAACGCATCATGACACCCGAACAATCTCCGCTGGGTAAGGCTTCCACTTACACCGAACAATATGACGCATCACTGCTGTTTCCAATCGCGCGAAAAAACGCGCGCGAGGCGATCGGCATTGGCGCGCAGTTGCCGTTCTTTGGCACGGACATCTGGAATGCGTACGAGTTGTCCTGGCTGAACGCGCGCGGCAAACCACAGATCGCGGTGGCAACCTTCTTCGTGCCGGCCGACTCGCCCAATATCGTCGAGTCGAAGTCGTTCAAGCTGTATCTGGGCTCGTTTGCGCAAACGGCGTTCGAATCGATGGACGTGGTGCGTGACACGATCAAGCGCGACGTGTCCGCTTCCTGCGGCGCGACGGTGTCGGTTCATCTGGCCGCGCCGTATGAATTCGGCAAGCTGCAGATGGAAGAATTCGAAGGCTTGTCGCTGGATCGGCTGGACCTGGATACCGACATTTATCGGCCGGACGCGTCGCTGTTGAGCGCGGCGCACGATGAAGCGCCGGTCGAGGAAACGCTGTTTTCCAACCTGTTGAAGTCGAACTGCCCCGTGACCGGGCAGCCCGATTGGGGCAGCGTGCAAATTCACTACGTCGGCCCGCAGATCGATCACGCGGGCTTGCTGCGCTACATCATTTCGTACCGTAATCACACCGGCTTTCACGAGCAGTGCGTCGAGCGGATTTTTATCGACGTGCTGAAGGCCTGCAAGCCGGTCAAGCTCGCGGTGTATGCACGCTATACGCGGCGCGGCGGGCTGGACATCAACCCGTTCCGCACCAACTACAATCTGCCGATGCCGGACAACATGCGTCTGGCCCGGCAGTAACAACGCAGTGGCTCGCCGCGGGTTCAGTCAACCGCGGCGAACGCAGCGCATCAAGCCGTCGGCTTCTTATACGCGACGCAATCCACTTCCACCTTGCAGTCGATCACCATCGACGACACCACACAGGCGCGCGCCGGCGGATTTTCGCCGAAGTATTCGCGGAACACCTTGTTGAACGACGCAAAGTCACGCGGATCGTCGAGCCAGACACCGCAGCGGACCACATGCTCAGCGCCGTAGCCGGCTTCCTTCAGGATGGCGAACACGTTCTGGATCGCCTTGTGCGATTGCTCGACGATGCCGCCATTGATCACTTCGCCGTTTTCCATCGGCGTCTGACCGGATACGAAGAGCCAGCCATCCGCTTCGACCGCACGCGAAAACGGCATATGCTGACCGCCCGTTCCCTTTCCGCCTTCAACGCCATAACGCTTCATCATCACACTCCTTAAAAAGTCCGGCACGCGCCGGCACCAGCGCCACGCGCACCGCAATCGATCGAACAAAAATAGTTAGAACGCGCCGTGCGCGTCACCCTTCGACGCCGCGCCGCGCGCCACGAAGTGACCGGCCCGCTCGCCCGTCACCGCGCCATCGCGATACGACAGCACGCCGTTCACCCAGACGGCGTCGATGCCGTCCGCCGCCTGCTGCGGCTTGTCGAAGGTCGCCGCGTCGCGCACCTTGTCCGGGCTGAACAACACCAGGTCGGCGTGATAGCCGATATGTACTTCGCCACGCTGCGCCAACCCAAAGCGACGCGCCGACAAACTCGTCATCTTGCGCACCGCCTCTTCGAGCGGCAGCAGACCGGCGTCGCGCGCGTAATGCCCGAGCACGCGCGGAAACGCGCCCCACAAGCGCGGATGCGGCAGCGGATCGTTCGGCAAGCCGTCCGAGCCGACCATCGTCGCGGGATGCGAGAGGATGCGCCGCACGTCGTCTTCGGACATGTTGTGATACACCGCGCCCGCCGGTTGCAGACGCTTGCCCGCTTCCTGCTGCGTGACGCCCCACTCCTCGGCGATCTCCTTGACGAGCTTGCCCGCCATCTCGGGATGCGGCTCGGACCAGGTGATCGTGATGTCGATGTCGCCCGTCACCTGCTTCAGATCGAGCGTCGACGAGCTACGGTTGTACGGATAACAATCGCAACCGATCGGCTGCATGCGCCGCGCCCCTTCGAGCGACTTCAGCACTTCTTCGCTGCGCCCCCAGTTCGACGGCCCCGCGCACTTCAGATGCGAGATCACGACCGGCACATGCGCGTGACGGCCGACGCGGTACGCCTCGTCCATCGCGTCGAGAATCGCGTCGAATTCGGTGCGCATATGGGTGGTGTACAGCGCGCCCGCCGCGGCGAGCGGTTCGGCCAACGCCATCACTTCCTCGGTCGGTGCGGCGAACGCCGAGCCGTATGCGAGCCCCGAACTCAAACCCAGCGCACCGTTAGCCAGCGCCTCTTCGAGTTGCGCACGCATGCCGTCGATTTCCTGCGCCGTGGCCGCGCGATCGAGCCTGTCCATCTGATTGCTGCGCAACGCCGTGTGGCCGATCAACGCACCGACGTTCACCGCCGGACGCGCGGCGTTCACCGCCTTCACGTACTCGGCGAAAGTCGGGTACTGGAACGCGTCGCGCTCGCCGAGCAGGTTCATCGGATCGGGCGGATCGCCCTTCAGTGCCACCGGCGACGCGCTGATGCCGCAATTGCCGACGATCACCGTCGTCACGCCTTGCGTAATCTTCGGCAGCATTTGCGGCGACTGGATCACGTGCGTGTCGTCGTGCGTGTGGACGTCGATGAAGCCCGGCGCCAATGCGCGCCCCTCGGCCTCGACCACCTCTTCGGCAAGCCAGTTCGACAGATTGCCGATCGCGACGATGCGGCCGTCGCGGACCGCCACGTCGCGTTCGACAGGCGGTGCGCCCGTGCCGTCATACAGTTGCGCGCCGACGATCAGCGTATCGGCGGCTTCGGGATGCGAGTGCATGGATCAGTCTCCTAACGGTTGTCGATCGCCACCGCCGCGATGCGCGTCGAGCGCGTGCTTCATGCGGCGCAGCAATTCGCGGCTCTCGTCACCCTGACGGACGGCAAGCTCGGTGACGAGCACATCGAGCGCCATCATCATCGCGTAGCGCGATGACGACGGCTTGTAAATGAAATCGGTTTCGAACGCGACGATCGGGATCACCCAGTCCGCGAGTTTCGCCAGCGGCGAGGTGGGCGCGGTGAGTGCAATCACGGTCGCGCCATAGCTGCGCGCGATCTTGCAGTTCTCGATCATCTCCGGCACGCGTCCGGTGGTGGACAACGCGATCACCACGCATTCGCGCGACACGGTGCTCGCCACCATGCGCTGCAACAAGCCGTCCTGATAGGTCGCGACCGGCCGCCCGAGACGCACGAGCCGAAAGCGCATCTCGTCGGCGAGCGCGGTCGAGCCGCCGCCCATGCCGAACACGTAGATCATGCGCGCCGCGCGCAAGGCGCTGGCCGCTTCATCGAGCGGGGCGTTGCGCAGCAGTTGATGGTTATGGGCCAGCGCGGTTTGCAGTTCGTCGAACACGCGGGTCGCGATCGGCTCGGGTACGTCCGTCGCCCCGCCCGGCTGCAGGAAACGCTGCCCGACCGCCGCCGCTTGCGCGAGCCGCAGCTTCAGTTCGCGCACGTCGCGGCAACCGACCGCCTTGGCGAAACGCGTCACGGTCGCGACGCTCACCTCGGCCTGCTGCGCGAGCGCGCCGATGCTCGCGCGCGAAGCACCCGTCAGGTCGTCGAGGATCAACGCGGCGACCTTGCGTTCGGCCGAGCGCAGATCCGGCGCGCATTCGGCGATGCGCGCGACGATGTCGAAAGCCAGCGGTTCGGCTGTTGAGTTCATGGCGGACTGGGGAAGATCGCGCGAAGACTGGCACTATGCCTTCGGAACGCCGTGGTACTAAATAACATTTCTTCTCCCATCGTACTTTCTGTAACATGGTAAAGTCAAATTCGATTCAATTTAACTGGACGATGGAGCAAGGAGACATGAAAGTTACAAACTATCAGGGCGCAACGATTGATCCTTATAGCAAGGGCTTGGGCATGGTTCCGGGCACCAGCATCCAGCTCACGGATGCCCCGCGCCTCGAATGGAACCTGCTCAACGAGGACGTGAGCCTGCCGGCGGCCGTGCTGTACGCAGATCGCGTAGAGCACAACCTGAAGTGGATGCAGGCGTTCGTCGCAGAGTACGGCGTGAAGCTCGCGCCGCATGGTAAGACTACGATGGCCCCGCAGTTGTTTCGCCGTCAGCTCGAAACCGGCGCGTGGGGCATCACGCTCGCCACTGCGCATCAGGTGCGCGCGGCGTATCACGGCGGCGTCTCGCGCATCCTGATGGCCAACCAGTTGGTGGGCCGCCACAACATGATGATGGTCGCCGAGCTGCTGAGCGATCCGGACTTCGAATTCTTCTGCCTCGTCGACTCGGTCGAAGGCGTCGAACAATTGGGCGAGTTTTTTACGTCAGTGAAGAAGCCGTTGCAAGTGCTGCTCGAACTCGGCGTGCCGGGCGGCCGCGCGGGCGTGCGCGACGAAGCGCAGCGCAACGCGGTGCTCGCCGCGATCGCCCGCTATCCGGAGGTGCTGAAGCTCGCCGGTGTCGAGTTGTATGAAGGCGTGCTGAAGGAAGAGCACGAGGTGCGCGAGTTCCTGCAAAGCGCGGTCGGGCTCACGCGTGCGCTCGTCGAACAGGGGCGTTTCGCGCGCACGCCGGCAGTGCTGTCGGGCGCGGGTTCGGCGTGGTACGACGTGGTGGCGGAAGAATTCGTGAAGGCGTCGGAGGCCGGCAAGGTCGAAGTCGTGCTGCGTCCCGGCTGCTATCTGACGCACGACGTCGGCGTCTATCGCAAGGCGCAGACGGATATCTTCGCGCGCAATCCGGTCGCGAAGAAAATGGGCGAAGGCCTGCTGCCGGCGCTGCAGTTGTGGGCGTACGTGCAGTCGATCCCGGAGCCGGATCGCGCAATCATCGGTCTGGGCAAGCGCGACTCCGCGTTCGACGCGGGCATGCCGGAACCGGCGCGTCACTATCGTCCCGGAAACGTTGCGCCGCGCGATATCGCAGCGAGCGAAGGCTGGGAAATATTCGGCCTGATGGATCAGCACGCCTATCTGCGAATTCCCGTCGGCGCCGATCTGAAAGTGGGCGACATGATCGCGTTCGACATCTCGCACCCGTGTCTGACGTTCGATAAGTGGCGTCAGGTGCTGGTGGTCGATCCGGCGTATCGCGTGACGGAAGTGATCGAAACGTTCTTCTGACGTGGCCGTGAGGGGCGCGCCTTGCGGTGGTTCTGCTCACCAGTGGCTTGGACATCGCAACGCCAATGCTTGCCAGCGGCGTCCGTAAGTCACCAACCCGACGCACGTGGTAGTGAATCAGGGTTGCCGCAACGCCCCACTGTGCGCAGCTTCACCGGCCCGTCCTGCCTCAGCACCAGCCGCGCTCGCCGCGGCTGCCACTTCACCGATCCGCGCTTCGAGCATCTTCAGCGCGCCCGACAGCGCTCCCAACGCCTCGTCGGGCAGCGCGGCCATCGTGTCGTGCAAAAACGCGTTGCGACGCGGCAAGCTCGCTTCGGTCGCCGACTGCCCGGCCTCCGTCAGACGCACATTGGTGACGCGGTTGTCGCGCGTATCCATGCTGCGCGCAATCCAGCCCAATCCCTCCAGCGTTTTCAACTGCCGCGTGAGCGCGCCCGGATCGACCCGCAGGCGTTCGACCAGCCTTTTCTGTGACGACTCGCCCGCCTGCTCGTGCAACGCGAGCAGGATGCGCCAGCGCGGCAGCGGATGGCCTACCTGCGCCTCGAACGCGGACATGAATGCCCGATAAGTGCGGCCAAATTGCTGCATGACGGCGACGCGGTCCTGTTCTTCCATGATCTGTTCAGTCAAACGGTAAGTCTAAAGATCAGTCCGCGTGGATCACGGGCTCGAGCTTGCGATGGAGCTTGATCGGCGGCACGCGGCGGCTTTGCCACACGGAGATCACGGCGATGATCGCCGCCATCGCGAGACCCAGGTGAATCGCCCCGACGAGCGCCTCGCGCGCGCTTTCCAGCAGCATCGCGCCGTTGTGGCCCGCATGCGTCAACTGCTCGACCAAGGTGGTCTGCGCTTCCCGGTTGATCAGGATTTGCGGGTCGCCGAGATCGGCGAACCAGTGCGATGCGTTCGCGCTATCGAGCGCGCTGCGCACGCCGCTCGCGTACAGGTGGCTGACCAGCGTGCCGGTCAGCGCCGTACCGATCATCCCGCCGATCATGCGCAGCGACTGCAGCAGCGCCGTCGCGATGCCGAGGTGTTCGCGGCCGGCCGTCTGCTGCGCGAAGATCGTCAGGTTCGGCATCACGAAGCCGAGCCCCAGGCCGCCCACCACCATGAACGACATCAGCACCCATTGCTGCATGGAACGCGTCGCGACGACAATGCCGAGGCACGACAACGCTACGAGCGAAAAGCCGATGCACAGCATCAGATTCGGATTGCTCACGCGCGACACGATGCGCCCGTTGGCAATGCTGCCGATCGTGATGAACACGACCAGCGGCGTAATGACGAGCCCCGCTTCTTTCGGCGACATGCCGAAGCCGCCCTGAAACAGCAGCGGCGCGTAGAACAGCAGCGAGAACATCGTGAAGCCGCCGAGCACAGCGAGCGTGAAGAGCGCGGCAAGACTGCGGTTGCGGAACATATCGACCGGCAGGATCGCCGTCGGGCAGCGTTTTTCCCACTGCCAGAGCGCGTAAGCCGAGGCGATGCTCAGCGCGAGCAGCGCAAATGCGCTCAGAGTGACGCCGTGTTTCGGCAGCAATTCGACGAACAGCTGCAGCGAGCCGAGTGCCACCGCGATCAGCACCGCACCGGGCCAGTCGAGCCGCATCTTGCCCTCGTGTTCGACATGCCGCAAATGCGGCAGGAAGCGCCAGACGAAAAACAGCGACAACAGCCCGACCGGCAGATTCACGTAGAACACCGAACGCCAGCCGTAGTACTGCGTGAGAAAGCCGCCAAGCGACGGCCCCACGGCGTTGGCAATGCCGAACGCCGAACTCATCAGCACCTGCCAGCGCAGGCGCACGACCGAGTCGGGGAAGAGGTCGGGAATGCAGGCAAACGCGGTGCCGACCAGCATCCCCCCTCCGATACCCTGCAAGCCGCGCGCAAGCACGAGGAACAGCATGTTGTTAGCTGCCCCGCACAGCACCGACGCCGCGGTGAATACGACGATCGACGCGATCACGAATGGCTTGCGCCCGTAGTAGTCGCCGAGGCGGCCGAAAATCGGCACCGTGATCACCGAGGTGAGCAGGTACGACGTCGCGACCCACGCGTACAACTCGAAGCCTCTCAGTTCTGAGACGATGGTGGGCAGCGCGGTGCCCACCACGGTCTGGTCGAGCGCGACCAGCATCGTGACGAACGAGATGCCGAGCATGGCCAGTAAGGATTCACGGAAGGGTAGAACTTGCCCACTCGAGTGGTGGGCCGCAGTATGGACAGCCATTTTTTAATGGAGCTTTTGATAGCGCAACAGTTGACTCGTCAAAGGATTGGAATCATACCACGGTATGGCGCTCTAACCGGGGACATGCTCGCGCGGTTCAATGCGCCGGGAATCGACTGAAAAATGCACACGACATGACGCCAGGGAGGCCCATGCAGCCGAGTTCGCTCGCCACACCATCCTTATCGGACCAGGATCTGAACGCGCTGCGGCGCGCGAAACATCAACTCGAAAGCCCGGCGCTGGCGATGAAGCTCGCGAGCGTCGTCGGTGCGCCGATCGAAAAGCTGTTGGCGCGGCTTCCGGCATTCGCCAACGCCAAGGTCACCGACGCGACGGAGCTGGCGTTGCGAAAGTGCCTGTCGATCGCGCTGCGCACGCTCAACCGGCGCGAGGCCACGTCCCTGATTGCGCCGGACAAGCCGAGCAACCTGCTGCACAAGTTCGCGGTTGCGACGACCGGCGCGGCCGGCGGCGCGTTCGGACTGTTCGCGCTGCCGGTCGAGCTGCCGGTCACGACCACGCTGATGTTCCGCTCGATCTGCGATATCGCGCGCAGCGAGGGCGAGGATCTGTCGTCGATCGACACGCAGCTGCAGTGTCTGACCGTGCTCGGCATGGGCGGCACCTCGAGCGAAGACGACGACGCCGAGTTCGGCTATTTCTTCATGCGCGGCGCGCTCGCGCAAGCGGTGTCGAAGGCGTCGTCGGAGATTGCGACCAAGGGCTTCACCTCGCATGGCTCAGCGGCATTGCTGCGGTTGCTGCATGCGATCGCCGCGCGCTTCTCGGTGCAGGTGAGCGAACAGATCGCCGCCAAGTCGATTCCAGCGATCGGCGCGGTGCTCGGCGCGATGGTCAATACCGTCTTTATCGACCATTTCCAGCAGGTCGCGCATGGCCACTTCACCGTGCGTCGGCTGGAACGGCAGTATGGTCAGGAAACGATCGAAGCCGTCTATCAGACTCTCGACATCGCACTCGACGGTTGAGCGGCCGCTTGTGCCCCGTTCGCGGCGCAGCTCGTCGCACGCCGCACGAAAGCGGCCGCATGATCGAGCGCGCGGTTCGCTTCGGGGATGAACGGCGCGAACAGCGGCCAGACGTGCGGCATCTTCTTCCACACTTCGAACTCGCAGTCGACGCCCGCCATGCGCGCGTTGTCGGCGACGCGTTGCGAGTCGTCGAGCAACACTTCGGTGCTGCCCGCCATGATGAAAAGCGGCGGCAAGCCGTGCAGATCGGCGTAAACCGGCGACGCGTACGGATCCGTGGCCGGCGTATCACCGAGATAGACCTTCGCGGCACGCGCGATCGCAGCGCCGCAAAACATCGGATCAGCGCTGTCGTTACCTCGGATGCTAGCGCCGGCCGCCGCCAGATCGGTCCACGGTGAAAACAGCAGGCCGCCTGCGGGCAGTGGATCACCGGCGTCGCGCAGCGCCACCAGCGTGGCGAGCGCAAGGCCGCCGCCGGCTGAATCACCCGCGATGACGATCGACTCGGGCGCGATGCCCATGGCGAGCAACTGTCGATACGCCGCGCTCGCATCGTCGAGCGCCGCCGGGTAGCGATGCTCGGGCGCAAGACGGTAGTCGAGGGAAAAGACCCGCGTATCGGCACGCGTCGCGAGTCCGAACACGAGCGAGCGATGCGTACGCGGCGAGCAGAAGTAGTAGCCGCCACCGTGGCAGTACAACACGGTCGGCGGCGCGTGGCCGGCCGGCGTCTGAGCGACCCGCTCCAGCCATTCGCCGCGCAGCGGCGCATCGTGCGTGCGGTACGTTTCGCGCAGCCGCCAGTCGCGCGGCACGCGCGGCGACCAGACACGCTTCGCGGTCAGCGCGCGCGCTTTCGCGACATCGATGCGCGGCGCGAGGGTTTCCGGTCGAAACTGCCTGCGCAGATACCAGCACGCCAGTGCGCTTTGCCAACTCATCAGGACACGCTCCTTCGATAATGTCCCGCCATGGTACGAGCGTTCACGGCTGCGTCCTGTGGATGGCGGCTTCTAATCGGATAATCGCCGGCCCTTCTCGTGGGTCAGGTGAGCGTTTTCTAGTTCGCCGGCAACACCTGGCCGCGAATCTCACCCATCGGGTTCTGCGCGGTATGCACGTTGAAGTACCACTGTCCCGCCATCAGGTCGGTCACCTGCTGCTCGGTGAGCGCCGCCGATCCTTTGATCGGGCTCGCGAGCGCGCCCTTGTCGATCGGCACCTGCACTTTCGCGTTCTGACCGACCGGCGCCGGTCCGTGGAAATGCGCGGCGGTGGCCGCGCCGCTCAAGCCTTCATAGGTGACGGTCCATTGCAGGGATTGCGTCTTCGTGTCGAAGGTGGCATTCAGCATGCCATGCCCGTGACTCACGCGAGGCGGTACTTCGCTCGACGGCTCCAGGTCCGCCTTCAGCGCCACCGTATCCGCGAACGCGGCTCCCGAGGCCAACGCCCACGCCACTATGGCCAGATTCAATTTTCGTAGCGAAATCATGGTCTTCTCCGGACTTTGATGCGCCGCCGCACCGACAGTTCGGCCACGCGCGGCGCCACCACATACTAGTGCAAATCCATCGGATAGGTTGGCGTGGCGAGCGTGTTGGAATCGAGGGCGACATTGCCGTCATATCGCAGCGCGGATCGGATCCGTAGTTATCCGAAACTGTCGGCTATCTTTGTCACGCGTGACCGGGTTCGCGTAGTCGAGCAGGACGTGCGCACCGCCAAGGCATTTCGAACCCCTTTTCAGAGCGATTTGACAATCGATCCACTCGTCTTCGCCGCCGCTTTACTCGAATTATCCGAACAGTTATTTGCGAATTTTGCAATGAATCCATCGCGGCATTCCGGTTATGCTTCCGCCTGCGAGAAGTGACTCCTTCATCGAGGGAAGTCTCCAAACCTTTTAACGCGGCCTCGGCCGCGTTTTTTTTTCGTCCGCTTTTTCGTTCGCTTATCGCGCTCGTCTGCATTTTTTTGCATTCGCCTGCACTCGCTTGCTGCTATTGTCCCCTAAGCGAGCAAAGCCGCCTGCTGCTCGATGCCGTCCAGCATCGCATTGCACTTGCTCACCAGTGCCCGGCCTTCGTCACGCAAACGTTCGGGTGACTTGAGGGCGATGTCGCGGCGATAGTCGTCGAGCGCGTTGAGCAGGGGCGGATATTGCAGGACGCCCGCCGCCCCTTCCACCCGGTGCAGCCACTCGCGCACCTCCGCAATCTCCGCGCGTTCGAGCAGCGGCGACAACGACTGCATGTCTTCCCGCACCGCTGAAACGAACGCGTCGAGCAATGCCTTGACGGTCGATGCGCTGCCCCAGAGCTGGGTCATGTGCGTGAGATCGACCGGAACGAAAGGCTCCTCGCCCCTCTGAACGAGAAGCCCTGCAACCTCCGGCTCGCTCTGCGTTTCTGCAGGCGCGGTCTGCCACGCGCTGTCGGTGCCGAACCAGCGGCTCAGATAGTCGCGCAAGGTGGCGAGCCGGGTCGGCTTCACGAGGCTGTCGTCCATGCCGGCATCGCGACATAGATTCAGATCGTCCGGCGCAGTATTCGCCGTGATGCCGAGGATCGGCAGACGCTGCGTGCCGCCCCGCTCCTTCTCGCGGATATGCCGCGCGAGTTCGTAGCCGGACAGATTCGGCATATGGCAATCCGTGATCAGACAGCCATAGTTCGTGCGCTCCAGCGCGGCAAGCGCCTCCGCGCCGTCGTTCGCGACGTCGCACGCGAAACCGAGCAAAGCCAGTTGATGACGAATCAGCTCCTGATTGACCGGATGATCTTCCGCGACAAGGATCAGCCGCCCGCTCGCGATCGCGCGCTCACGGTCCGGCGGCGTGACGCCTTGAGGTGTGCGCGGCAGGCCCGCCACGGGCCGCGCCACCGAAGGCAGCCCCGTCATCGCGGCGGCGCACGCCGCGCCAAGACCGCGCCACGAAATGGGGTTGACGCTCACGCGCACGGTATTGTCGAGAATGCGATACCCCGTCGGCTTCGGCTTCTCGGTGAGGATGATGAGCCGTGTGTCGGGGCCGATGCATGTGGGCAACTGCACCTCCTCGCTCGCGAACAGCAAATCCACGTTGGCCAGCGTGGCGCGATCACTCAGCGCACTGGCGTGCGGTGCGACACTGCGCAACTTGAGCCCGAGCGCCTTGCCGAAGTGCATCAGCGCACGGTCGACCCGGCTGTCGCCGGTCGCGACAATCCCGCGTTTGCCCCGCAAGCGGCTCACGGAATAGCGCTGCGCCACGACTGGCATCGTGACACGCACGATCATGCAGGTGCCGTGACCCGGCGCGCTGCGCAACGCGAGCGTGCCGCCCATCAGGTCGATCAGCTTGCGGCAGATCGTCAGCCCGAGGCCGGTGCCGCCGAAGCGCCGCGTGGTGGACGACTCCGCCTGCACGAACGGCTCGAACAGACTGGCCTGCACGTCCGGCGCGATGCCGATGCCGGTGTCCTCCACGCTCATTTCGAGCGTCTGCGCGGCGCCGTTCTGTTCGACGACCGACACGTCCACGTCGACTTCGCCCTGCGGCGTGAACTTGATCGCATTGCCGAGCAGGTTGAACAGAATCTGCCGCAATCGCACGCTGTCGCCACGCATGATCGCAGCGACACCCGAGGCAATGTTCACGCGCACTTTCAGCCCCTTCTCGTGCGCGCGGCCGGCGAGCAGTCCGACGGCGTTATCGACCAGCTCACGCAAGTCGATCGGTTCAGCTTCAAGCGTCAGCCGCCCCGCCTCGATTTTCGAATAGTCGAGCAGATCGTCGAGAATCTGCAGCAGCGCGCCCGCCGACTCGTGGATCATGCTCAGCATCTCGGCTTGATCCGTGTTGAGCGGCGTGCGTTCCAGCACTTCGACCAACCCGAGCACGCCGTTCATCGGCGTGCGGATTTCGTGGCTCATCATCGCGAAGAAATCGTCTTTCGCACGCGAGGCCGCCTCGGCCATGTCGCGTGCACGAGCGAGTTCCTCGGAGCGGGCGCGCTCCACGCTCGCGTCCACCCAGAAGCCGCTCCAGACGACGCTGCCATCCGCCTCACGGCACGGCACCAGCTCCGCGCGCACCCATTTGGGCTGCGGCCCGCCGCGCAGGCGAAACTCCAGGTGCACCGGCGTTTCGCTGCGCGCGGAGCGCTCCAGTTCGGCCTGCACGAACTCCCGGTCTTCCTCCGCGACGCGATGGAAGTCCACCTGCGCGCGATGACTCAGCGATACGCCGTTGTCGCCCAGCAGGTGCCGCGTGTCGCCGCCGATATACGGAAACGAGTACGCGCCGCTCGCGGTGCGGCGCAACTGAAACACCACGGCCGGCAATGAACGCGTCACGTCGAAGAGGCGCCGCTCGGTGTCGCGCGCGAGCATTTCGGCACGCCGGATAGTGGTGATGTCGACCATGGCGCCGACGAGGCAAACGGGTTGTCCATCACTGCCGTGGCACACGCTGTTCCAGAACAGTCCGTGCCGCACATCGCCCGCGCTGCTGCAAAACTGCAACTCTACTTCGGCGATGCCGCCGCTCTTCAGCACATCGCGCGTCATGCCGTCGAGAATGCGGCTGTTCGCTTCGCCCCATGTCCGCACTTCGATCGTCGTGCGTCCGAGCACTGCCTCGCGGCTGACACCGCATGCCTTCTCGTAAGCGCGGTTGACCGCGATGTAGCGTCCCTCCAGATCTTTGGCGACCAGCGCATAGGGCACCGTCTGCATCATCGATTCCTGGAAATTCAGTTGCAGCGCGAGCGCACGCTCGGTCTTCTTGCGCAGCCTGACTTCCCGTTGCAGCAGCAGATAGGCGCGCAACGTGACCACCAGTACGACGCCGACGCCGATCAGCACCGGCAGCAGGCGCACCGCTGTCACGCTCCATATGCCGATGTGCGGAACTGCGCCGACCACCCAGCGTTGCCGGATGCGCTGCGTCTCCGCCGCCGGCATCGCGAGCAGTGCGCGGTCGAACAGCCCGGCGAGCGGCTTCAGGTCCGAGCGTACCGCGATGTCGAGCGAGTCGGATTCGCCGAGCGCGCCGAGAATCTGGAGAACACCGCCGTAGCTGCGCTTCAAACGGATATCGACAGCGGCCATGTTGCCGACCGTCACGTCCGCTTCGCCCGCGGCCACCATTCGCAGCGCGTCGTCCGTGCTGGGCGCGACGACGATGTGATCGGGCGCAACGGCTTCGAACACGTGCGGGACCGAGCCAGCAAGACGAGCCGGGATGACGATGCGACGCGACGCGACATCGTCGAACGCGCGCGCCGGTTCGCCAACGCGGCCGACGACCACCATCGGGTAGCTTGCGTAGGCGCGAGTATGAACGGCGTTATTCAGTTTCGGACCGTTGCTGGAAGCCATGGGCAGCATCGCCAGTTTGCCGCGCTGGAACGCTTCGACGTTGGCGGACCAGTCGGGCAGTCGGGCCCGGTTGAAGACGACGCCGAGCGTTCGGCTCAGGTATGCCAGATAGTCGGCGGTCATGCCGGCGGGACGGCCGGATTCGTCGATGAAACTGAACGGCGGGCAGTTGCTGTCGAAGCCGATCTGCAACGGCGGCAATGAGCGAAGCCACGCTTTCTCTTCCGCTGTCAGCACGAACTGACGCGCCGCGGCGGCCGGCTGCGCGTTGAAGCTGTCCGACAGCCAGCGCAAGCGAATCGCCGTAGTGTCTGCCGGGCTCATCGACGCGAGCGCGCGATCGAGCAGGTCGCGCAGCGCGACCTGCTTGCGGGGCACGCCAAAGCGCAGCTCGGAAATCCTGCCGCTCTCCTCGAACGCGACGTGCAGATTGCGGAAAGGCTCCGTCGCCAACTCGTACTGGACGACCGTGGTCAGGCCGAAATAGGCATCGGCGTCGCCGCGGGCCACCGCAGTGAGCGCGGCGTGCGTCGTGGCGAACGCGTTGACTTCGGCGCGCGGAAAACCCTCGCGGATCAGACGCTCGAGCGCGAAACCCCGCTCTATCGCGATACGCGCGCCGGCCAGTTCGCCACGGCTCGCGTACCGTTCGCCGCCGAGCCGCACCACCGCCGAGACCGACGAGCGGAAATACGGCGCCGTGAAACTGAGGCACTGTTCGCGCTCGGGCACGCGAGCGACGCTCATCAACAGATTGACATCGCCCGCGCAAGCCGCGGCCAGCAATTGCTGCATGTCGGGAAACGCTTTGGCTTCGATAATGACGTTCGGCCCCACCAGCGCGCGCAGATAGTCGCCGCTGATGCCGGTGAGGCGGCCGTCCTGCAGCATGTCGAACGGCGGCCAGCCACCCGCGAGCACGCCGACGGTCAGCCTGGCTGGGAACGCGCGCGCGGCCGGATAGCGCGCGTTGCTGCCGAACGGCTCGGCGACGGACGTCACCACGGCCACCGACAGGCAGACGGCGAGCAGCCACACCGGCAGGTGCCGGAACGCGCGCTTCATCGCAATGCGCTCGACGAGGCCCGCGATGGACGGACCGCGTGGCACCGGGCTAACCTCACGCGGCGTCGCCGGGACCGTCGGCCAGCGTCGCCGCGGCGGGATCGCTGTCGCCATTCAGGAACGAAAACAGCACGCCGGCCGCGACGCCGCCCGACAGCGGCGCGGCCCAGAAGACCCACAATTGGTCCAACGCCCAGTTGCCGACGAACAGCGCCTG
>NZ_NPIH01000282.1 GCF_012275575.1 Paraburkholderia sp. SG-MS1 | reverse complement strand
TGCACCGTCCGACCTTCCACCGGCCGTGCTGGCCTGCGAGCGTCTGCCGCAAATCCGCCAGCCGATTCCGGTCGGCGACGGCGCCGCGCTGCTCAAGCGCCGTCCGGACGTGCGCGAAGCCGAGCGTCAACTGGCGGCGTCGACGGCGCGCATTGGTGTCGCCACGGGAGCGCTGTATCCGACGATCAGCCTCGGTGCGTCAGCGGGCTATACCGGGGTTCTCGAGGACATCCCCACGTTGCCCACGGCGCGTTGGGCGTTCGGTCCGCTAATCAACTGGAACTTCCCCACCAATGGCGCGCGGGGTCGCGTGCGTGAGGCGCAGGCGTCGAGCGATGTGGCGCTCGCGAAATTCGACGGCGTGGTGCTGAACGCGCTGCGCGAGACCGAAACCAATCTCGCGACCTACGCCTCCGACTACGCACGCGCCGAATCATTGCGCGCCGCGTTGAAGTCGGCGACCGAGTCGGCGGATGAAACGCATCGGCTATATCGCGCCGGGCGCGAGTCCTTCATCTCGGACCTGGACGCGACGCGCACGCTGACCTCGGTGAAGTCTCAGGTCGCGACCGCTGAAGGCCAGGTGGCGATCGACCAGGTCAACCTGTTCCTCGCGCTCGGCGGCGGATGGGAAATGGATGCGCAGAGCGCGCCCGCGGTGCCGGCGCCTCAGGCCGCAGCACCCGCGCCGAAGGCCGAGCCGACCGCGGCGACGGCAACCGCAACCGCGGCCAAAACACCCTGAATGCTTACGCATTATTTTTGATTAGCTTTCTTTTGCCTTTCATTTACGGTTAAATACACGACACCAACCACACATTACGGGGTCACGTATGTCGCCATTCATGCAAGGCGCAGTCACACTGGGCGGATGTATCGGCATCTTCACGGCGGTGGTCGCCGTGGTCGAGATGCTGGCGAATTGAGTCCGTACGGTATCGGCCGGCACTAGCGCGGTCTTTGCTGAGGACGCGCCGGCGGCATCAAGCCAGCCGGCGCTTCGCGGCCGCCTGGTGAATCGCAGCCCGCACTCGTGGATACGTGCCGCAACGGCACACGATGTTCGACATCGCCGCGTCGATATCCGCATCGGTCGGATTGGGTATGCGCTTGAGCAGCGCACACGCCGCCATCAGTTGCGCGCTTTGACAATAGCCGCACTGCACCACGTCCAGATCGATCCACGCCGCCTTTAACGCTTGTGCTTCGGTGCCCTGCACGCCTTCGATGGTCGTGACTTTCTGCGTGTAGCCCACGCAAGACATCGTGGTCTGACACGCGAGGCAGGCAACGCCATCCAGATGGATCGTGCACGCGCCGCAAATCCCCACGCCGCAGCCGAACTTGGTGCCGGTCATGCCGAGTTCGCAGCGTAGCGCCCACAGCAGCGGCATGTCCGGCTCGGCGTGCACCGCCACCGCGCGGCCGTTGATGTTCAGTGACCCCTTGCTTGCCTGCTGTCTCGGCGCGACCTTGCATCCTTGCGGGTTCGAAGCCGTGACGGGCAGTTTCTCGAGCCGCAACGGGAGCGTGCGCAAACGCGTGCCGGTCAGCGTGAACACCGCATTGGCGACCGCCGGTGCGATCGGCGGCACAGCCGGCTCGCCGACGCCTTGCGGGTGCATCCGGCTCGGCATGATGTCGGTTTCGATCACCGGACAATCGTTCATCCGCACGACCGGGAAATCGACGAAGTTCTTCTGTTGCACCTGGCCCTTGACGATCGAGATTTCGTCCTGCAACGCAGCGGACAGACCGAACACGATCCCGCTTTCCATCTGCTGACAGATCAGGTTCGGATTCACGGGCAGTCCACAATCGATCACACACACGACCCGATGCACGCGAATCTGCCGCTTCGGCCCGAGCGACACCTCCGCCACCTGCGCAACCACACTGCCGAACGCCTCGTGCAACGCGACACCGCGCGCACACGGCGCACCGTCGGCGGCGGGCTTCATCGGCTGTCCCCACTCCGACAACTCGGCGACACGCTTCAATACCGCCAGATGGCGCGGATGCTCCGCGAGCAGCGCCGCGCGGAACGCGATCGCGTCCTGGCCGGCTGCGGCCGCGAGCTCATCGGTGAAGCTCTCGGCGAAGAACGCCTGGTGCGAATGGCCGACCGAGCGCCAGAAGCCCACCGGCACCGGCAGCTCGACGATCTTGTGCGCGACGCGCGCGGCGGGCCATTCGTACGGCTGATCGAACGCGCCTTCGCAGGTGGTCTTGTCGATGGGAATGCGCGGTATGCCGTAGTAGCGCGCGAGCGATTCCGGCACGATCGCCTGACTCGCCGACGTGCTGCGCCACGCGAGCACTTTGCCGTGTTCGTCGAGGCCGGCCTTGAGCCGCGACACGCACGCGGGCCGATAGAAGTCGTGCGTGAAATCCTGCGCGCGCGACCAGATGGTCTGCACCGGCTGTCCCCCGCCTTCGCGCGCAATCACTGCGGCCTGCACGATGAAATCGAGTTCCAGCCGCCGGCCGAACGCGCCGCCGAGCAGTTGCATCTGCAAGTCGACCTTGTCGGCGTCGATGTCGAGCACGTTGGCCACGTGCTGCCGCGCGAGCGCGGGCATTTGTGTGGAGACCCAGACGGTGGCCACGCCGTCCGCGACCTGCGCAGTGCAATTGACCGGCTCGACCGCGCCGTGCGCGAGATACGGCGCGTGATACTCGGCATCGACGACACGCGCCGCGCGACTCAAGGCGGCATCGACGTCGCCGCGATGAAAGTAGCTGTGGCCGTCGCTGTCGTCGAGCGCCTGCACAAGACGCCGGTCCACGTCCGCGCTCGATACGGTCGCGGCGGCGCCGTCGTGCCAGGTCACGTCGATCTTCTCGACCGCATTCATCGCGCGATACGGGTTGTCCGCGATCACCGCGACGCCGCCGCTGCCGCCGCTATACGGTGAGAAGGCCAGTGCCTTGATAAAGCCCGGCATCTTTCGCGCGGCTGTCTCGTCGAAATGCGCGACTGAGCCGCCGAGCGTCGGGCACATCACGACGCCCGCGTATAACAGGCCGTCGGGCAGCGCGTCGATGCCGAAGCGCGCCGCGCCGTTGATCTTCGATGCGGCCTCGATGCGGCGGATGGGTTGGCCGATCAGCTTGAAGTCAGCGGGATCCTTCAACGCCACCTTGCGCGGGAACGCCTGCAGCGCAGCCATCGACGACAATTCGCCGAAGCTCGCCTTATGGCCCGGCCCGTGCAGCACGTAGCCATTTTCCGCGCGGCATTCGGCGGCAGGCACCTTCCATTGCTCGGCCGCCGCGCCGATCAGCATCATGCGCGCCGACGCGCCGGCCTCGCGCATCGGCGTCCAGAGATCGTTGATGCTCGAGGAGCCGCCCGTCATCATCGTACCGGCCTCACGCACCGCTTTGCGGGTGAGCCAGATCGTCGTGCGCTTGACCACGCTGTCGTCATCGGGGCGAAACGGCAGATCGTCGATGATGTTCTGCACGCTGTTGTAGATCCTGTCGATCGGCGCGTCCTCGACCCGCACCCGCGACCAGTCGGCGTCGAGTTCCTCGGCGAGCAGCATCGCGAGGCCGGTGTGCACGCCCTGCCCCATCTCCGCCTTGCTCATCATGATCGTCACGGTGTTGTCGGCGGCGATCTTGACCCACCCGTTGAGCGCAACTTGCGAGCCCTGGGTGGGCAGCGGCGTCGACGTGTTCAGCCGCTGACGCGGCGGCAACACCCCCCAGCCGACCAGCAACGCGCCCACCGCGCCGGCGCCGCCGAGCAGGAAGGTTCTGCGCTTTAACATGACATGGCTCGATCAGCTTGCACGGTGACAGGGAAGCTGCGAAAGCGCGGCTGTGCGCGCGGCGGTGTTTTTGCGGAATAGTAATAAGACGGAGCTGTGGGCGGAAGACTTAAATTTGCGCGTTCAAGTCGCAGGGGTGCGGGGCGGGGATCAGGCGGTTGATGCAGGGAAGGGGTTAATCGTGGGGTGTTTCATTAAATACAGGGTGCGTCGGGCGACGCACCCTGTGGGCGCTGCAGTCTCAGTTTCGGCTTCGGCCCATCAGCGCCGGTTCGAGCCGGACACGACGTCGATCCACACGGCCAGCACGAGAATGCTGCCCTTGACGATCATCTGCCAGTAGGCGTCGACGTCGAGCATCGACATGCCGTTGTCGAGGCTCGCCATCACCAGCGCGCCGATCAGTGCGCCGTACACGGTGCCGGAGCCGCCGCGCATCGACGTGCCGCCGATGAAGCACGCGGCGATCGCATCGAGTTCGCCCATCGAGCCCGCCGACGGCGAGCCGGCCGCGAGCCGCGCGGTATTGACGATCCCCGCGAACGCGCACATCAGTCCCATCAGGGCGAAGATCGCCAGTTTCACACGGTTCGTGTTGACGCCCGACAGACGCGTCGCTTCGAGGTTCGAACCGACTGCATAGATGCGCCGGCCGAACACGGTCTGCGTCGCGATCCACGTGAAGACGCCGAGCAGCGCGAGTAGCAGCAGAACCGGCACCGGAATGCCGCCGTAACGATCGAGCGTGGCGACGAAGCCCGCCAGAATCGCACCGGCGCCGACCACCTTGACGATGTCCTGCCAGATAGGCACGACCCGCAACTGATAACGCTGGCGATTGGCGCGCTGCCGAATCGTCAGGAACGCGAGCAGCACGAACAGGACCACGGCGAGCGTATCGCCCGCGAGGCGCGGCAAGTAACCCTGGCCGACGAACACGAAATTGTCCGAGACCGGGGCGATCGTCGAGCCGCCGGTCACGCCGAGCAGAATGCCGCGATACGCGAGCATCCCGCCGAGCCCGACGATGAACGACGGTACGCGCCGGTAGGTCGACCACCAGCCGTTGAACATGCCGACGAGCACGCCAAGCAGCATCACCACCGGCACGGTCACGCCGATCGGCCAGTGCCGGTTGACGTCGAGGATGGCCGCGACGCCGCCGAGCAGACCGAGCAGCGAGCCGACCGACAGATCGATTTCACCGGCGATGATCACGAACACCATGCCGCACGCGAGCATGCCGGTGATCGACATCTGCCGCAGCAGGTTCGACAGATTGCGCGGCGTGACGAACGCGCCATGCGTGAGCGTCGAAAAGAAAATCCAGATGATGGCCACGGCGATCAGCAACGCGAGAATCTTGTAGCGCGCGAACAGTTGCTGAATACGCTGCGGGCCGCCGAACGCGCCTCGCGGCGGGGGGTTGTCGGCGCGTTGGGAAGTAACGTCGGGCGTCATGCTGCACTCGCTGCGGTAGGGTTCGTTAATCGCTGCACGGGACGGATCGCGGCACTGAGGACGTCCTCCTGCGTGAGGCCGTCGTTGACGAAGTCGCCACGCAACTCGCCTTCGCCGATCACCAGCACGCGATCGCTGATGCCGAGCACCTCGGGCATTTCGGACGACACCATCACGATCGACATGCCGCGCTGCGCCAGTTGAAAGATCAGCTTGTAGATTTCGTACTTCGCGCCGACGTCGACGCCGCGCGTCGGTTCATCGAGGATCAGCACCTTCGGATCGGTCAGCAGCATGCGCGTGAGCACGGCTTTCTGCTGATTGCCGCCCGACAGGCTCGCGATCGACAGCATCGGATGCGCGGCGCGCACCGACAGCCGCTTCATCTCCGTATGAATCGTGTCGAGTTCGGCGGCGGAGTCGATCCGTCCACCCGAGGCGAACCGTCCGAGCACCGCGAGCGTGATGTTGTGGCCGACGCTCATCCCCGGCACGATGCCGTGACGTTTGCGGTCTTCCGGCACCATCGCGATGCCGGCACGAATCGCGTCGTCGGGCGCGCGAATCTTCAGCGGCTTGCCGTCCATCAGCACGCTCGCCTCGCTCACGCCGGGATACGCACCGAAGATCGCCTGCATCAGCTCCGTGCGGCCCGCGCCCACCAGCCCCGCCACGCCGAGAATCTCGCCACGCCGCAGCGCGAACGACACGTCGTTTACCCGCTTGCGGCGCGGGTTGGTGACGTCGAAACAGGTGACGTTGCGCGCTTCGAAGATCACGTCGCCGATCGGATGCGGCTCGCGTGGAAACAGGTTCTTGATTTCGCGGCCCACCATCAGCGAGATGATGCGCTCGGTGGTGAGCGCATGCATCGGCTCCGTCGCGACATGGCGGCCATCGCGGATCACGCTGATCGTGTCGCACACCGCCGCCACTTCGTCGAGCTTGTGCGAGATGTACACGCAGGCAATGCCGCGCTGCTTCAGATCGCGCACGATGTCGAGCAGAATGCTGATTTCCGACGAAGTCAGCGAGGACGACGGTTCATCGAGAATCAGCAGCTTCGCGCGCTTGTTCAACGCCTTCGCGATTTCGATCAACTGCTGATGACCGCCGCCGTAGTTCATCACCGGCTGCGCGGCGTTGATGCCGCTGATACCGAGGTCGCGCAGCAGTTCGTCGGCGCGCTGGTACATCGCCGCGTAGTTCATGCGGCCGCCGGGCAGCGTGATCTCATTGCCGAGAAAGATGTTCTCCGCGACCGACAACTCCGGCACCAGCATCAACTCCTGGTGAATGATGATGATGCCCGCGCGTTCGGTATCGCGCACACCGGTGGCCTTTAGCGGCACGCCTTCCCAGGTTATTTCGCCATCCCAGGTACCGTGCGGATACACGCCGGACAGCACTTTCATCAATGTCGATTTGCCGGCACCGTTTTCGCCGCACAAGCCGACGCACTCGCCCGGCGAGACCGTCAGGTCGATGCCGTCGAGCGCTTTCACGCCCGAAAAAGCTTTGACGATGCCGCGCATCGTCAGTAGAGGTTGCGTCATTCGCTATTGCCTCGCTGCAAGGTGGGCCGGTGCTCGATCACGCCCCCGGGCGCCATGGCCCGGAAAGCGTGGCAACACAGCGCGCCCGTCTTCCGTCTTATTGGCTCGCGAGCTGCGCCTGCGTGTAGAAGCCATCCGTGACGACGAGGTTGACATTGGCCTTCGTCAGCTTGGTCGGCTGCAGCAGGACCGTTTCGACCTTCTTCTTGCCGTTGTCGTATTGCGCGTTGAACGCCGGCTTGTCGCCCTTCGCCAGCGCCACCGAGAGCTTCGCCGCTTCGCCCGCGATCAGCTTGAGGGGTTTGTAGACCGTCATCGTCTGCGTGCCGGCCACCACGCGCTTCACGGCTGCGAGGTCAGCATCCTGGCCCGAGATCGGCACCTTGCCCGCGAGGTTCTGCGCGGCCAGCGCCTGAATCGCACCGCCGGCGGTGCCGTCATTCGAAGCGACCACTGCGTCGATCTTGTTGTTGTTCGCCGTCAGTGCATCTTCCATGATGCGCAGCGCCGTCGATGCACTCCACTCCGGCACCCACTGCTGGCCGACCACCTTGATGTCGCCCTTGTCGATGGCGGGCTTGAGCACCTTGAGCTGGCCGGCGCGCAACATCTTCGCGTTGTTGTCGGTCGGCGCGCCGCCGAGCAGGAAGTAGTTGCCCTTCGGCCGCACGTCATAGACGCCTTGAGCCTGCATTTCGCCGACCTTCTCGTTGTCGAACGAGATGTAGGCGTCGATATCGGCATCGAGAATCAGGCGGTCATACGACACGACCTTGATGCCCGCCTTCCTCGCTTCGGCAACCACGTTGCCAAGCGTCTTCGAATTGAACGGCACAATCACGATCACGTCGACGCCGCGCGAGATCAGGTTTTCGATCTGCGAGATCTGGCGTTCTTCGCTCGCGTCGGCGGATTGCACAGAGACTTTCGCGCCGAGCTTTTCCGCCGCAGCGACGAAATAGTCACGATCGCGCGACCAGCGCTCGACGCGCAGATCGTCGATACAGAAGCCGATTTCCGGATGATCCTTGCTGGCGTGCGCGAGCGGCGCGGCGAGCGACAGGCTGGCGAGTACGGCTCCGCATACGAGCGAACTCAGGACATGACGACGTGTTTTGAATTGCATGACTGTCTCCTTTTTACGATCGGAGTGAGTGCTTCAGCACTTACGCCGGTCCCATAAAAAATGGTTTCGTTGTATTTACCCGGAATACCGGATTGGCCGGCCTGCGCTGCGAGCGACAAGACCGGACAAGCATCAACCCAAAACTTCCTGTTTCACGCGGTCGACGTGGCCGCGCGATTATTTATGTGATGCATCTGCTTCTGTTGCTTACACCCTGATGCGTTTCAGCGTCCGCTATGAATCGCCTGATTTACGATGTTTTCCATTCGCTCCTGCTGACCGCTCGCGTGCCGCGGGTTGAGGTCGCGCGCCAGCGCATCCGTGGCCAACGTCGCCAGGGAATAGTCGCCCGAGAGAATCTTGCGGCCGAGTTCCGCATCCCAGCCCGCGTAGCGCTGCCGCTTGAACTGTTCAAGCCGATCGTTTTCGACCAGCACCGCCGCACGCTCGACGGCGAGCGCGAGATTGTCGATCGCACCGATGTGGCCGTAGAACAGATCTTCCGGATCGACGCTTTGGCGCCGCACTTTCGAATCGAAGTTCATGCCGCCGGTCGTAAAGCCGCCATGCCGGAGAATCTCGTAGAACGCGAGTGTCAGTTCTTCGACGCTATTCGGAAACTGATCGGTATCCCAGCCGTTTTGCGGATCGCCGCGATTCGCATCGACGCTGCCGAAAATACCGAGCGCGTAAGCGGTCGCGATCTCGTGATGAAACGAATGGCCCGCGAGCGTCGCGTGATTGGCCTCGATGTTCACGCGAATGTCCTTTTCCAGTCCGTATTGCAGCAGGAAACCATGCACGGTCGCGACGTCGTAATCGTATTGATGCTTGGTTGGCTCCTGCGGCTTCGGCTCGATCAGCAGCGAACCCTTGAAGCCGATCTTGCGCGCATGTTCGACCACCATGCGCAGGAAGCGCGCGAGTTGTTCGCGTTCGCGCACGAGGTCGGTATTGAGCAGCGTGTCGTAGCCTTCGCGGCCACCCCACAGTACATAGTTCTCACCGCCGAGCCGTTGCGTGGCGTCGAGCGCGTGGCGCACCTGGGTCGCGGCAAACGCGAAGATGTCCGGGTCGGGGCTCGTCGCCGCGCCCGCCGCGTAACGTGGATGCGAGAACAGATTAGCCGTGCCCCACAGCAGTTTGATGCCGGTATCCTGCTGCTTGCGCGCCAGATAGTCGGTGACGCGCTGGAAGTTCTCGCTGTATTCCTTCAGACTCGCCCCCTCGGGCGCGACGTCGGTATCGTGAAACGTGTAGTAGGGCGTGCCGAGCCTGGAGAAGAACTCGAACGCGGCGTCGGCTTTTTGCAGCGCGCGCTCCATTGCGTCGCCGGCTTGCTGCCACGGACGCCTGAAGGTCCCCTGCCCGAAAATGTCGACGCCGGGCCAGACGAAGGTATGCCAGTAGCACACCGCGAGGCGCAGATGTTCTTCGAGCGTCTTGCCGAGTACGCGTTTGCTCTTGTCGTAATGGCGGTATGCAAGGGGGTTGTCCGATTGCGGCCCTTCATAGCGGATCTCGGGGATGTGTTCGAAGTAAGACATCGGCGTCTCCAGTTGTATGTTGCACCGCAACCCGTCACCGCCGCCATGCCGGTCGACCAGGGTGACGCCATGCTGCCGCGTGCGCGATACATCGGCAATTGCGAAATTGCGCAGCGCGCTTGATGTTTCTTACCGCCCGCGCGTTTGTTTCGCACCGGCGCACGATTCGCGGCCTAGAATAACCGGACGCTTAAAAACGGCGCCGCCTTTAGTGCACACTCAAGCGCCCGCTAAACAGGAGACAAAGGCCGTGGGTTCGACGATCCGCGCGCCATTCACCGCCATGCCCCGTCCGCCAACACCACAGACGTCCCATCGGATCGCGCTGCTGTTCAACGCGAACAAGGTCTACGATCGCGAGATCATCACCGGTATCGGCAACTATCTGCTGTCAACGCGGGTCGCGTGGGATCTCTTCCTCGAAGAAGATTTTCGCTGCCGGCTGACCGGCATCGAACGCTTTGACGGCGACGGCATCATCGCCGACTTCGACGACCCCGCCGTGGGTGAAGCGCTGCGCGACTGTCCGCTGCCGGTGGTCGCGGTCGGCTCGTCGTTCGAAGATCCGGCGCATTACCCTCCGGACTTACCCTATATCGCGACCGACAACAGCAAGCTCGTGTCGCTCGCCTATACGCATTTGATCGGCTCGGGCCTCGAACACTTCGCGTTGTACAGCCTGCCGCAGGCCCAGGAAAACCGCTGGGCGCAGCAGCGTGAACGCGCGTTCGCCCATTTGCGCCACGCCGACGGACGCAGCGCCGCACAGATCGACAGCGAGGTCTATCG
This sequence comes from Paraburkholderia sp. SG-MS1, assembly GCF_012275575.1. Lineage (GTDB taxonomy): Bacteria > Pseudomonadota > Gammaproteobacteria > Burkholderiales > Burkholderiaceae > Paraburkholderia. Next base: position 50,454 of record NZ_NPIH01000282.1, on the reverse strand, counting down.
CGGCCTGTCGACCAGCGCGCCGTCGTGGAACCAGGCGACCGAGCAACTCACCGCTTGGCTGCGGCAACTGCCGAAACCGGTCGGCATCATCGCCGTGACCGATGCGCGGGCGCGGCATCTGCTGCAAGCGTGTCTGATCGCGGGCATTCCGGTGCCCGAGGAAGTGGCGATCATCGGCATCGACAACGATCCGCTGACGCGCACGTTGACACGTATTCCACTCTCGTCCGTGATTCAGGGCACCGAAGAAATGGGGCGCACCGCCGCGCACCTGTTGCATCAGATGCTGCACGGCGCGCGTTTTCCGGGGCGGCGCATTCTCGTGCCGCCGGTCGGCATCAACGTGCTCGAATCGACGGGGCATCAGCCGCTCGCGAGTCCGTACGTGATGCGCGCGCGGCACTTCATCCGTCAGTACGCATGCCAGGGGATTCGCACCGAACAGGTGGCCGACTATGTGGGCGTGTCGCGCTCGTCGCTCGAAGAGTACTTCCGGCGCGAACGCCAGTGCACCGTACATCAGGAAATCCTGCGCCATAAGCTCGATGTCGCGAAGGCGCTGCTGGCCAAGCGCGATGCGTCCAGCGCGGAAGTGGCGATTCGTTGCGGCTTCACGTCGCTGCAATACATGTATGCGGTATTTCGTCGTGAACTCGGCTGTACGCCGCGCGAATATCAGGAGCGCGCGAATTCGACGGCCGCGCCCGGCTGAGCATGCCTTTACTCTTTCCTTCCACTGACGCCATGATCAGCATCGCACAACTTTCTTCCGAGCCATGGGGCACCCTGCTGGGCGGCGATCGGGTCCGGCTTTATACGCTGCGTAATGCGCACGGTATGAAAGTCGCCATCAGCGACCTTGGCGCGACGCTGGTCTCCTGGCATGCACCGGATCGCGCCGGACGTCTCGGCGATATTCTGCTCGGCCACGACACCCCCGCCGAATACGTCGCAGCCACGACGTACATGGGCGGCCTGATTGGCCGCTGGGCGAACCGCATTGCCGATGCGCGTTTCACGCTCGACGGTATCGAGTACACGCTCGACCGCAACGAAGGCGCGAACCTGCTGCATGGCGGCAGCGTGGGTTTTCATCGCGCGCTGTGGGACGTGAGCGAAGACAACGGCGCGTTGCTGATGCGCCTGGAGTCGCCGGAAGGCGATGCCGGTTTTCCGGGCAACGTCACGACGCAAGTGCGCTATTCGCTCGACGACGACGGCACGCTGACCATCGCGTACGAAGCGATCACGGACGCGCCCACGCCGCTCAATCTGACGAGTCATCCGTACTTCAATCTGACGGGCAAACCGGGGACGGACATTCGCGGCCACGTGTTGTCGATCGACGCCGAGCAGTTCTTCGAAGTCGATGCCGGGATGATCCCGTGCAAGCTCGCCGAGGTCGCGGGCAATGCCTTCGACTTCCGGCAAAGCGCGCCGATCGGCGGCCGCCTCGACTGGCCGCACACGCAACTCGCGAGGGCCGGCGGCTTCGATCATTGCTACGTGCTGCGCGATGCATCCGGCGCCGGTACGAGCGACGGCGCGCCGCCGCTGCGTCAGGTAGCCTGCGCGTACGACCCTGGCAGCGGACGGGAATTGACCGTCTCGACCGATCAGCGCGGCTTACAGTTCTATACCGGCAACTTTCTGAATGGCGACGTGGGACGCGGTGGTGTCAGGTATCAACGTCATGCGGGACTGTGTCTCGAAGCAGGCGGCTTTCCGAACCAGGTCAATATGGCCCGCCAGGACGAGGTGATCGTGCGGCCCGGCCATACTTACAGGCAAGTGACCGCTTATCGGGTCGAAGTGCGCAAGGGCGTGTGATGGGTTTTCTCGCTTCTTACACGGGACATTACAGCGCCCCGACTTATTGTTTGATGCAATACTGAATTAACGCCCTGGTGGTTTCCGTTGGATTAATCGCTTCCTAGACTCCGTCAATGGTGCCGAAATCTCGGTGCCGGATAAACAGTCCCGGAGGGAAGCATCATGAAATCGCTAGTCAAGGCTGTAGCGGTGTTAGTTGTCCTTGCTTCGCCGGCAGCCTCGTTCGCTCAATCCGAGCAGCCGCTCACGCGCGCAGAGGTCAAGGCACAACTCAAGCAGATCGAGCAGGCGGGATACCAGCCGGGCAAGTCCACCGACTCCAGCTATCCCGCCGACATTCAGGCGGCAGAAGCGCGTGTGGCCGCGCAGAATGCGACGGCTCAGGCCGATACGACCGGCTATGGGACGACGGCGACGGGGTCGTCGCAAGCAGGTGGGAATGCCGGGCAATGATCGAGCATTGCGGCTCCTCGTTCGCTGTGCTTAGCGGGTCATGTTTTTCAACGCATGATCCGCTTGCGTGTTTCTTGTGTATCGCGCGGGGAATGGAGTGAAAGCGCGCTTCGTGACCCGTTATTTCGTCACCTGTTCATTGCTTGCGTGTTGCCGCGTCGCCAGATCCGGCAATGTAGCCTCGTCCTCTGCTATGCCCGCGAATACGGGCGTGCCGCTCTACTTCACTCGTTAGTCTCCCCTGTTCTTCAGTCGCGCCTATCATCCGCGAACCGTGACAGCGATAGCATTTGCCTGAGCACTGAGGCAAACGCGCGCCACAATGTCCACAAAGGTCCAGGCTGCAAATAAGTCCGCACAGCGGGACTCGGTAATGCGAACGTCGTCGACTTCGTCAAGTCGAGCGCACAATAATAAACTTTCCCAGTGGTCAATCCCGACGTTGCCCGATCGATACGGGAGCTGCGGCTTCCCGTTTTTCTGGAGACTCACATGCCCCGCACCATTGCCGAGAAACGCGCCGCCTTTCGCGCCCTGCATACGTCCGGCTGCTTCGTGCTGCCCAATCCGTGGGATGCGGGTAGCGCCCGCTATCTGCAAACGCTGGGCTTTCAGGCGCTCGCCACCACGAGTTCCGGTTTTGCGTGGTCCACCGGGCATGCCGACAATACCCTGCCACGCGAGGCGGTCCTCGCGCACTTGCGCGAGATCGTCGAAGCGACAGATCTGCCAGTCAACGCGGACTTCGAGAATGGCTTTGGCCGAGATCCCGCTGAGGTCGCCGAAAGCGTCAGGCTGGCCGTCGAGACCGGCGTGGCCGGCCTGTCCATCGAAGACTCGACGGGCGATCCTGCCGCCGCGCTGTTCCCGATCGACGTCGCGGTTCAGCGAATCAGCGCGGCCCGGCGCGCGATCGACGAAACGGGCGGCGATACCTTGCTGATCGGCCGCGCAGAGAACTTCTTCGCCGGCAAGCCCGACCTCGACGACGCAATTGCGCGTCTCAAGGCCTATGCCGCGGCCGGCGCCGATTGCCTGTACGCACCGGGCATTCAGACGCGCGAGCAGATCGAGGCGGTGGTCGCCGCCGTGGCGCCGAAACCCGTCAACCTGCTGATCGGCTCGACTTCGGACTTCACGCTGCACGACGTAGCGGCGCTCGGCGTGCGGCGCATCAGCGTCGGCGGCGCACTGGCCCGCGCGGCATGGGGCGGCTTCATGCGCGCCGCGCAAGCGTTGACCGACGGCCGCTTCGACGGCTTTGCCGGTGCAGCCTCCGGCGCGCAACTCAACGAGCTGTTCACCAAAGGGGCTTGAAGTCTGGTAGACGAGTCTTTGTCGAGCCAAGCCGATAACTGCAAGCCCCTTCCGCTGTCCAGTGCCTGATCGCGCTACCGGCGCTTCGATCGATATACCGACAAAGCGGCCGGGAAGCGCGAGATCTACCGCACAACCCCTATGGTTTCCGATGAGAAAAGCGCGCGTGCATTGGCAACGCTCCATGCCCTTGCGCGCCCATCGTCGGCAGGGTCCGCTGCACAAGCCCTCGAAGTGTCCCGACCACTCGCCGGGCCGATCGCCGCACCCCGCCAATTCCGCATCTCACGCCAATGTTATTATCGGAAACACAGCCCGCCATCATGAAGCGCGTACCCGAAAAAGCAGCAGCCCCATGGACACCCATCTCAGCAAACCCGCCGACCCGTCAATCACCGACCTCGGCCGGCGCGTACGCGCCGCCCGTCAGGCGCAGGACCTGACGCTGGAAACCGCGAGCCGCCTGTGCGGCGTCTCCCGGTCGACACTTTCCAAAGTCGAAAACGGCCTGATGTCCCCCACTTTCGACGTGCTGCAGAAAATCGTCCTCGGGCTGAAGATCGAAATCGGCGAGCTGTTCGGCTCCACGCCGAAGGTGAGCGCCAGCGGCCGCCGCGCGCTGACCCGTAAGAACGAAGGACAGCGCCACGCGTACCGTGGCTATCAGATGGAGTTGCTCGCAACCGACCTTGCGCACAAAGCGATGCTGCCGTTTCGCATCCGCATATCCGCGCACACGCTCGACGCGTTCGACGACTGGGGCCGCCACGAAGGCGAGGAATTCCTGTACGTGATCAGCGGCAGCGTGTGCCTCTATTCGGAGCTTTACGCGCCGACGCATCTGAACGCTGGCGACAGTCTGTACTTCGACAGCCGCACCGGCCACGCCGCGGTGTCCACCAGCGAAGAAGACGCCGAGGTGTTGTGGATGGCGACCAGCGCGGACATCCCGCAAACGCCGGTCACCATCGAATCGACGAAGAAATAGGTCGGCGCACGCGCAGCCTGGATGCGCCTTCGCGCGCGTATGCTGCCAATCACACGAGGCGCGCCGCCAACGCCCGCTGCGCGAGTTGCGCAATATGCAGCGCGTGGAGCCCCGTCCCCTGGTCGATCTGCTCACGGCAACTGAAGCCGTTGGTCAGCACGATCGTCTCGTGATTCGCCGCGGCCGCTTCACGCACTGCCGGAAAGAGCTTGTCCTCGCCGATCTTCAGCGACAAAGCGTGATGCTCCGCGTTGAAGCCGAACGATCCGGCCATGCCACAGCATCCCGTGTCGAGCAGCTTCCATTTCACACCGAGCTTGTTCAGCAACACGGTATCGCCTTGCATGCCGAACAGCGCCTTCTGGTGGCAATGCCCATGGACGATCACGTCGGCGGCAAGCGTCGGCCAGTCGAACGGCTGGCGCGCAACGAAATCGGAGAACAGAAAAGTTTGCACCGACAGTTGCTTCGCCAACGCATGACCCGGGAGTTGCTTCAGCAGTTCGTCCTTGAATACCGACAGACAACCCGGTTCGAGTCCGACGAGCGGCACGCCGGCGGCGATATCGTCTGCGAGGTCGTCGAGAATGTGCGTGAGCAGTTCGCGGGCGCGTTCGAGCAGGCCGAAGTCGTATAGCGGCCGTCCACAGCACAGGCGGTTCTTCGGCAGCACGACGTGCCAGCCTAATTGCTCGAGTACATCGGCGGCGGCTTGCGCGATTTCTGGCGTGAAATGATCGTTGAACGTATCCACCCAGAGGATGACTTTCTTCGCGCCGTCGCGCGCGTCATGCGCAGGTCGGGAAGCGCGCCGCGCGATCTGTCGATACGTGGTCGCGGCAAACTGCGGCAACGCGCGCGCTTGCGCCACACCGGCGACCCATTTGCCGATCGTAGACAGACCCGGCGCAGCCGTCATGAAGTTCGTCAGACGTGCAACGCGCGACGCCCACGGCGCCCATTCCCCGATCCGTCCCATGAACAAGGCCTGACGCGGCCGCCGATTATTCTCGTAGTAATGCGAAAGAAATTCCGCCTTGTACGAAGCCATGTCCGTATGCGTGGGGCAATCCGACTTGCAGCCCTTGCAGGCGAGGCACGTGTCGAGCGCTTCTTTCACTTCGCGGCTTTGCCAGCCATCCGCGATCACCTCGCCTTGCAGCATCTCCCAGAACAGATGCGCCCGGCCGCGCGTCGAGTATTTCTCCTCATGCGTCGCACGATAGCTCGGGCACATGGTGCCTCCGTCGAGCGAGCGGCACTTGCCCATGCCGATACATCGCTCGATTTCGCGCTGCAAGCCGTCCCCTTCCCGACTGGCGAATGTCAGCTTCGTTCGCAGCGTCACCGGTTTGTAGGCCGGGCCCATGCGCAGGTTTTCGTCGGCGCGATACGCGTGCACCACCTTGCCCGGATTCAGACGGTTGGATGGGTCCCAGATCGCCTTGAACCGCTCCATGGCCTGCATCAGTTCGGGGCCGTACATGATCGGCAAGAACTCGGCTTTAGCCTGGCCGTCGCCGTGTTCGCCCGACAACGAGCCACCGAATTCCACCACCAGTTCCGCCGCCTCGCGCAGAAACTTGCGCCATGTCGACACACCTTGCGCGCTGCGCAGATCGAAGGTGATGCGCGCGTGCACGCAGCCGTCGCCGAAATGGCCGTAGAGACTCGTCTCATAGCCGTAACGATCCACTAACGCCTGGAACGCGCGCAGATAATCGCCGAGGCGCAGCGGATCGACCGCCGCATCTTCCCAGCCGACCACCGGATCGGGCGCGCCCGCATCGACCGACAACGCCACCGCCGATGCTCCCGTCTCGCGGATCGACCACACCTTCGCCTGCAACGCGCGATCTTCGACCAGCAGCGCCGACACGTTCGGCCCCGCGTCACCCGACGCGAAATACGCGGCCGCCGCCTGCGCGTCGCGCAGCACCATGTCCTGCGTGTCCGCGCCGAATTCGAGCACCACCCACGCGTCGCCAGGCGGCAGCAATGCGATCTCGTCCTTCTTCAAGCCGCGCGCCTGCAGCCCGCGAATGATCGCGCGGTCGAGTCCTTCGATCGCGATCGGCCCGCAGCGCATGAAATGCGGCACGGCATCCGCCGCCGTGTAGATGTCGCTGAAACCGACCACGACGATCACGCGCTTCGCCGGACTCTTCACGAGCCGCACTTTCGCCTGCAACGTCACCGCGCACGTGCCCTCGGTGCCGACCAGCGCACGCGCAACGTTAAAGCCGTTTTCCGGCAGCAGTTGATCGAGATTGAAGCCCGACACGCGCCGTTTGATCTGCGGAAATTTCGCGCGAATCTGCGCGGCGTACGTGTCGCGCAAGCGCTTGAGCGCGGCGTAGATTTCGCCCTGACGGCCGCCCGCCGCGACGATGCGTTCGAGTTCGTCAGCGGATGTCGGGCCGACCCAGAAGCGCGCGCCGTCAAAGGTGGCGATTTCCAGCGCCTCGACGTTTTCAACGGTCTTGCCGGCCATCACCGAATGCGCGCCGCACGAGTTATTGGCGATCATGCCGCCGAGCGTGCAGCGGCTGTGCGTCGCCGGATCGGGGGCGAACGTGAGGCCGTGCTGCTCGGCGGCATCGCGCAACGTATCGCACACCACGCCCGGCTCGACGATCGCCACCCGCGCGACGGGATCGACCGACACGACGCGGTTGACGTACTTGCTTGCGTCGGCCACGACCGCGACGTTCACGCATTGGCCGTTTTGCGACGTGCCGCCGCCGCGTGCGAGAAACGGCACGTCGTTGCGGCGGCACGCGGCGAGTGTGGCGAGCAGATCGTCGACATCCTTCGGCACGACGACAGCGAGCGGAATCTGCCGATAGTTCGATGCATCTGATGCATACAGCGCTTTGGAGCCCTGATCGAAACGCACTTCGCCGCGCACATGCCGGCGCAAGTCGCTCTCCAGCGTTTGCATCACGGCGGCGGTGCCCATGAACGGCCTGGCGACGCGCCGTTCGTCCGACGCGCTCGAGGCGATTGAGGCAATTGAGGCATGCGGATCGCCCGACTCCTTCACGCCCTGCTCTTCATTCAATGACGTTCCCACACTGCGCCCCTCGTTTCCGCTGCCGCGAGCCCGCAAGCTCACTCGCCCGCTCTCCCGCCGTGCGCTCAGGCGGCCTGACTCGCGGTCATCTTGAAGATACCCTGTGCGTTGCCCGCGTCGAAGCGCAGGTCCGTTTCCCAGCGCCGCGTGTCCTGATCGAAACTCCGTTTGCGCGTGATGAATTCGTAGAACGAGCCCGGCACTTCACGCGTCACGACGCCGCCGTCAGCCGTGCGGAATTCGCGCCGCACCATGTCCGCGCGATACGCGGTCTGGAACACTCGGCCCGAACGCGATCGCTCGACTTCCGGCTTCATCGGGCGACCCTTGGCCTTCTCGTCGTCGGACAGTTTGAAAACGTCCTCGACGCGATCGGTCGCGTGATTGAACGCGTTACCTTCGGTCGCGATCCACGCCATTTCCGCCGACTCCTTCAACAATACTTCGTAATCGACTTCACATGGCATCTCATGCTGGCGCGCGAACGCACCGACGATCACCGGGAGCAATTCATGCGCCACGTCGAGCGGCAACACGCCGTCGCGTTCGAGTTCCCACAACTGCCCGGCCGCATGCGGCGTCAACGGATCGCGCGAGGCACCGATCACCTTCGTCACCACCTGCTGAAACGCCGCCGAGAAACGTTCCGGATGCAATTCGCTCACGAAGAACTGTGCGATCTCGTCGGGCGCGTCGTCATGCGCCCACGCGCGGCCGGTCATGCCGAGACGATCGAGCGGATAGCGGCCATTGATGCTGAAGCCGAGCGGCCGCAGAACGCGCGCGAACGCCGCTTCGCCGGGCGGCAGCGCGCCGCTGTGCGGCCAGCGCACCGTGCGCAGCGCGCCGTGGTCGAAGTACACGCTGCCACCGGCAGCAAGCGTCTCCTCGGTGTACTCGCGGCCGTTCGCCGAACGCGCGAGGAGGTCCTCGAAAAGCGCCATGTTCATCGCCTGCGCGAGTTCCGCGCGCGTGACACTGCCGTCGTTCCATTCGTCGAGGATGCGAGGATGGTTGAGCGTCGCGAAGAGCCGCGTGGTCTTGTCGGCGCCCAGCAGTTTCAGCAGCAGTTGTTCGACATTCGCATTCTTGATGTTTCGCATATCGGTTCTCCACGTAGCGCCCGAGCGCGCTCGCCCGCCACTCGCCGGAACCCGACGGCGGCCGCGCAAAAGGCGGCACGGCGTTCTGAAGGCGAGATTATTCAAAATCCGCCGGGGCACCGTAAAGCGAGATAAACTCGCCACTTGATGCGTTTTTGGAATCAACGTGCGAAAGTTCAAAATCCCCAACATGGGCGCGCTGCTCGCTTTCGAAGCCGCCGCGCGGCACGAAAGCTTCACGCATGCGGCGCGCGAGCTGTTTCTTACCGAAAGCGCGGTGTCACGGCAGATCAATACGTTGGAGAGCAATCTCGGCGTGCGGCTGTTCGTGCGTGTCAAGCAGCGCGTGGTGCTGACGAAAGCAGGCAAGGTGTATGGCGCGCAGGTGCGGCGCTCGCTGGAACAGCTCGACCGCGACACGCTGTCGATCATCGCGCATGGTAGTGGCGGCGGTTATCTGGAACTGGCCGTGCTGCCGACGTTCGCGTCGCAATGGCTGATTCCGCGGCTCGTGGCATTCAATGCGCAGTATCCCGATGTGCGCGTGAACATGGGCGTGCGCACCGGCACGTTCCCGTTCGCCGAAACCCATTTTGAAGCGGCGATTCACTATGGCAAGCCGACCTGGCCGGGCACGTCGGCGGATTTTCTGTTCTGCGAGGAAGTGGTGCCGGTGTGCGCGGCGAGTCTGCTGAAGCGGCCCGTGCGGCACGCCGCCGACCTTCTGGACTATCCGCTGCTGCACTCCACCACGCGGCCGGACGGCTGGGCAACCTGGTTCGCGAGCCTGGAGGTCGACGACAACCGGACCATGCAGGGTGTGCGTTACGAGCTCCACACGATGTTGATCAGCGCCGCCGCGGCCGGTCTCGGCATCGCACTGGTGCCGCGCTTTTTCGTCGATACGCAACTCGCACAGCTTGGACTCGTGATACCGCTCGACACGCCAGCGGTCGCGGACTCGGCGTATTACCTCGTCTATCCCACCGAACTCAGCCACGGCAAGCCGCTCGCAAGTTTCCGCGAATGGCTGTTGCAGGAAGCCGCGTCCTACAGCGCGATCTATCCCGAGTTGGCGGGTAAGCCCGATACCGATTGAGCGGGCCGGCGCCCGCGCACGCGGCCGGTTATCAGGTATCGGCCTCGCGTGCCTGCGCGAGGGCGCTCAGATTGCCTTCGCCGAAGCCGTGGTGCCCTTGGCGCTGCACGATCTCGAAGAAGATCTCGCCGGAGCGGCGGCGCACGAAGGTCTGGAAAAACAGCAGCGGCACGCCGTTGGCGCCGATCTCGCCATCCACCAGCACATGCGTGCGCTTGAGCCGCTCGACGTCTAGCCCATGGCCCGGCAGACGCGCGTCGAGTTGGTCGTAATAGCGCGGCGGCGGTTCGACGAACTCGACGCCATTCCCGAGCAGCTGCTCGACGCAGGCGAAGATATCGTCGGTGGCGAGTGCGATATGCTGCACGCCTTCGCCCGGATGGTCCGGCAAATACTCGTGCATCAGATTGGTTCGGCGCGTGCCCTCTTCATAGAGCGGCACGCGGATCGCGCCGCACGGCGACACCATCACGCGCGATTCGGCCGACACGTGCCAGTTCGCGTGCAACTCGTGAATCTCGCGGAAATTGAGCAGGTCGCGATAAAAGTCGAGCCATTCTTGCATCCGGCCTTCGCCGACCGTTTGCGTCAGATGGTCGACTGCGACGAGGCCCATGCCCGTATGGCTCAGATCGGCGTGCGCCGTGTCGATCTCGATGGCCCGGAAGTCGATGTCGAAGATCGAGATGTCGCCGAGGCCGCCGCGCTGGCCGCCGCGCCCGCGCCAACGGTCGACGAAATAGATATGCGAGTCGCCGATGCCCTGAATCGCCGGAATCAGCAATTCACCCGCGCCGATCTTCTCGCCTTCGAACGCCCAGGCGCCGAGTTCGATCGCACGATCGAAGGCGCGCTGCGCGTCGGCCACGCGAATGCCGATCGCGCAGATGCCCGCGCCGTACTCCTCGGCGTAACGCGCGGCGAACGAGTCGGGCTCGGCGTTGATCAGGAATTGCATCTCGCCTTGCCGATACAGCGTGACGTCCTTGCTGATATGACGCGCGATCGCCTTGAAGCCGAGTTTGGCGAAGGTGTCGCCGAGTGCTTGCGGGTCGCGCGCGGCAAACTCCACGAATTCGAGGCCGGCGGTGCCGAGCGGATTGTGCTCAGGCGCCGACACGGCGCGCAGCGCGGCGTCTGGAGTGGGCAAGTCGCTGGGCATGGCAATCTCCTTGTACAGTCTTTCGACGCTGTGTCCGGTGTTTCTGATGTTCGGTGCAAACCGCCGGCTATCGGGGGCGGGGAGTCGCGCGGCGGCGCCCGCTGCATTGTGTACTGCGGCAAACGCGGCGTGGCGGCTTTTGCACCGTGTTTGTACACCGGTTGGCGGGGCGTTCGCAACCTTCATTTTGTACTGAACGGTTCATACGGGCGAGAGCGGCGCTCCTTGCGCTGCGCCGGCGTGCCCTCTTCTCACTGCTTCGGCTGAGCGCCCCTCCTTCACAGAGGGATCGTATCGTTCGTATCAAGCCGCCGATGCCTTGCTTCGGCTTCGTTTGCGCGCGGGCTTATCGGAAGAAGCCGCCGCCATCCGCTGCTGCGCGACCTCGCGCACCGCGTCAATAAACGCCCGCGCCACCGGCGACGGCTGCGTGTCCGAGCGCCGGATCAGACCGACCGGCTCGCCGGTGCCCGCGAACGGCAGTGGCAAGCGCACCAGCATGCCATGCGCCAGCTCGTATTCCACCGCGCTCAGCGGCACGAACCACACAGCGTCATTCTCGAGCGTCAACGCGCGGCCCGTCGAGACCGACAGCACTTCGACGAACGCCGACAGCGGCTGCACGCCCCATGCGTTCAACAAGCTGTCCGCAGATTGCCGGATCAGCGTGCCGAACGGCGGCAATACCACCGGGAAATCTTCGAGCGATGTCGCCGGCAAGCCCGGACCCAGCGCCAACGGATGTCCGGCCCGCACCACTGCCACCAGCGGCTCGGTGAACAACTGCTCAAAGCTGAGGCCGACCATGCGCTCGGGATCGGCGAGGCGCCCGATGGCAAATTCGATCGTGCCCGCTTTCAGGCGCTCGAGCAATTCGGGGTTCGCACCGTTGGCCAGACGCACGATCGCGCGCGGCCAGAGCGCCGCGAACCGTTTCAGGACCGGCGGAATCAGCGCCGCTGCGACGGTGGGCAGAATGCCGATTTCCAGCGTCGCCGCCGCAGCGCCTTCGGCGCGCGCCAGCAGGTCGACGCCCTGACGCAACGCGCTCACGCACGCGCTGGCGTGCGGCATGAAGAGTTGCCCTTCGCGGGTGGGCACGGCGCCGTGGCGGCCGCGCTCGAACAATTTCACGCCGAGAATGGTTTCGAGTTCCGCGACCGTTTTGGAGACGGCAGGCTGGGTGATCGACAGGCTGTCGGCGGCCCGCTGGACGCTGCCGAACTGGGCGACGGCCAAAAAACACTGCAGATGACGGAATTTGACGCGGCTATCCGCGAGACTGCGTTGCATAACGTGAGGTTATACGAAAATGGCGAAAACGTCACTTTGCATAACCGCTCGGGTTGGATAAAGTCCCTCCATAACATCGGATCCCACAATTCCTCGAAGGAGACGCTCATGGAAGATTCCTTTCTCACTCCGCGCGATTTCGCGTCCCATCCCCAGTACATCTATTCCAACTACGGTTCGTCGACCAAGCGCGGCCCGACGCGTCAGTTGATTCCGCTGAAGGAACGGCTGCGCGACCAGCGCGTGCCGGTCTACGGTACTGATGACCTCGGCGCGCTCGATCACGACCTGACGCGCAACGCGGTGCGCAATGGCGAACCGCTCGGCGAGCGCATCATCGTGACGGGCCGGGTGCTCGACCAAGGCGGCCGCCCGGTGCGCAATACGCTGGTCGAAATCTGGCAAGCCAACGCAGCGGGCCGTTATGTGCACAAGGCCGATCAGCACGACGCGCCGCTCGACCCGAACTTCCTCGGCTCAGGTCGCTGCATTACCGACAACGAAGGCCGCTACCGCTTCCTGACGATCAAGCCGGGCGCGTATCCGTGGGGCAATCATCCGAATGCATGGCGCCCCCAGCATATCCACTTCTCGCTGTTCGGCGAGCACTTCGGCTCGCGTCTCGTCACGCAAATGTACTTCCCCGGTGACCCGCTGCTGGCCTTCGACCCAATTTATCAGGGCACGCCGGAGCACGCCCGCGAACGCATGATTTCGAGCTTCTCGCTCGACACGACGCAAGAGGCCTATGCACTCGGCTACGATTTCGACATCGTGCTGCGCGGCCCGAACGAAACCCCGATGGAGCGCTAAGCCATGACCACTCTGAAGCAAACGCCTTCGCAAACCGTTGGACCTTATTTCGCCTACGGTCTTTGCCCGCAGCAATACGACTTTGATTTCAAGAGCCTGTTCACACACGTTCTGGCCGACCGCGAAGCAGCCGGCGAGCACATCACGATCATCGGTCAGGTGTTCGACGGTGACGGCAAGGTGGTCGGCGATGCGATGGTCGAGATGTCGCAAGTGGACTCGAACGGCCGCTACCCGGAGTCACGTGAGGAAATCCAGAAGACCGGCTTTCGCGGCTTTGCGCGCGTCGGCACCGGTACGGACCCGCACAAGCGCTTTTTCGTGGAAACGGTGAAGCCGGGCCGCGCGAGTCCCGATGAAGCGCCGCACGTGAATGTGATCCTGACGATGCGCGGCATGCTGCTGCATACGTTCACGCGTATCTATTTCGAAGACGAAGCGCAGGCGAACGAGCGCGATGCCGTGCTGGCCACGGTTCCGGCGGACCGGCGCAACACGCTGATCGCGCGTCGCGAGCCCAATACGGCGAACGTGTACCGCTTCGACATTCACATGCAGGGCGACAAGGAAACGGTGTTCTTCGACCTGTGAAGTGAGCCGTGGCGGGGCCTGTGAACGGGCCTATGAAGGGGCCTGTGAAGCGCACATTTAACACTTTCAGATAGCTTTCACCTACACTGAACGTGATCCGGCTAGCGACTGGATCGCGAAACTCCAAGTAGTTTGAGCCCGCCTTGCGCGGGCTTTTTTTGTTTTGCGTATGCCGAAAAATGGCTCAGTGCAGTGAGCAGCGCAGCCAGCGGCCGATTCTGATTACATCGGCAATGTGGTCGTGCGCGCCGGGCGCGCCCAGCACGACGATGTCGACGGGCCGGCCGTGCACCATCATTCGCACGACCACGCAGTGTCCCGCCTCGTTGATGAAGCCGGTCTTCTGCAAGACGATGGATCTGTCTCCGCCTCTGACCAACGCATTGGAGTTGTGATAACTCAGTTGTGTCCGACCGCCGCCAGGGAAAACGATTTGCGCGCGATCGGTCGAATACGCGCGGATCAGCGGATATCGGCTGGCCGCCTCGACCAGCCGCGACAAGTCGCGCGCCGTCGAGACATTCTGCGGCGACAAACCCGTGCCATTGACGAACGACGTGCGCCACATGCCGAGCGCGCGCGCCTTCGCATTCATCGCGGCGACAAAGGCTGGCCGGCCCCCCGCATAGTCGCGGCTGAGTGCGGCCGCCGCACGGTTCTCCGACGACATCAGCGCGATGTGCAGCATGTCGTGGCGCGACAGATTTGAACCGACGCGCAGGCGCGAGCCCGTGAACTTGTCGAAATCCTGATCCTGCACCGTGACGTTGAGCGGCTTGCTCAGTGCATGCTTTGCATCGAGCGCGACGACCGCGGTCATCAGTTTGGATACCGAAGCAATCGGCATGACCTGGTCGGCCTGCTTTTCGGTGAGCACGGTATGCGTCCGTTCGTCGACGACATAGACGGCTCGCGCGCGAAGCAATGCGCGCGAACGGGGCGTATAGCCACAGCGAGCGAGGAGCTTCGGCCCGGCCTGCGCTGACGCGCGCGACGCCGACGGATGCCGCACGCTGTGCCGCGCCGCTCGCGCCACGGCCCGCTTCGCGTGGCGCATTCCCTTCGTCTTGCGCGCGGCCTGGCGGCGAGGTTTGGCGGTGAGCTTGCCGATGTGCACCGGCTGCCCGGCGCTCGTCGCGTGCTTGCGCTTGCGCGCGAGGCGACGCCGGCCCTTGCCGGTGGGGGGCTTTTGCGCTTTGCCCGGGGGTCGGGCTTTCGCCTTGGGCGTGTGCGGCACGGACCGCCCAGCTTGCCGGTTCATGCGAGCGGCGGAATACCTTGTCGTGGCAGAGGCCGCACCGAACGACCAGCCGATATTGAGCCACAGCAGAGCGAACACCACGCCGTAGCGCAGACACGCAAGGAAACAACGGGAGGGGAATGCAGATGAAGAAATTCGACGACCGTACGGCATGAAGCTTCCAGTTCTGTGCCGCGTGAGCCCGAATGGGATGGTCACGGAGTCGGCAACGACCCGCCCGATGTTAAGGCTAATCGCCCATGCGATCAACGGCCAAGGCGTACGCTGCCCGATAATCAGACGACGTGCGTGTGGCAAAAAATTGGGTTAACAGCGGAAGTGATCGATGTTCTGTCCAGCGTAGATCCCGCGTGCGAGCCAGTCCGGTTTATCTCCGTGACCGTCCCACGTGTTGCCGAAGGCATCGCGATACAGCACTGCCCGAACCGCGTTCGCGTCGGCTTCGAGCGCATCGGCGAGCGCTTCCATCGTAATGCCGTAATCATCTATGCGACGGCGGATCCGCTCGATCAAACGCTCGCGCGCATTCCCATCGAGGTCGAACAGCCGTTGTTCTACTGCTCTTTCATAATGTACCGATGTCGCAACTAATCATGCTCGTGTTACACAGACAACAACTCCGCAAAACAATGTGGAGTTTATGCGTGATTCAGACGGATAGCGTGCAATTCGAATGCACGCCAATGTCCCGATGTGTCGAATCCGCATCGGCCCAGGGACGCTCTAATAGCCGTCTATTCAAGAACAAAGCGCACAGTGTCATGCTATGTTTCATCAATTAACACCGCGCGCAGGAGACACGACAATGCCCGCCTCAACCGCCATCCTCACCATTCTCGCCGCGCTGCTGCTAGGCGCCATGAGCCCGGGACCGAGCTTCGTCATCGTCGCGCGCAATGCGATCGGGCTGTCGCGCGGCGACGGTCTCGCGACAGCGCTCGGCATGGGTATGGGTGGCGTGTTCTTCAGCGGCATCGCGTTGCTCGGCCTCTACACGTTGTTGGCCACCGTCGAATGGCTTTACGTCGGCCTGAAGATTGCCGGGGGCGTCTACCTGATCTATCTCGCGTCGAAAATCTGGCGCGGCGCGGCCAAGCCGCTCGCGTTCGATGCGGCGCAAGCCGCCTCCGGCAATCCACGTAAATCTTTCTGGATCGGCTTGAGCACGCAACTGAGCAATCCGAAAACAGCCGTCTACTACGGCAGTATCTTCGCGGCGCTGCTTCCGCAGCATCCGCCGCTGTGGTGCTACTTCGCGCTGCCGCCTGCGATCTTCGCAATCGAGGCCGGCTGGTACACGATCGTCGCGTTGTGTTTTTCGAGCAAACGGCCGCGCGAAATCTATCTGCAATGGAAGGCCTGGATCGATCGCATTGCCGCGAGCGCGGTGGCCGCGCTGGGATTGCGCCTGATTCTGAATGCACACAAAGTGGGCATCTGAGAGCGCCGCCGGCCATTCGAACTCCCCGAACGGTATGCCGCGTTGACGCGCGCGGCATAAGCGCAACCAAGGGCTCTACCGGCAGCCGCCACGTAACGGCCATTTACCCCTCGCAGAACAGTTACAAGTTATGTATTGACGCTGACACACCTGCGCGGTTATTGTTGCACCCGAAGTTCAAGAAGTTCGATTGCTGTTCATCAATGTCTCGCTCCCTCAGCGGTATTCGTTGTCCTCTCCCTCCTTGACGCTTCGCGCGCTCTTCATCAGAGCAAATTCTTCAATTTTTTTCCTCAAGGATTCTTTATGGATACCGGTATCGTTAAGTGGTTCAACGACAGCAAAGGCTTTGGCTTCATCACCCCGGACAAGGGCGGCGACGACCTGTTCGCGCATTTCTCGGAAATTCGCAGCGACGGCTTCAAGACGCTGGCTGAAAATCAGAAAGTGAGCTTCGAAACGAAGCAAGGCCCGAAGGGTCTGCAAGCGGCTAACATCAAGCCGCTGTAAGTTTGAAGGGCTCGGTGTCCGGCAACGGACATCGGGCTGCAGCGACACCCTCGCGGAGCTTTTGTCTCCCACAGTTGGCGCGATCGCTTTTTAGCTGCATTCGTTTTCGAGCAGCTTGCCTAAGCGCCAAACGCCTCGTTGCACCTCATTCTCCCCTCTGGCTTCAACGCCCATTTTTTCGCACCCCGACTGCGTCAGGATTCGGCTCGCAATGGCTTGAATCAGCTCGTCTGCGTAACTCGTATCACGGGTTCGTACGGCCGGCGCGCAATCGAACATCATTAAAATATAAAATGCAAAGCAAACATATTCATCATTACAACGGCTATGCCGTCCAACCCTCGGCGCATCGTTTGCCCGACGGCAGTTTTTCATCCAACCTGTTGCTCGAACGCGCCGAAAGCGCACGTACCGACGGGCGCTACCAGTTCTATTCTCTCGACTACTTCACGAGCGAAGAACAGGCTCTTCAGCACTCGGCACGCTGGGCGCATCATTGGGTCGACACGCGCGGTTGAGCGCACGGCTACGCTGCACGATGACATGCTGAAAGTGCATGTCTTGCGGGTGCGATCCAGCGCCCTTGGTGTCCGTAACCCCCGTAGCGGTCGGCGCGCGCTCCGGCACATTGCTCACACAGCGCGTTATTCGTCGCGCTCCGCTTTGACCCGCGCGCGCAGTTCGAACTTCTGAATTTTTCCCGTCGACGTCTTCGGCAATTCGCCGAAGCGCACTGCTTTCGGCAACTTGTAGCCGGCCAGAAACAATCGGCAGTGCGCGATGATCTCCTCTTCGGTCGCCTGAGCGCCTTCCTTCAGTTCGATGAACGCGCACGGCACCTCCCCCCACTTCGGATCGGCCATCGCCACCACGGCGGCGACCGACACTGCCGGGTGACGATACAACGCGTCCTCCACCTCGATGCTCGAGATGTTCTCGCCGCCTGAAATGATGATGTCCTTGCTGCGGTCGCGAATGCGGACATAACCGTCGGGCATCCGCACGCCGAGATCGCCCGTATGGAACCAGCCGCCGCGGAAGGTCGCTTCGGTCGCGCGTTCGTTCTTCAGATACCCCTTCATGCAGATGTTGCCGCGAAACATGATCTCGCCGAGCGTTTCGCCGTCGTCGGGAACCGGCGCAAGCGTGTCCGGATCGAGCACGCTCACCGCGGCCTGCAGGTGATAGCGCACGCCCTGCCGCGCATTCAGCTCAGCGCGGGCGCTGTCGTCGAGCGTTTCCCACGCTTGCTGCTTCGCACAGACTGCGGCGGGCCCATAGGTTTCGGTCAGCCCGTAGACGTGCGTCAGGTCGAAGCCGATCTCCTTCATCTTCGCGATCACCGCGGGCGCGGGAGCCGCGCCCGCCACCATCGTCGAGACGCGATGCGTAATTCCCTCACGCCATTCGGCCGGCGCATTGGCGAGCGCGCTCTGCACGATCGGCGCGCCGCAATAGTGGCTGATGCCTTCGCTGCGAATCAGGTCGAACACCGTCTTCGCGTCGAATTTGCGCAAGCAGACGTTCACGCCCGCCCGCGCGGCAACGGTCCAGGGAAAACACCAGCCGTTGCAGTGGAACATAGGCAAGGTCCACAGGTAGACCGCGTGCTTCGGCATGTCCCATTCGAGAATATTGCTGAGCGCATTCAGGTACGCGCCGCGATGGTGGTAGACCACGCCCTTCGGATCGCCGGTCGTGCCCGACGTGTAGTTCAGCGCGATGGCGTCCCATTCGTCGGCCGGCTGGATCAAGGCGAAAGCCGGGTCGCCGGCCTGCAGGAACGCTTCGTAGTCTGTCGCGCGGACGAATTGAGCGGCATCGGCGGGCATCGCGTCGGCCACACTGATCACTCGCAACGCAGGAAATTCCAGCGCCGCACGGCGCGCGAACTCGCCGTACTCCGTGTCGACGATCAACGCCCGCGCCTCGCCGTGGCGCAGCATGAACAGTAGCGACGACACATCGAGCCGCGTATTGAGCGTGTTGAGCACGGCGCCCGCCATCGGCACGCCGAAGTGCGCTTCCACCATCGGCGGGATGTTGGGCAGCAACACGGCGACCGTATCGCCGCGTTCGATGCCCGCCTGCCGCAGCGCGCTGGCCAGACGCCGCGCCCGCTCGAAAGTCTGGCGCCATGTGCGGCGAATCTCTCCATGGACGACCGCGGGCCGCTCACCGTAGACTTCCGCTGCGCGCACGATGAAATCGATGGGCGTCAGCGGGACATAGTTGGCCTCGCGCTGCTCGAGACCTTCTTCGAACATGTGCTTCATTGCGTCGTCTCCTGAGGGGCGGACCGCGCCACCGATTATTCTGATTGATGAGCTAGCCTGGCAAGTGCCATGGTGAACTGTCTGTCATTCAAATGACAGAATAGTGCGCCCGTGGCTTTTTCGAACCGACTTTTGCCACCGATGTGCGTGCCCCCATATGACGGCTTCTGCTTGTCGCCGCGCAGCGAATGCGCGATTCTGAACACTCTAGCTGAGCTCGGCGTCGCGCTTGCGTGCGACGCGCCGCTCCGGAATCGCATCGGTCTTGAACAGCGCAAACGCCACCGCATTCGGCACGCCCGCCCTTTACCAGCGCAGGTAATAGCGATGCGCGGTCTGATAAGGTACATAAGCCTCGGGCATCGTGCTCCACGGCTCTCGCGTATGCAGCACCCACATCACACTATTCAGCACCCGGCGGATAAACCGAAGCCCGTATTCGCAAAGTCAATTCCTGTCAGATCCGCCGGCGCAATCGCCAAAAAGCACAATACGTTATTGCGTCAAAGGGCCAATGGCGCGGCGCAGGTCGTGGTCTATCATCGGCGCGCCCGGCGCCCAGGCTATCTGCGCGCGCCGCGTTTGAACGAAGAATCCATAACCACCTATGCAGGAATTCCAGTGAGACAAATGAGACTCCTCAAGACCGCCGCACTCGTGGGCGGGGCTGCCCTCGCCGCGACGTCCGAACCGGCCCTGGCGCAAAGTTCGATCACGCTGTACGGCGTCGCCGATGTCAGCGTGCGGTATCTGACGAACTCCGACGCAAAGAATGACAGCCGCCTGTACATGACCAACGGCGCGATTACCAATAGCCGCTGGGGTCTGCGCGGCTCGGAGGACCTCGGCAGCGGCCTGAAGGCGATCTTCGACGTGGAAAGCGGCATCAACCTGCAGGACGGCTCTGCCTCGGACAGCCAGCGGATCTTCAACCGCAATGCGTACGTGGGCCTGAGCAGCCCGTACGGCACGGTGACGTTCGGCCGTCAGAAAACGCCGCTGTTCGACCTGCTCGGCGATACCTATGATCCGCTCACGGTCGGCAACTACGCCGAAAACTCGTGGCTGCCGGGCGCGCTCGGCGCGGGGCTCTATGCGGACAACGCCGTCAAATACACCGGCACGTACAAAGGCCTGACCTTGGCCGCGATGTACTCGTTCGGCACCAACTCGGAATCGACCGGAGAGGACGGCTTCTCGGGCCAGATACCGGGACATCTCGGCGCGGGCAATATGTACGGCTTCACTCTGTCGTATGCGGCCGGCCCTTTGAGCGTCGCGGCCGGCGTGCAACAGAACAGCGACAACAGCAATCACAAGCAGACCATCTTCAACGCTAACGCGGTCTATGCGTTCAGCTCCACGAAGGTGTACGTGGGTTATCTGCATTCGAAGGACGACACGGGCTTCGTCGACAGTGCGCTAGCGCAGCAGACGCTCGTGCCGGGTGTCGATATCGTCAAGGGATCGGGTCGCGTCGACAACGGCCCGTTCGCGGGCGTCACTTGGCAAGCCACGCCCGCGCTCACGCTGACCGGCGCGGCGTACTACGACCACATGTCCAATGCGGCGATCGGCAATGGTGAAGTGGGTAGCGGCTATCGCTATACGTTCGTCGCGCTGGCCGAATACGCGTTGTCCAAGCGCACCGAGGTGTATGGCACGGTCGATTTCGACAAGGTGTCGGGTGCCGCCGCGGTCGAACTACCCGGCCGCAGCAATCAGACCGGCGTTGCACTCGGTCTGCGCACGATTTTCTAAGGAGGCGGCGGGGTCCGCGAAGACCCCGCGAGGCGCGCGGCATTCGAATTGCCGCGCGCATAAAAAAAGGTGCCGCGAACGGCACCTTTCTGTACTACAACCAGCTTCTGCTGAAGCTTAGAAGCGGTGACGCAGACCGACCGTAGCAGCCGTCTGGTTCTTCGACGACGACGTCGGAACGGTGTTGTCGCCGCTGTAGATCGAAGCGACACCGCCGTCGCCCATTGCGTGCTGGTACACGGCTTGAGCGTAGACGTCCGTACGACGCGACAGCGAGTAGTCAGCCTGCAGGCCGATCTGGTGGTAACGGGTCTTCATGTCGTTGCCGTCAGCGTTTTCGCCGTAGCCACGTGCGTCCGTGAACGTGTATGCAACGCCCAGGCCCAGAGCCGGGGTCACGTTGTACTTGGCGTTGACTTCGTAGTTGTTCGAACGACCTTGACGCTGGCCAGCTGCTGCACCAACGAGGTTGTCGATACGCGACTGCGTGAACGCAGCACCGACCGTTGCCGGGCCGAATGCGTACGAAGCAGCTGCGCCGAACTGACGTTGACGGAATTGACCGTCGATCGTGCCAACCGTGTTCGCCACCACGCCGTCCGAAGCGCCGCCGTTGCTTGCCGTGCCTGCTGCATTCGTTGCGTTCGGGTTGTTCTGCTGTGCGTAAGCAGCGCCCAGGTGCAGGCCTTGCCACTGGTATGCAGCACCGATGCTGTACTGGCGGTTGTTGGCGAATGCGCCAGCCTGGTTCGAGAAGCCATACGTGCCGCCGAACGTGAAGCCAGCGTAGTTAGCGCTCGAGTACTTGATCGAGTTGTTGACCGACAGGCCGCCGTTCGTGTTCAGGTTGTCGTTGTTGAACGGGTGCGCGAAGTACGTGCCGCCCCAGCTGCCCGTTGCGGTCAGCGGTGCCAGGTAGTCTTGAGCTGCGTCGTATTGACGGCCCAGGGTAACCGTACCGAATTGCGCGCTCGACAGGCCGACGAATGCCTGACGGTTGAACATGCCGTTGTTGTTAGCGAAACGGCCGTTGTTGACGTTGAAGCCGCTTTCCAACGTGAAGATTGCCTTCAGACCGTTGCCCAGATCTTCCGAACCACGCAGACCGAACATGCTTTGGTTGATGCCGCCGCTGCCTGCTGCCCACTTGGAGTTGTGGTCAACGTTGCTGGTGTACGTCAGGCCCGCGTCCAACAGACCATACAGGGTCACGCTGCTTTGTGCGTGAGCGACGGATGCGAACGATGCGGCAACCGCAACGACGATGAGACTCTTTTTCATGTGGGACTCCAAGTTCGATAAATTTACGCGGGGAGCGGGACCTGCCTCGGCAGCGCATGCGTCGCCTGCGCTGCCGCCCTTTTGGCCGAACCGTTTGGATCAGCCGGGCACCCTTCAAACGAAGCGTGAGTGTAGGGGGACACCCTAGTAGCGGCGCGGGCAATTTACACAACAGGATTTTTCAGAATTCGCAACAATACTGACGGCAAGGGCATTAAGTCGTTGTTTTGCATGCGTTTATCGGAAGATATTCGGCGCCACGCATCTGCTCTGGCCAGAAGTTATTTGCAACCTCTCAATATTCGAAGTTGTGCATATGCAACACGTTTTAATACGCGTGACGTAATCGGGTCGGAACGATTAGGGATTGAAACTCCAAGTGCGCCGAAATAGGCAATTGTGCAAAGCGAAATTCTGCGCTCTCTGTAGATTTATTTTGGAAAACCGGGAACTTAATTGAGTTAATATTGTCGCCTTCTGACTAACAATTAGTCCCTTTATCATCAGCGGTGATTCATTTCATCAGTCGCATGAATTGTTTGTTCGGCAATGGGGCAGATGCCACCCGAGCCTGCATGCGTCCGCTGTCGACGAAATGAAAAAACCGCCTTCAGGCGGTTTCATCGGTTCCTCGTTATGCCGCCGCGCTTGTACGTCGTAGGTGGGTGCTCCGCTGAAGCGCATATACAAGAGGGATGCCCTCAGCACGGCGTTGCCCGGAGGTGAACTGCGGCGCCGACCGCCGCGTGACCCAGCACGTGCCGAAAGCGGACGGCGAACATCTAACGGCCTTCCTTAGTCTTTTAACGGACAAGCCAGTCCCTTTTTTCACGCGGAGTTTCCCTAATTCCCAGCGAACTGGAGCGTATAGCCGAGATTTCCCACGGCGCCCGAATGGGCTCGTTGTCTCGCCGCTCCTCGCACTCCGCGCAGCATGATCTCGCGCTCGTCAACGCGGGCTGTAGAAATTGCTTCGGCTCCCGACGAAAGTTTCAACGTCCAACCGCGACGACGGTTCGCACAATGCATGGCGAACCAGCGTGCTGGCAACGGTTATGGGCGCTCCACCCTGTTGGAACGCGACTCCAGGTCAACGGGTTCCGTCAGGAACGGTTCCAATCCAAACAGCCAGGCAAAGCAGAAGGTAACGCGCGCCAACGCGCTGAGGTGTAGCGCGTTGTCCCCGGCGTCGTCGAGTGGCATCGCTAGCGGTGGTTGAGCCGGGGCCAGGTCAGTAGCGGTGTGGTCGGATCGCATGATGATTCTCGTTATAGTGATACTGCTGGAAGCCGACCTTCAGCAAGCGACGTGCCACTCCCGCGCAACGAACTTGGGACCGTTTACATCGAGATTGCCAACCCATCGCCTGCCCGTCTGTGCGGTAGGCCGCCAAGGCAAGAAGGAGCGTCGGGGCGATCGCGCGGAATTCCGCCAACCAGAGATGGGATTCGGGTAGTTTTGAGTGGCGTGTGCTGGGAGAAAAAGGCGGTATTGATCGGACCTCCATTCGGCCCATTAATCGACCTCAAACACGCAAGACGAAAGTGAAAGCGCTTTTTGCCAGTTCACGAGACCGAATGACACCCGCACGTCTGAGCGGCACCGACATTAGTTTCGAAATACATCAAATAAAATCAGTAACGCGGCGCAAGCCTCGATCGCCAAAGCGCTTCAATCATCCCGGGCGGCGCAAACAAAAAGGGTTCCGAATACTCGGAACCCTTTCTTCAAGCTTTGGTGGGCCGGGTGGGATTCGAACCCACGGTGGGATTTCTCCGGTGGATTATGAGTCCACTGCCTGCAACCAACACGGCGTCCAGCCCAAGAAAAAGACCCGGTCGTGAAGGCCGGGCCCATTCGCTGGTTGGCCGACATACTACACGAAAAAGGGACCTCCGCAACCGCTTCGCCTGAGCGAAACAACCGGGAGGCCCCTTCAAGCGCAGCTTTATCCGCCGCCAACACCTGCTTCGGTCAGTTCCCTTCGAGGAATGACTTCAACTTGTCCGAGCGGCTCGGGTGACGCAGCTTGCGCAACGCCTTGGCTTCGATCTGACGGATCCGTTCACGCGTCACGTCGAACTGCTTGCCGACTTCTTCGAGCGTGTGATCAGTGCTCATCTCGATACCGAAACGCATACGCAGCACTTTCGCTTCGCGCGGCGTCAGCGAGTCGAGCACGTCCTTCACGACATCGCGCATGCTGGCATGCAGCGCGGCGTCGGCCGGCGCAACCGTGTTGTTATCCTCGATGAAGTCGCCCAGATGCGAATCGTCGTCGTCACCGATCGGCGTTTCCATCGAGATCGGCTCCTTCGCGATCTTCATGATCTTGCGGATCTTGTCTTCCGGCATTTCCATCTTCTCGGCCAGCGTTGCCGGATCCGGTTCGAGGCCGGTTTCCTGCAGAATCTGACGCGAGATGCGGTTCATCTTGTTGATCGTTTCGATCATGTGCACTGGAATCCGGATCGTCCGCGCCTGGTCGGCGATCGAGCGCGTAATGGCCTGGCGAATCCACCACGTTGCATACGTGGAGAACTTGTAGCCGCGACGATATTCGAACTTGTCCACCGCCTTCATCAGGCCGATGTTGCCTTCCTGAATCAGGTCGAGGAACTGCAGACCACGGTTCGTGTACTTCTTCGCAATCGAGATCACGAGACGCAGATTCGCCTCGGTCATTTCACGCTTCGCCTGCCGCGCCTTCAGTTCGCCGGCCGCCATCTGACGGTTGGTTTCCTTCAGGTCCTTCAGCGGCAGCACGACACGCGCCTGCAGGTCCAACAGACGTTGCTGCTGTTCGCGGATCGCCGGAATATTACGCGTGAGGATCGCGCTATACGCGTGACCTTCGCCGACGATCTTGTCCGCCCACTCGAGATCCGTTTCGCTGCCCGGGAAACGCGCGATGAATTCCGCACGCGGCATGCCGCACTTGTCGACCACCGTGTGCAGGATCTGGCGCTCGACCTGACGCACTTCGTCTACTTGCGCGCGCAGCGTGTCGCACAGACGCTCGACCGTACGCGCGGTGAAGCGAATCGTCATCAGTTCGTTCTGGATCGTTTCCTGCGCCTTCAGGTACGACTTGGACTTGTAGCCTTCCTTCTCGAACGCTCGGCGCATCTTGTCGAACCATTCGCTGATCATCGCGAATTTTTCGAGCGACGCACGCTTGAGCGCTTCCATTTGCGCCGCGTTGGCCGTGGCTTGCGCGGTGCCGTCGTCTTCTTCCTCGTCCTCGTCGCTTTCTTCCTCGGCTTCCTCGTCTTCGCTCTCGATCGCTTCCGCCTCCTGCGCGGAGAAGCCGTCGGCGTCTTCCGCGTTGGCGTCGATCAGACCGTCGACCAGTTCGTCGATACGAATCTCTTCATTCGCGACGCGCTCGGCCATCGCGAGGATGTCGGCGATCGTGGTCGGGCACGCGGAGATGGCCATCACCATGTGCTTCAGACCGTCCTCGATCCGCTTCGCGATTTCGATTTCGCCTTCACGCGTGAGCAACTCGACGGTACCCATTTCTCGCATGTACATGCGCACGGGGTCCGTGGTGCGGCCGAATTCGGAGTCGACGGTGGACAGCGCGACTTCCGCTTCCTCTTCCACTTCGTCGTCGGACGAAGCGGCGGGCGCGTTGTCGTTCAGCAGCAGCGTTTCAGCGTCGGGGGCCTGCTCGTAGACCGCCACGCCCATGTCGTTGAACGTGCTGATGATGCCTTCGATCGCCTCGGTCTCGGTGAAGTTGTCAGGGAGGTGGTCGTTGATTTCCGCATACGTGAGAAAGCCGCGTTCCTTGCCGAGCTTGATCAGCGCGCGCAGTTTGGAGCGGCGCTCCTCGATCTCCTCCACCGTGCCAGGCTGCGACGATGCAAATGCATCTTTCAGAAGCGCTTTTTCCTTGGCACGACGGTCGCGAGCCTTGACCTTTTCGACCTTGCCCGGTGCGGCGGCAGGGGTTTCTTCGGTCTGGGTTGCATCGTCATCGACGGGTACTTCGTTCAGCTTTTTCGTCATGGAGTTCGCCGTACCGGCTGTAGTCTCGACTCGCGGCTGGTGGACAACAGCCGGTAGAACCGTGGATACTGAAGTCTCGCGCACTACCGCATCGTCCTGCGCGGCAGCCGCTTCCCTTGCGCTTCTGACACCCGGCTGCGTGGCAGCCGGCACAGCTTTCGTCCCTCTGACCGGATCCGCTCGGGCAGCGGAAGCGACCGAGGATTTCTTCCCGGCAGCCGGTGCAACACTGACAGCAGACGTTTTCCTGGCGGAAGAAACTAACTTGGCCTCGGTGACCTTTCTGGTCGGCTCCTTTGAGCGTGTACCGGTTGTCGCCTGATTTCCGCCTGTAGTCTTTGCCATCGCATCGCCTTTTCGCCTTTGCTAGGAAAACCCTTGAAAAACAAACCGCTAGGAACCTTTAATTATACCACCCAAGGTTTCCGCCCTTTCCCTCACAGACCTAGCTGACGCTTCATATCAGCCCGCTTCCGATTCAATTCGGAAAGCTCCGCAAACTCCTCCGGCGTGTGCCGGGATTGTCGTGAAAGCTGCTCCAGACGGTCGCAATACGCGTCGTATCGCATCTTGAGGATCGCCGCTTTCAGTTCCTCGCCCACGATCCGCTCCTGCTCGCGCCGTTCCTCGATGACAGTCGCGTCCTGAGGGTCTTTCAGCAGCAAATCCCGGACATTTTCATCATAGTCTAGAATTTTGCGAAAGATTTCCTCGAAAGTTGGGGCGTTTGCGCCGTTTCGCAATAGGTCGGACAACAACTGAAACTCCGCCGAATCGCCTAGCGCACGTGCGTGCGTCGTCACTTCCTCGAACAGTTCGCCGTGCCGGGTCACGCTCAGCAGCGCCTGCTCGGCGTCCTCGTCGAGCACCGCCACCGTGCGCGGATACATCACGAGATTGCGCAGTGTCTTTTCTTCGATCCCAGTCACGCTGCGCCGGTCCTTGCGGGCCGGCGCGAGGCGCGCCGCAGCTGCGATCCGCGAATCGACCTCGCAGAGCGCCGCCACCTCGTCGAACGGCACGTCGAGGCGGTCGGCAAACATATGCATGATCTGCGCACGCAACGCGTTGGCCGGCAGGGCCTGCAGCAGCGGTTTGGCGTCGAACAGCGCGCGCGCCCGGCCTTCCGGCTGATCCAGTTCCTTGCCCGTCAGCACTTCGTTGAGCATGAACTGCGAGAGCGGCATCGCGCGCTCGACTTGCTCGGCAAACGCCTCAGTGCCGAATTCACGCACGTAGCTATCCGGATCGTGCTCGGAGGGCAGAAACAGGAACCGGATCGTTCGGTTGTCCGCCGCGTGTGGGAGGCAGGCGTCCAGCGCCCGGCGAGCGGCGCGCCGCCCTGCCGAATCGCCGTCGAAACTGAAAATGACCGTATCGGTCTGGCGCATCAGTTTCTGCACATGAACCGGCGTGCAAGCCGTGCCGAGCGTCGCGACCGCGTTCTGAAACCCCAATTGGGCCAGCGCGACCACGTCCATATAGCCTTCCACCACCAGCACGTAGTGCTGTTCGCGAATTGCCAGACGCGCTTCGAACAGCCCATACAGCTCGCTGCCCTTGTTAAATAGAGGCGTTTCGGGGGAATTCAAATATTTCGGTTCGCCACCATCCAACACGCGGCCGCCGAAGCCGATCACCTGCCCCTTCACGTTGCGTATCGGGAACATGATCCGCTCGCGAAAGCGGTCGTAGCGGCGGTTCTGCCCCTGTGCGTCGGACTTTTCGCTGACGATCACGAGGCCCGACTCCACCAGCGCGTCGTCGCGATAATTGGGGAAGGCCGCTTCGAGATTCTGCCAGCCGTCTGGTGCGTAGCCGAGACCGAAGCGCGCGGCGATTTCGCCGGTCAGCCCGCGCTTTTTCAGGTACTGGATAGCACCCGGCGCGCCACGCAACTGCTTGCGGTAGAAGTCGCAAGCGGTCTGCATGACATCGGAGAGCGCCGTCGTGACGGCTTTGGACGCCGCCGGCGCGTAGCCGCCGGCGCCGCCCCCGCCGTATCCCGGCGACGGCTCGTTCGGCACGGTCAAGCCCACCGATTGCGCCAGATCGTTGACCGCCTCCGGAAACGAGGAGCCCACATGTTCCATCAGGAAGCCGATGGCCGTCCCGTGCGCGCCGCAGCCGAAGCAGTGATAAAACTGTTTAGTCGGACTAACCGTAAACGAGGGGCTTTTCTCGTTGTGAAACGGGCACAGCCCCATGAAGTTCGCGCCGCCCTTTTTCAGCTGCACATACCGGCCGACCACGTCGACGATATCAACGCGGTTGAGCAGGTCCTGCAGGAATGACGGTGGAATCACAGTAAATGACGCTACCTGAAGAGCTCAACGCTGCGCGCGGCGTCGGACGACGACGCGCGCAGGCCGGACAAACTCAAATTACTTCGCGAGCGCGGCTTTGACTTGCGCCGACACCGCGGTCATATCGGCGCGACCGGCCAGCTTCGGCTTGAGCACGCCCATGACCTTGCCCATGTCCTGCGGGCCGGCGGCGCCGGTCTGGGCGACTGCGGCCTGGATCTCGGCAATGATTTCCGCCTCGGACATCTGCTCCGGCATGTAGGCGGACAGAATTTCCAGCTCGGCCTTTTCCTTGTCAGCCAGATCTGTGCGGCCTGCGGCCTCGAACTGGCTGATAGAGTCCTTGCGCTGCTTGATCATCTTGTCGACGACCGCGGTGATCGCGGCGTCGTCGAGCGTGACGCGCTCATCGACTTCGCGCTGCTTGACGGCGGCGAGCAGCAGGCGGATCGTGCCGAGACGCTCGGTCTCACGCGCCCGCATTGCAGCTTTCATGTCGTCGTTGATCCGGTCCTTGAGACTCATCACTCACCTGAATGCGTTGAAAGTTGAAAAGCGGCGGGATCGACTGCATCAACACGAATACCCGCTTGGGGACTGCTTCCTCAAGCGGGTTGGCGCAATGTGCGTAGTGGATGCGACCCTGCCGGCTGGCCCGATGGACCGTGTTTTCCGTGATGACACCTCGCGTGCCCTCACCGGGGTGGATGTCGCCGCTCCGTTTCACCAGAACCGCGGCAACGCCAGAATCAGTAGAACTTCTTTGGCAGCATCTGGCCACGCAGACGCTTGAAATGACGCTTCACCGCGGCGGCCTTCTTGCGCTTGCGTTCAGCCGTAGGCTTTTCGTAAAACTCGCGAGCGCGAAGTTCCGTCAGCAAGCCGTTCTTCTCCATGGTGCGTTTGAAACGGCGCATGGCGACTTCAAACGGCTCGTTGTCTTTTACGCGGATGGTCGTCATTTTTCAATAACGGAACTTTGTAAAGGTTCAGGAGTATAGCAGAGCTTTCTCACAAAGCTAATGCGCCGTCAAGCCCCCTGGACGTATTCCGCGGCCGCCTGGCCAGCCGCCACGCCCGAGGCCCACGCCCACTGGAAGTTGTAGCCACCGAGCCAGCCGGTCACGTCAACCGCCTCGCCGATGAAGTACAGCCCCGGCGCCTTCGCGCTCATCATCGTCGCTGACGACAGGTCGCGCGTGTCGACGCCGCCGCGCGTCACTTCGGCTTTGCGATAGCCTTCGGTGCCGTTAGGGGTGAGCGTCCAACGCGACAGCGCTTCACCGATGCGCCGCAGCGTCTTGTCCGGCAGATCGGCCACCCGGGCCTCAGCTGAAATCTTGTGGGTGTCCAGCCAGACGTGAGCAAGCCGCTGCGGCACCCATTCGGATAGCAGATTGGCGATCTGGCGCTTCGTGCCGGTCTTTGCTTCGAGCAGGGCGGTCGTCGCGTCGCGCTCCGCCAGCAGGTTGATGTGAATCGGCTCGCCCGGTTGCCAGTAGCTCGAGATTTGCAGCACGCCCGGACCCGACAGGCCACGGTGCGTGAGCAGCAGGTCCTCGGTAAATTCGGCGCCGGTCTTCCTGTTGCCGGTCGCCAGTTGCACTTCGAGCGACACGCCGGAGAGCGCGGAGAACGGCTCCCAGTCGGCGGCGGCGAAGGTCAGCGGAACCAGCGCGGGACGCGTGTCGATCAATTTGTGACCGAACTGTTTGGCAAGCCGATAGGCGAAATCGGTGGCGCCGATCTTCGGGATGGACAGGCCGCCGGTCGCGATCACCAGCGCGCGCGCTGTGATCGGGCCGGACAGCGTATCCAGCGTGTACCAGCCCTGCGCGTCCTGCCGCACGCCTTCCACCGACAACGGCGTGCGCCATGCCACGCGGCCCGCGTCGCACTCGCGTTTCAACACGTTGATGACCGCATCGCTCGACTGGTCGCAGAACAGTTGCCCCTTGTGCTTCTCGTGCCACGTCACATGATGACGCTTGAGCAGCGCCATGAAATCGCGCGGTGTGTAGCGCGCCAGCGCGGAACGGCAAAAATGCGGATTGGCCGACAGGTAATTGGCCGGCCCGGCGTAAAGGTTCGTGAAGTTGCACCGGCCGCCGCCGGAGATGCGGATTTTTTCCGCGAGACGTTGCGAGTGGTCGATCAGCACCACGCGCCGGCCGAGTTGCCCGGCCACGGCCGCGCACATCATGCCGGCCGCGCCTGCGCCGATCACCGCGATATCGAAGGATTCCATGGGGCCGCATTGTACCTGCGGGTTAGCGGCCGTCTGCGGCCTGGCGGTCGCACTGCTATACTTTCAGGCTGATCTTTTCATTTCGGGGCGCAAAGGTGTTGTCACTCCTGCGTCCCTTCAAACCCCACCATCATGCTCGTTCTCGGCATCGAAAGCTCCTGCGACGAAACCGGTCTCGCGCTCTACGACACGGAGCGCGGCCTGCTCGCACACGCGCTCCATTCGCAGATTGCGATGCATCGGGAGTACGGCGGCGTCGTGCCCGAGTTGGCGTCGCGCGACCACATCCGACGTGCGCTGCCGCTGCTCGAAGAGGTGATGGAGCGTGCCGGCGCGGCGCGCAGCGACATCGACGCAATCGCCTACACGCAAGGGCCAGGGCTCGCGGGCGCATTGCTGGTCGGCGCGAGCGTCGCCAATTCACTCGCGATGGCGTGGGACAAACCGACCATCGGCATCCACCACCTCGAAGGGCATCTACTGTCGCCGCTGCTGGTGGATGAGCCGCCGCCGTTCCCGTTCGTGGCGCTGCTGGTGTCGGGCGGACATACGCAATTGATGCGCGTGACGGACGTGGGCGTCTACGAGACGCTCGGAGAAACGCTGGACGACGCGGCCGGCGAAGCGTTCGACAAGACCGCCAAGCTGCTCGGCCTCGGTTATCCGGGCGGCCCGGAAGTATCGCGCATGGCCGAATTCGGCATGCCCGGCGCGGTGGTCCTGCCCCGCCCCATGCTGCATTCCGGCGACCTCGACTTCAGCTTCAGCGGCCTGAAGACCGCCGTCCTCACGCACGCGAAAAAGCTCGGCGGCGCGAATATCTGCGAGCAGGCGAAAGCGGATCTGGCGCGCGGCTTCGTCGACGCCGCGGTGGAAGTGCTGGCGGCAAAGTCGCTGGCGGCGCTGAAAAAGACCCGGCTCAACCGGCTGGTCGTCGCGGGGGGCGTGGGCGCCAACCGGCAGCTGCGCGAGGCGCTGTCCGCCGCCGCGAAAAAGCGCAACTTCTTCGTGCACTACCCCGACCTGTCGCTGTGCACGGACAACGGCGCGATGATCGCACTGGCCGGTGCGTTGCGATTGCAGCGCTGGCCCGATCAATCGGCCAAAGACTACGCGTTCACGGTGAAGCCGCGCTGGGATCTGACTTCCCTCGCACGCTGAACGGAAGATCGCCGCACCATAAGAAAAGCCGCTTTAAAAAGCGGCTTTTTCAATGCGCTCAAACCAGCGATCACACGCAAGGGCGAGTCTCACCCACCCGTTTGTCCCGCTCGATCACCGCATACGCGCTGTGATTGTGAATCGACTCGAAGTTCTCCGCTTCGAGCACATAGGCGACGATCCGCTCGTCCGCATTCAGCCGTTGCGCGACGTCGCGCACGAGGTCTTCGACGAACTTCGGATTTTCATACGCACGCTCGGTGACGAACTTCTCGTCGGGGCGCTTGAGCAGGCCCCACAGTTCGCACGAGGCCTCTTCCTCGGCAATGCGAACCAGTTCTTCCACCGCCACGTCCCCGGTCAGTTCGGCATTGATCGTGACGTGCGAGCGCTGGTTATGCGCGCCGTACTGCGAAATCTTTTTCGAGCAGGGGCACAGGCTCGTGACTGGCACCAGCACCTTCAGAAACAGGCGCGTCGTGCCGTTGCGGGTGTCGCCCGTCAGCGAGACTTCGTAGTCGAGCAGACTCTGCACACCCGAAACCGGCGCAGTCTTATTCACAAAGTACG
The DNA here is from genome assembly GCF_012275575.1 of Paraburkholderia sp. SG-MS1. Classification (GTDB taxonomy): domain Bacteria; phylum Pseudomonadota; class Gammaproteobacteria; order Burkholderiales; family Burkholderiaceae; genus Paraburkholderia. Next base: position 17,894 of record NZ_NPIH01000282.1, on the reverse strand, counting down.
GGAACGACACTTCGATGCGGCCCGCCTCGGCTTCGAGCTTCTCGAGCATGGCCGCGAGCATGGTGCGAAAAGTGGCCGGTTCGAGCGGCGCTTTGTTCTCTTCGAGCAACGCCACGAAACGCGACATATGCGTGCCCTTCTGATCAGCCAGGAGATGCACGTCGAGATTCCACGTGCCGACCGTCGGTTGCGCTTCGCCGCTTTGCGTGCGCACCGTCAACGGATGACGCACACCCTTGACGCGCCGACCCGCTGAATCGGGATCTGGCGCGTGTCGGGCGTGCTTTGCACGTCGGGCATGATAAAGGCGGGATTCATCTGGTTCATTCTGTTGTCCTTTCAGGAAGCGCCGGGCCGCCCTGAGTTTTCCGCTGCGCCGGAAACCTCCGCCCCGAACGAAGCCCCCCCTGGGAATGGAAGGATCCGGGCGATGGCCCAACGGAGCCCGCCCTGAACCAGCGGATACAGGGCTCTCGGCGGCCGTGCGGATAATGCGCGCAACGGCGAACGCCGGCCTTGGCCGGCGTTGGAAGATGGGCCCGCGAGCCCATCGATTCGAGTTGGAGATGGTAAAAGCAAGAGCGGCAGCCGCCATCGCATCGCGGCGGCATGCCGGTCGGCAACGCCTCAGGCGACGCGCTTCACCGACGATTGAACGCCGAGCGCGCCGTTCGACAAAAACCGCTCGCGAATCGACTTGGCGATACCCACGGCGTCGAGACCGCATGCGGCGAGCAGCTTGGCCGGGTCGCCATGATCGATGAAGCGGTCGGGCAGGCCCAATTGCAGCACCGGCCGCATCACGCCCGCTTCGAGCAGCGCTTCGACGCAAGCCGAGCCCGCGCCGCCCATCACGCAGCCTTCTTCGACGGTGACGATGGCGTCGTGCGTCTCGGCCAACCGACGGACCAGTTCGGCGTCGAGCGGCTTCACGAAGCGCATGTTCGCGACGGTGGCGTCCAGTTGCTCGGCCGCCGCCAGCGACGGCGCGACCATCGTGCCGAACGCGAGAATCGCAATGCGCTTGCCCACCGGCTGCGACGTCTCGCGCCGCACTTCGCCCTTGCCTAGCGGTAGCGCCGCCATTTGCTTGACGGTGGCGACACCGGTACCCGCGCCGCGCGGATAACGCACCGCCGTCGGGTTCGGCTGCTGCAGCGCGGTGTACAGCATCTGCCGACATTCGTTTTCGTCCGACGGCGCCATGACCGTCATGTTCGGGATGCAGCGCATGAACGCAAGGTCGTAAGCACCCGCGTGCGTGGCGCCGTCCGCACCGACCAGACCCGCGCGGTCGATGGCGAACACCACCGGCAGGTTTTGCAGCGCGACGTCGTGAATCAGCTGGTCGTAAGCACGCTGCAGGAAGGTCGAGTATATCGCGACCACGGGCTTCATGCCATCCGCGGCAAGACCGCCGGCAAACGTCACCGCGTGTTGTTCGGCAATGCCGACGTCGAAATAACGATCCGGGAAACGCTTCTCGAACTCGACCATGCCCGAGCCCTCGCGCATGGCCGGCGTGATGCCGACCACGCGCGAATCCAGTTCGGCGGCGTCGCACAGCCATTCGCCGAACACCTGCGTGTAGGTCTTCTTTGACGGCGTGGTGGCCGGCTTGATGCCTTCGGCCGGATTGAACTTGCCCGGCCCGTGGTACAGGACCGGATCGGCCTCGGCCAGCTTGTAGCCCTGGCCTTTCTTCGTCACGACGTGGAGGAATTGCGGGCCGCGCAGTTCCTTGATGTTCTGCAGCGTCGGGATCAGCGAGTCGAGATCATGACCGTCGATCGGGCCGATGTAGTTGAAGCCGAATTCTTCGAACAGCGTGGCCGGCACGATCATGCCCTTCGCGTGCTCTTCGAGCTTGCGTGCAAGGTCCAGCATCGGCGGCGCGACGCGCAGCACGCGTTCGACGCCCGCGCGCGCGGCGGCGTAGAAGCGGCCCGACATCAGGCGCGCCAGATGGCGATTGAGCGCGCCGACCGGCGGCGAGATCGACATGTCGTTGTCGTTCAGGATCACCAGCAGCGGCACGTCGTCTTCGACGCCGGCGTTGTTCATGGCCTCGAAGGCCATGCCGGCCGTCATCGCGCCGTCGCCGATCACGGCGATGCCCATGCGGTTGTCGCCCTGCAGCTTGCTCGCGACCGCCATGCCGAGCGCAGCGGAGATCGACGTGCTGGAGTGCGCGGTGCCGAAGGTGTCGTATTCGGACTCGTCGCGCTTCGGGAAACCCGAGATGCCGCCGAGCTGACGCAGCGTGTGCATCTGGTCGCGGCGGCCCGTCAGGATCTTGTGGGGATAGGTTTGATGGCCCACGTCCCAGACGATCCGGTCGTGCGGCGTGTCGAACACGTAGTGCAGAGCAATGGTCAACTCGACCGTGCCGAGGTTGGACGAAAGATGGCCGCCCGTCTGCGATACGCTGTCGAGCACAAAAGCACGCAACTCGTCGGCAAGCGGTTGCAATTGGCGGCGATCGAGGCGGCGCAAGGCTGCCGGGTCGTCGATGGTTTTCAGCAAGTCGTACATCGTCGTTCCATTGTAGGAAAACTTACGCGCCCGCACTTCATACATGCACCCCGGGGATAAAAGGTGCGCGGCGGCGGGCTTTCGCGTTCAGCTAATCCGGTTCACCACCAAATCGGCCAATTCGGCAAGACGCTGCGCGCGTGCGCCGAACGGCGCCAGCGCGGCGTGCGCGTCGCTGCGCAGCTGCGCGGCGAGCGAGCGCGACGCGTCGAGCCCGATAATCGACACGTAGGTCGGCTTGCCGTCCTTCGCGTCTTTGCCAGCGGTCTTGCCCAGCGTCGCGGAATCGGTCGTGACGTCGAGAATGTCGTCGACCACCTGAAACGCCAGACCGACGGCGGCCGCATAGGCGTCGAGCGAACGCATCGCGTCCGCATCCGGCGCTTCGCCCGCCAGAGCGCCCATGCGCACCGCGGCGCGCAGCAACGCGCCGGTTTTCATCCGGTGCATGGTTTCGAGCTGCGTGCGCGTCAGCGTGTGACCGACGCTCGCCAGATCGATCGCCTGCCCCCCGCACATGCCGAGCGAGCCGCTCGCGAGCGCCAGTTCGCGCACGAGCGAAGCCTGCTGCGGCGCGGCCAGCACGTCCGAGGTCAGCGCGACGAAAGCCTGCGATTGCAGCGCGTCCCCGACCAGCAGCGCCGTGGCTTCATCATATTGGACGTGTACCGTGGGCTTGCCGCGGCGCAGCGCGTCGTCGTCCATGCAGGGCATGTCGTCGTGTACAAGAGAGTACACGTGGATCATTTCCAGCGCCGCCGCCGCCGCATCGAGGCATTCGGCGCGCGCGCCGCTCAGCTCGCCGGCCGCGTGGCACAGCAGCGGACGAACCCGCTTGCCGCCGCCCAGCACCGCGTAACGCATCGCTTCATGCAGTTTAACGGGCTCCGTAGCCTCGCCCGGCAGGTAGTGTTCCAGCGCCGTTTCGACGCGTTCGAGTACCGAGCGCGTCCATTGTTCGAATGTCATAGGTCGTCCCCGCTTTCAGTAGCGGCTGTGCCTGCGGTATTCATGGGCAGCGGTTTCAGCGTCTCGCCGTCGAGCACGCGCACCTGCTGCTCGACCTTTTCGAGCTGCTGCTGGCAAAACGCCACGAGGGCCGCGCCGCGCCGATACGCGCTCAACGACTCCTCCAGACTCAGGCTGCCGCCTTCCATGCGCGCCACCAGCGCTTCCAGTTCTGCCTGAGCGGCCTCGTAGTTCTCGGGCAGCGGCGTGGTATCGACGCCTTCGGCTGGCGCAGCAGCGGTATCTTTCGATGCGGTCTTCGCCATGAATAGTCGCAAAATTAAAACAAGTCGGACATTCTACGGCAAAAGCGCCATTTCCGAGCCGCTCGCCGGCCTGCGTCGCGCGTGCGCGTCCCGCGCCGCCCCTGAAGTCTCGCAGAAAAAAAACGATTGGTCTGCGGTGAAAATCCCGAACTTTCATGGCATTTTTGACCCAAATCAGGGACTTAAGCGCCCCAAAGAAGGGGAAACGGGTATAATCGCGGGCTCCCTAAATCGAATCTATCGATGGTTGGGTTGTTCACTGCTTTCACGTCTTCACGGGAGTGGGAATGTCCAATCTGAGCAATGCATTGCAGTTGCGGTCTGTCCACAGCCAGCTGCCAGTCACGGCTTACTTTGACGAAGCGCTTCTTACGCGCGAAATCGAAATCCTTTTCAAGAAAGGTCCTCGTTACATCGGCCACGATCTCATGGTGCCCGAAGCGGGGAATTATTTTGCCTTGCCCAGCGAAAGCGAGGGGCGCGTGCTCGTCCGCAACCAGCAGTCCCAGGTCGAATTGCTGTCGAACGTGTGCCGCCACCGGCAGGCCATCATGCTCAACGGCCGCGGCCAGGCGGAGAACATCGTCTGCCCGCTGCATCGCTGGACGTACGACCTGAAGGGCGAACTCCTCGGTGCGCCCCATTTCGCGGACAACCCCTGCCTGAATCTCGGCGCCACGCCGCTGCAGAACTGGCAAGGGCTGCTGTTCGAAGCCCAGGGGCGCGACGTCGCACGTGATCTGGCGCGCCTCGGCACCAAGAAACACTTCGACTTCTCGGGCTTCATGTTCGACCACGTCGAAGTGCACGAGTGCAACTACAACTGGAAGACCTTCATCGAGGTCTATCTGGAGGACTATCACGTCGCACCGTTCCATCCGGGCCTCGGCAGCTTTGTCAATTGCGACGACCTGACGTGGGAGTTCGGCGAGTGGTACAGCGTCCAGACGGTGGGCGTGCACAAGGATCTGGAGCAGCCGGGCAGCCCGACCTACCGCAAGTGGCACGACGAAGTGCTGCGTTTTCGCGGCGGCAACCCGCCCGACTTCGGCGCGATCTGGATGGTGTACTACCCGGGCATCATGATCGAGTGGTATCCACACGTGCTGGTCGTGTCATGGCTGATTCCGCGCGGTCCGCAGAAAACCACCAACGTAGTGGAGTTCTATTACCCTGAGGAAATCGCGTTGTTCGAGCGTGATTTCGTCGAAGCAGAACGCGCCGCGTATATGGAAACGGCGCGCGAAGACGACGAGATCGCCGAACGCATGGATGCAGGCCGCCGCGCACTGATGGAGCGCGGGGAGTCGCAGGTCGGCCCCTATCAAAGCCCGATGGAAGACGGCATGCAGCACTTCCACGAGTTTTTGCGGCGCGAGTTGCGCGAGATATGAGCGCGCTGGCTCGGCGTTCGGTCACGATTCATCCGACTCTTGCGCAAGCCACATCGACATCAGGAAAGACGGGCTTCGGCCCGTCTTTTTTTGTTTAGACTTACTAGATAGCCCGGCCATCCGTCCGTGGCGCCAAGGCGCCCGACCGCAACCGCCATCGCCCGTATCGAGGAGACATCATGCCCCACACTCACTACACCACTCTGATCTCCGCGACCAATCTTGCGGAACGCCTCGCCGCCGCGCCAGGCAGTGTGTTCGTCGTCGATTGCCGCTTCGATCTGACCGACACGGAAGCGGGCGAGAAAGCGTATCTGGCCGGGCATCTGCCGGGCGCGCATTACCTGCATCTCGATCGCGATCTGTCCGGGCCGAAGAACGGCACGAACGGGCGGCATCCGCTGCCGGATCGCGCGCGGCTGGTCGAGACGCTCGAATCGCGCGGCCTGAAGCAGGGCCAGCAAGTGGTCGCCTATGACGCGCAAGGCGGTATGTACGCCGCTCGCGTCTGGTGGCTGCTGCGCTGGCTGGGGCACGACGCGGTGGCGCTGCTCGACGGCGGCCTGCCGGCCTGGCAAGCCGCCGGTCAGCCTCTGACGCAGGACGTCCCGGCCCAGAACACCGGCGACTTCAATGCTGGTGCACCGCTCGCCGTGACCGTCGATGCGCAGACGGTCGAGCGCAATCTCGGTTCGAAGGAGCACCTGGTGGTCGACGCACGCGCGGCCGATCGCTATCGCGGCGAGAACGAAACGCTCGATCGCGTCGGCGGCCACATCCCGGGCGCGCTCAATCGCTTCTTCAAGGACAACCTCACCGCAGACGAGCGCTTCAAATCGGCCCATACGCTGCGCGAGGAATTCCACGCGCTGCTCGGCGACACGCCTCCCGAACACGTGGTACTGCAATGCGGCTCGGGCGTGACGGCATGCGTGAACGCGCTGGCCATGGAGATTGCCGGCCTGCATGGCGCGGCATTGTATGCGGGCTCGTGGAGCGAATGGAGTTCTGATCCGAAGCGGCCGGTGGCGACCGGGGCGAAACCCTGAGTTCCGGACACCCTTAAATAAGCACAAAGGCCGTTGCCGCCCATGGGCGGCAACGGCCTTTTTAATCGTACGAAGCGCGCGACGATCCACTTGAATCCTCAGGCCACCCCGTGCTGCTTGAACCACACCAGCGCGCGGCGCCAGCCATCTTCAGCATCGGCCTTCTTGTAGCTCGGCCGGTAATCAGCGAAAAACGCATGGCCTGCATCGTCATAGACGACGAACTGCGAGCCGCGCCCCGCTTGCGGGCCTTGCGCGATGGCCTGCTTCATCTGCTCGAGCGTGTCTTGCGGGATGCTCTGATCCTGCAACCCGTAGAGTCCCAATACCGGCGCATGCAACTGCGCAACCTGATCGAGCGGATTGGCCGGCGTGTTCGCGGTTTTGGCGCCCGTCACGCGGCCATACCAAGCCACGCCCGCCTTGAGCCGCGGGTTATGTTCGGCATATAGCCACGCAATCCGCCCGCCCCAGCAAAACCCGTTCACGCCGACCCGGTTCAGATCGCCGCCATGCTCGCCGGCCCACGCGACGGTCGCGTCGAGATCGCCCATGACCTGCTCGTCCGGCACCTTGCTGACCAGTTGCTCGTTGAGCTGCTGCATGCTCGTGAAAACGCTCGCGTCGCCCTGCCGCTGATACAGATCCGGCGCGATCGCCAGATAACCCTCCTTGGCGAAGCGGCGGCACACGTCGGCGATATGCTCGTGCACGCCAAAAATCTCATGCACGACGATGATCACCGGCAGGTGCGTCTTGCCCTTGGGCTGCGCGCGATACGCCGGCACCAGCGTGCCGCCCGAACGCACGGCCACTTCGCCGGCTTCGAGGCCGTCGCTGTCGGTATGGATGGTTTGCGCCGAGACCGGCAGCACGGCCGCCGCGAAACCGGTGCCGAGCGCGGCCTTGATGAAGGTGCGTCGATTGAAGGGAACGTGGGGGATCAGGCTATCGATTTCGGGCTTCAGCATGCGCACTCCTCGGTTGATTGTTAGAGGCAACAGGATACGCCTGACGCGTATCCTGTTGCAGTTTCAACCACGGCTTGACCCGTCAGTGCAGCTTCACGCGCGGCAAGGTGGAGCGGCGCAGCCAGTGCGCGAAGGTATCGAGCACCATCCTCGCGTAGCCATGCAGCGCCGCGATATGCAGCCGGTACAGCGACATGTACATGAAGCGCGCGAACAGTCCTTCGATCAGCATGTTGCCGCCGATCACCCCGCCCATCAGATTGCCGACCGCGCTGAAGTGCCCGAGTGACACCAGCGAGCCGAAATCGCGATAGGTGAATTCCGGGAGCGGCTTGTTGTCGAGCCGCGCGGCCAGCGCTTTCAGCAGGAAACTCGCCTGCTGATGCGCGGCTTGCGCGCGCGGCGGCACGTTGCGCTCATTGCCCGGCCACGGACAGGCGGCGCAATCGCCGAGCGCGAACACGTTGTCGTCGATTTCGGTTTGCAGCGTGCGGCGTACGTTGAGCTGGCCGAGCCGGTTGACCGTCAAGCCGTCGAGCTGGCTCAGGATGGGCGGCGCCTTGATGCCCGCTGCCCACACCGTCAGGTCGGCGCGCACGGTGTGCCCGCTCGCGGTACGGATGATGCCCGGCGCGACTTCAGCGACCGTTTCGCCGATCAGCAGCTTCACACCGAGCTTGGTGAGCAGCTCGGCGGTCGCCGTCGAGACGCGCTCCTGCAAAGCCGGCAAAATGCGCGGCCCCGCCTCGATCAACACGATGCCGACGTCATGCCGCGGATCGAGCTTATGCAGACCATACGCCGACAGCACCTGCGCGGTGTTGCGCAATTCCGCCGACAGTTCGACCCCGGTCGCCCCACCGCCGACGATGGCCACCTGGATACGCGGTTCACTGGCTGACGACGTGCCCGGTCCCGGCCTCGATTCGACGCGCTCATGCACCTGATGCTCGGCGCGCATGCAGGCCGCGATCAGGCGTTTGCGGAACCGCTCGGCCTGGCTGACCGTGTCGAGTGCGAGGGAAAATTCGGCCGCGCCCTTCACGCCGAAGAACGCCGTGGTGCTGCCGATCGCGATGATCAGCGTGTCGTATTCGAGCTCGCGTTCGGGCAGCAGTTCAGCGCCGTCGTCGTCCACCACGGTGCCGAGCGTGAGACGCTTGCTGGCGCGGTCGAGCCCGGTCAGTTCGCCCTGCTGGAACTCGAAGTCATGCCAGCGCGCTTGCGCCGCGTATTCGAGTTCCTGTGTGAACGGGTCCATGCTGCCCGCCGCCACTTCATGCAATAGCGGCTTCCAGATATGCGTGGGGTAGCGGTCGACGAGTGTGACTTGCGCACGCGCGCCGCCTTTGCGCTTCTGGGCGCCATAACGGTCACCCAGACGTGTCGCCAGTTCCAGCCCTCCCGCGCCCCCGCCAACGACGATAAATCGATGCATTGCACTCTCCGTGTTTGCCGATGAATTATGCGTCGCGGACGGCACGCTGCAACGCGCCGTCTTTCAGCAATTGTCCGCGAGCAGCACGGGTTGTCACAAGCCATCAATTAGCATGTGTGACATGCGCACGACGGTATCGTGGCCCGTCACTCATGTATCAATGCGCTTCTTCCCAGTTCAGGCCGGCGCCCACTTCGGCGACTAGCGGCACTTTCAGCTCGGCGACACCACACATCAATTCGGGCAGGCGCTTGCGCACTTCGGACAATTCAGCGTCCGGCACCTCGAGGATCAATTCGTCGTGTACCTGCATGATCATGCGCGTGCCGATCTTCGACTCTTCGATCCAGTTCTGCACCTCGATCATCGACAGTTTGATCAGATCGGCAGCCGTGCCTTGCATCGGCGCATTGATCGCGGCACGCTCGGCGCCCTGGCGGCGCGGACCGTTGCCGCCGTTGATCTCCGGCAGCCACAGGCGGCGACCGAACACCGTTTCTACATAGCCCTTCGCCTTCGCGCTCAGACGCGTTTCGTCCATGTACCGAGCGACGCCCGGATAACGCGCGAAATAGCGGTCGATATACATTTTGGCCGCGTCGCGCGTGATGCCGAGGTTCGACGCGAGGCCGAACGCGCTCATGCCATAGATCAGGCCGAAGTTGATGACCTTGGCCACACGCCGTTGATCGCTCGACACTTCGAGCGGCGTCACGCTGAAGATTTCCGCCGCAGTGGCGCGGTGAATGTCTTCACCTTGCGAGAACGCGCGCAGCAGCGATTCGTCGCCGGAAATATGCGCCATGATGCGCAACTCGATCTGCGAGTAGTCCGCGGAGACCAGCTTGTGGCCGGGCGGCGCAATGAACGCCTCGCGGATGCGACGGCCTTCGCCGGTGCGCACGGGGATGTTCTGCAAGTTCGGATCGTTCGATGCGAGACGCCCCGTCACCGCGACGGCCTGCGCGTAGTTCGTGTGCACGCGGCCCGTTTGCGCGTTGACCATGCGCGGCAGCTTGTCCGTGTAGGTCGACTTCAGCTTCGACAAACCACGGTGTTCGAGCAGAATCTTCGGTAGCGGATAGTCTTCGGCGAGTTTCTGCAGCACTTCTTCGTCGGTGGACGGCGCGCCGCTCGGGGTCTTCTTGACCACCGGCAGTTCCAGCTTTTCGAAGAAGATCTGGCCGATCTGCTTGGGCGAACCCAGATTGAATTCGCCGCCGGCGAGCGTGTACGCCTCGCTTTCCAGCTGGATCAAACGCGTGGCGATCTCACTGCTTTGCTGACGCAGCTTTTCCGCATCGATCAGCACGCCGGTGCGCTCCATCTTGCGCAACACCCGCGAGGTCGGCACTTCGATCGCGCGGTAGACGTGGTCGAGCGTCTTCTCGGCGGCCACTTGCGGATATAAGGCCTGATGCAGACGCAGCGTGATGTCGGCGTCTTCGGCCGCGTATTCGGCGGCCTGCTCCAGCGCGACTTCGTCGAAGCCGATCTGCGATGCGCCCTTGCCCGCGACCTCCTCGTACTTGATCGTCTTGATGCCGAGATGGCGCAGCGCGAGGCCGTCCATGTCGTGCGTGCGATGCGATTCCAGCACGTACGACTGCAGCAGCGTGTCATGTTCGATACCGCGCATTTCGATGCCGTAGTTCGCGAGTACCTGTTCGTCGTACTTCAGATGCTGACCGACCTTCTTGTGCTCCGCGCTTTCTAGCCACGGCTTGAGCTTCGCGAGCACTTCGTCGCGCGGCAGTTGCGCGGGCGTGTCCGGACCACGATGCGCGAGCGGCACATAAGCGGCGCGGCCGGCTTCCACCGACAACGACAAGCCGACGATCTGCGCGGTCATCGGATCGAGCGCGGTGGTCTCGGTATCGAACGAGGTCAGTTCGGCCGCGTTGATTTTCGCGAGCCACGCGTCGAACTGCTCCCACGTCTGCACGGTGTCGTAGTGGCGCGCGTGATCGACCGACAGCGCTGGCGGCACGTCGGTTTCCGGGCCTTCCACCGCGTCCGCGATTTCCACCTCGCGCAGCCACGTCTTGAAGCCGTGGCGCGTGAACACGTCGCGCAGTTCCTCGCGCGATTCGGGCCGGCTTTGCAGGCTTTCCTCGATCGACACGATATGGTCGGTCAGATTGCAATTGCGCTCGACGGTGACGAGTTTCTTCGCCATCGGCAGAAAATCGAGCGCACGCCGCAGATTGTCTCCTACCGCACCTTTGATCTCGTCCGCATGTGCGACGATGCCATCCAGCGACTCGAATTGCGTGAGCCATTTGAGCGCGGTTTTCGGCCCGCATTTCTCGACGCCCGGCACGTTGTCGACGGTATCGCCGATCAGCGACAGGTAGTCGATGATGCGTTCCGGCGGCACGCCGAACTTGGCGATCACGCCGGCGCGGTCGAGCTTTTCGTTGGTCATCGTATTGATGAGGGTGACATGATCCGTCACGAGCTGCGCCAGATCCTTGTCCCCAGTCGACACGATCACGTTCATGCCGCGCTGTTCGGCTGCGGTGCTGAGCGTGCCGATCACGTCATCGGCTTCGACGCCTTCGATCATCAGGAGCGGCCAGCCGAGCGCCCGCACGGCCACATGAATCGGCTCGATCTGGCGCGACAGGTCGTCCGGCATCGACGGGCGGTTCGCCTTATAGTCGGGATACCAGTCGTCGCGAAACGTTTTGCCCTTGGCGTCGAACACGCACGCGCTATACTCCGCTGTGACTTCCTTGCGCATGCGCCGCAGCATGTTGATCATCCCGTAGAGCGCACCCGTCGGACCACCCTCGGGCCCGCGCAGATCAGGCATCGCATGGTAGGCCCGGTACAGATAACTCGAACCGTCGACCAATAGCAGGGTCTTACCTTCAAGGCTTCGTTCTTCAGGCATTATGACTAAGAGAAAAGTAATTCCGAGTCTGCGATCGCTCGCAGATCAAGAGCGCGCAACGGCCAAGAAGGCCCGCGCATCGTGGCAGATGTTCACGATTATGGCAGAGTTTATCGAGGCGACCGAGTACCTCTCGGAGATCCGCCCGGCTGTCAGCATCTATGGTTCGGCTCGCCTGAAAGCGAGCTCGCCGTACTACAAGCTCGCCACGCAAATCGCACGCAAGCTGTCGGATGCGGGCTTCGCGGTGATCTCCGGCGGCGGCCCCGGCATCATGGAAGCGGCCAACAAGGGCGCGCATGCGGGCAAGGCGCCTTCCGTCGGCCTGAACATCGAACTGCCGCACGAGCAATCGGGCAACCAGTGGCAGGACATCTCGTTGCGCTTCCGCCATTTCTTTACGCGCAAGGTCACGTTCGTGAAGAATTCGGACGCGGTGATCGTCATGCCAGGCGGCTTCGGCACGCTCGATGAACTCGCCGAAGTGCTCACGCTGATTCAAACCAAGAAGTCGCGCCACGTGCCGATCATTCTGGTGGGCGCCGAATTCTGGGAAGGCCTGCTTGCGTGGTTCAAGAGCTCGCTCATTCCGATGGGTCTCATCAATCCGAACGACATCGATCTGATGCAGGTGATCGACGATCCGGATCAGGTGCTCGAAGCGGTGCTGAAGTTTTATGAAGACCGCGAAGAAGCCGAGCCGCATCCGGCCAAGTCGGATGAAGACCGGATGTTCTATCTATGATGTGATGCCGCGTACCCGCTTCGCGCGTTGGCGTGGAGCGAGCACGGCCCATACAATGCACCTAGCACACTGGTTCTCGCGGGCAGCCTTTGGGCTGCCCGCTTTCGTTTATTTCTTTCGCTTGGGCGACGGCTCGACACTGACCTCACGCCATGCCGACACCATGAGACTCGGCCGCAACACCACTCAGCCCGTCGCACGCCGCGCAAAAATGGTTTTGCTCGCCGCCGGTTGGGCGCTAATCTCCCCAGCTTGAACTGCAAGCCGGTTAGTGAAATGGACCACAATCTCTCCTCTCCCGAACTCCAACCTGAGTCCGGACTCGCACCGACGCCCACGCTACGCGAAATCTTCGGCGGCTTTCTGGGCCTTGGTCTGATCTCGTTCGGCGGCGCATTGCCGCTCGCGCGCCGCGCGCTGGTCGAACAACGCCGCTGGCTGAGCGCCGAAGAATTCACCGACCTCCTCGGCCTATGCCAATTCCTGCCAGGCGGCAACGTGATCAATCTGTCGGTGGCAATGGGCATGCGTTTTCGCGGCGTGCCCGGCGCGCTCGCCGGCCTGCTCGGATTGATCGCGGGGCCGTCGCTGGTGGTGATCGGGCTTGGCGTGCTGTACGAACACACGCAACACGATCCGCACGTGCGTCATCTGTTCGCCGGCCTCGCCGCGGCCGCGGCCGGCCTGTTGATCTCGATGGCCGTCAAGATCGTGCTGCCATTGCGCAGCAAGCCGCTCGCCGCGCTCATCGCCGCACTCGGTTTCGTCGCGATTGCGGTCCTGAGGCTACCGCTTTTGCCGACCATGCTGGTGCTGACGCCGCTCAGCATTTACATCGCAGCGAGGAGCACGCGATGAACGACACGCTCATGTCGCTTGCGGTCATTTTCAGTCAGCTTTCGCTGCTCGCGTTCGGCGGCGGCAATACGATTCTTCCGGAGATGCAGCGGCAGGTGGTGGAGGTGCATCACTGGATGCCTGCCAGCGAATTCAGCGCACTGTTCGCGCTCGCTCAGGCCGCGCCCGGCCCGAATCTGATGATCGTCACGCTGATCGGCTGGCACGTGGCCGGTTGGGCGGGGATGCTGGTGACGTCGGTGGCGAAGTTCGGACCGTCGTCGCTCGTGACGATCTTGGCGCTCCATGCCTGGGACCGCTTCAAGGACCGTCCGTGGCGGCGCTACGCGCAACTCGGGTTGATGCCGGTGACGGCGGGCATCGTCGCGGCGAGCGCGGCCTTGATCGCCGAGGCGTCGAATCCAACTGCGATTGCCTGGGCGATCACCGCATTTACCGCGGTCATGGCGTTGAAGACGCGAATTCACCCGTTGTGGCTGCTGGCGGCCGGCAGCTTGATCGGGCTGACGGGGTTCGGGCAGTTCTAACGCAATGCGGTCGAAGCATGCCCGTTGAAGCTCAGCGGCAAAAGCAGAAACAGAAGCAGAAGCAGAAGCAAGGCCGCATCCGAACGCATTGTGCCGGCAGGGACGAGCCCCATCAAAGCCCGCCCACAGCGCCGCCCACCAAACCCGCGCTTACTGAAACGCCACCTCGGCAAAACTGCGCAGCTTCCGGCTATGCAAACGATGCAGCCCGTTGGTGCGCAATATCTCCATTGCCTTCACGCCGATCTGCAAATGCTGATCGACCTGCGCACGATAGAACTGATCCGCCATGCCCGGCAGCTTCAGCTCGCCGTGCAGAGGCTTGTCCGACACGCACAGCAAGGTGCCGTAAGGCACCCGGAAACGGAAGCCGTTCGCGGCGATCGTCGCGCTTTCCATATCGAGCGCGACCGCGCGGCTTTGCGACAGCCGCTGCACCGGCTCGCGATGATCGCGCAACTCCCAGTTGCGGTTGTCCACGCTCGCCACCGTGCCCGTACGCATCACCCGCTTCAACTCGACGCCGTCCAGCTGCGTGACCTGCGCGACCGCGCGCTCCAGCGCGACCTGCACTTCGGCGAGCGCCGGAATCGGCACCCACAGTGGCAAATCGGCGTCGAGCACGTGGTCCTCGCGCACATAGCCGTGCGCGAGCACGTAGTCGCCGAGGCGCTGCGTATTGCGCAGACCTGCGCAGTGGCCGAGCATGATCCACGCATGCGGACGCAGCACGGCGATGTGATCGGTGATGGTCTTTGCGTTCGACGGCCCGACGCCGATGTTGATCATCGTGATACCGCTGCCGTCCGCGCGCTTCAGGTGATACGCGGGCATCTGCGGCAGACGCGGGGGCGCGGTGCCCTCCTGTGACTGCTCGCCGAGATTCTCGTTGTACGTGACCACGTCGCCGGGTTCGACGAACGACGTGTATTCGCTGCGATAGGCGCGCAGGTCTTCGTCGTCGGTATGGGCCATCATCGTGCGGCCGAGCTTCACGAACTCGTCGATATAGAACTGATAGTTCGTGTACAGCACGTAGTTCTGGCAATGCGTGGGCGACGTGGCCGTATAGTGCTTCAGCCGATGCAGCGAGAAATCGACCCGCGCCGCCGTGAACAGCGCGAGCGGATACGGCTCGCCGGGCAACGGCTCATACGTGCCGTTGACGATGCGGTCATCGAGCAGCGCGAGGTCCGGCGTATCGAACACGTCGCGCATCAGGAACAGGCGCTCGCGATCCAGATCGCCTTCGAGGTGAATGCCCTCCGCGAACGCGAAATGAATCGGAATCGGCTGGTCCGACACGCCGACTTCGATCTGCACATGATGGTTCTTCGCTAGCAGGCGCAACTGTTCGCGATAGTAGTCGCCGAACAGATCGGGCCGCGTCACAGTCGTTTCAAACACGCCCGGACCCGCGACGAAACCGTACGAGCGGCGCGAGTCGATATGCGTGTTGACTTCGGTGCATACGCGCACGAACGGATAGCAGGCGCGCACACGGCGTTCGAACTTTTCGTTGCGGCGATAGCGCGCGAACGCATCGCGCAGGAACGAGGTATTCGCTTCGTAGATTGCCGAGAGACGAGTGACGGCCTCGGTCGCGTCGTCGAAGGATTCGGTTCGGAAGCTGCTGGCGGGAGTCTGCACCGCGCGTTGATTGGTATCGTTGTTCATCTTCATTCGCCCCTGTTGATGAGACGACATTACCACGGAACCCGGGTTCGCCAAATGACCTGGCGTTACCTGCAACACATGCGCACGCACGGTCGGCAAGATTGCAGGCGTCTCGCGCGAAAGCGGCGCAAAATAAGGCGATCGCGCCCGATCGCCAGGCTGGATTTTGCTAGAATCGGGGCACCATATTGGAGAATCACCATGAAGCCGCTCCTTCCCGTCGCCGTTGCACTGGCCCTCGCCTTTGGCAACGCCGCGATGGCTGCCCAGCCTGTCGATGACACTCCGCCGCCCAACGCGCCCCAGTCGGCCAACGAACGGGCCGGGCTGCCTGACCTGGAGAAGATCAATCGCCCGGGCGCCGAGGTCAGCTCGAAGGTCGAAATCAACGTGCCGCGCACGCCGAGCTTCCACGAGCGCAGCGCCAACGGCACCGAAATCACCGAATACCGCGATAAGGGCAAACCGGTTGAAATCAACGTGAATTCGAACCTCGGCACGCGCTACCAGATGAGCGCGCCGCTCGACACATCGCCCAGCGTGCGGGACAACGGCCGCGCCAGCACGCGTTTGCCGTCGGTGAATCTGCGCTATTGATGGACATCGGACGGCCGTCCGTTGCGGACCGCGCTGGCGCTTGCCACGCGCTTCGCGGGGCGGCGCCGGGGGTGGGGGCCTCGCCGCCGTGCTTTATCCTCCCGACATGGCGTGGCGATGCGGGGCTCGCCACGCGGCCCTGATCGCTCCCGCACAACACCCTTTCAGCACCGCATTTGCCACACATCGCACTGGCCGCCTCGCGCCAGCCCGACCAACCTGATCCGACGTTTCCCGCATGGCTGTCTTCACCGCTGTCAACGAATCCCAACTAGCAGAATGGATGCGTCATTACGATCTCGGCGATGTCGTCGAGTTTCGCGGCATCTCGTCCGGCATAGAAAACAGCAATTTCTTTTTAACGACGACGCGCGGCGAATACGTCCTGACGATTTTCGAAAAGCTGACGGCCGAACAACTGCCCTTCTACCTCGACCTCATGCGCCATCTGGCCGCGCACCGCGTGCCGGTGCCGGACCCCATGCCGCGCGGGGACGGCGCGCTGTTCGGCACGCTGCTCGGCAAGCCCGCGGCCATCGTGACCAAGCTCGAAGGTGCACCGGAACTGGCGCCGGGCGTCGAGCACTGCATCGAAGTCGGGCAGATGCTCGCGCGCATGCATCTGGCCGGGCGCGATTACACCGGCTATCAGCCGAATCTGCGCAGCCTGCCATGGTGGCGCGAAACCGTGCCGACCATCCTGCCGTTTCTGGAAGGTGCGCAGCGCGATCTACTGTCGTCCGAACTCGCGCATCAGGAAGCCTTCTTCGCCTCGGCCGATTACGCCGCGCTGCCCGAAGGCCCTTGCCACGCCGACCTGTTCCGCGACAACGCGATGTTCGCGCATGCCGCGCCGGACACCGGCCATGAAGTGCGCCTCGGCGGATTCTTCGACTTTTATTTCGCCGGTTGCGACAAGTGGCTGTTCGACGTCGCCGTGACGGTCAACGACTGGTGCGTCGACCTCGCCACCGGCAAGCTGGACGACGCGCGCACCGAAGCGATGCTGCGCGCCTACCAGACCGTGCGCCNACCGCCACTGGGGCGACATGCTCCGTGCCGGCGCGTACCGCTTCTGGGTCTCGCGCCTGTATGATTTTCATCTGCCGCGCGCGGCCGAACTGCTCAAACCGCACGATCCCGGC
Source organism: Paraburkholderia sp. SG-MS1 (assembly GCF_012275575.1). GTDB lineage: Bacteria > Pseudomonadota > Gammaproteobacteria > Burkholderiales > Burkholderiaceae > Paraburkholderia. The sequence goes on along the minus strand of NZ_NPIH01000282.1, from coordinate 785 downwards.
CATTTCGAGCGCATTTTGCGCGAACGCCTGTCCGGCGTTGCACATCCAGGCATCCATACTCCATGCAACTGATCGAAGTCCCCGCGAAAACCGGCTACGTGTGGTTCCGGCAGGGTATCTGGCTGTTCCGCAAGAACCCGCTCGCATTCCTGACGCTGTTCTTCACCTACTTGCTGGTGATGACGCTCGTCTCACAGATTCCGGTGGTCGGCGGCGTGCTGCCGCTCGCGTTCATTCCGGGTGTCGCGGTCGGCTTCATGGCGGCGTGCCGCAACACGATCGCGGGCAAGCCGGTGTTTCCGACCATTCTGGTGGACGGCTTTCATTCGTACGGCCCGGTGGTCACACGGCGGTTGCTGGTGCTCGGCGTGCTCTATGTCGTCGCGATGGGCCTCGTGCTGGCCGGTTCGGCACTCGCCGACGGCGGCATGCTGCTGAAGGTGATGCTCGGCGGCGGCGCCCTGGATCAGGAGGCGATCGCCAACAGCAATATTCCGCTCGCCGTGATCACGGCCTTCGCGTTCTACGTTCCGGTGGCGATGATTTTCTGGTTCTCGCCCATTCTCGCCGCATGGCATGACGTGCCGCCCGCAAAGGCGATGTTCTTCAGCGTCGTCAGTTGCTGGCGCAATCGCGGCGCGTTCGTCGTGTTCGGCGCGCTGTGGTTCGCAGTGGCGATGACGGTGTCGCTCGGCCTGTCCGCGCTGATGCAGGCACTGGGCGCGGCCGACTTCGCCTTCGCGATCCTGATGCCAGCGACGATGATCGTCACGACCATGCTGTAC
>NZ_NPIH01000281.1 GCF_012275575.1 Paraburkholderia sp. SG-MS1 | reverse complement strand
CCACCCATCAATGCTCCACCCGCGATGTGCAGCGCTGTTCTGTTAGTCCCCCCCTCATCCCACGCTGCGGCTGTGGCCGCGTCACCAGCCTTTTCGGCTGCCTCCTGTTTTGTTTCAGCATACGCGCCAATACCCTGCGCGACCACCTGGCCTGCCGCCTGCGCCGCCGCCATCGTGTCCGCCTGCTGGTTCAGCATATCGTTCACGTCCGGCGTTTTCGAGACCGTCCCGTTGGTATCCGTTGTATCTCGGCTCAGGCCTGCCACATCCTGCGTCTGCTTCTCGCCGTCCGTGATATTGATCGCACCCACGCTGACCGCACTGCGCGTCGTCGCGCTCTGGTCACCGTTGTCGTTCTGCGAAATCATCGGCACAAGGCCGCCCGAACCACCCACCGAACCAGGTCCCGTCGCCTTGCCTGTGCTGCCCACGCCCGCGCCGCCACTGATGCCGTTGCTCGCGGCGCTGTAGTGGGACTGGTTCTGGATGTCGCTGAACGTGAGCGTGCCGGTCGTCAGGCTGTTCTGCGACGCGTCGGCCGTGCTCGATATCACACCGCCCGTCAGATCCGTGTTGCCCTTGACATTGATGTTGAATCCACCGTCCCCGGCATTGATCCCGGCCTGTTCGTTGACGCCTGCATAGTTCGAACCGGCATGGCCGTTCTGCGCGCTGAAACTCGCGCTGCCGCCGCCCTGGCTGATCGTGAATCCGCCGCCCGTGCTGCTCTGGTGCGCAGCGCTGTTCGTCACATCCTGCACACTCACGATATTCAGGTTGCCGCCCACGTCAGCCGCGATCTGCTTGCCGTTGATCTGCGAGCCGATGATGTGCGTGTCGCCGCCCGATATCACCGTGACGCTGTTCGCGCCGTTCACATGCGAAGCATTCTGGATTGACGCATCGCTGTTAGCGTCGCCACGCGCGTTCGACATTGCAGCCGAGACACCAAAGCCGCCACCCAGCGTGTACTGCACGCCAACGCTTGCGCTGCTGGAACTGTTCGAGCTACGCGTCGAATCGGTGTCGGTCGTGTTAATGACGTTCACCTGGTTTTTCGCCGCCAGAATGACATCGTTCGCGCTAATGTCCGACCCGGCGATAGTCAGGTCGCCGTTCGTCGCCACGAATCCCGCCGTGCCGCCTGCCTGCACGCTGGAGCCGCGTTGCACCGTTTGATCTTCCGACGACTGGCTTTCGCTCCTGCTGGACCCGATGCTGACCTTGATGCCGATATCCGGCTTGCCGTCCGCTGTCACGCCCGCAGAGCTCAGGCCGGTCAAGGCAACGTCGCCCGCCGCCGCAATGCTATGCAGCGCAGCCGCACGTTCGTTGCCCGTGCTGGTCGAATTCTTCGCGGCCTGACTTTCCGAATACGCGTTGTTGATCGCATCGCCGACCGAACCCGCCAGGCCAATCGTGAGGCCGCTGCTGCTCGTCTTCTGCGTCTGCGCCTGGTGCGAGGTATCGGTTGCCGCGTCGATGATGACGTTGGCCGCCGTGCCAGCGAGGCTCCCGCCTGCGACAAGATCGCTGCCCGTGACGTGCAGGGTGTTGCCCGCCTGGATCGACAGGTCGCCGTTCAGCGAGCCGATTGTGCTCGCGTTGTTCGTGACACTCGATGCCTCATCGGTCGTCGCGAGCTTGTTGGTGCCGACCGTGACGCTCAACCCGCTTGTTCCCAGACCCGTTCGCGTCTCCTCATAGGTGCTGGATGACTGCATGGTGTCCTGTGACGTGGTGATATTCACGTCATGCGCGGCACTGAGCGCGACATCGTTCGTCCCGACAATCGTGCTGCCCTTGACGTTGAGGTCGTTGCCACTGGCGATAGTCACGGCGTCTGCGGAAACCATGCTGCCCTGCGAGAGCGTGGCGGTGGTGTTGCTCGAACTCGCCACTTCCTTGCCGCTTACGATATTGCTGTGGCTGTGCTGCTCCTGCGAATTGTCGACGTGCGTTTCCGTTGCCGCACCGATGTTGACGTTACCGGCTGCGGCGAGCGTCGCGGTTCCCTGGTCGAGACTGATCGCGCTGCCCGTGACATTAATATCCTTGCCTGATACAACGGTCAGCGAATTGCCTGCATTGAGCGTCGTAGCCGTGAGCGTATCGTCCGAGCGGTGCGACGACTCCGAGTAACTACCGTGGCTATCGCTACCGGAACTGTTGCTGTCAACTGTTGAAGTTGATTTTGCCGCCTGCAAGGTCACATTGCCATTCGCAGCAAGTGTGCCGCCGCCCGCGAGATTGATGTTCGCTCCCGTCGCCGTCAGATCGCCGACGACGCCAATCTGCGAAACACCGCCGACATTGATCGAACTGCCGGTCGTCTGGTTGAGGCTGGTGTTCGACACGCCGTTCGCGCGCTCGACAATCTTATGTTCGCCAGTCTGTACCGAACCAATATCGTAGTTCCCGCCCACGGCCATACCGAGGTTGCCGCCCACGCTCAGGTTGCCCGCGTTCTGCTCGACGTTGCCGCCCGTGACGATCACGGCATCGCCCGCCACGTTCAGGTTCGCAACAGGGCCGAGCGTCGTCGTGGTGCGCGTCGCACCCGTCGCGCTGACCTGATCAACGGTCTTGACCGCCGTGTTCAGCAACAGGTCACCGCCCGCGTTCAGCGCGAGGCTGCCCGCGTTCACGGTGGCCGAGGTGAGGTCAACATTGCCGGTGGTGGCCAGCGACATCAGGCCGCCGCTTTGCAGCTTGCCGAACGCGTTGTCGATCTGCTGGCCCTGAATCGACAGTGCGTTGCCCGCCTGCACCGTGCCGCTATTGCTGAAGGTCTGCGTGTTCTGAAGGTCGATGTCGGTCGCCGCAATCAACGGCCCGTTCATGTCCTGCTGGCTGGCTTTCGCGAGATAGACGACGGGCACGAGTACCTGTTGCCCGTTGACGGTCTCGGTCTGCATGATGATGACGTTGCTCGTGAGCGCTGCCACCTGTTCAGCCGACAGGCTCATGCCGAGCGGCAGATCAAGCGACTTCGACAGCGACGCGCCCGCGTCGAGCATCGCCTGATACATCGACTGAAGGTCGGTGTACGGACCGAGTACCGCCTTGCCGGTGAGCGACGTAATCTGGTTCCGAACCAGTTGCTGTTCGTAGAATCCATCGCCCAGGCGCTTCTCCGTCGTCTGCGGATTCAGGCCAAGCTGTTGCAGGTAGTAGTCGCTCGATATGAACGTCTTCTGGTTCGTGAACGCCGGGTTGGTCTCGATCAGGTAGGTTGCGCCCGGTGCGCTCGCGGGGCTGAACAGTCCGCCCCGGGGAATCGAGAGGTTTTGCAGCACGTTCTGCGCAGTCGCATTGGCAATGACCGGATTGACCATACTGCCGCCACCATTGACCGACGCAGCCCCGGCCTTCGTGCCATTCGCGTTGCCGCTCACGCCGCCGACAGTGACGCCGCCCAGCGACTGACCGGGGGGAAGACCAAGCGACGGAATGCCCGCGTTGCCCGCCGTGTTATCGATGTTCACGCCCGTGCCGGAAAGCGTTCCGCCCGCGACGAAGCTCGACTCGTAGCTCGGGAGCGCATAAGAGCGGATATCAGCCGGTGCCGCCTGGGTATAGCCGCCCGGCCGTGAGCCAACAAACGGCGCATCGCCAAACGGTAGCGTCCAGTTGTGTTCGGTGTTGTCGTAGTTGTTGTAGTGGTAGTAGCCTGAGTACGTGACCTGCACTTCGGGTGCGCTCTGCCCCTGCCAGCTATTCTGGTCGAGCGTGGTAGGCGCGGCGATATTGCCCACTGCCGCGACCGCGCTCCAGTAGTTCTGGAACAGGCCGACCTTCGACGCGTCCAGATTGCCGCCCGTCATGATTTGCGCCTGCGGACTGATGCCCGCAATCAGGTTCGCGAGTGCTTCGCCCGTATAGGTCGTGTACTGGTAGCCGCTATTCCACTGACCGCCATGCGGCGGGATCGTGTACAGACCGCCAATCATGGTCAGGAATGCCGGGTTATCCGGCGGGGAGATGGCCCAGCCGATGTCCTGACCGGAGCAGGCGGCCATGTCGACCGCCGTGCAGCCCGACAGGCCGATGCCGAGCTGCGCGAGCAGGGCCGGATCGACCGACTGATTCAGGCCCGTCGTGGTCATCGTCGTGCGCGTGTTCGTCACCTGAGCGGCGTGCAGTTCCATGTCGCCGGCCGACTCGATCAGCGCCGACTGGTTGCGGATCAGGCTGGCGTTCGTGTAACTGCCGTCCGCATTCTTTCCGCCCGCCAGTACCACCTTGCCAAGACCGTAAATCGCCGTCGTCGCCTGGGTGTCGGTCGTCGTCGTGTCGTCGCGGTTCTCGATGTCGTTCGACAGCAGTTCGAGCGTTCCGTTACTGTCCGTGGCGCCGATCAGCGCGGTCGGCCCGGCATTGGCAATCGATTGCGTTGCGTTGAGCGAGACGCTGCCACCGACCATCGTCCCCGTGTTCTCCAGCGTGTTCGAATGCGTCGCGAGCGTACCGCCCGCCATCATGACGCCGCTATTCTGGACGTCGGCGGCATTGATGTTCAGGTTGTTCGCCGCCTCAACCAGCGCGCCATTGCTGAACGTGCCCGGCAGGGTAAAGGACAGGTCATGACCGGCGTTGAACTGCACATCTGGCGTGGGCGCGAAATCGCCCTGAACGCTCACTGCAACGTCATTGGCCGCACTGTAGGCCCCGCCGCCCGTCAGCGTCGCGGCATTCACGGTAAGGTCATGCGTCGCGCCAATCTGGCCGTTCGCATTCGTCAGCGCGCCGGTCGTCGTGATTGCGACATCGCCATTCGAACCGGCAAGGTTGCCGATCTGGCCACCGCTGTTGTCCACGATGTCCGCCTGAACCGCGAGGCTCGCGCCGCTCAGTTGACCGCCCTGCGTATTGGAGAGCAATGACGTGTCGACGGCCACGTTACCGTTGCCCGTCATCACGCCGCCGCTGTTGACGGTCTGACTGCCGCCTTGCACGGTCATGTCGCCCGTACCGAGATTGCTGACGAGGCCGTTCGTGTTATTGACCGACGCGGCCTGAATGGCGAGCGTGCTCGCGTCGCCCGCCGCACCCGTGCCGGACTGGATCTGTCCGTTCATGTTCGTCAGCGTGCCGCCGCTGGCGAGAGACAGCGACGCGAGAGAACGAACCGAGCCTTGCGTGTTGTTCAGGTCGCCCGCGATGTTCGCAGCGATATTGCCTTGTGCCGCGAGCACGCCATACAGGTTGTTCAGGCTTGCCGCCTGCACTGCGATCTGCCCCGCCGCAATGATCTGGCCGCCGATGTTCGAGAAAACCCCTGCGCCATAGCCGGGTGCGATTGTCAGCGTACCTGTACCGGCATTGAGAATCGTGCCGTAGTCGTTGACGAGCGCACCGGGCGCGAGCGTGAAGTTTGCGCTGTTCGTTTGCAGCGTACCGCCGTTTGAATTGTCGAACGTGCCGCTGATGCTGAAGCCCATCGACGACGGGCCATACTGCGTGATCGTGCCGCCGTGGTTCAGCAAATCCGTCGCTTTCAGTGCGAGCTGGTTTGCCTCAATATCGCCGCCGCCATTATCGAGCGTCGTGCCCGTCGTCAGCGTGAGGTCGGGCGCGGCAATCGAGCCGCCGTCATTGGTCAGCGAGCCCGTGCTGATGGTTTCCTTCGTACCTGCACCGATCTGGCCGCCGTTATTGTTGAGCGTGCCGCTCGTGATGTTCGTATCCGTGTTCGACAGCAGCTGGCCGTTCGTGTTGTCCAGTTCCCCGCCGACTTTTGCCGTCAGGCCGTTCCGTGCGATCACCGAACCCGATGCGTTATCGAGCGCGCCGCCCTGAATCGAGCCCTCGCCGTTCGTGGCAATCCTGCCCTCGACGTTGGATACTTCGCCGGCACCATTACCCGAATTGATCGACAGCTTGCCGGTCCCGGCATGCGCAATCGTGCCGCCATCGTTGTCGAACGCGGCGGGTGCAAGAGTCAGGTCCGTGCTGTTGGTCTGGAGTGTGCCGCCTGCCGAGTTGTCAAGCGTGCCGGTCACGTCGAGCGTCGTCGCGCCGGTTCCGGTCTGCGTGAGCGTGCCGCCGTGGTTCACGAGGTTAGCGGCGTGCAGCGTGAACTGGTCGGCGCTGGTCGTCCCGCTGCTGTTGTCGAACGTCGCGGCGAGAAGTGTGAGCGCGCGGGCCGCGCCAAACTGGCCGGTGTTCATCAGCGCCGTCCCGGCCGAAAGCGTCATGTCCGCATTGGTCGCGAACGTGCCGCTGTTGAACAGAGCCTGCGCGGCCGACGCAATCAGGCTCTGGACCGCAGTGATCGACCCTGCATTGGCGATCTGTCCTGACTGGATGCTGACGCTCCCGTTGCCGCCGATAGCGCCGCCCGCACCGTTGTTGAGCAGGCCGGTCGTCGTGACGGAAACGCCGTCTGCGTTTAGCGACGCGACGGTTCCGCCCGAGTTATCGAGCGAACCACTCGACGAAGAAAGCGCGCCTGCGGCCTGCATCGTGCCGCCCTGGTTATTGATTGCACCCGTAACGGACTCGGTCAGCGTGCCACCCGAAACGATCTGGCCATTGTGGTTCGAGAGTGCGCCCGCAATGATGGTTTGCGCACCACCCGACGACATTGCGCCGTTGTCGTTCGTGAGCGTACCGGCCGCGCGCGCATCAAGCGCGCCGCCCGCCGTCGTGGTCGCGCCCGACAGGTTCAGGTCACCGCCGTTGGCAGCCAGCACGAGCGCGCCGTTCGCCGAATTTGTGCTACCCGCGAGATTGAGCGCCGCACCGCTCACGCTCGCATTGCCTCCCGCGACATTGCGGCCGGTTGCCGTGACAGCGCCGGATGCGCTTACATTCAGGTCGCCGGTCTGCGCGAGCGAGCCGTCGCCGTTCACGCCCGCCGCGAGCATGCCAGTCGAAGTCACCGAGCCAGCGCTCAGGGAAGTATTCTGCTGCGCGGCAACCATGCCGCTGTTCGTGACCGTACCGCTGGCCGAGAGCGTCGCGCTTTGCTGCGCGTAAGTCGTGCCGCTGTTCTGGATATCGCCGCCGGTTGCGGCAAGATTGCCGCTTGCGCTGGTCTCGCCGGTGAGGGACAGCACGCCGTTCGATTGCAGCGTCAGGTCGCCCGCCTGCGCGGCGATCACGCCCCGGCTCGAAACACCTACACCGTACTCATTGCTCGCCAGAAAAATACGCCCGCTGTACATCCCTCCCAGCTGGCTCACATCAATCGAGACGGCTGGTGCGGGTCCGTCGCCTGCGATCGGCGTGAACGCAAGTGAGTCGTGACCAATCTGGTTTGCGCCCGTGACGACATTCAGGCGCTTTCCCGCGTACACCTCCGCATTGACCTGCACCGCGCGGGCCAGGAGGTCAACCTGGTCCACAGTCGAACCGTCGAGTCCCGCGCCTTGCACGGTGATGTTGCCGCCCCTTACGCTAAAACCGGTGAGCGAACCATCGGGTGCGAAGTTCGGCGTACCGGTCGTCAGAATGGCACGCGAGGTATTCAGAAAGCCGCCGCCATTCACCGAAATGCCGGAGCCGTTAGCGATCACCACCTCTGCGCGTTGCCCTGCAACTTCGAGATGGCCGTTGATCTGACTCGCCGCGCTGCTGTTGACCTGGTTCAGGATGATGCGCGCGGCCTGGTTCGCCCCGAAGTTCGGGTTGCCATTGATCTGCCCGGCCTGCTGCGTGCCGGTGATAACGGGCGAATTATTGAGAATGGCGCCGTTCTTCTGTACGTCGAACTGTCCGTATGTATTGACGGATACACCAGCCGAAGACGGACGGTTAATGTCAACCTGTGGCAGACCATTCTGTGTCTGGATCACGGACGGCGCATGGGTACCACCCGGCACAATCTGCGCATGGGCGAGCATCGGCGCAAACCACCCGCCGCCCAGCCCCACCAGCACGGCAAATGCCACAGGGTGCAGCGCGAACCGCAAAGCATGCCGCCCGCTCGATTGAGCGATATGTGCCGCGCCTGCTACTTCTTCCTGATCGGTCTTGCGCGCGCCGCTCGCCGTTTCCTCAACCGCGATCAGCATACCTCTACGCCGGCTGAAAACCAGCCTGAACATGTTCTTATTCATCCTGCGTGGCGTGCTCTTTTAACCTGTCGAAAATACCTTAGGCTTCCTCTTAGGTAGGTCAAACTTTGTTAAAGCAGTGCGAAGCAACAACGGAAATTGAAAACAGATTTATCCGATGGACTTGCGCGACATATGCGTACATAGCATGCAAAACGAATACAGCAAGCTCACATCGCATGTGCAGTGCTGGCCGCCGCGCAAAGGTAACGCTATCGCCCGAATTCAAATCACGAACGGGCACAAACGTGTTATGTCGAACGTGTTCAACCCGAGAAGAGAACCACCATGAACAACCTTGTGCGGCGATAGCCTTCGCCGCCGACCGGCGCACCGCAACCAGCGGCGCAAAGACCATGAACAATTGCCCTATAAACCATCCGATTGCGCTCGCAAACGTGCTGGCGAACGAAGTGAACATTGACGACGAAACCATATTGATAGCCGCCGTGCTGCACGACACGGTGGAAGACACGGACACGTCGCTAAGAGAGCTTGCGAAACTGTTCGGCCAGGAAGCCGCAGATATCGTCAGCGAGGTGACGCACGACAAGTCATTGCCGAAGCCGGAGCGCAAGCGCCTTCAGATCAGGAACGCGCCGCACATGAGCGACGGCGCGAAGCTTGTCAAGCTGGCAGACAAAATCTGCAATCTGCGGGATATTGCCGACCGCCCGCCGCTTGAATGGTCGGTTGAGCGCAAGCAAGCGTATTTCGACTTTGCGTGCGAAGTTGTCAGTGGGTTGCGGGGCGTTCACCTGGGGCTTGGGCGTGTCTTCGATGAAACCGCGCATCTCAGGCCAGTCGCCTGACTGGCTTGCTTACGCATCAGCCTTGCGGCGTGCGAGACATTCGCTTTTCTGTCGATACGACTTTGGAGCCGACCAGAAAATTCGTCTTTTCCGAGATATTTCTGGGCGACTTTCAGAAACTCATCCTGCCGGTCGCTGGGTCGATTCCCGCCGCTCAGGGACTCTTGCGAATGCACGGAGTCTTTGCTCAACGCGATAAAGTTTGGTACGCAGCAGTCAGTCTCTGCGCTGGCGACATGCTCACCGCACTGGCAAACCAGATTGGGACCGCGCAAGCCTGTCATGCCGCAACAGCCTGACGTGCGCTCGGCCAGGTGGGTCACGCTCATGCCGGTGACGTCATCCTCGTTCACAAGCCAGCAACCGGCATAGTCGCGCTACACATCACCTCGCTCCCTGATTGCGAAACCTGCAGGTACGCACGGGTCGCCCCATTTGCACGATTCGCTTCCGTCGGTTGCATAAAGTGTCGTGTCACCGATCATCAAAACGTGTGTGAGTGGCGCTTCGCACACATTGCGGAGAAACTGAATGTGTCGCGGGGATTTGTTGGTTGTCGGGCGCGAGGGTCCGCGAGGCGATGAATCATGTAGCGCATTCGTTATCAAATCGAGCGTGACCTAACCGCGTGAGGCTCAGCAGTGCCCCAAGCCTCTGCCGCGTCGGCTGGTCTTATCGTGACTTTCTGTGCATACGCTTCACCGTCCTCCGGCTCTTCGTCCCACCCCCGTTCCCACGCTGACCGCCGAATGCTCGCCTTCAGTTTGCGGGCGTTGATTGCATTGACGAGCTGCGAACGCGGTATGAACCCACGTAATACCGCCACGATCAGACTGTCCAGTCGCGCGATCCTTGAACCAGTTGCCGCTCTCATCAACCGAGTTTGGATCGAAGCCAGCAATCAGTGCCGCCGCCTGCTCGACGGTCACCGGATCAACAGGCTCCGCAGTGGAGTGATTTGTTGGTACGCGTACGCATCGTTCAGGTGGCCTCCCGGTCGTTGTGCCCACCAAGGTGATAGCGTACAAATGTACGGAACGATTCGGCAAGCGGCGGCGCGCCCGGGACAGCTTTTTGTGCTCAGTGATGGGCTGAATGATGGGCCAGAAAAACAAAAACCCCGTAAGTCCTTGAACTTACGGGGTTTCAGCCGCCTTCAATGGCGGAGACGGAGGGATTCGAACCCTCGATCCAGGTTTTGGCCCAGATGCTCCCTTAGCAGGGGAGTGCCTTCGACCTCTCGGCCACGTCTCCCAAACTTTCTGTCGCACAGGGAGTCAGTGCGACGAAGCCAAGATAATAGCGGGCCGAACGTCGAAGGTCAATGTCTGAAGAACACTTTTTGTGCCAGGTTTGTCATTGCCGACGCAATTTGTTCGCATTGGTGGCGCAAAAGCAAACGGGGCGCTTCGTTGCGCCCCGTTATTCAAACCATTTACACCTGATCCAGATCGAACGCCTTGTGCAGCGCGCGTACCGCGAGCTCCATGTACTTCTCGTCGATCAGCACCGAAATCTTGATTTCGGAGGTCGAGATCATCTGGATGTTGATGCCCTCTTCCGACAGCGTGCGGAACATCGTGCTCGCGATGCCGACATGCGAACGCATACCGACGCCGACCACCGACACCTTCGACACCTTCGGATCCCCGAGCACCTTCTCGGCATGCACATGACCCTGCACCTGGCCGGTGAGGATCTCCATCGCGCGCTGATAATCGCCACGGCCGACCGTGAACGTGAACGCCGTTTTGCCTTCGACGCTCTGGTTCTGGATGATCATGTCGACGTCGATATTCGCGTCCGCCACCGGCCCGAGAATCTGATAGGCGATGCCCGGCTTGTCGGGTACACCCATCACGGCGATACGAGCTTCATCGCGCTGGAACGCGATGCCCGAGATGACTGCTTTTTCCATGGTCTCGTCTTCTTCAAAAGTAATCAGGGTGCCCGACTTCATTTCAGCGTCGAGCGGCATCAGCGGATCGGTCAGGCTCGACAGCACGCGTGTCTTCACCTGATACTTGCCGGCGAATTCCACCGAACGGATCTGCAGCACCTTCGAACCCAGGCTGGCCATTTCCAGCATTTCTTCGAACGTCACGCGATCGAGCCGGCGCGCTTCTTCGACCACGCGGGGGTCGGTCGTGTACACGCCGTCGACGTCGGTATAAATCAGGCACTCATCGGCTTTCAATGCGGCCGCGACCGCGACCGCCGACGTGTCCGAGCCGCCGCGGCCGAGCGTCGTGATGTGGCCGTCCGGGTCGATGCCCTGGAAGCCGGTGATCACCACCACCTTGCCTGCGTCGAGATCGCGCAACACGCGCTCGCCGTCGATTTCGCTGATGCGCGCTTTCGTGAACGCGCTGTCCGTTTTGATCGGCACTTGCCAGCCTGCATAGCTGACCGCGTCGACCCCGGCATCCTGCAACGCAATGGCGAGCAGACCCGAACTGGCCTGTTCGCCCGTGGCGGCGATCATATCGAGTTCGCGCGCGCTCGGTTGAGCCGTGATTTCTTTCGCGAGACTGAGCAAGCGGTTGGTTTCGCCGGACATCGCCGACGGCACGACGACCATCTTGTGGCCGGCCTTATGCCATTTCGCGACGCGCTTGGCGACGTTCTTGATGCGCTCGACCGAGCCCATCGAGGTGCCGCCGTATTTATGTACGATGAGTGCCATTGTCGTTCTGAACTGGAAGAGAAACCGCGCTGGCGCGCTGGAGACGACCGCACAAAAGCACAGGAGCGCAACGTCTTGTGAACGACGGCAAAGTGTGTGGCGGCGTAAATGCAGCGCGCGTGCAACACGCGCGGGTTTGCCCGGGAATGATCGCTAGTGACTTAACGGGAAACGACGGATCACGCTCGCAACCGGCGATAGCGACAAAGCGACGGCGAAATCGGGTCGGGCAAGCGGGTAAACGTACCCGATTGGGCGTAAAAAGACAAGCCGCAGCAGCCGTCGAAAGCCGCGAAATCAGTGTTGCAAAGGCTTGTTTCGTGCGGATTTGCGCCCTATTTCCCGGTTTGTCGCTCGCGTCCCAGCGCAGTCCGACCGCCCCGTCAGGCGATCAGCAGGTCTTCACGCCAGATGATTCTGATGCGCGGTCCGTCGGCGGCGGCCGAGGGCGGCAACGCTGCGCGATTCACGCCGAGCAAAGGCACGAACAGCAGTTCGTCGCCGATATAGAGCAACGGCACGTCGCGCTTCCATGCAGGGATGCCGCGTTCCTGGAAGAGGTTCTTCAGCGTTCGGGTCGGTGCGCCGGGCGCGTCGCTCGTGCGCATCCGTTCGCCGCCGCTGCGCGAGCGGGCGCTCAACGAGGCGCGTCGCAGGACCTCGCAAGGGAGTGAGTCGTTGGCGTCAGAGCCTGCCTGTCCCGCACCCTGCTCCTCGCGCGCAAACACAAACGTGCCCCGCCATTGCGGCAAACGCCAGATCGATTCGCCCTGCCAGGCGAGTTCGCTAATCTCGCGCGCGGCAAGTGCCGTTTCATCGGCGGCTTCACTGCTGTCGCCCGCCTCCCAATACACGAGGCCGCGATAGCTGCGCAACGCCTGGCCCGCATGATCGACACGCAGACGATGCCCGTCGCCCGCCGCGTCCACTTCGCGCAGTTGGCGCAACGCATCGCTCAGACGAGCACTCGATGCCGCAGTGAGACCCAACGTGCGCATCCAGTAACGCATCAGATTGAGCGCACGATCGTCGTCGAGTGCGAGAAGCGCATCGTGCGACAGCGCGCGTCCTTCGTTCGCGGATGCCGCATCCAGGTCGATGCGCGCGAGCGCATCGAGCAGGCGCTGCGCCGACGCCGCGTGCGCGGCCGTGCGCGCCAGCGCGTCGCGAAAACCGGGAAAGTGAACCGCCAGCGCCGGCGTCACCTCGTGACGCAGCGCATTGCGCGCGTAGCGGGCGTCTGCATTCGACTCGTCGTCGATCCACTGCAAGGCGCGCGCGCTCGCATAGTGTTCGAGCTGCGCGCGCAACACATGGAGCAAGGGTCTCACACGCGCCGCGCACGCGCCGGCCGCAGTGAACTCGGGCGCCATCGCCGCAAGACCGGCGAGACCCGCGCCACGCAGCAATTGCAGCAGGACGGTTTCCGCCTGGTCGTCGGCGTGTTGCGCGAGCCAGAGCGCGTGAATGTCGCGCGCCGCGCACATCGCATCCAGCGCGCGATAACGCGCATCACGCGCTGCCGCCTCGACGCTCACGCCGCCAGCACGCGGCACCTCGACGCGCTGCGCGTCGAATTCGACGCCGCGTTCCCGCGCAAACGCCTGGCAATGTGCGAGCCACGCGTCGGCGTGAGGACTCAGCCCGTGATGCACATGCAGCGCGACACAACGCGACGCGCCCGCCACGCGCACCGCGGCATCGAGCAGCACGCTCGAATCGACACCGCCGCTAAACGCCACCGCGATGCGCGCGCTTGCGGGAAGCGCGGACAACGCCATGCCGACCGCCTCGATTACGAGGCGCTCGGCAGGCGAAGCGGCGATGGGATTCACATCGTTAGCGCAAAAGCGCTGATGGATGAAGAAAACGCGCGCGGGCTCAAGCACCCGGCGTCGTTTCCTTGAACTTACCGTACGACATCAACCGTTCGAAACGGCGTTGACGCAGGTCGTTGATGCTCATGCCCTGGAACTGGCGCAGCGAGTCCGCGAGCGCACGGCGCAGCATGGCGGCCATGCCCTTCGGATCGCGATGCGCGCCGCCGAGCGGCTCGTTGACGATCTTGTCGATCAGCCCGAGCGCCTTCAGACGATGCGCGGTCAGGCCGAGCGCTTCCGCGGCTTCCGGCGCCTTCGCGGCGCTCTTCCACAGAATCGATGCGCAGCCTTCCGGCGAAATCACCGAGTAGGTCGAGAACTGCAGCATCAGCACGCTATCGCCGACCGCGATAGCAAGCGCACCGCCCGATCCGCCCTCACCGATGATCGTCGCAATCAGCGGCGTCTTCAGTTCGGCCATCACGTACAGATTGCGGCCGATCGCTTCGGACTGGCCACGCTCTTCCGCGCCGATGCCCGGATACGCGCCCGGCGTGTCGATGAACGTGAAGATAGGCAGGTTGAATTTTTCGGCCAGACGCATCAGGCGTTCAGCCTTGCGATAGCCTTCCGGACGCGGCATGCCGAAGTTGCGCAGTGCGCGCTCCTTCGTGTCGCGGCCCTTCTGATGGCCGATCACCATGCAGGCCTGGCCGTTGAAGCGCGCGAGGCCGCCGACGATCGAGAGGTCGTCCGCGTAGTTGCGGTCGCCATGCAGTTCGTGGAAATCGGTGAACAGCTCGCTCACGTAATCGAACGTGTACGGGCGTTGCGGATGACGGGCGATTTGCGAAACCTGCCACGGCGTGAGGTTCGCGTACAGATCTTTGGTGAGCTGTTGACTCTTCTTGGACAGCCGCTCGATCTCTTCCGAAATATCGACGGCCGAATCGTCCTGCACGAAGCGCAATTCTTCGATCTTCGCTTCGAGTTCAGCGATTGGCTGTTCGAAATCCAGAAAGGTGGTCTTCATTGGTTGTAATCCTTGGACTTACCGGCAGCGCGTATTCTAACCGCGCTCGCCGCTGTCAAAACCATCTCGCAACTATCGAAATATAACAATCGATAGTTTTTTGAGATAGCCTCGTTTTTTTGTTGTTCAGTAGTCGACCGGCAAGGGATCAAGACTACGCCACATATACCAGGTCGCGACCGTGCGCCACGGCTCCCAGTTCGCCGCGACCTCGCGCGCTTCGCTGCGGGTGACCGGTTCGCCGCTGAAATAGTTGACGCTGATCGCGCGGATCAGGCCGAGGTCGTCGAGCGGCAGTACATCGGGACGCGACAGATTGAAGATCAGGAACATCTCCGCGGTCCAGCGGCCGATGCCGCGAATCTGCGTGAGCTCGGCGATCACCGCCTCGTCTTCCATCGACGTCCACTTGCCGACGTGCAACGCCCCCGACACGAAATGCTGCGCGAGATCGAGCACGTACTCGGCCTTGCGCCGGGACAGCCCGCACGCGGTCAGCTTCTCCTGACCGAGCTTGATGAACTGCTGCGGCACGAGCTTCGGACACGCCGCTTCGACTTTCGCCCACACGGCTTGAGCAGACGCGACCGAAATCTGCTGCCCCACCACCGAGCGCGCGAGCGTGACGAAGGGGTCGCCACGGCTCAGCAGATGCACCGGACCGAACTTCGGAATCAGCTTCTTCAGAATACGGTCACGCTTGACGAGGTCCGCACACGCCTTGTCCCAATACGCCGGACGCGTGACTTCGGGCGTGAGGCCGCCGATCTGCACCGGTACCGTCACATCGCTCGCACTCGCGGCTTCGCCACCGGCGCCCGCCGATGCGCGCGTCTTGCGCACGACCTCGCCCGCGTTGGTGTCGCGCGCGAGCTCCTGCACGTCGCTGGCGAGTGCGGCCGGCAATGCGCCATTGCTTTTCACACGCGACGCCTTGGCGCGCTTCGCGGCAGGCGCGTGTGCCGACCTCCCGTTGAGCGCACGCTTGAGCGTGGCCTTTTTCGCTGCCGCCCCTACGCCCGCTGCGCTCTTCGCGGCCACCGCAGTGGCTTTCGACGATGCTTTCTGTACCGCGCCGCTGCCCGCGCGAGCCGACGTGCGTGTCGACTTTGCCGCGGCTGCCGCGTTTGTCTGAGACGCGGCTCGTTTAGCCGGCGTCTTCGTGGCCGTTGCCATCCTGCCTCCTGCCTGGCGAGTCGATCAGAGGGAAGTACGAGGTGCGCTCACACGCGCCGCCACTCGGTCAACCCGCCGGGTTTGTCTTCAAGTGCAACGCCGGCCTCGAGCAATTCGGCCCGGATCCGGTCTGCTGCCGCATAGTCCTTCGCCTGCTTGGCGGCCACGCGCGCGGCGATCTTCGCTTCGATCGCGGCGGGCTCGAGCGCACCTTGTGCTGCGGCACCCGCGGCCTGCTGCAGATACGCACGCGGCTCACGCCCGAGCAGTCCGATCACCGCGCCGAGCGCGCGCAATTGACGGGCCAGCGCCGGGTCGCGCGTGCGATTCACTTCAGTCGCCAACTCGAACAACACCGACACTGCAACCGGCGTGTTGAAGTCGTCGTTCATTGCCGCCTGGAAACGCTGCGCATGCGCTTCGTTCCAGTCGAGCTCCGCGGCGTCCGGCGTGACGTCCTTGAGCGCGGTGTACAAACGCGCGAGCGCGTTGCGGGCGTCGTCGATATGCACGTCGCTGTAGTTCAACGGCGAGCGGTAATGCGCGCGTGCAATGAAAAACCGCACGACCTCTGCATCGTACTGCGCCAGCACTTCGCGAATCGTAAAAAAATTGTTCAACGACTTCGACATCTTCTCATTGTCGATCTGTACGTAGCCGTTGTGCATCCAGTAATTGACGAAGGTTTGACCGGTAGCGGCTTCACTTTGCGCAATTTCGTTTTCGTGGTGTGGAAACTGCAGATCCTGGCCGCCGCCATGAATGTCAAATTGATCGCCGAGCAGCGTGCAGCCCATTGCGGAGCACTCGATATGCCAGCCGGGACGGCCACGCCCGTACTTCGATTCCCAGCCGGTGTCGGCGGGTTCGTCGGGCTTTGCCTGCTTCCACAACACGAAGTCGAGCGGGTCCTGTTTCGCGTCGTTGGCCGCGACGCGTTCGCCCGCGCGCAGATCTTCGAGCGACTTGCCCGACAGCTTGCCGTAGCCGGCGAACTTGCGCACCGCGTAGTTGACGTCGCCGTCGCTCGCCTGGTATGCGTAGCCGTTCGCCTCGAGCGTCTCGATCATGCCGAGCATCTGAGGAATGAAGTCGGTCGCGCGCGGTTCGATGTCGGGCCGCTGGATGCCGAGCGCGTCCGCGTCTTCATGCAATGCGTCGATGAAGCGGTCGGTCAGCGACTTGATCGTCTCGCCGTTCTCCACGGCGCGGCGGATGATCTTGTCGTCGATATCCGTGATGTTGCGCACGTAGGTCACGTCATAGCCGAGCGTGCGCAGCCAGCGCTGCACGATGTCGAACACGACCATCACCCGCGCGTGACCGACGTGACAATAGTCGTACACGGTCATCCCGCAGACGTACATCCGCACGACGCCTGCTTGCAGCGGCACGAAAGTTTGCTTGTCACGCGCGAGCGTGTTGTAGATGCGCAGTGATTCCATAGAGAACGGTGCGTGGGCCGAAAGAAATCCGCATTGTGTTTCAGACGCGCCGCGCCCCGCCTGGAAGACGACGGATGCGTCGCATACAGCAAAACCGGCGCACCTGGTGCGGCGATCAAGCTGCGCTCAAAGCGGAGACGACCACGAGTGGCGAAAAGACAGTTTGCGGTTCGACGGAACGCGCAGACCTTTTGTTAGAATGGGTCGGAGTATAACATCCAGACCCAAGCCTATGAAACCTTCCAGCGGCCGCGCGCACAGCGCTGCGACCCTCGCCGCGACGGCGTGCAATGGCCTCACGCGCGGTGCTGCGCGCGCCCTCGCCGTGCGCGTCACCGTGGCCGTCGCTCTCGCGGCCCTGCCCGTTGCGGCAGCCTATGCACAGAAGGCCGGCATGATGCCGCAAGGTCCCGCGGTGCGCGATAACACGCCGGAAATCGACGCGTCGATTGCGCAGAAAAACTGGGAAGCGTCGTTGACCCAGCTCGATGCGCGCATCGCATCGAATCCGCGCGACGCGCAAGCGAAGTTCAAACGCGCCACCGTGCTCGCGCACCTCAATCGCGACGACGAGGCGATCGCGGCGTTCACCGAACTCACGCAGTTGTACCCCGAATTGCCCGAGCCGTATAACAACCTCGCCGCGCTGTACGCGAAGCAAGGCCATCTCATCGAAGCGCGCACCGCGCTCGAAACGGCCGCCAAGGCCAACCCGAGCTACGGCCTCGCGTACGAAAATCTCGGCGACGTGTATCTGCGCATGGCGAGCGAAGCCTACCGTCACGCGCAAGGCCTCGGCAAGGCGAGCCCCACGACCGCGCAGCGTCTGGCCGACATCCAGAAGATCGTCTCGCCGCCGAAGAACGGTGCGCCGGCGAGGGCCGCCGCTGCAGCGGCAGCGCCCACGGACAGCGCCACGGGCCGCGCCATCTCGAACATGAACATGACGCAGACGCCGAGCTTCCAGTTCGGCGGCGCGAATGGCTCGCTGGCCATGCCGCCCTACATGGCGCCGTCGCAATAACGCCGGCACGTCGTGGGCACTCCGCTTTTTCCACCCCCGAGGATCTTCATGAAATGGTTGATGTTGGCGCTCGGCAGCGCCGCCCTGATCGCAAACGCACCCGCTTTTGCCCAGTCCGGTTCGCAAGCCGCGCATCCGTCCGTGCTGCTCAAGACATCGGAGGGCGACATCCGCGTCGAGTTGTATCCGGAGAAAGCGCCGAAGACGGTCGCGAATTTCATCGACTACGTAAAGTCCGGCCAGTACAGCGGCACGATCTTCCATCGCGTGATTCCCGGCTTCATGATTCAGGGCGGAGGCTACACGCAGAGCTTCGCCGAGAAGCCGACGCGCGCGCCGATTCCTCTGGAGAGCCGCAACGGTCTGAAGAACCTGACCGGCACGCTGGCGATGGCGCGCACCAGCGATCCGAATTCGGCCACCGCGCAGTTCTTCATCAACACGGTGGACAATGCCGGCCTCGATTATCCGAATCCGGACGGCAACGGCTACGCGGTGTTCGGCAAGGTCACGAGCGGCATGGACGTCGTGAAGAAGATCGAAGCCACGCCTACCACGTCGCGCGGCCCGATGAGCGACGTGCCGAAGACGCCGGTCGTGATCCAGTCGGCCACGGTGGTCGGCAAGTAAGTGAGCAGCCAAGCGGACGAAGCACGACGAGCGCGCACGAAGCAACCCGCGCATGCTCTCGAATCAGCACGGCTACGCCCGCACGTCGACGCGTTGGTGCACAATCCACGCCCCGGCGCGGGCGCCGTCAATGCAGTACGTAACGCATGACGACTCGCCGCGTCCTTTTTACCCACCCGTTCATCAAAGGATTCCATCATGGTTGAACTGCATACGAACCACGGCGTCATCAAACTCGAACTGGACGCTGAGAAAGCGCCGAAGTCGGTTGAGAACTTCCTCAACTACGTGAAGGCCGGCCACTACGACAACACGGTGTTCCACCGCGTGATCGACGGTTTCATGATCCAGGGCGGCGGTTTCGAACCCGGCATGAAGCAGAAGCCGACGGCCGAGCCGATCAACAACGAAGCGAACAACGGTCTGAAAAACGTCAACGGCTCGATCGCGATGGCGCGCACGAACGACCCGCATTCCGCGACGGCACAATTCTTCATCAACGTGAACGACAACGACTTCCTGAACCACTCGTCGCCGACGCCGCAGGGCTGGGGCTACGCGGTGTTCGGCAAGGTGGTCGACGGCATGGACGTGGTCGAGAAGATCAAGAAGGTCAAGACGGGTTCGAAGGGCTTCCATCAGGACGTGCCGGCCGACGACGTCGTGATCGAAAAGGCTGTGATCGTCGACTAGGCTCGACCCGCCGTCGACTCGTTCGAACTGAAATCAGGCACCTTCAATGCTGCAAGAGACGCCGCTGCGAAGCGTCGCCGCGGGCGTGCCTGGCGAGGGCCAACACCCGCGCGCCGCACGCCCGTTTTTTCTCCTCTCCGACATTCATTTGAGCGAGGCGATCCCGCATACGGTCGCCGCGTTCGAACATTTCATTCGCGTCACCGCCGAGCAGGCGGACTCGGTGTTCATACTCGGCGATCTGTTCGAGTACTGGGTCGGCGACGACATGCTGGTCGAGCCGTTCGTCGCACGTATTGCGGCGCTATTGCACACGCTGTCGGAGCGCGGCATCGCGCTCTACATCATGCACGGCAATCGCGATTTTCTGCTTGGCAAGCGCTTCATGAAAGCGGCCGGTGCGATCTGGCTGCCCGATCCGTTCGTGATCACGGCGTTCGGCATCCGTGTCGCGCTCGCTCATGGCGACGGTCTGTGCACCGCGGATCATGGCTACCAGATATTCCGGCGTTTCGCGCGCAACCGTTTCGCGCAGATGCTGTTTCTCGCGTCGCCGTTTCGCTGGCGCCAGAGGCTCGCCGAAAACATGCGCGCGAAGAGCGAGCATGGCCGCATGCGGCCCGTCTCGTCGAAGTATGACGTGACGCCGAAGGCCGTTGCCGCGCTGTTCGAGGCGTCGAAAACGGCGACGATCATCCATGGGCACACGCATCTGCCTGCGCGGCATCGCGAGCCGGGCGGCACGCGCTGGGTTCTGCCGGATTGGGATCTCGACCACGGCCCGCACCGCGGCGGGTACTTGCGGATCGATGCTGACGGGATTCGGGCGTTGCCGTTGGAATGAAGCGGGTAAAGTGAGTCGGCTGACTTCTGGCCGGTCTGATTTTGGGCCCACTGTCCTGCCGATCTACCTGAAGCCGACTGACGATTTACTTTACACCGCCCCGCCTGGCGACATGCTGATCCGGGAATGGCTGGCTAGCGATCGACTCGCTTGAAATGGGCTTGCCGGCTTTGCTGCCTGCGCGAAGCCCCGCCGTCTGAAACCGCCGTCAGAAAGCTCCGGCGCCGGCCACCCTTCAGCACGGCCAGCCCATTGGCGATTACCGCTGCGCCACCGCCCCTTCCTCTTTCCCCGCAATCGCCGCCGACAGACGCCGCAAATCGAGCAACGCCGCGTCCGCGCCCTGCAAGCCTTGCAGACCTTCGAGGCTCGTGCCCAGGCGCTCCAGCGCGTCGACGATTTCATCGATACGCTTCGATTGCGTGGCGGCATGATCGATCAGACCGTGAATCGCCAGCGACACCGGATCGTCCGCATTCGGCGTGATGCCGTATGCGCAGAATGCGCTGCGTTCGCTCGTTCGCTTCGCATCGCGCGCGGCGTCGTTGCCACCCGCGTTGGTGTTGCTCGCCGCCGTGGCTGCCGCCGCCGGCACGATGATCCGCGCCGGATTACCCACCGCCGTGCCGCGCGCGGGCACCGGTTTAGTCACCACCGCGTTCGAGCCGATCTTCGCGTCCGCGCCGATCGTGAAGCCGCCGAGCACCTTCGCGCCCGCGCCGACGATCACCCCGCGCTCGAGCGTCGGATGCCGTTTCGCGCCGCGCGTGAGCGACGTGCCGCCGAGCGTCACGCCCTGATAGATCGTGCAGTCGTCGCCGATCTGCGCGGTTTCGCCGATCACCACGCCCATGCCGTGATCGATGAACACGCGCCGCCCGAGCGTCGCGCCCGGATGGATCTCGATGCCGGTCATGAAGCGCGCCATCTGCGAGAGCCAACGCGCGAGCCAGCGGCGCTTCGCCTGCCAGCACGCATGCGCGAGCCGGTGCAGCACGAGTGCGTGCAGGCCCGGATAACACGTGAGCACTTCCCATGCACTGCGGGCGGCGGGGTCGCGCTCGCGGATCGTGGCGATGTCTTCGCGAAGTCTCGTGAACATGGCATGGACAGTGTGTTGTGGGAGAAGGACCGTCTGCGCGCTGCGACGCTGCTGCGTCACGCATGACGGCGATGCGGCCGCTTAGCACGGCCGCAGATTTAGTTAGAACGTTGCGGGGATTGTAGGTCGATTGCGAGAAACCTGCCGGAAGTCCACGCTGCCGGCAAGGTCGTCGGACGTAGACGGCTCAGGGCGCGTCGCCGCCGTCTCGCTTTGTCTTCAGCAGAATGTGTTTGGCGATGCCGCGCACGATGTTCACTTCCTCGCGCTCCAGCCCGGAGCGCGCGAAGAGCCGCCGCAAGCGGGACATCAGTTTTTTCGGATTGGCCGGATCGAGGAAGTCGAGGGCAACCAGCGCGCTCTCGAGATGCGTGAACATGCTTTCGATTTCGTCGCTCGCCGCGCGTGAGCCCGCCGGTTCGCCCTGCGTCGCCTGCCTCACGCTCGCCTGAGCGGCGGCCAGCGCGCGGGCTGTCGCGTCATCCCCGGACAGATACTCAGTGCGCAATTCGTACGCCAGAACCTGCACGGCCTGTGCGAGATTCAGCGAGCTGTAGGCCGGATTGGCCGGAATATGCGCGAGCGCGCTGCAGCGCTCGACGTCCTCGTTCGACAGACCCGTGCGCTCGTTGCCGAACACGAGCGCGATCTCGCCATGCACCGCCTGCTCATGCGCGAGCACGGCTGCGGCACGCGGTGTCCATTGCGGCGGACCGTATTCGCGCAGCCGCGCGGTCAGCGCCACCGACCAGTGCACGCCGACCAGTGCGTCGGCGAGCGCCGGCACGACGTGCGCGGATGCAAGCACGTCGTCCGCGCCGCTCGCCATCGCGATCGCTTCCGGATCGTTCTGCACATGCGGCACGCGCGGCGACACCAGCACGAGCCGCGAAAAGCCCATCGTCTTCAGCGCGCGCGCCGCCGCGCCGACGTTGCCGGGATGGCTGGGTTCGACGAGCACGAAGCGTGTCGAGGTGAAGCCGCCGCGCAGGTCGGCCACGGCGGGATCGGAGGAATGGTGGGTGTGGTCCACGATGGCACTCTGCAAGCTAAAGACGCGTATGGTAGCGCCAACCTCGGGCGGCCTCCGAATTGCCGCGATGCGGTACAGCGAATTCCGTACCGGAAGGCAAACGATGTGCGGGCGGTGCCACTCGTTCGCCGTCGCCATGCCGCTGTCGGCCGAAGGCAATGTCATCGCCCGCGGTCGCCAGGGAACCGGCCAGACAGTCTCCACGCAGAAGCGAAGACGCCATCCGTGGCACACATCGCGGTCGCCATGCCGCTGTCGGCATGGCACACTTTCACTGCGGCGTAGCAGCCATGCTGCCGATGAGGCAACCGCCTTGCAGAGGCGAAGCCTGCGCCAGACGTTTCCCACTCCGTCGCCACGGACGGGCCCTGCGGCTCTTCCACAGCGCCCCAAAGCGCCCGCCTGCCGCCGAATTCCCCGCCCCCAACGCGAACGCTGCCGCGTCGCCCGGAGTCGGGTAAAATACCAGGATTCGCGCCCGGTTTTAGCCCTTCGCTCAACCGGGCGCCTCGTTCTTATTCAATTCGTCTCCGTCGGCGGAATGCGCACCGGTCCTGTACCGGGCGAGCGTTCCGTGCTGTTTCCGCGCTTTTCGGGCGCCCAATCAGCGCAGGTTTAGCGCTCATTTACCGGTCAGCAGCCGTGCTGCCCCGGCACAAGGATCCGTCTCATGCATCCCATGCTTAATATCGCTGTGAAGGCCGCGCGCCGCGCAGCCCAGATTATCAACCGCGCGTCGCTCGACCTCGATCTGATCCAGGTCAGCAAGAAGCAGCACAACGATTTCGTCACGGAGGTCGACAAAGCGTCTGAAGCGGCGATCATCGACACGCTGAAGACCGCCTACCCCGATCACGCGATCCTCGCCGAAGAATCCGGCAAGTCGGATAACGAATCCGAGTACCAGTGGATCATCGATCCGCTCGACGGCACCACCAACTTCATCCACGGTTTTCCGTACTACTGCGTATCGATCGCGCTCGCGCACAAGGGCATCGTGACGCAAGCCGTGGTCTACGACCCGACCCGCAATGATCTGTACACCGCGTCGCGCGGCCGTGGCGCGTTCCTGAACGACCGCCGCATCCGCGTGGCCAAGCGCGACCGTCTCGCCGACGGCCTGATCGGCACCGGCTTCCCGTTCCGCGAAAAGGACGGCATCGAAGCGTACGGCCGCCAGTTCGCTGAAATGACCGAAGCCTGCGCGGGCTTGCGCCGTCCGGGCGCCGCCGCGCTCGATCTGGCGAACGTCGCCGCGGGCCGCATGGACGGCTTCTTCGAACAGGGCCTCAATGCGTGGGACGTCGCCGCGGGCAGCCTGCTGATCACGGAAGCCGGCGGTCTGGTCGGCAACTACACGGGCGACTCGGACTTCCTGCACGTCGGCGAAATTGTCGCGGGCAACCCGAAGATCTATGCGCAGATGATTCCGGTTCTGTCGCGTTACAGCCGCACGCGCGAGCAGTCGGCGTAAGGCCGGTTGTCGTGGGAAGGGCTGGCCTGAGTCGAGGTTGATTCAAACGCCTCGGGCCTTCATCACACTGGCACCCAAGCCGGCCCTCGGCGGCAGGTGGAACAAAAAGCGGCTTCGGCCGCTTTTTTGTTGGCGGCTCTGCATCGCATGAGCGTTCGTGCTACAAAGCGGGATGCCGCGCCGGCGCACTGCTTCGTCCGGCTGCATGTTGCATGTATCGCGCGTTTTTCTCTGCGCCCGCTTTGCGCCGCGCTTTTCAGCCCGAATTTGAGCCGCTCGCTAGCCCGCTTGTTGCTCTGCTTTTTATCAACGAGCGCGCAGCCTCCACTCCCCCTCATGAAAAAAGGCTTCTACACAATCATCGCGGCGCAGTTCATTTCGTCGCTCGCGGACAACGCCCTGTTGATCGCCGCCATCGCGCTGCTCTCCGTGATCCGCTCGGCCGCCTGGGTCACCCCGCTTCTGCAGATCTTTTTCACCGTCTCGTACGTGCTGCTCGCACCATTCGTCGGCGCATTCGCCGACTCGCTGCAAAAGCGCCACGTGATGTTCATCTCGAATGCGCTGAAGGCGAGCGGCTGCCTGATGATGATCGCAGGCGTTCATCCGATGATCGCCTACGGTGTGGTCGGCTTCGGCGCGGCCGCGTATTCGCCCGCCAAGTACGGCATCCTGACCGAACTGCTGCCGGCGGAAAAGCTCGTCAAGGCGAACGCGTGGCTCGAATCGGCGACGGTCCTGTCGACCATCGTCGGCACCATGGTGGGCGGCGCGCTGATCAGCACCTTCGCCGACAGATTCGTCGCGCATGCGCACCTGCCACTGATCCGCTCGGCCGCCGATCTGGCGATGTTCGCGGTGATGATCACCTACGCGATCGCCGCCGCGATCAACATGTTCATTCCCGATACCGGCGCACGTTATCCGAACCGTCTGTCAGAACCGACGAAGCTGGTCAGTGATTTCTATCACTGCTTCAACGTACTGTGGGCCGACAAACTCGCGCAGATCGCGCTGTGGGTCACCACGCTGATGTGGGGCGGCGCGGTGACGCTGCAATTGCTGGTGCTGAAATGGGCCAATGTGAACCTCGGGCTATCGCTGTCGAAGGCGGCGGTGATGCAAGGGGTGACGGGGCTCGGCATCGCGGTCGGCGCGGCCGCCGCGGCCGCGCTGATTCCGCTGCGCAAGTCGCTGCGGGTGCTGCCGGTCGGCATTCTGACCGGCGCGGTGGCGATCGCGATGGCCTTCTACAACAAGGACCTGTTCCCGCCGGGCGCGGGCATCCGGATCGGCTCGTACGTCGCGCCGTTCTACATCCTCCTCGCCTATCCGCTGATGATCCTGCTCGGCGCGCTCTCGGGCTTTTTCATCGTGCCGATGAATGCGATTCTTCAGCATCGCGGCGCGACGCTGCTGTCCGCGGGCCATTCGATCGCCGTGCAGAATTTCAACCAGAACCTCGCCGTGCTGCTGATGCTCGGCGCCTATGCGCTGCTGCTCACCGCGAAGATGCCGGCGCAATGGATCATCGTCGTGTTCGGCAGCTTCATCACGTTCATGATGTGGCTCGCCAAACGGCGCAGCGCGGCCAACGAGCGCACAGTGAACATGCGGGCGATGGCCGGGGAATGACGCCATGGCGGCGGCGAGCCGCGCGCCTTCGAGCGCGCACAACCCGCTGCGCCGCGCGTGACCGAACCACTGCGCGCATTGGCCATCCGGACAGGGTCCGCTCGCCGCGCCGGCAGGTTAAACTCACGCCCTGAACAGCTAACGCAAGAAGACACCGAGGATGGGCATTCAAACCGCAGCGGCCAACGACGTCGCACAACACACGCCGATGATGCAGCAGTATTTGCGCATCAAGGCGGAGCATCCGGGCACGCTGGTGTTCTACCGGATGGGCGACTTCTACGAACTCTTTTTCGAAGACGCGGAAAAAGCCTCGCGTCTGCTCGATCTGACGCTCACGCAACGGGGCGCGTCGGGTGGCAATCCGATCAAGATGGCGGGCGTGCCGCATCACGCGGTCGAGCAATACCTCGCGAAACTGGTGAAGCTCGGCGAATCCGTCGCGATTTGCGAGCAGATCGGCGACCCGGCCACATCGAAGGGCCCGGTCGAGCGCAAGGTGGTGCGCGTGGTCACGCCGGGCACGCTGACGGACGCTGCACTCCTGTCCGACAAGAGCGACGTCTATCTGCTCGCCATGTGCGTCGCGCACAACCGGCGCGGCGTCGCGACCAGCGTCGGCCTCGCGTGGCTGAATCTGGCGAGCGGCGCGCTGCGCCTCGCGGAAGTCGCGCCCGACCAGGTGGCGGCCGCGCTCGAACGGATTCGTCCCGCCGAAATTCTGGTCGCCGACACGCCTTCCGATTCCGCAAGCTGGACGCCGCCCGTGAACGCGAGTGCACTGACCCGCGTGCCGGTCTGGCATTTCGATATCGCCTCGGGCACGCAACGCCTGTGCGATCAGCTGGAAGTGGCGGGCCTCGACGGCTTCGGCGCGCATTCGCTGACCTGCGCGTGCGGCGCGGCCGGCGCTCTGCTGCTGTATGCGGCGTCCACGCAGGGACAGCAACTGCGCCACGTGCGCAGCCTGAAGGTTGAGTACGAATCGGAATATATCGGCCTCGATCCCGCCACGCGCCGCAACCTCGAACTCACCGAAACACTGCGCGGCACCGAATCGCCCACGCTGTGTTCGCTGCTCGACACCTGCTGCACGACCATGGGCAGCCGTCTGCTGCGTCACTGGCTGCATCATCCGCCGCGCGAGTTCGCAGTGGCGCAGGCGCGTCAGCAGGCGATCGGCGCATTGCTCGACGCGCTGCCGGGCGCCGACGTCGACACGCTGCGCGGCGCGTTGCGCAAGATTTCGGATATCGAACGCATCACGGGCCGGCTCGCCCTGCTGTCGGCGCGGCCGCGCGATCTGTCCAGTCTGCGCGACACCTTCATCGCACTGCCCGAACTGCGGGCGCAACTCGCGGCCGTGTCGTCGAATGCGGATTCGCTCGCGCGCATCGATGCGTCGCTCGAACCGCCACAAGCCTGCGTCGACCTGCTCACGCGTGCGATCGCGCAGGAGCCCGCGGCGATGGTGCGCGACGGTGGCGTGATCGCGCGAGGCTACGACGCGGAACTCGACGAACTTCGTGATATTTCGGAGAACTGTGGACAGTTCCTGATCGACCTCGAAACGCGTGAGCGCACGCGTACCGGGATCGGCAATCTGCGCGTCGAATACAACAAAGTGCACGGCTTCTATATCGAAGTCACGCGCGGCCAGACCGACAAGGTGCCCGACGACTATCGCCGCCGTCAGACGCTGAAAAACGCCGAACGCTACATCACGCCGGAGCTGAAGACCTTCGAGGACAAGGCGCTGTCCGCCCAGGAGCGCGCACTTGCGCGCGAACGTTCGCTGTACGACGCACTGCTGCAAACGCTGCTGCCCTTCATTCCGGATTGCCAGCGGGTCGCCTCGGCGCTCGCCGAACTCGATCTGCTCGCCGCCTTCGCCGAGCGCGCCCGCGCGCTCGACTTGGTGGCACCGACGTTTTCGCCGGACTCCGGCATCGAGATCGAACAGGGACGGCACCCGGTCGTCGAGGCGCAGGTCGAGCAGTTCATCGCCAACGACTGCACGCTTACGCCCGAGCGCAAGCTACTGCTGATCACCGGCCCGAACATGGGCGGTAAATCGACCTTCATGCGCCAGACCGCGTTGATCGCCCTGCTCGCGTACGTGGGCAGCTATGTGCCGGCGCGGCGCGCGGCGTTCGGGCCGATCGACCGCATCTTCACGCGCATTGGCGCAGCCGACGACCTGGCCGGCGGCCGCTCGACCTTCATGGTCGAGATGACCGAGGCCGCCGCGATCCTGAACGACGCCACGCCGCACAGTCTCGTGCTGATGGATGAAATCGGCCGTGGCACCTCGACGTTCGACGGGCTCGCGCTGGCGTGGGCCATCGCGCGGCATCTGCTCGCGCACAATGGGTGCCATACGCTGTTCGCTACGCATTACTTCGAACTGACGCAGTTGCCGGCCGAGTTTTCGCATGCGGCCAACGTGCACCTGTCGGCGGTCGAACATGGGCACGGCATCGTGTTCCTGCACGCGGTCAGCGAAGGTCCAGCCAATCAGAGCTACGGTCTGCAAGTCGCGCAGCTCGCCGGCGTGCCGAACGTGGTGATTCGCGCGGCGCGCAAGCATCTTGCCCATCTCGAACAGCAGTCGGCGGCGCAGCCCGCGCCGCAACTCGATCTGTTCGCAGCGCCCATGCCGATGCTGGCCGAAGACGCGGACGATGATGAACACAGGTCCGCGCAGGCGCCTGCCTCGCCCGCCATGCAGGCGCTCGTCGAACGTTTGCGCGGCATCGACCCCAACGATCTGCGCCCGCGCGAAGCACTCGAGCTGCTGTACGAGCTGCACGAACTGGCCGCCGCGCCGGATGCGGATCATTGACGTACACAGGCCCTCGCAGCGCCCGCGCGGAATTCGCGCGGCGCCGACTTTCGCTTTCGCGTTGATCGGCGCTCTCGCGGGTTGTCTGTCTCTCGCGGGACTCTTCGCGTTCGCCACGCCTGCCTACGCCGCGGCCCCGCGCTTCACCTTCGCGGTCATCGCCGACACGATGCACGGCCCCGCCGACGAAGCCGCGACGCAACGGCTGATCGAGGCGATCAACCGCGAGCGCGACGTGTCGTTCATCGTCTACAACGGCAATCTGAAGGGGCCGAAAGAAGCCTGTCGCGATGCGCTCTACGAGCGCCGACACACGCTGCTCGAAACTTCGCGCATCCCTCTCTTCTTCATTCCGGGTCAGCATGACTGGGTCGATTGCGGCACGGCCGAGGCCGGCGGTTTCGATCCGGTCGAACGGCTCGACTTACTGCGTCAGACTCTGTTCGCCGATGCGACGTCGATGGGCCAGAACCCGATCGCGTTGACGCGGGAAAGCGAAGTCTCGCGCTTTCGGCCGTTTCGCGAAAACGTGCGCTGGTTATCGAACGACACATCGGGCGACAAAGATGACATCGTGTTCGTGGGTCTGAATGCGCCGGGCCCGAACAATCACTATCTGACCGCGGGCGGCCGCAACGGTGAATTCGAAGACCGGGTCATCGCCAACGCCTTCTGGCTCGAACACGCCGGTGAATACGCGAAACGCCGCGACGCGCGCGCGATCGTCGTTTTCCTTCAGGGCGACTTCGATCCGGAGCGTTACGAACGCCCCGACCGTTTCGCGTGGCTGCGCTTTGCGCACAGCCCTCGCCGCGACGGCTTCCTGGAATTCAAACGCAGCCTCGTCAAGCTCGCGCAGATTTTCCACGGCCCCATATTGGTGATACACGAGGACGACGAACGCGCCAACGGCGGCTTCGTGATCGATCAGCCGCTACGCAACGACAAGGGGATGCTGGTGACGAATCTCACGCGAGTCGCGCTTGCGCCGCATGATCGTCTTAACCAGTGGATTCAGATTGAAGCGGAACCCGGCAGAAAACCGCCATTCCGTGTGAGTGCGCGCGATGTGCCGAAGCATATGCCAATGCCCACGGCGCAACCGGCGTCGCCACGTGAGGAACCGGCTGCTTCGATGCCGGCGGTACCGGCACTGGGACCGGCATCAGAATTACCGCCGCTACTGCAGGCACCCGGCGAGCCGCAACCGGATCAAGTGCCACGCCTGCCGGCCGATCAGGGCGGCGGCGGATACGGCCCGGCAATGTCGGCGCCGCCCGCCCCGGCCTCCGCACCGCACACGCCCGGCGCCTCATCAGGCTCGAGCGTGCCCGGCGGCGTGCCGGCAAGTTCAGTGCAGGGTGGGCCCTGATTTGTCTTCATCTTCCTCGTCGTCTTCGTCGAGGATTTCAAGGCCGTCAGCGCCATGCGCGTGCTCGTGCTGGATTTCGTCTTCGGTGGCCGGGCGCACGTCTTTCACGGTCAGCGCGAAACGCAGCGCCATGCCCGCAAGGGGATGGTTGCCGTCGAGCACGACCTTGTCTTCCGCGACTTCGGTCACCACGTAGACGAGCGAATCGAGATCTTCGTCGCCTTCTTCCGGCGTGCCTTCGAATTGCATGCCGACTTCGAGCGGTTCCGGGAAGCGATCGCGCGGCTCGATCTTCACGAGATCGGCATCGTACTCGCCGAACGCGTCTTGCGGTTCGAGCTGGATCTGAGTCTCGAAGCCGGCCTCGTGGCCGTCGAGCTCTTCCTCGATCTTGGGGAACGTGCCATCATAGCCGCCGTGCAGATAGACCATCGGCTCGTCGCTTTCCTCAATCAGATTGCCCTGCGCATCCGATAGCTTGTAAGCGACCGACACGACGGTGTTCTTTGCGATTTTCATTCGATTCTCCAGAATACAACTCACATTATACGATGCCTAAGCGGCCCACAGACCACCCGGCCGATGCAGCTTCGGCACGCAATTCGTCGCCAGCTTCAAAGCCGGCGCTGCCCGTTCTTCCGCCCTCGCCTGACACGCCGACTGCCTTGCTCGGCAATTTGAGTCCGTCGCAATTCATGCGCCGCTACTGGCAAAAAAAGCCGTTGCTGATTCGCCAGGCGATTCCGAACGTCGAGGCGCCGCTCTCACGCGACGAATTCTTCGAGCTGGCCGATCAGGACGAAGTCGAGGCGCGCCTGATCACCCACTTCCGCAATAAATGGCAGCTCGAACACGGTCCATTCGCGCCCGATGAACTGCCCTCGGTGAAGCAGCGCGCCTGGACGCTGCTCGTGCAGGGGGTGGATCTTTATGACGATCGCGCACGCGCGTTGCTCGACCGCTTCCGCTTCGTGCCGGACGCGCGTCTCGACGACCTGATGATCTCGTACGCAACCGACGGCGGCGGCGTAGGCCCCCACTTCGATTCCTACGATGTGTTTCTTTTGCAAGTAAAAGGCAAGCGCCGCTGGCGCATCAGCTCACAGAAAGATCTGACCTTGCAGACCGGCCTGCCTTTGAAAGTTTTACAGAATTTCCAGGCTGAGGAAGAATGGCTCCTGGAGCCCGGCGACATGCTGTATTTGCCACCGCATATCGCGCATGACGGCATCGCGGAAGGCGAATGCATGACATGCTCGATCGGCTTTCGCGCCCCTGCCGCGAGCGAGCTGACCGCGCAGTTCCTCTACCATCTGGCCGAGCGCGGAGAATCGGGGGGCAAGATGGGCGCGCTTTATCGCGATCCGCAGCAGCCTGCCGTCGACCGGCCTGCGGAACTGCCGGCGGCGCTGGTCGAGAGGGTTGGCGCAATCCTTGCTGGCATCAAATGGAAAGAGCAGGATATTGCGTCGTTCCTTGGCACCTATCTCAGCGAACCGAAGCCGAGTGTCGTGTTTGATCCGCCGCAAAGGCCGCTCAACGAAACCCGTTTTATCAGTCAGGCGGTCAAGTGCGGCCTGCGCCTCGACCGCAAGACTAATCTGTTGTACAACCGCCGTTTTTTCTTCGTAAATGGAGAAGAAATGTCATTTGACGGCGCGAAAAAATGGCTGTTTGATCTCGCGGATCACCGGTGCTTGAGTGCGAAACGCTTTGTAACACTCTCACACGATTCGTCGGTGACAGCACTGCTGCACGAGTGGTATTGTGCGGGCTGGATACAAGTGGGCGAGCTTGTGTAACTCTGCCCGCCTGCTATATACCGTACTGTTGAAATTTTGTATGAGAAAGACAACGTATTGACCCCGGATTTATCGACTGTCAGTACGAAAGTGCATATAATTTCCGCCCAAGCCGTAGGGAAGATTCCAGCTCGTCGAAAGAGCGTCTCCACCAGCGGCCCAGGTCGGTGTTGGAGCACATTACCGGTTTTATTTTGCGCTGTTGCTTACCTTTAAACCATAAAAGGACGTGATCATGAAGAAATCCCTCCTCGTAGCATCCCTGTTGGCAGCTGTGGCACTGGCTGCATGCAACAAGAGCAACGATCAGGCCGCTGCCCCGGCTAGCGACGCTGCTGCTGCCTCGGCACCGGCTGCTGCTGCAGCTTCGGATTCGGCTGCTGCTGCGAGCGACGCTGCTGCTTCGGCTACGGCTGCTGCCTCGGATGCAGGCGCTGCTGCTTCGGACGCAGGCGCTGCTGCTTCGGCTGCTGCTCCGGCTTCGGCTGCAAGCAACTAAGCTGTAGCTTAGGGCTCGCCTTCAGGCGAAAACCGCACCGCGAAGTCTTGCCGATTTCGCGGGTGGTAAAGCAAAACGCCACGGATTCACATCCGTGGCGTTTTGCCATTCAGACGCCGTTTTTCAACGGCGGTTCGACACACACGCGCCCTATTGAATCCGCGTCGAATTCTCTTCGAAGAACTCGCGCACCACCTCGATCTCGCGTGTGCGCTTGAACGGCGGCAGGCTCTGCCAGATACGACGTCCATACGGCTTGTCGACAAGACGCGTGTCGCAGATCATCAGCACGCCGCGATCGGTCTCCGCACGAATCAGACGGCCTGCACCCTGCTTCAGCGTGATCACGGCCTGCGGCAGCTGATGCACGGCGAACGGGCTCAAGCCTTTCTTCGTCAACGCATCGAGCCGCGCCGACAGCACCGGATCGTCGGGCGGCGCAAACGGCAGCTTGTCGATCACCACCAGCGACAGCGCGTCACCCCGCACGTCCACTCCTTCCCAGAAGCTCTGGCTACCCACCAGAATCGCATTGCCGTACGAGCGGAAGCGCTCGAGCAACTCGGTGCGGCTCGCATCGCCCTGCACGAGCAGCGGATAGTTCCAGCCGCGCGCTTCGATCGTATCGCGCAACTTCGCCGAGATGCGATCCACCGCGCGCAGCGTTGTGCACAGCATGAAGACGCCGCCGCCCGAGGCTTCGATCGCGGGCAACGCGGCGTCGAACACGGCGTCGGTAAACATCGGGGAGGAAGGCTGCGGTAAGTTGCGTGGCACGTACAAAAGGCCCTGCGTCGAATAGTCGAATGGACTGGGCAGCGTCATCGAGCGCTTGGCGTTCAGGCCCATCTGCGCGGCGTAGTGCGTGAAGTCGCCGCGCACCGACAACGTCGCCGACGTGAAGATCCACGCGCGCGGCACACCGGCGCGCTGCTTCGCGAAGATCGGCGCGACCGACAGCGGCGTCTCGTGCAACTGCACGGTATGGGAGAAGACTTCGATCCAGCGCACCTTTTCGTTCGGGTCCGCGCGCTCGGCGTTGCCGTCGTTCGACGCGCCCTGCTGTGCGTGCGCAGCATTGCGTTCGGTCGCAGTGGGCGGTGTCGTCCATCCGGCCAGCACGCCCTGCAATTCGCGCGCGCGACGCAGGCACGCGCCGATCGACTCGGCGCGCTCGGCCTGCCCCGCCAACGCGGTGGCCAAGGCGTCGAGTTCGGTTTCGAGCGTTTCGAGCGCGGGGAACAGCGGATGATCGTCGGGCAACTGACCAATCGACAAACGCACCGAGTCTTCCTTGAATGCCAGCCGCACATCGCGCGCCGCGCGCTCGAGCGTCGCGCCGAGCTTGACCCAATCGACCGTTTCGCGCGCATGGCCCAGACCTTCGGCGACCGAATCGCGCGCGAGCTCGAGAAACTGCGTGGTTGACAGCGTCTCGCCGAAGAACAACGTCGCGGTCTCGGGCAGTTGATGCGCTTCGTCGAAGATGACGGTGTTCGCGGTGGGCAGCAGTTCCGCCATGCCCGTGTCGCGCAACATGATGTCGGCGAAAAACAGGTGATGGTTGACCACCACGATATCGGCCTGCTGCGCTTCGCGGCGCGCCTGCATCACGAAGCAGTCCTTGTAATGCGGACACTCCTGGCCAAGACAGTTTTCGCGCGTCGACGTGACCATCGACCACACCGCCGCCGTCTCCGGCACGCTCGCGAGTTCAGCCTTGTCGCCGGTGCGCGTGATCTTCGCGAAGCGCACGATATCCTGCAGATACGAGGTTTCCTGGCGTGACGGCAAACGGCCGTTGTCCGCGGTGCGCTGCAGATAGTAGTGGCACAGGTAATTGGCGCGCCCCTTGAGCATCGCGACCGACACCGGCACCGCGAGCGCGTCGCGCACGGTCGGAATGTCGCGCTGGAAGAGCTGGTCCTGCAAGTGCTTGGTGCCGGTCGAGACGATCACCTTGCCGCCCCACAGCATGGCCGGCACGAGGTACGCATAGGTCTTGCCGGTACCCGTGCCCGCTTCGACGATCAGCGTGTTTTCACTGCCGTCGAGGCCGCCCGATCCGGCGTTTTCAGAGGCGTCGGCTGCGGCCTCGGCGCCGGCGGCACCGGTCGTTTGCAGACGCCGTGCGGGACGCTTCTGCGCCTCGAACATCGCGGGCTCGGGCATCGCGCGGCCCGACGCTTCCATCGCTGCGGCGACCGCGCGCGACATTTCGATCTGCGAGGCCCGCGAGCGATAGCCATCGATCTGCCGGGCCAGCAGGCCGTCATCGGCAAAGATCTGATCCAGTTCGGCGACGCGCCGCGGATTCAACGACGCGCTCAGCGCGGACGCGGCAGGACGCGGCGCCGGCGTGCCGGTGGCTGCGTCGTCGCCCGGCGTGCGCCGGGATGAAGTTTCAAGCGGTGAATTCAAGGCAAGCATTCCTGCAAAGTCCGGCTCGCGCGGCGCGCGCCCGGCGCCTGCCAGGCCGCGAACTCAGGCGCGTGCGTCCGGTTCGAGCTGCAATTGCAGCAAGATGATGGTGTCCTTGACTTTGAGTTTGCGCTTTTTCAGGCGCTGCAACTCGAAGTCGTCGATGCCGGGCTCATCCGACATTCGGTCGATCAACCGGTCGAGCCCACTGTGCTCCGATTCCAGTTGCAGAATCCGGTCGCGAAGTGTGTCCGCGTTGATGACGTGGTGATGATCGCGCATGCTCGCCTCCTCCCTTCTGCGGCGCGGTCTGCGCGCGCAGACCGACGCCTGAGGTTGCTGTCCGGCTCAAAACGCGTTACGGCGACTACGACTACGGTCCTGGCCAGAACCCGCCAGGACCCACTACAGCACATTTACTGTTGCTGCTGTTGCTGTTTTTGCTGCTCTTCGAGTTGCTCCTGCTTCAACTGGTCTTGCCGTTTCTGCTCGGCCTTCTCGGTCGCCTGCTTCTGACGCGCTTCCACATCGGCCCTGTGCTGAGCGGCATCGGCCTGCTTTTTCTCGAAGCTCTGCTGCTTCTCAACGCGCTCCTGCGCCTTCTGCGCGCCCTGCTGACGCGCTTCCTCGAGCTTGCGCTGGTAGTCGGACTGCTTCTGATCGTAGGCCCGCTGATTGGCCGCCGCCTGCGACGGACTGATGCCGCGCTGCGCCTGATCGATCGCATGCTGGCGCTGCTTGTCCTCGTAGGCCTGCGCGTTGGCCGCGCGTTGCGGCGCTTCGGCGCCGCGTTGTGCCTGATCGATCGCGTGCTGACGCTGCTTGTCCTGGTAAGCCTGTTCGTTGCGCGCATCTTCGGCGGCACGCTGCGGCGCATCCGCTTCGTTGCGGGCGCGGCGCAACGCGGCGCGTTCGTCGCGCGCGCGCGCGCGTTGCGCACGCTGCTCGCCGTCGAGCGCGAGCTGCTCCTTGCGAATCTCCGCCTGCACCGCACGCATGCTGTCGCGCGCCAGGTTCAGGCAGTGATTGACGAAGAACCGGCTATAGCAGTCATGCTGCGCGACGCCGTAGGTGTAGTTGTTCTCGTCGCTGCGCTGATCCAGCGCGCGTTGCCGCGCTTCGAACGAGTTGTCCGGAGCGGCCGACGAGTTGTCAGGAGCGGCCGCGTCGCTCGCGCTATCGGCACTTCCCGCGCTGTCGGTGTCCGCGTCGCCGGTCGGCTCCTGGTCCTGCACGGTCGTTGCTGCTGCCGGCGCTACAGTCCCGCCGGACACCGCCGGGCTGTTGCCCGCCGACGCTGGCGTTTGCGCCGCGACCGGTGTTGCCGACACGGCTAGCGCGGCCACCATCACACACGATGCGCACGATACGGCGAACAGCCGCTGCGCGATGACAGTGGGCCCAAGCGCGGACCGCGCCGCCGACAGCAGCGAGGTGAGAGACAAACGCGGCAAAAACAGCGGCGATTCGGGCAATACCGGCGACAAATCCGGTGACAGGCGAGAGACCAAGCGAAAGCCCAGGCGGTTGAGGGACAAGGAGATTGGCAACGTCGTAGAGGGTCAGCGGAACATGCCCGAAATTCTATCACCCTGCGGTTGAGCCCTTTGGCATTTATGGCAAAATGCCCCGCTCCAGCAACCTGGTCGCAGCGCACACGCCCGGCGTGTCCCAACGCCGTCAGCGCGCGGCCCCTGACTGAGTCCGCAGGAACACCAAGACCTTATGACGGAAACCGTAGCACTCAAGATCGTACAGCGCATCGCCGCCGAACTGTCCGTCCAGCCGCGCCAGGTCGCGGCCGCGGTGCAACTTCTCGACGAAGGAGCGACTGTTCCGTTCATCGCCCGCTATCGTAAGGAAGTGACCGACAATCTCGACGACACGCAACTGCGCAATCTCGAGGAACGCCTGCTGTATCTGCGCGAGCTGGAAGACCGGCGCGCCGCGATCATCACGAGCATCGACGAACAGGGCAAACTCACCGACGAGCTGCGTACCGCGCTTGAAGGCGCCGACAGCAAGCAGGTGCTGGAAGATCTGTACCTTCCGTATAAGCCGAAGCGCCGCACGCGCGCGCAGATCGCGCGCGAAGCCGGTCTGCAGCCGCTCGCCGACGCGCTGCTGGCCAATCCGCTGCTCGATCCGCAAACCGAAGCCGCCGCGTACGTGGACGCCGAGAAAGGCGTCGCCGACGTCAAGGCCGCACTCGACGGCGCGCGCGACATCCTCTCCGAACAGTTCGGCGAAACGGCCGAACTGCTCGGCAAGCTGCGCGACTACCTGTTCAACCAGGGCGTGGTGTCGTCGAAAGTGGTTGAGGGGAAGAAGAACGCGGAAGAAGAGAAATTCCGCGACTACTACGATTACGCGGAGACCATCCGCACGGTGCCGTCGCATCGCGCGCTGGCGCTGTTCCGCGGCCGCAATGCGGGCGTGCTGATGGTCAAGCTGGGCCTCGGCGAAGAGCTCGACGCGCAGGTGCCGCATCCGGGCGAAGCGCTGATCGCGCGTCACTTCGGCATCGCGAATCAGAACCGCCCGGCCGACAAGTGGCTCTCCGACGTGTGCCGCTGGTGCTGGCGTGTGAAGGTGCAGCCGCACATCGAAAACGAACTGCTGACGAATCTGCGCGACGAAGCCGAACACGAAGCAATCCGCGTATTCGCGCGCAATCTGAAGGACCTGCTGCTGGCCGCACCGGCTGGCCCGAAGGCCGTGATCGGTCTCGATCCTGGTATGCGCACTGGCGTGAAAGTCGCAGTGGTCGACCGGACCGGCAAGGTGCTCGCCACCGACGTGATCTATCCGCACGAGCCGCGCCGCGACTGGGACGGTTCGATCGCGAAACTCGCGCGCCTCTGCGCGCAGACGCAGGCCGAGCTGATCAGCATCGGCAACGGCACGGCGTCGCGTGAAACGGACAAGCTTGCGAGCGAGCTGATCGCGCGTCATCCGGAATTCAAGCTGCAGAAGATCGTCGTGTCCGAAGCGGGCGCGTCGGTGTACTCGGCCTCCGAACTCGCGGCGAAGGAATTCCCCGGAATGGACGTGTCGCTGCGCGGCGCGGTGTCGATTGCGCGCCGCCTGCAGGACCCGCTCGCGGAACTCGTGAAGATCGAGCCGAAGGCGATCGGCGTCGGCCAGTATCAGCACGACGTGAATCAGCGTGAACTGGCCCGCTCGCTCGACGCGGTGGTCGAAGACTGCGTGAACGCGGTCGGCGTCGATGCGAACACCGCGTCGGTCGCGCTGCTCGCGCGCGTGTCGGGCCTGAACGCGACGCTCGCGCGCAACATCGTCGACTATCGCGATGCGAACGGTCCGTTCCCGTCGCGCGAGCATCTGCGCAAGGTGCCGCGTCTCGGCGACAAAACCTTCGAACAGGCCGCCGGCTTCCTGCGCATCAACAACGGCGAGAATCCGCTCGACCGCTCGTCGGTGCACCCGGAAGCGTATCCGGTCGTCGAACGGATGCTCGC
This sequence comes from Paraburkholderia sp. SG-MS1, assembly GCF_012275575.1. Lineage (GTDB taxonomy): Bacteria > Pseudomonadota > Gammaproteobacteria > Burkholderiales > Burkholderiaceae > Paraburkholderia. Next base: position 39,678 of record NZ_NPIH01000281.1, on the reverse strand, counting down.
GAAAATCAGCAAGCACGTCGGCGAAGTGCTCGGCAATCGTGACGCGCTGCGCGGGCTGTCGCCGGCGGAATTCGTCGACGAACGTTTCGGTCTGCCGACCGTGCGCGACATTCTGCTCGAACTCGAAAAGCCGGGCCGCGATCCGCGCCCCGAGTTCAAGACCGCGACGTTCCGCGAAGGCGTCGAGAAGGTCAGCGATCTGACGCCGGGCATGGTGCTCGAAGGAGTGGTGACGAACGTGGCGGCGTTCGGTGCGTTCATCGACATCGGCGTGCATCAGGATGGTCTCGTGCACGTGTCGGCGATGTCGACGAAGTTCATCAAGGACCCGCACGAAGTCGTCAAGGCCGGCCAGATCGTCAAGGTGAAAGTGCTCGAAGTCGACGTGAAACGCCAGCGCATCGCGCTGACCATGCGTCTGGACGACGAGTTCGGCGCGGTCGCGGCACGCAGCAGCGGTGGCGCACAGCAGGATCGCGGCGGTGCCGGCCGCTCAGGTAGCGCGGGGCGAGGCGCGTCGCAGCAACGCTCGCGCGAACCGGAACCGGGTGGTGCGATGGCTGCGGCGTTCGCAAAACTCAAGCAAAAGTAAGCGCATCGGCTACGCGCGTGGCCGGTATGTTGGCCCGTTCACGCGTTGGCCTACGCATGCCTTTCGTTTGCACGTGCGCACGTTCATCGCCTGAGTGCTCGCGCGGCAAGTAAGCCGATGCAGCAACGAAGCCCTTGAAGACATCAAGACAAAAAGCCCACGCAATCGCGTGGGCTTTCTGTTTTCGCGCGCCGTCGTACGAAGCGCACGGCAACCCGCTGTGACCGTACTCAGATTTCGATCTTGGTCCCCAACTCCACCACCCGGTTGGCCGGAATGCTGAAGAAGTCCGTCGGCTTCGCGGCGTTCTGATGCATCCATGCGAACACACGCTCGCGCCACACCGACATGCCCGGCAGTTGCGTCGGTACCACCGTTTCGCGAGCAAGGAAGAACGACGTGTCCATCAACTCGAAGGTCATGTCGTGCGTGCGGCCGACTTCGAGCAGCACCGCTTTTACATCGGGGGTCTCGTTGAAGCCGTACGCCGCCTTCACGAGATACAGACCACCGTCGATGTCCTTGACCGTCACGCGCTCCGCGTCGTTCACGTATGGAATGTCGCGCGTCACGAAGGTCAGGAAGATCGTGCGTTCATGCAGCACCTTGTTGTGCTTCAGGTTGTGCAGCAGGCTCACCGGTACCAGCGTATCGCTGCCGGTCAGATAGATCGCCGTCCCCGACACGCGATGCGGCGGATGCGCGAGCAGCCCCTGCAGGAACGGCATTAGCGGAATACCGTCGGCGGCCGTGCGCTCCTTGACGATCATCCTGCCCTTGAACCAGGTCATCAGCAGGAAGAACAGCAGCGCGCCGATACCGAGCGGCAGCCAGCCACCCTCCTCGACCTTCAGCAGATTCGCGCCGAAAAAGCCCAGGTCGATCGTCATGAACACGCCGATGATCAACGCCACCAGCAGCTTGTTCCAGTTCCACACGTTCACCATCACGACGCAGGCGAGGATCGTCGTGATGACCATCGTGGCCGTCACTGCGATACCGTACGCGGCGGCGAGGTTGTCCGAGCTCTTGAAGGCAATCACGATGCACAGGATGATGAACAGCAGCATCCAGTTCACGACCGGCACATAAATCTGGCCGATCGCCAGCTCCGAGGTGTGCAGGATCTTCATGCGCGGCACGTAGCCGAGCTGGATCGCCTGGCTCGTCAGCGAATACGCGCCGGAGATCACGGCCTGCGATGCTATCACGGTCGCCACCGTCGACAGCACGACGAGCGGCAGCAACGCCCAGTCAGGAGCAAGCAGGAAGAACGGATTTTCGATGGCCTTCGGGTCGTGCATCAGCAGCGCGCCCTGGCCGAAGTAGTTCAGCACCAGCGACGGCATCACCAGCAGATACCACGCCATGCGGATCGGTTTCGCGCCGAAGTGGCCCATGTCGGCATACAGCGCTTCGGCGCCGGTCAGTACCAGCACGACCGAGCCGAGCACCACATAGGCCTGCAGCACGTGCGCGGCCATGAACGAGTACGCGTAATACGGGTTTAGCGCGCGGATCACGTTGGGCGACTGCCCGATATGCCAGAGGCCGAGCGCGGCGAGCACGACGAACCACACCACCATGATCGGGCCGAACAGGCGGCCGACCATCGCCGTGCCATGCCGCTGAATCCAGAACAGCAGAATCAGGATCGCAATCGTCAGCGGCAGCACCAGATGTGACAGATGGGGCGCGGCAATCTCCAGACCCTCGACCGCCGAGATCACCGAAATGGCCGGCGTAATCACCGCATCGCCATAGAACATGCAGGCGCCGAAGATGCCGAGCATGACGAGCAGGCCGGCCATTTTCGACTTCTCGTCGAGCGAGCGCAGCGCCAGCGCCATCAGCGCGAGCACGCCGCCCTCGCCGTTATTGTCCGCGCGCATCACGAACAGCACGTACTTGACGCCGACCACGATCATGATCGCCCAGAACAGCAGTGAGATCACGCCGAGAATCGATTGCTCGGTCAGCGGAATACCGTGCGACGGGCTGAATGCCTCTTTCAACGAATACAACGGGCTCGTGCCGATATCGCCGAACACCACTCCGATCGCGGCAATCGCGAGGGAAGGCAGTGGCTGTTTGTGCACGTGATTGTTATCTGTCATAGACGCGAGGAATCCGTTCCCTGAGCGGAAAAAACGACCGCTATTCTAAACTGCCCGCCTGACACCGCCCTGCTTGTTGTGGATACACCACGTGGATAGTCCGCGCAGTGTAGCACTGCGTTTTGCACGCGTCTGCCGGGTCGGCCCTCTCGCCGGCACCGGTATCACGTGGATTGCGAAGTACATTCGAGCCGCGCGCAGACGCTGTCGATGCGCAAAAAAAAACGGAGCCCATACGGGCTCCGCTTTGCGGGCACTGCGGTGCAAACGACGCGACGGTTAATGCGCCGGAAGTCCACATCACTCTCCCGACGACTCCTGCGCCTGCGCGACACCGCGCTTGATCCATGCGCCAAGATTGTGCGGACGAACCGTGTCCCACTCCTCGAACGGTTGATGAATCCAAGGATTGGTGGGCAGATACTGCACGTGGTAGTCGGGTTTCACCTTCGAGCAGCCCTTGTACCAGAGCACGGCCGAGCGCACCGCGGTGATCGCCGGATAGCGTTCTTTCAGATGCTGCTGAACCCGCGCCAGCGTGACGCCCGAGTCGACCAGGTCGTCGACGAGCAGCACGTTGCCGTGCAGTTCGCCGCGCGTCATCGTGATGTATTGAGCGATGTCGAGTTCGCCCTGCTCTGTGCCGGCCGCTTCGCGATACGAGCTGGTGGCGAGAATTGCCAGCGGCAGATCGTAGATGCGCGAGAGTTGGTCGCCCACGCGCAGGCCGCCACGCGCGAGGCACAGAATCTGGTCGAATTTCCAGCCCGATTCGTGCACGTCGAGCGCCAGCAACTCGATCAGCCGGTGATACTCGTCCCAGCCGACCCACAGGTTCTTGTCGTCATTGCGTGGATCTTTCATCGCGATCATGGGTACACCTTGAACCATGGCTTAAACCTTGAACGGATGACGTAGCAGAATGGTCTCGTCGCGATCCGGGCCGGTCGACACCATGTCGATCGGAATGCCTGCGACTTCCTGCACACGCGACAGATAGGCGCGCGCATTGGCCGGCAGCTTGTCCCATTCCTTGATGCCGACGGTGCTTTCCTTCCACCCCGCGAAGGTTTCGTACACCGGCACGCAACGCGCGACTTCCGACGAGCCACGCGGCAGCAGATCGACATTTTTGCCGTCGACCGTGTAGCCGACGCATAGCTTCACTTCGTCGAGGCCGTCGAGCACGTCGAGCTTGGTCATGCACAGACCCGACACGCCGTTGATCTGGATCGAGCGACGCAGCGCGGCGACGTCGAGCCAGCCGGTGCGGCGCGGACGGCCAGTGACCGAGCCGAATTCCTTGCCGACGGTAGCCAGTTCGAGGCCAATCGCCTCCTGACGCGCGGCGTTGTCCGCGTCGTACAGTTCGCTCGGGAACGGGCCCGAACCGACGCGCGTGCAATACGCCTTGGTGATGCCGAGAATGTAGTTCAGCTTTTGCGGACCGACGCCCGCGCCCGCGGTCGCCGCACCTGCCACGCAGTTGCTCGACGTGACGAACGGATAGGTACCGTGGTCAATGTCGAGCAGCGTGCCTTGCGCGCCTTCGAACAGCAGATTGCTGCCGGCGGCATTCGCGTCGTACAGACGGCGCGAGACATCCGTGACCATCGGCTTCAGACGGTCGGCGTAGCCCAGCATCGTGTCGAGTGTTTGCTGGAAGTCGACAGCGGCGACACCCAGATATTGCGTGAGCACGAAGTTGTGATAGTCGAGGTTTTCGCGCAGCCGTTCGGCGAACGTTGCCGGCTCGAACAGGTCCTGCACGCGCAAGCCGCGGCGTGCCACCTTGTCTTCGTAGGCCGGGCCGATGCCGCGGCCGGTCGTGCCGATCTTGCCCGCGCCACGGCGCGCTTCGCGGCCCTGGTCGATGGCGATGTGATACGGCAGGATCAGCGTGGTGGCTTCGGAAATGAACAGGCGGTTCTGAACGTCGACGCCGGCGGCTTCGAGTTCACCGATTTCCTTGAACAGCGCTTCGGGCGACAACACGACGCCATTGCCGATATAGCATGCGACGCCGGGATGCATGATGCCCGACGGAATCAGGCGCAAGATGGTTTTCTTGCCCCCGATGATGAGCGTGTGACCGGCATTGTGACCGCCCTGGAAGCGAACGACGCCTTGAGCGTGGTCCGTCAGCCAGTCGACGATCTTGCCCTTGCCCTCATCACCCCACTGGGTTCCCACGACGACGACGTTACGCCCGGGGTTCACATTCACTGCGCTGGCAGACATGTTGTTTCGTAAGCTGGTTAAAAACGTATTCTACCTAGGTTCGCGGAACCTTCCGAATTTTTCCGTTTCCGCTCAACGGTATGCACGTTATGTTGGGTGATAGGAAAGACGGCGCGGCGGCTAGCCGCGCCGGGTTCAGCGGCACTTTCGCCGCCGTCTGACCGGTGTCGGGATAGCCGCCTCAGGGATCAGCCGGAACGCGCTCAGGCGCGCGGTTCGACGACCCATGCACCGTTGCGCTCGACCAACACGCGATCGAACGCGAATTCATCCAGATTGTGCTCGTGACCAGGCAGCGCCTGGATTACCACTTCGCCGGCGTCGCGTAACGCGGCGACGCTCACGCGCAAGGCGTCGTCGTGCTGCCACGGCGCGAGAATCGCGCTGCTGCGCGCTTCGACCGGCGAGATGCGCGCCACTTCACGCAGATCGAGCGAAAAACCCGTTGCCGCACGAGCGCGTCCATAGGCCTGGCCGACGTGGTCGTAACGGCCGCCGCGGGCCACCGCGTTCGGCACGCCGTCGACATACGCGGAGAACATCACGCCGCTGTGGTACGCGTAGCCACGCAGGTCGGCAAGATCGATCATCACTTCGGCGCCGTCCACCTGGCTCGCGAGGAACGCGAGGTCGTCGAGCGCGCGGGCGATCGCCGGTGCGTTGGGCAGGCGCGCCCGCGCTTCGTCGAGCATCGACGCGTCGCCGTACAGCGTCGGCAGCGCGCGCAACGCGTCGCGAATGACCGGCGTGAGCCCCGCCGTCAGCTCGACGAGGCGCGGCACGTCCTTGCCCGCCAGCGCGTCGTACAGCGACTGCCCAAGGTCCGCCGCGGCCGGCTCAGCTTCGATCAGGGCCGCCAGCACGCCGGCGTGACACAGATCGAGGCGTACTTTGGCGAGCCCCGCAAGACGCAGCGCGTCGAGCATGAGTTGCTGGATCTCCAGATCCGCTTCGAGGCCGGCGTGACCGTAGATTTCCGCGCCGATCTGAATCTGCTCGCGCGTCGCGTGCAGGCCGCGCGGCCGCGTGTGAGCGACGTTGCCCGCGTAGCAAAGACGCGTGACGCCCTGGCGGTTCAGCAGATGTGCATCGATACGTGCAACCTGCGGCGTGATGTCGGCGCGCAGGCCGAGTGTGCGGCCGGACAATTGGTCAACGAGCTTGAAGGTGCGCAGATTCAGATCATGGCCGCCGCTGGTAAGCAGCGACTCGAGGTATTCGAGCAGCGGCGGCATCACCATCTCGTAGCCGTACGAACGGAAACGGTCCAGCAAATGGCGCCGCAACTCTTCGATCTTGCGGGCTTCCGACGGCAGCACGTCGGCAATATTCTCGGGAAGTAACCAGGTCGACATCGATACAGTCCTACGACGTTGAACACGGCGGCTGAAGCGCCGGTAAGTGAGTGTGAGAATGGCGGGCGGCGGCTGGATTCTGGCGACGATCGCGGGCATCGGCCTGGTCCGCCCACAGCGCTTCAAGCGGATATCGGCGCGCCTTACAGCGCCCACCGCACCCAAAGCGTGCCTCGGCCCTTGCGAGCAATCGGGCATGCACCACGTGCCGCCCACTCGCCGACGTCGCCCGTCAGGTCACGATAAACAGCAGGATCAGCCCGAGCAGCATCACGATCAGACCGCCCACGCGAATCTGATGCGCAGGCCGTTCCGCTATTTTACGGAACGTGTCGCGCCAGGCGGCCGGAAAAACGAAGGGGAACATCCCCTCGATAATCAGCATCAACGCGATCGCGAGCAGTAACGAGCCGGCTATATCCATGCGAATTCAACGGGCCGCGATACGAATGCCGCGGCCTTCCGGTTATCAGTGTTTGCGCGAGGCCGCGGGAGCGTCCGGCGTAACACCACCGGTCGGACTACGCATGAAGCGGAAGAACTCGTTGTTCGGATCGACCACGATCAGATCGCCCGGCTTGAAGGTCTTCTTGTATGCCTGCATGCTCAGATAAAACTGGTAGAACTGCGGATCCTTGCCGAATGCTTCGGCGGCGATTTCCGCTGCCTTCGCATCGCCTTCGCCGCGGATGGTCTGCGCCTGGCTGTAACCGTCGGCGAGCACCGCCTGCTGCTGCGCGAGCGCGTCAGCCTTGATCTGGTTGGCCTCGGCCGCGCCCTTCGCGCGCTCGTCGGCGGCGATCTGTTCGCGGGCAGCGATCATCCGCTTGAAGACCGAATCGGTCATCTCCGCCGGGAAATCGACGCGCGTCAGTTGCACGTCGACCACCGACACGCCCAGTGAGGCCGCGCCCTTGTCGATCGCGCCGCGAGCTTCGTCGGCAACGCTTTGCTGTTTGGCGAGCGCGTCGGCCAGCGTGAACTGGCCGAACGCATCGCCGAGCGCCGCGCGCGACAGCAACGCGAGCCGGTCCGGCAGGCTCTGCACATCGCCCCTGGTTTCGGCGAACAGCTTGAGCGGATCGGTGACGCGGAACCTGATGACCGGATTGACCAGCAGTTCGGTCTTATCCGACGTGGCGAAGCGGTCTTCGTCCGGTGCGTCGAGCGACTGGATGCGGTTGTCCACCAGCGTGACCGTTTGCAGAGGCGGCGGCAATTTGACGTGCAGACCCGGGCCGAGCAACATGGATGGCGTATCGCCTCGCGACGACAACACGGCCATGTGCCGCTGATCGACGACGAACACCATCGACGAAGCCGCGAACAGCACAATGACGACAGCCACGACGAGCGCAATGATCTTGTTCATGTTGTGCGCTCCTTATTGAACGTCGTCTTCGCGCATGCGATTGCGGAAGGCTTCGCGTGAACGCATCGAGGCGCCGCTAGCTCTCGGCTCGCTGGCGGGCACATCGCTCGCGGCGGCAGCCGATGCGGCTCCCGCGACCGGCGCGGAAGCGCCCGACGGTGCCACGGCGCTTGCCCCTTGCGGCGCACCGGCAGCCGCCGCGCCCGGCGTGGCCGCGGCCGCATCGGTGACGCGCTGGCGGGCCTGCTCGGCCAGCTTGTCGAGCGGCAGATACAACACGTTGTTGCCGTTCTTGCTGTCCACAAACACCTTGGTCGTAGTCGAGTAGATCTGCTGCATGGTTTCCATGTACATGCGAGTGCGGATCACAGCGGGCGCTTTCGAATACTGCGCGAAGACCTGCTTGAAGCGGTCGGCTTCCCCTTGCGCCTGCGCCACCGTCTTTTCGCTGTAGGTCTTCGCTTCTTCTATCTGCCGCGCCACGTCGGCTTGCGCGCGTGGCAACAGATCCGCCGCATAGGCCTGCGCATCGCGCTTCGCGCGCTCGTTTTCCTGGCGCACCTTGGCGGCGTCGTCGAACGCGGCCTGCACCTGGTCGGGCATCTGCACGCTCTGGATCGTCACGCCCGTCACGGCGAGACCGGATTCGTATTGATCGAGGGATTGCTGGATCGCCGCCACCAGTTGCTGGCGCATTGTTTCGCGATCCTGATCGAGGACTTCGTTCACGCTGCGCGCACCGACGATGCCGCGCACCGCCGCCTGTGCAGCACGCGTTACGCTTTGATCGGGGTCACCGCTGCGGAACAGATAATCAGTGGGCTTGCGCACCTGGTATTGCACCGCGAAGCGAACGTCGACGATGTCGCCGTCGTGCGTGAGCATCGAAGCGTCCTTCACGTTCGCCGGACGCACCACGTTGTTGCGCCCGATCTCGACCTGACGGACCTGGCCGATATTGACGAACTCATGTGCTTCGAACGGATACGGCAGACGCCAGTGCACGCCCTGCCCGGCGGTGTAGCGATACTTGCCGAACTGCATGACGACCGCGGCCTGACCATCCTGAACGACGAACACGCCGCTGCCGAGATAGATCGCGATCAGCACGCCGATCACGATGCCCACACCGATGCGCGCGCCACGTCCGCTGTCCGGACGGCCGCCGCCTGCACCACCGCCCTTGCGGCCGAAGATCCGGCTCAAGCGGCGGTTGAAATCACGCCACATCTCGTCGAGATCGGGCGGACCTTCGCCGTCCTTCGGCGGACGCTTGGGATCGTTGGGCCGTTGCCGGTCACCGTTGCCGTCCCCCCGGCCCCAGCGCGGATCGTTCAGTGAAAGCAAGGCGCGCATGCGCAGCCAGATACTCCGCTCGTTGTAATCGTTCACCTGTGTTCGTTCACCAGAGTAGACAGCGGGTCAGTGCAATTGGAACGGGTCAGTGCCCGAGTTCTGGAACCTTGCGGTCGTCGCGCGGTGCTGCCGACCGGTCTTCTTCCGACCGATCGATCAACGAATCGGCAAGCGGTTCAGCAGTAGCGATTTCAGCGATGGCAGCACGCAACGTATCCAGCCCTTGCCCGGTGCGCGCGCTCAAAAAGACGCGCGAAATATTACCATACTCATCCCGCTCGACCGCGTCGCCACGGGCCGCCAACTCCGGCACCGCGTCGATCTTGTTGAACACCAGCACCTGGCGGATCGTGTCCGCGCCGATTGCGTGCAATACCTCGTTCACCTGATCGATCTGGTCGAGGCGCACCGCGCTCGACGCATCGACCACATGCAGGAGCAGGTCGGCATGAATGGTTTCTTCGAGCGTGGCCCGAAACGCCGCGACCAGCTGGTGAGGCAATTCGCGGATGAAGCCGACCGTGTCGGACACCACCACCTGCCCCGCTTCGTCGCCGAGGTAGACGCGCCGCGAGGTCGTGTCGAGCGTCGCGAACAGCTGGTCGGCGGCATACGCCTGAGCTTTCGTGAGCGCGTTGAACAGCGTGGACTTGCCCGCATTCGTATAGCCGACGAGCGATACCGACATCGTCTGGTTGCGGCTGCGCGCGCGGCGCTGCGTGCCGTGCTGACGGCGCAGTTTTTCGAGCCGCGTCTTGAGCGCCTTGATGCGCTCGCCGATCAGACGGCGGTCGGTTTCGAGCTGCGTTTCGCCGGGGCCGCGCAAACCGATACCGCCTTTCTGGCGTTCGAGGTGAGTCCACGCACGAATCAGCCGGGTCGACAGATATTGCAGCTGCGCGAGTTCCACCTGCAGCTTGCCTTCGTGGCTGCGGGCGCGCTGCGCAAAAATATCGAGGATGAGACTCGTGCGATCGACCACGCGCCGATTAAGCGCCTGCTCCAGATTGCGCTGCTGCGCAGGGGCCAGAGCGTGATTGAAGATCACAAGTTCGATGTCGTTCGCCTCACAGGCAAGACGCAATTCTTCGGCCTTGCCGCTGCCGACGAACATCTTTGCGTCGGGACTGGAGCGGCGTCCGGTGAGGGTGACTAAGGGATTCGCGCCCGCGCTTTGCGCGAGCAGGCTGAGTTCTTCGAGACTGGCTTCGAAATCGATCTTACCGAAGTCGATGCCGACAAGCGCTGCATTGATCAAATTGGAGGGTATCAAAATGAGGCGGCCGGGAGTAATCGCCAACGGGCGACGCTGCGCCGGCCGCGACGGGGGTTAGGACTGTTCGGAATCCGGGTGGAAATTCACCGGGCGGGCTGGCACGACCGTCGAAATTGCGTGCTTGTAGACCATCTGGGTGACCGTATTCCGGAGCAACACGACGTACTGGTCGAACGATTCGATGTTCCCTTGAAGCTTGATGCCGTTGACCAGGTAGATCGACACCGGCACATGCTCTTTACGCAGTGCGTTCAAAAACGGGTCTTGTAACAATTGCCCTTTGTTGCTCATAGCAAACTCCGTATTTTTTTGCAGGTTGACTGAATTGACGGTGAGGAAAAAGAGATCAGCCGCCAACCGCTACACTATAGCCGATTTTCGTTTTTGCGCGAGACCCGGGGTCCTGCGCCCAAACCCAACACGCACGCGGGTTTCAGCCTTTGTCCGCGTAAGGGTTCGTCGATGATCTGAACTCTATTCGCAATGGAGTCCCAGTCAGCTTGAAAGTTTCCCTGAAGCGGTTTTCGAGGTAGCGTTTATACGTTTCGGTGATCGCATCGAGCGCGTTACCATGAATCACGATGATCGGCGGATTCTGTCCACCCTGGTGCGCGTAACGCAGTTTCGGCCGCACCGGACCACGACGGCGCGGCTGCTGGAATTCGACCGCATCGATCAGCGCGCGCGTGAGCTTCGGCGTCGGCAGCTTGGCCATCGCCGCGGTGTATGCATCGTCGACTGAACGCATCAACGGACCAATACCGGTTTTCTCCGCAGCGGAAATGAAATGGAATTTCGCGAAGTCGAGAAATTTTAGTTTGCGCTCGAGGTCCGCTTTGGTGCGCTCGCGCACATGCGGATCAAGACCGTCCCACTTGTTCACGCCCACCACCAGCGCACGGCCCTGCTCCACGACGAAGCCGGCAATGTGCGCGTCCTGTTCGGAGATGTCCTGGCGCGCGTCGAGCAGCAGGATCACGACGTTCGCATCCGAGATCGATTGCAGCGTCTTCACCACCGAGAATTTCTCGATCGCTTCGAACACCTTGCCGCGGCGGCGCAGGCCGGCCGTGTCGATCAGCGTGTACGGCTTGCCCTGACGCTCGAAGTCGACGTAGATCGAATCGCGCGTCGTGCCCGGCATGTCGAACGCGATCACGCGCTCTTCGCCCACCAGCGCATTGATCAGCGTCGACTTGCCGACGTTCGGACGGCCGACGATCGCGATCTTCACGCCGCGCGCCGCTTTCTCGTCGTCGCTTTCCTCCGGCTGGCCGGCGTACGCGACGCCGAGCGCCTCGTCGATCATTTCCGTGACGCCGTCGCCGTGCGCGGCCGAAATCGCACGCGGGTCGCCGAGACCGAGTTCGTAGAAGTCGGCGGCGACAGTCGTGTACTTCATGCCCTCGGCCTTGTTGACGACGAGGAAGATCGGCCGGCCGACCTTGCGCAGATAGTCGGCAATCGACTTGTCCTGCGGCGCGAGACCGTTGCGGCCGTCGACGATGAACACGACGATGTCGGATTCTTCGACCGCCTGGCGCGTTTGACGCGCCATCTCGTGAAGGATGCCGTCTTTCGCGACCGGTTCGAAGCCGCCGGTATCGACGACCAGATACGGCCGCTCGCCGGTGCGCCCTTCGCCGTAATGGCGATCACGGGTGAGACCGGGCAGGTCGGCAACCAGCGCGTCACGCGAGCGCGTGAGGCGGTTGAACAGCGTGGATTTCCCCACATTGGGGCGCCCGACTAGGGCAATAACGGGTTTCATCAGATGTTGTTCACGGTGAAACGCGGGATCGAAATCGACCGCTCGCGTAGCGACGCCATGCGACCGCCACACGGCAGCGTTTGACGAAAATTATCACGAATTCGACCTGCCCCGGATGTGCGGGCAATATGCACACTCGGGCGGACGGGGATTTGGCTGTATGGGCAGCGCCAATGGGCCGCCAGATTCAGTCTTTCTTGCTCGACGGCCCGCACGTCCGTTCGCGGGCGATGGATCTGCGGGAGCGCCGACAGATGGTGCCGCAAGCAACCACCGAGGGACACGAGGCTCACACGTGCCCTGTCTGATCCGACTTGCCGGAGCAGCCACTCCGGCAGAATTCTTCTACTTGCCTGGGCGAGACGACAACAATCAAAACCAGCTCGACAGAAACGCGCGCGGCCGGCGAAGCCGGCCTGCGCGCTCGACGGCAAGCCTCACGCGATCAGCGCGGGCGATAGCCGTACAGGCCGCCGTCGCGCGTCTGCACGACCAGCGTCTCGCCGGCCAGCACCGGCGCCGCGGTAATCGCGCTGCCGTCGGTCTTCGCGCGGGCGACGAGCGTGCCGTCGGCAGCTGACAGGAAATGCACGTAGCCTTGATAGTCGCCAAACACCGCAGCGCGGCCCAGCAGGAACGGCACGCTCAGATCGCGGTTCTTCAGCTGGTCGTTCTTCCACAGCACTGCGCCCGTATTGACGTCGAACGCCGACGCCACCGACCAGTCGTCCGCCGCCACCACGATGCGGTCATCCTGTGCGAGGCCGCTCGTGCTCGAGAACGCCTTTTCCCACGCCACGCGGCCCGAGTTCGCATCGAAACAGCCAATCTGGCCCTGGAACGTCACCGCGCAGGTTTGCGAACCGACCAGCGTGGGCGGACCGGTCACGTCGTTGATACGCTCCACCTCCGTCACACCCTTCGGATATGACACCGGGGTCTGCCAGTAGGCGTCGCCGGATTGCAGGTTGATCGCGGCGAACGAACCGCCCGGGAACCCGGCCAGCACGGCCGCGTCGCCCGCGAAGGTCATGCCCGCCGACACCCGCAGATTGAGCGGCACCGCGCGGTTGCGGTAGTTCCACTTCTGCTCGCCGGTTTGCGCATTGAACGCAACGAGCTGGCCGTCGACCGTGCGCACCACCACGAGACCGTTGCCGACCAACGGCGGCGAAATGATTTCACCCGGCGCCTTGGCGGTCCACAACTGTTTGCCGTCCGCGCCGAGCACGTAGACGTCGCCCTTCAGACCACCGACCGCCGTGAGCGTGCCGTCGCTGCCGACGCCCGCCGACAGATCGTCACGCAGCTTGACGCGCCAGATGTCCTTGCCGGTTTGCGCGTCGATCTTCGCGACCGAGCCGTTCGCACCTGCTGCGAACACCGCGTTGCCGACGGCGACCGGCGCGAACAGGTAACGGCCCGCCTTGCCCACGCTCGCCGTCCAGGCCTGCTGCACGTCGAGCACGGGTTTGAACTCGGTGAGCGGCGTCGGCACACGGCGCTCGTCTTTCGTGGATGAGCAAGCCGTCATCGTGAGGACGGTCATCGCACAGATAACGGGCACGGCGTAACGTTTCAGCAGATTCATCGGTGGACGAAGCATTCAGGAAATTAATTAAAGGAGACCGGTTGGTCGTTCGTGCGGCGATCAGCCGCCCAGCGCGTCCAGCTTGAACTGAATCAACTGGCGTGCCGAGCTGTCGTTTTTCGACAGCGAGTCGAGCGCGAGTTTGTAGGCCGTGCGCGCATCTTCGCGCTTGCCCTGAGCGGCGAGCAGGTCACCGCGGCGGTTCGCCACGATACCCTTGAACGCGTCGGATTGTGGATCGGCAAGCAACGCGAGGCCCTGGTCGTAAGCCTTCTCGTCGAGCAGCAGCGAAGCCATGCGCAGTTTGGCGATCTGCTTGAACTCGTCGTCCTTCGCGTGATCGATGGTCCATTGCAACTGGGCCTTCGCACCGGCTTCGTCGCCTGCTGCATAGAGCGCCCTGGCTGCGCCCAGCGCGCTCATCTGCGCATACGCGGTGCGGCTGAACTTGTCTTCCATGTCGGTAGCGGCGCGCGTGATCCGGGCCTTGTCGCCCGATGCCACGGCTTGCTGCACCTGGTCATACAGCACCGCGGCTTCCGCCGCCTGGCGCCGTTGCCAGAAATTCCAGCCGTTCCACCCGGCTGCTGCAACTAATGCCACCAGCACGATCCACGTGGTTGCATTGCCCCACTGCGTCCACCATGCCTTCAGACTTTCAATCGATTCTTGTTCGTCGTGGTAACTCATTGCCCGGCGATTTCCTCTTTCTCGATTCGTGTGCGTGTCGAGCCAACCGGCCCGACGACATCGCGATCAGTCGTCGCCGTCTTCGGCGGTTGCAACCATCGCATTGATTAGAAATTCGGTCAAGTCTTCGGCGGGCACGTTATGTTGCTCGTTTTTACCACCGTTAGCCTTTGTATCGCGCAGCGGTTTGACACCGACCGTGCCGTTCGCGATTTCGTCTTTGCCGAGCACCACCGCGAACGCCGCACCGCTCGCATCGGCGCGCTTCATCTGCGATTTGAAGCTGGCCGTCTGACCGTCGGCGCTGCAATGCAGGATCACGTCGAGGCCCGTATCGCGCAGACGTTCCGCGATGATGAAGGCCTGCTCGCGCGCGGCGTCACCCTGATGGACCACGTACACGTCGCAGCCTTCGGCCTCGGGCACGAGATCTTCTTCCTTCAGCAATTCGAGAATCCGCTCCACGCCCATCGCCCAGCCGCAGGCTGCCGTCGGCTTGCCGCCGAGCTGCTCGATCAGCGGATCGTAACGGCCGCCCGCCGCCACCGTGCCTTGCGCGCCAAGCTTGTCGGTCACCCACTCGAACACGGTCAGATTGTAGTAATCAAGTCCGCGCACGAGACGCGGATTGATCGTGAACGGAACGTTGTTCGCCTTCAGGATGCGCTGCAAACCTTCGAAGTGCGCACGCGACTCGTCACCGAGAAAATCGATCAGCTTCGGCGCATTCTGCGCGACTTCCTGCATGGCCGGATTTTTCGTGTCCAGCACGCGCAGCGGGTTCGTGTAGAGACGGCGCTTCGCCTCTTCGTCGAGCACGTCGACATGCTTTTCGAGGTACGCGATCAGTTCGACACGATGGGCCGCGCGTTCTTCCGCCAGACCAAGCGAATTGATTTCGAGCTTGATACCCATCAGGCCGAGGTCGTCCCACAGCCGCTGGCACATCATGATGATTTCAGCGTCGGCATCCGGGCCCGCGAAGCCCAGCGCTTCCACACCGACCTGATGGAACTGGCGATAACGGCCGCGTTGCGGACGCTCGTGACGGAACATCGGACCGACGTACCACAAACGCTTCGGGCCGTCGTACAGCATGTTGTGTTCGATCGCCGCGCGCACGACCGCCGCCGTGTTCTCGGGACGCATGGTCAGATTTTCACCATTCAATGCGTCGGTGAAGCTGTACATCTCTTTCTCGACGATGTCGGTCACTTCGCCGATACCGCGCTTGAACAGCTGCGTATGCTCAACGATCGGCGTACGAATATTCTGGTATCCGTACGAACGCAGCATCGACTTGACGGTGGTTTCGAAAAACTCCCACAGCCCGGCTTCCTGTGGAAGGATGTCGTTCATGCCTTTCACGCCGGAGAGCTTTTCGAGCTTTTTCTTCTGTTCAGTCATCTGTCTTCGATAGCCGATGTTTAGTTGAGTGCTTCAGCGCGGCCGTAGCGGCGCTCGACATAGTCACTCACGATTTGCTGGAATTCTTGCGCGATGTGCTCGCCGCGCAGCGTCTTGACCTTCTCGCCGTCGATGAACACCGGCGCGGCCGGGTTTTCGCCCGAACCCGGCAGGCTGATACCGATGTTGGCCTGTTTCGATTCGCCCGGGCCGTTGACGATGCAGCCCATCACTGCGACGTGCATCTTTTCGACGCCAGGATACTGGTCGCGCCACACCGGCATCTGCGTGCGCAGATAGGTCTGTATTTGCGACGCCAGTTCCTGGAACAGCGTGCTGGTGGTGCGGCCGCAACCCGGGCAGGCGATTACCATCGGCGTGAACGACCGCAGCCCCATGGTCTGCAGAATTTCCTGGCCGACGATCACCTCGCCGGTGCGCGAAGCGCCTGGCTCCGGCGTGAGCGAGATACGGATCGTGTCGCCTATGCCCTGCTGCAACAGCACGGACAATGCCGCCGTCGACGCAACGATGCCCTTCGAACCCATGCCGGCTTCGGTCAAGCCGAGATGCAGCGCGAATTCGCAACGGCGCGCGAGTTCGCGGTACACGGCGATCAGGTCCTGCACGCCGCTGACCTTGCACGACAGAATGATCTTGTCGCGCCCGAGGCCGAGTTCGACCGCGCGTTCCGCCGAGCCGATCGCCGACTGGATCAGCGCTTCGTACATCACGCTTTGCGCTTCCCACGGCGTGGCACGCGACGCGTTTTCGTCCATCATCTTCGCGAGCAGATCCTGATCGAGACTGCCCCAGTTGACGCCGATGCGCACCGGCTTGTCGTACTTCACCGCGGCTTCGATCATCTGCGCGAACTGCGTGTCACGCTTCGCGCCGTGGCCGACGTTGCCCGGATTGATCCGATACTTCGACAGCGACTCCGCGCACGCGGGGTAATCGCGCAGAAGCAGATGGCCGTTGTAGTGGAAGTCGCCGACCAGCGGCACCGACACACCCATGCGGTCGAGCTGCTCCCGCACGGCCGGCACGGCCGCGGCCGCTTCCGGCGTGTTCACCGTGATGCGCACCAGTTCCGAACCGGCTTGCGCCAGTTCCTTGATCTGGATCGCGGTGCCGATCGCGTCCGCCGTGTCCGTGTTGGTCATCGACTGCACGCGCACCGGCGCGTCGCCGCCGATGGTGACGAGCTGGCCGCCCCAACGGACGTCGACCGCGTGCGACTTGCGCCGCGCAGCGTGGCCGCCGAACACCGGTTCGTTAGAAACGATCTTGCTACTGGATCGGGATTGAGCTTCGGATTGCATCGAAAAACCCATTTACGCCGCATGCGCTACACAAAAACGTAGCGCCTGAATTGAAAAAGCGCCGCGGACCGGTTGGCCGCGGCGCATACCGTATCTGTCAAGGCAGCGCGAAGCGCGCCACATTCCCTTTGGCCGACGAGTATTTCGCCGGATCGACCGGCTCGCCGTCGAGCGTCAGCGACTCGAGACCCGCCCTGTTGCCCAGCGTGATTTTGAACGGCCCCTCGCCTGTCACTTCCTTCGTATCGCCTGCGTGCACGAGGCCGGAAAACACTTCCTTGCCATCTTTGCCGCGCACGCTAAACCAGCTGTCCTGCGTCACGCGGAGCGCGACGATCGCCTCGCCTGCAGCAGGCGTCGTCGGTGCCGCCGAGGCTCCTGCCACGACGACCGCTGGCGCGCTCGCGCCCGTCGCGACCTGACCCTGCGAGCCGGCCTTCGGCGCCGCCGTCATTGCGGTGACCGCGGGTGCCGATGACGGCGCCGTACCGGTCGCCAGCGGCGCCGGCATCGGCGTGGCCGACGCTGCATTTTCCGCTGCGGCCAGCGCCGCTTCCGGCGCCGACGCTCCTTCTTCCGCCGCTGCGGCCGCCGACGGCCCCTGCGCCACCGCGCCCGATGCGCCGGCCGCGGTGCCCGTAGCGCCATTCGCGCTCGCTTTCAGACGCGCAAGCCAGGCGGTCGAATCGCCGCCATTGGTATGCCACATAGCGAGTGCAATCACCGCAACGACAACCGCCGCAACGCCCCACAACCACGAACGGCTTTTCTGCCCGCCGCCGAGCGACAGCGACACCCGGCCACGCGGCAGATCCTTACCCGACGACGCCGGCATCGACAGATCCGGCGCCGGCACGCCTGTTTCGCGGCGCAACGCCTGCGTGAACGGTGTCGGATCGGCGCCGACCATTTTCGCGTAGCTACGCACCACGCCGAGCGCGAAAGTCGTATCCGGCAAGTGACTGATGTCGCCCGACTCCAGCGCGCGCAACTTGGTGACCGACACCTTGAGGCGGGCCGACACGTCTTCGATCGACCAGCCCTTCGATTCACGCAACTGGGACAAGCGCGCGCCAGCCGCCGCCAACGAATCCAGGTTCGACTGCACAACGGGCTGCACTACCGCCCGTGCGACGGGCGCCGGATGGCCTTCATTCGTGTCTGTGTCGTGCGGCTGCGGGTGCTGCGGCTCACTCATCCCAAATCCTTTCGCGTCGATTCTTTTTTCACTCGTGCCACCCGGAGCCGCTGAAACCTCGCGCCCGAATCGCAGACCGTTTATAACAAAATGCGCGGCTTTGTGTGCCGCTTCCGATCGCTTCTGCAAACTTTCTTTTCAATCGACGGTGGCATCGAGACTTTCGCGGATCGACCGAACTTCCAGCGAACGCCGACGATCCTGCCTTACCGGACGATTACACGGCGCGAACCTCGATCACCTTCGCTGCCTTCCCGGTGCGCTCAGCGAGGCGCGTGCGGTCCTGAACCGCACCGGCCAGCTGACCGCAGGCAGCGTCGATGTCATCGCCGCGTGTTTTGCGCACTGTGGTGACGACGCCCGCGTCCATCAACACCTGTGCAAACCGCTTGATCTGTTCCGGCTTCGAGCGGATCAAACCCGATTCAGGGAACGGATTGAACGGAATCAGATTGAATTTGCACGGCACGTCGCGCGTTACGGCCAGCAATTCGCGCGCTTGCGCTTCGCTGTCGTTCACGCCGTCGAGCATGCAGTACTCAAACGTAATGAAATCACGCGGCGCGACCTTCAGATAGCGCTGGCAAGCCGCCATCAATTCGCGCAGTGGATACTTCTTGTTCAGCGGCACCAGCATGTCGCGCAGCGGATCGCTAGGCGCATGCAGCGAGACCGCGAGCGCAACCGGCAGATCGGCGCCGAGCCGGTCCATCATTGGCACGACGCCCGAGGTGGACAGCGTGACTCGCCGGCGCGAAAGACCGTACGCGTTGTCGTCGAGCATCAGGCGCATGGCCGGCACGACCGCGTCGTAATTGAGCAGCGGCTCGCCCATGCCCATCATCACGACGTTCGTCACCACGCGCTCGCCCTTGCCGTCGCCACCCGTGGCGCGGCCGCCGGCCACGCCGCGCGACGCGCGCAGCGCGAACTCGGCCATGCGCAGCTGGCCGATGATTTCACCGGTGGAGAGATTGCGGGAAAAACCCTGTTTGCCGGTCGAACAGAAACGGCAGTTGACCGCACATCCGGCCTGCGACGACACGCACAGCGTGCCGCGCGTTTCTTCAGGGATGTAGACGGTTTCAACCGCGTTGCCGTTGCCGACGTCGATCAGCCACTTGCGTGTGCCGTCGGTCGAAATATGGTCGCTGACGATGCCGGGCATCGTGATCGAAGCGCGCCCTTTGAGCTTTTCGCGCAGGGACTTCGCGAGATCGGTCATGCCATCGAAGTCGGCAGCGTTGTACTGATGAAGCCAGCGCTGCAATTGCCTGGCGCGAAACGGCTTCTCGCCCAGACTGTCGCAATAGGCGACAAGCCCTTGGGCGTCCAGATCGAGAAGGTTGACGGTGGGACTGCTCGTCATATCGAATCCTGCCATTTCAGTGCGAGACTGCGTTCATGCAACAAGCTGCATGAACGCAATGCCGATCGCGCCCATTCCTGCTGCTTTTACCTTACTACTTTGCCGGACGATTCGTGCGATAAAACATCGGCTGCACGAACCGCGCGACACAAACCGGCTCGGCGCGCGGTTTAACGCGAGTAGACGTTCACTTGCGGGAAGAAAAATGCGATTTCGACGGCAGCCGTTTCAGCCGCGTCCGAACCGTGGACGGCGTTAGCGTCGATGCTGTCGGCGAAGTCGGCGCGGATCGTGCCCTTTTCGGCCTTCTTCGGGTCCGTTGCGCCCATCAGATCGCGGTGCTTCAGGATGGCGTTTTCGCCTTCCAGCGCCTGCACGACAACCGGGCCCGAGATCATGAATTCGACGAGGTCCTTGAAGAACGGACGTGCAGCGTGCACGGCGTAGAACTTTTCTGCGTCAGCGCGCGAGAGGTGAACCATGCGCGATGCCACGATCTTCAGACCAGCGTTTTCGAAACGGGTGTAGATCTGGCCGATCACGTTCTTGGCCACTGCGTCCGGCTTGATAATCGACAGGGTGCGCTCGATCGCCATAAAAACTCCAAAAAATTAAGAGGTTACAGATTCAAATGAATCCGCTATTGTAGCATGTTCCGTGTATGATTGCGATTGAACCCTTACAGCACTGAAAGGAAAGCAGCACGTCTTCCAAAATACTGGTAGCGTACGATGTATGTGCTTGTCGAGGCATTGAAACTCCGTGCTTCGGCGCTAATCTTAGAGATGAAAACCTTGCGCCTCGCGGCCACCCCATGCGCCCGGCGCGGCACAAACCGCCGTACCACCATCACGACACACGCTTCTGAGGTAAGGAGAGACCATGAACGAACATCCGTATAGCTTTGGCCGCAATGGCGCTGTCAGCACGGTCGAAACGCGTAACCGCGTACTGCGGAACACCTACTGGCTGCTGGCGCTGTCCATGATTCCGACCGTGCTCGGTGCGTGGGTGGGTCTCGCCACAGGCTTCACGCTGTTCGCCGCCACCAGCCCGGCGATGAGCATGCTGGCGTTCTTCGCAATCGCGTTCGGCTTCATGTTCGCGATCCAGAAAACAAAGGACAGCTCGCTCGGCGTGTTCGTGCTGCTCGGCTTCACGTTCTTCATGGGCCTGATGCTGTCGCGCATCCTGAGCTTCGTGCTCGGTTTTTCTAACGGCCCATCGCTGATCATGCTCGCCTTCGGTGGCACTGGTGTGATCTTCACGGCAATGGCCACCATCGCCACGGTCAGCAAGCGCGATTTTTCCGGCCTCGGCAAGTGGCTGTTCATGGGCGTGATCGTGCTGCTGCTGGCTTCGGTCGCCAACGTGTTCCTGCAACTGTCGGCGCTAATGCTGACGGTTTCGGTGATGGCCATCGTGATCTTCTCGGCCTATATGCTGTTCGACGTCCAGCGCGTCGTGAATGGCGGCGAGACGAACTACATCACCGCCACGCTCGCGATCTATCTGGACCTGTACAACGTGTTCGTCAACCTGCTCGCGCTGCTCGGCATCTTCGGCGGCAACCGCAACTGAATCTGACGCGGCGCGGCGTCGGCAAAACGCTTCGCCCTGAAGAAAAAAAGCCCATAACGAGAAATCGTTATGGGCTTTTTCTTTGCACCGCCGCAATGCCCGCGGCGTTAGCAAGCGTGATCGATGCGTCACCCGCAACCGGGCGTCACACGCTCAGCCACGCAAATCCCTCATCTTGCGAAGCGACCACCACGTCAGTCAGCGCCGCGCCCAATACACCGGCCATCGCGGCCTGCGCCAGTTCCGGCAGATTGTTTTGCTGGCTCAAATGCGCAGCGACGAGGTGGCGAAGGCGCGAGCGGTCGAGTGAAGCCAGAATGTCGGCCGCCGCATCGTTGTTCAAATGCCCATGATTGCCGCCGATGCGCGCCTTCAACGATTGCGGATAGCGGCTCCCCGCGAGCATCCGCACATCGTGGTTGCATTCGAGCACCAGCGCGTCGCACCCACTCAGTACCGCGCTGATATGCGGCGTGGACGTGCCGACGTCGGTCAGCACACCCAGCCGGCTCGCGCCATTCGAGAACACGTATTGCAATGGCTCGCGGGCATCGTGAGGAACGGTGTAAGGGAGGATGCCGAGGTCGCCGATTGCCACCACCTCGTCGCCCCATAACACCTGCAGGTCGACGTCGGCTTCGTCGGCGCCCACCGCGCGGGCGGTGCCCCAGCTCATGTACAACGGAATCGACCATTTGCGCGCCAGCGTCAGCGCGCTGCCGATGTGATCGCTATGCTCATGCGTGATCAGGATGGCGTCGAGACCTTCGACGCTCGCGCCGATCCGCGTCAGCCGTCGCTCGACTTCTCGCGCCGAAAAGCCGCAGTCGAGCAACACGCGCGTGGTGGTCGCGCCGCTTTGCGCCTCCACCAGCAACGCATTGCCTTCACTACCGCTGCCGAGACTTGCGAAGCGCACGGCCCGCTTAGTTAAGTTGCGCGTGCAGCAGCGTCACGATGCGCTGCGCGTCGGACGACGTGTCCACCTGACCGTTCGCGTCGAGCACCGCCACTTGCGTCACGGAGTCGCTCTTCGAGCGCACGTTGACGAGGAATTCCTGACCCGGCTTCTTCGACGAGCTACTGCCGCTGTAGAACAGCTTGCCGAGCAGCCCTTCCCGCTTCAGTTCCTGCATCGAGTCCGCGTAGCGTACGTAATAGATGCCCTTCGCGCGATCGCGGTTATCGACGGTGAAGTTGGTGCGATCGAGCGCGAGTCCCACGCGCAGCCATGCACGATCGAACGATTCCTGCAGGTCGAGCGTCGACGTGCCCGCGCTCTTGTCGATCGTCGCGGTCGCGGTGGCGGGGCGCGCGTCGGTCAGCAATTGCTTCGATTGCGCTTCGGTCAGGCCGAATTTTTCCATCAGCTTGGCGAGGAACATCGCCTCGAGCGCCGGATCGCGCGGACGCTCTTCCCAGCGCGAGGACGTCTTGTCCTGGCCCGTCAGCATTTCTTCCATCGCGCTATGCGTGATCGAGATATCCGTGGTCTCGGACGACCCACGCGACACCAGCGTGCGGAAGCTGTCACGCGTGCCCGACGAGTACGCGAAGTCGATCACCTTGCCGACCGTGCGGCGGAACCAGTCGTCCGGAATATTCGCGCGGTTTTCCGCCCAGTCGGTCACCATGATGCCGGTAGCCGGCGCGTCCGTTTTCAGGACGAAACCATTTTCCTGCCAGAATTCCTGCAACTGCGGCCACAGCTGTTCCGGCGAGCGGCCGTCGACCACCAGCCAGCGGCGGTCGCCGTCACGCTCGATGTGCATGCCGAACGGGTCCTGCGCGGTCGGCTGGCCTTCGGTGGCGTTGCCCGCGGCCGTGACATTGCGCGCCGTCGCGCCGCCCAGCGCCAGATTGGCGGGCGGTGCAACATAGCGCTGATCGGTCGGCGAGGTGCTCAGGTCATTCGGAACGGCGAGCGGCGGCGCGCTCGCCGCAACCTTGTAGTTGACGCGGTCGGTGGCGAACCAGTCGTTCAGCGTGTCACAGCCGGCGAGCGTCGTCAGGGCAAGCGCCAGCGCCGCCATGCGGGTTGCGTGGAGGGAAAGTGCGGAACGTTTCATGAGGTCCTTCGTGATGCTGGAACGCGGTGCCTGGTTCTGCCGGGAACGTGGGCTGGATCGACGTCGGTTAAGGGAATGCCGGTGGCGGTCTCTGGTTGGCGCTGCGCGATGCCGCGGTCGAACCGCTTAGGCCAGCAGCCCTGCTTCGCGCAGCGCGGCGCACACCACTTCGTGATACTGCGCGGCGAGCGGCGTGAGCGGCAGGCGGATGCCGCCCTGCACACGACCCAGTTGCTGCAGCGCCCATTTGGCCGGAATCGGATTCGATTCAATGAACAGGTTCTTATGCAGCGACAGGAGCTTCAGATGAATCGCGCGCGCGGTCTTCGCGTCCGCCGCGAGCGCGGCCTTGCACAGTTCGCTCATCGCGCGCGGCGCGACGTTCGCAGTGACCGAGATATTGCCGTGGCCGCCGAGCAGCATCAGCGCGATCGCAGTGGGATCGTCGCCGCTGTAGATGCCGAAATGGGCGGGCGCCGACTTGATCAGGTGCGCGGCACGCTCGATATTGCCGGTCGCTTCTTTCACGCCGACGATGCCCGGCACCTGTGCACAGCGCAGAATGGTCTCGTTGCTCATGTCCGCAACGGTGCGGCCCGGCACGTTGTACAGGATCACCGGCAGATCGACGGTTTCAGCGATCTTCGCGAAGTGGCGATAGATGCCTTCCTGAGTCGGCTTGTTGTAGTACGGCACGACCTGCAGCGACGCGTGCGCGCCGACGTCTTTCGCCTGTTGTGTGAGTTCGATCGCTTCGGTGGTGGAGTTACCGCCCGAGCCCGCGATCACCGGAATCCGGCCCGCCGTGTGCTCGACCGCGGTTTTGACCATCAGCACGTGCTCTTCGACCGACAGCGTGGCCGACTCGCCGCTCGTGCCGACCACCACGAGCCCATCCGTGCCTTCCGCGATGTGCCAGTCGATCAGTTTGCGAAACGCCGGCAGATCAAGGCTGCCGTCTTCGAGCATCGGGGTAATGATGGCAGGAATGCTGCCACGAATCTGAACGCCGTCGTTGCTGTGGTTGCCGTTAGTCATGAAACGCCATGAATTTGATCAGGTAAACCGCGATTGTAGCGGATTAGCCAGCCAACTCGTAACAAGGCGGGGGTGCCGCCTGCATGGAGTCGCCTGGGCGCTCCGCCTCAAGAATTGCGCAAATCCGCTGGACGTAAGCCGGGCGCGGCTGCGCGACGAAACCGTCCTGAAACGCGACCACCCGGAGGCGGCCGCGCACCCTGTCGAGAAGCTCGCCGGGCGCGAGCAGAAACGCCGGATTGGACGGCTTGCCGACGCTTTCGTTTCCTTGCGCGAAGGTCTCGTAAACCAGTACGCCGCCCGGCGCCAGAGCGTGTAGAAGCTGCGCGAACAGCGGCCGGTGCAGATAGTTCGTCACCACGACGGCGGCGAACGTCATGTCGGCCGACAACGGCCACGGAGCGCCTTCAAGGTCGGCGGCAAGCGGCGTGATGAGCCGCTCGCCGCGCAGCGTGTCGAGCGCGACGGCGTCGCGCTCGAGTGCGGTCACGGGATGCCCCAGCGACGCAAAGAACCGCGCATGCCGCCCCGCCCCCGATGCGACATCGAGCACCGCGCCGCCGGGCGCAATCAGATGCGCCCACTGGCGCACCCAGTGCGACGGCTCACCCGATCCAGGGACGGCGGCGGCGAGCGCGTTCATCGCAGCGATCCGTCGGCTCAGTTGTACGAGAGGCCCATGGCCTCGCGCACGTCGCGCATCGTTTCCGTCGCGTACTTGCGGGCCTTGTCGCAACCGTCGGCGACGATCGCGCGCAACAGCGACGGATCGTCCATGTACTTCTGCGCGCGTTCGAGCATCGGCTGCTGTTCGCGCAGAATGCCTTCGATCACCGGCTGCTTGCAGTCGAGGCAACCGATGCCCGCCGTACGGCAACCCTTCTGCACCCACTCGTGGGTCGCTTCGTCCGTGTAGACCTGGTGCAGTTGCCAGACCGGGCACTTGTCCGGATCGCCCGGATCGGTGCGGCGCACGCGAGCCGGATCGGTCGGCATGGTGCGAACTTTCTTCGTGATCGTTTCCGCGTCTTCACGCAGGCCGATCGTGTTGCCGTACGACTTCGACATCTTCTGGCCGTCCAGACCCGGCATGCGCGACGCTTCGGTCAGCATCGCCTGCGGCTCGACCAGGATGATCTTGCGCGACCCTTCGAGGTAGCCGAACAGACGCTCGCGGTCGCTCATCGACAGGCTCTGCGATTCCTGCAACATCGCGCGCGCCTGCTCGAGCGCCTCGTCGTCACCTTCCTGCTGGTAGGCATTGCGCAGCTCGTGATAGAGCTTGGAGCGTTTGCCGCCGAGCTTCTTTGCGGCTTCATTGGCCTTCTGCTCGAAGCCCGGCTCGCGGCCGTACAGGTAGTTGAAACGGCGCGCGATTTCGCGCGTCATTTCGACGTGCGGCACCTGGTCTTCACCAACCGGCACGAGCGAGCCGCGGTACAGCAGAATGTCCGCCGCCATCAGCACCGGATAACCGAGGAAGCCGTAGGTGGACAGGTCCTTGTCCTTCAGCTTCTCCTGCTGCTCCTTGTAGGTCGGCACGCGTTCGAGCCAGCCGAGCGGCGTGCTCATACCGAGCAGCAGCGCCAGCTCCGCGTGCTCGGGCACCTTGCTCTGGATGAACAGCGTCGCCTGTGCCGGATCGATGCCGGACGCGAGCCAGTCGATCAGCACGTCCCAGACGTTCTTTTCGATCACTTCGGGCGTTTCGTAGTGGGTCGTCAGCGCGTGCCAGTCGACCACGCAAAAGAAGCACGGGTATTCGGACTGCAGCCGCACCCAGTTTTTCAGCACGCCGTGATAGTGGCCGAGGTGCAGCGACCCGGTGGGCCGCATGCCGGAGAAGATACGGTCTGGGAACATGGTTATTTAGAAAAGCGAAACAAGGGGAGTCAGGATTGCGGTAATCGCACTGTAGCCGAACGTGACGAGCGGATTCAGCCAATAACGCGTCAACGTGCCGGTCATGACGAGCGCCATCACGATGAAAAAACCATAGGGCTCGAGCCGCGACAGCGCGATCGATTGCCGTGGCGGCAACAGCGCCATCAGCACGCGGCCGCCGTCGAGCGGCGGCAACGGAAACAGGTTCAGCACGCCAAGCACGAGGTTCACCCCCACACCCGCGCCCGCCATGCGCGTGAAGAACGGTTCGTCGACATTGAACACTGCCAGCGCGACGCCGAACAGGCCCCAGATCACCGCCTGGATGAAATTGGAGCCGGGGCCCGCCGCCGCGACCCACAGGCTGCCCCAGCGGGGATTGCGCAAATTGCCGAAAGCGACCGGCACCGGCTTCGCGTAGCCGAACACGAACGCGCCGCTGGTGGCGAAGTACAGAAGCAAGGGAATCGCAATCGTGCCGAGCGGATCGATGTGCCGCATCGGATTGATCGACACGCGGCCGAGCACGTAGGCGGTATTGTCGCCGAGCCAGCGCGCGACGTAGCCGTGTGCGGCTTCGTGCAGCGTAATCGCGAAAACAACCGGCAGCGCGTACACCGCAATGGTCTGTATCAGGGAAGAATCCATAACTCGCTATTGTAACAACGCGATTGCGTGCGTCTGTCCGCTTTCATTCATGTCGCTCAGGCCGTCTCTTCGAGCCCGAAGGGCGCGAGAGATCCGCGCCCTGCCCGCACCAGCAGCGGCTGGCCGCCGGTCAGATCAATCACCGTCGACGGCTCGCACACGCAGGCGCCGCCGTCGATCACCAGATCCACCTGCTTTTCCAGCCGCTCGCGGATTTCTTCGGGGTCGTTCAACGGCTCGGTTTCGCCCGGCATGATCAACGTCGAGCCGAGCAGCGGCTGGCCGAGTTCTTCGAGAATCGCAAGCGTGATCGCGTGGTCCGGCACCCGCAGACCGATGGTCTTGCGTGAGGGGTGCGACAGGCGCCGCGGCACTTCTTTGGTCGCCTGCAACACGAACACGTAGGGGCCTGGCGTCACCGACTTGATCAGGCGGTACTGCCGGTTGTCCACCATCGCAAAGTTCGCCAGTTCCGACAGATCGCGCACCAGCAGCGACAGCAACTGCTTCTCGTCGAGGCCGCGAATACGCCGCAGGCGCTCGGCCGCATCCTTGTCGTCGAGCTGGCAGGCAAGCGCGTAGCTCGAGTCCGTCGGCAATGCGACCACGCCGCCGTCCCTGATGATCTGCACGGCCTGCTTGACGAGGCGCGGCTGCGGGTTGTCGGGATGAAGCCGAAAGTATTGGGACATGTTGACTAACGGTGGCTATCGATGAACGTCGGGTGAATTTCAAACGAACCGCAACGGGATCGTGAACGGCGAATGAATCATGGGCGGCTGGCAGTTCGGATGCGGGCATATGCCAGGCCCGGCCGGCTCCCGCGCGTGACGTGCCGTAAGGCACGGCGCGCGATCACAGCCAGCGTTCCCAGACGGGCTTGAGATCGGAGGGCAATTGCGGCAGCGTGCCGAGGTCGATGCGGCCTTCGCCGGGTGCGTGGAAGTCGGACCCGCGCGACGCCTCGAAACCGAAACGGCGCGCGACGTCCGCGTATTCGCGGTATTGATCGGGCGTGTGGCTGCCCGTCACCACTTCGATCGCCTTGCCGCCGAGATCGATGAACTCGGCGAAAAACGCGTCGAATTCGACCGGCGTGTACGCGTAGCGGCCCGGATGCGCGATGATCGCCTCCCCGCCGGCCGCCTGGATCCAGCCGACCGCGTCGGCCAGCTTGGACCAGCGGTGCGCCACATAGCCCGGTTTGCCGTCGCCGAGATAGCGGTTGAACACGTCCTGCGTGGAGGTGCAATAGCCGTGCTCGACCATGAAACGCGCAAAATGGGTGCGCGAAATCATGTCCGGGTTCGACACGTACTGGAGCGCGCCTTGATATGCGTCCGGAATGCCGAGCGTGGCCAGTTGCTCGCCGATCGCTTCGGCGCGCGCGGCGCGGCCGTCGCGGGTGCGCGCAAGGCCGTCGATCAGGATCGAACTGGTCGGATCGATGCCTAGTCCGACGATGTGCACGGTGCGCGAGGCCCACGTCACCGAAATTTCGACGCCACTCACGTAGCCCATGCCGAGCGCCTCCGCGGTGGCGCGTGCTTCCCGCTGGCCACCGAGCTCGTCGTGGTCGGTGAGCGCCCACAGCGTCACGCCGCCCGCATGCGCGCGGCGCGCAACGTCGGCCGGCGCGAACTGGCCGTCGGAAACGGTGGAGTGACAGTGCAGATCAGCGTTCATCGTGGTCTTCGAAAGGTTCTCCGGCCATTTTACTGCAACGCACTAAGTGGACGCAGAGCTATCTCGCGCCGCCGGCGCGATCCTTCCCACTATGTGACGATTTCAGGAACAGAATCCCTCGATCAAGGCGGCCACCTGCTCCGGCTGGTCGTGATGCACCATGTGCCCCGCCTCGTCGATGATCTTCTCGCGCCAGTTAGGGAACGCCTGGAAACGCGCCTTGAACTCGTCGAGCGGAATCTCGCCGGCGATCTGCGCGAGCGTCGGCGAGTTGGCCGCCTCCACGTGCAGCACTTTCGCGCTGACATTGCGCCACACGGCCATTACTTCGTCGAGCCGGTACAGCGTCGGGCCGCGCAGCTTGTGCGCCGGATCGGCGAGCAGCATGTGCCGCCCTTCGCCATCGGGCTTCGACCAGTGCTGCGCGAGAAACCGCGCACGCTGCGGGTCGAGGCGCGGATTGGTCTTGATCAGGCGGGCGGCGACATCGTCGAGCGACGCATAACGCTTCAATTGCGGCGGATCACGCAGCTCGTCGAGCCAGTTGCGCAGCCGTCTGGGCGCTTGCGCCGAGTGCGAGGGCGCGAGCCCGAAGCCCTCCAGATCGACCACCCTTCGCACCCGCTCGGGCCGCACGCCCGCATACAGGCAGACGATGTTCGCGCCCATGCTGTGCCCCACCAGATTCACCTCGCCGTCCGGCGCATAGTGGTCGAGCAGCGCGTCGAGATCGGCCACATAGTCATGGATCCAATAGCTGCCGCCACCGCGTTCGGCCACCGGCCAGTCCGACAGGCCAAAGCCGCGCATGTCCGGTGCGAGCACCTGCCAGTTGCCGCCCAACGCATCGACGACGAACTGGAACGAAGCTGCCACGTCCATCCAGCCGTGCAGCATGAACAGCATGGGCGCATCGGGATTGCCCCAACGCCGTACATGCAGACGGATGCCGCGCACGGCAACGAACTCAGACCGGGAAGTATTCATGACCGGACGCCCGAAAAAAGAATGATCGTTCGATTATAGAGATAGTCGGGCGCTACGTGGGGGCGGATCATGGAAGGAGCGTTCAGGCGCTCCCGGTCGGTGGAACCGGCTGCTGGGCGTCCAGACTGGCCAGCGCGGCGAGTTCCGCTTCGTCGAAACCCGCGTCGCGGCGCGCCTCGAAATTGAACGGCCCACGTAATTTCGGTGCGTGATACTGATCGGCAAGGCGTGTGTAGGTCTCGTGCGCGTCCAGGCCGCTCGCCTCGCACAAATGACGAAACCAGCGGTTGCCGATCAGCACATGGCCGATTTCGTCGCGCAGGATCACGTCGAGAATCGCCGCGGACGCCTGATCGCCCGCCTGCAGCAGGCGCGCGCGGATCGGCGGTGAAGCGTCGAGGCCGCGTGCTTCAAGCGTGCGTGGCACCAGCGCCATGCGCGCGAGCACGTCGGCTCGCGTGCGCTCGCACATGTCCCAGAGGCCGTCGTGTGCGGGGAAATCGCCGTACGCGTGCCCGTATTGCGCGAGGCGCGCGGCCAGTAGCGAGAAGTGATACGCCTCCTCGGCCGCGACCTTGAGCCAGTCGGTATAGAAAGCGGCAGGCATGCCCGCGAAGCGCCAGACGGCGTCGAGCGCCAGGTTGATCGCGTTGAATTCGATGTGCGCGAGCGCATGCAGTAGCACCGCCCGGCCTTGCGGAGACTGCATGCTGCGTCGTTTCAACTGGCGCGGATCGACCAGTTCGGGCCGTTCTGGACGCCCCGGCAGGCCGGCGGGCTCGTCGAGCTCCAGGTGTGCGGAACACGCTGCGCTGCCCGCGAGCGCGGCGGCGTACAAGGCACGGGCCGCGGCCGCCTTGGTAGCAGGATCGCTCTCGCGCAAGGCGGCCAGCGCGGCGGTACGCGCGCAATCAGGCTGGCCTTGGGCATTCGGTCCAGACGAAGCAGGTGCAACGGACGGAGTTGCGGACATCATGGCAAGCGGGTCGGCGAAGGAAACGGCTAATGAAGAAAAAACGGAGAAGCGCGAAGGTGCGGCAGGCCGCCCGGCAAGGAACGGCGCGTGCGTGGAACTAGCGCTCGCACAATATGGCCGCTATGCGAACCAGAATCCGGCGAGCTTGCCCAGCAGCGGCAGGCGGCGCAATCACACAAACGTTTACAATACTCGATTCGACCCGCCAGCGCGCCCATCGTGCCAGCGGGAAGGGACACCCCGACGCGTGCGCCGCGACCGATCAAGAGGAGACACTGTGACGATTTACAAGCTTGGCGAAGCCGCCCCGACCATCCATGAAAGCGTGTTCGTCGCGGATTCGGCGACCATCATCGGCAACGTGAAGCTCGAGGAAAACGCGAGCGTCTGGTTCGGCGCAACGATCCGTGGCGACAACGAGGCGATCACCATCGGCGCAGGCAGCAATGTGCAGGAAAACGCGGTGCTGCACACCGATCCCGGCTTTCCGCTGACGATCGAGCCGAACGTGACGGTCGGCCATCAGGTCATGCTGCACGGCTGCACGGTCAGGGAAGGCTCGCTGATCGGAATTCAGGCCGTGGTCTTGAATGGCGCGGTGATCGGCCGCAACTGTCTGGTCGGAGCGGGCGCCATCGTCACCGAAGGCAAGGTGTTTCCCGACAATTCGCTGATTCTCGGCGCGCCCGCCAAGGTGGTGCGCGAACTGACCGAGGCGGATATCGCCAATATGCAGCGCGGCACGGCAAGCTATGCCGAGCGCCGCGAATATTTCAAGGCGCAGCTCGTACGCATCGGCTAACAGCCGGCGCGTGCGAGCTGCGCCATTCCACCGAGGAAAAGTTGTGAGCGACCAGTTGCAAAAATTCATGTTCAGCGCGGCGCCGGTGCGCGGCGAGATCGTTTCGTTGCGCAATACGTGGCAGGAAGTGCTGACGCGCCGCGATTATCCGGCGCCCGTGCGGACGATTCTCGGCGAGATGATGGCCGCGTGCGCACTGCTGTCGGCGAACCTCAAGTTCGACGGCACGCTCGTCATGCAGATTTTCGGCGACGGCCCGATCAAGATGCTGGTGGTCCAGTGCGGCTCCGATCTGTCGATGCGCGCCACGGCCAAGCTGTCCGTCGACGCGAACCACACGATCGACGAGGCGACCTCGATGGTCGATCTGCTGAACGCGAGCGGCCATGGCCGCTGCGTGATCACGCTTGACCCGGCCGACAAACAGCCCGGTCAGCAGCCATATCAAAGTATCGTGCCGCTCTCGGGCGTGGATGGCCCGCTCAAGTCGATGGCTGAAGTGCTCGAACATTACATGCATCACTCAGAGCAACTCGACACGCGCCTCTGGCTCGCGGCCAACACCGAGCGCGCGGTCGGCATGCTGTTGCAGAAACTGCCGGGTGACGGCGGAATCGTCCCGCATCCGGGCGAACTCGATGCGGACACGTGGGAGCGGGTCTGCACGCTCGGCAGCACGCTATCGCAAGACGAGTTGCTGAAGGAAGAACCGGAAACGGTGTTCCGGCGCCTGTTCTGGCAGGAGAACGTCCAGCATTTCGAACCGGCCACGGCACGTTTCGAATGCACGTGCTCGCGCGAAAAAGTCGGTGGCATGCTGAAGATGCTCGGTCGCGAGGAAGTGGACGGCGTGATCGAGGAGCGTGGCCACGTCGAGATTCACTGCGAGTTCTGCAATCAGCGCTATGAATTCGATCCGGTGGACGTGGCGCAACTTTTCGTCGCCAACGCACTCTCACAAGGCGTGACGCCGGCTGCCGACCAGCGGCACTAACCGGCTTGCGGCGGTGGCTGCGGGCGCGATGCGGTGTCAGCGGCGCCTGCAGCCACCGCGTAGTTTGACGGCTATTACTACGCGCCGCCCATGTCCTTTTCACGGCTTGGGCGGCGCGTTACCTTTTATCGTCGTTACGTTGAATCATTGGCGATGCATGCTACGCATGTTTTACTTAGGCATCCGACCGATGGAGATCGAACATGAACTACGCTGCTTCGTTAAAACGTGATGCGTGCAAGCTGGTTGCCATGGTCATGGTCGTGGGGAGCGCGGCGCTGAGCGGCTGCGCGATGAACCCACCGGGGCCGTCGCAGATTTTGAGCCGTCTTCCTCCCGATCAATCCGGCGCTGTCTATGCCCCCGCGCGGCTCACGCCTGAAGAGCTCGCACGTTATGATGCGATCGACCATCAGGTGCTGTTCGAGCAGGATCAGGCGATTGCCGCCGAGAACGCCGCGCAGGCATGGTCGCGTTACTACTCACCGCCCGTGCGCGTGTTTGGCGGCTATTCGAGCGGCGGCTGGGGACGGGGCTGGGGCACCGGTATCGGTGTCGGCTTTGGACCGACCTGGGGCTGGTAGTGCGGAGCCGCGATTCATCGCCGATCGGCGCTCCGAAAGTCAGTGAATCCCCGAAAAAAAGCGCGGCTCATTTCTGAACCGCGCTTTTTTGCATCCTTCCAACTGAGTCAACGCCGGGCAGCGAGACTCAATGCGCCGTCTTGTCCTTGGCCGCCTTGGCGCCGCGCTTGCGATCCGGCTTCGCACGCGACTCCGGATTCGGCACCACATGCAGCGGCGCGGCCGAGACTTCCCCACGCGTGGAAGTGGTGACCGAAGGCGTATTCGCCGTCGGCAATGGCGCATTCGGCGACACGAACTGCACGAACACTTCGCCGTCCTTCACCATGCCCATTTCGTAGCGCGCCCGCTCTTCGACCGCGGCGGTGCCGTTCTGCAAATCCTGCACTTCGCCCTGAATACGTTCGTTGCGCAGTTTCGAATCGGCATTCTTTTGCACTTGCTGCGCGAGTTGCTGCTGCAACTCGTGCACGCGCAACCAGCCGCCATGGCCCCACCAGAGCGGGTACTGGATCAGCGCCAGCAGAACGATCAGGACAGCAGTGACAAGCCGCATGAAGTAAGCACAATAAATACGCGCCGCCCTGCGCTATACGCAGGGCGGCGAGGTCAATCAGAAACGAAGGAAAACCGGCTCATCGGTCAGCGCTGGCAAACCGGCTGCTTAGCGCAGGTTGTAGAACGCCGACTTGCCCGGATAGCTCGCGATATCGCCGAGATCTTCCTCGATACGCAGCAGCTGGTTGTACTTCGAGATGCGGTCCGAACGCGACAGCGAACCCGTCTTGATCTGGCCGGCATTCAGGCCGACCGCGATGTCCGCGATCGTCGAATCTTCGGTTTCGCCCGAACGGTGCGAGATCACGGCAGTGTAGCCGGCGCGCTTGGCCATTTCGATGGCCGCGAAGGTTTCCGTCAGCGTGCCGATCTGATTGATCTTGATCAGGATCGAGTTGGCGATGCCCTTCTCGATGCCTTCCTTCAGGATGCGCGTGTTGGTGACGAACAGGTCGTCGCCGACCAGCTGCACCTTCTTGCCGAGCTTCTCGGTCAGCGTCTTCCAGCCTGCCCAGTCGCTTTCGTGCATGCCATCTTCGATCGACACGATCGGGAACTTGTCGGCCAGGTTCGCCAGATAGTCCGCGAATTCCGTCGACGACAGTTGCAGGCCTTCGCCGGCCAGCTGGTACTTGCCGTCGTGGTAGAACTCGCTCGCTGCGCAGTCGAGCGCGAGCAGCACGTCTTCACCGGCGCGGTAGCCTGCTTTCTCGATGGCTTGCAGGATGGTCGACAGGCATTCTTCGTTGCTGCCGAAGTTCGGCGCGAAGCCGCCTTCGTCGCCCACCGCCGTGCTCATGCCGCGATCCGACAGGATCTTCTTCAGCGCGTGGAACACCTCGGCGCCGCAGCGCAGTGCTTCGCGGAAGGTCGGCTGGCTGACCGGCACGATCATGAATTCCTGGATGTCGAGGCTGTTGTTCGCGTGCGCGCCGCCGTTGACGATGTTCATCATGGGCACCGGCAGTTGCATGGCGCCCGAGCCGCCGAAGTAGCGGTACAGCGGCAGGCCGGCTTCTTCAGCGGCAGCCTTCGCAACGGCCATCGACACGGCCAGCATCGCGTTCGCGCCGAGGCGCGACTTGTTGTCGGTGCCGTCGAGTTCCAGCAGGGTCTTGTCGAGGAAGGCCTGCTCGGAAGCGTCGAGGCCCATGATCGCTTCGGAGATTTCAGTGTTGATGTGCTCGACGGCCTTCAGCACGCCCTTGCCGCCGTAACGACCGGCTTCGCCGTCGCGCAGTTCGATGGCTTCGCGCGAGCCCGTGGACGCGCCCGACGGCACCGCGGCGCGGCCCATCGTGCCCGACTCGAGCAGCACGTCGCATTCGACGGTGGGGTTGCCTCGCGAATCGAGAATCTCTCGACCGATGATATCTACGATAGCACTCATGGTTTCCTCAAGAAATGACGTTGAATTCTTTACTGTGACACTGTATCTGGCGCCTGCCGGCCTCCCCGACAGACAACTCGCGCGTAGATACGTTCGACGACCATCGCCAACATTCGCCGTGCGCCGACGAGGGCGCTCATTATGCAAGCCAATCGTGACACGCGGCGAATGCCCGAATCAGTTTCAGTTGAAATCGCTTTCGAGGAACGGCGCGCGCTTGACGGCCTGGTCGAGCGTCACCAGCGTCTCGAGCAGGTCCGCCATGCGATTGAGCGGCACGGCGTTGGGACCGTCCGATTTGGCCTGCGCCGGATTCGGATGCGTTTCCATGAAGAGACCGGCGACGCCGACCGCCACGGCGGCACGCGCCAGCACCGGCACGAATTCGCGCTGGCCGCCGGAGCTCGTACCCTGCCCGCCCGGCAATTGCACCGAGTGGGTCGCATCGAACACGACCGGCGCGTTGGTCTCGCGCATGATCGCGATCGAACGCATGTCCGACACGAGGTTGTTATAACCAAACGACACGCCGCGCTCGCACGCCATGAAGCGGTCTTCCGACAGACCCGCCTCACGCGCCGCGTCGCGCGCCTTGTCGATCACGTTCTTCATGTCGTGCGGCGCGAGGAACTGGCCTTTCTTGATGTTGACCGGTTTGCCCGAACGCGCGCAAGCGTGGATGAAATCGGTTTGACGGCACAGGAAAGCCGGCGTTTGCAGCACGTCGACCACCGACGCCACCTGTTCGATCTCGTGCTCGGCGTGAACGTCGGTCAGCACCGGCAGACCGAGCTGACGCTTCACTTCCGACAGGATGCGCAAACCTTCGTCCATGCCCAGACCGCGGAACGACTTGCCGCTGCTGCGATTGGCCTTGTCGTACGACGATTTGTAGATGAACGGAATGTTCAGCTTCGCGCAGATTTCCTTCAGGCGGCCCGCTGTGTCGATCGTCATCTGTTCGGATTCGACGACACAGGTGCCTGCGATCAGGAAAAACGGCTTGTCGAGCCCGATTTCGAAATCGCCCAGTTTCATGCTTTCTCCCCGACTTCGCTCGCCGCGCGCGACTGCTGACGCGCAAGCGCCGCCTCGACAAACGACTTGAACAGCGGATGACCGTCACGCGGCGTAGACGTGAATTCCGGATGGAACTGCACGCCGACGAACCACGGGTGCATGCTGCGCGGCAATTCCATCATTTCCGGCAGATCTTCACTCGGGGTACGCGCGCTGATGATAAGACCACCCGCTTCAAGCTGGGGCACGAAGCGGTTATTGACTTCATAACGGTGACGATGACGCTCGTTCACGTCCTTGCCGTAGATCTCTTCGGCCATCGTGCCGGGCTTGATCGGGCAACGTTGCGAACCGAGGCGCATCGTGCCGCCCAGATCCGATTCTTCGGTGCGCTTCTCGACACGGCCTTCGCGGTCGTACCACTCGGTGATCAGCGCGACCACGCGGTTCTCGGTTTCCTGATCGAACTCGGTGCTGTTCGCGTTCTTCAGGCCGACCACGTCGCGGGCGAATTCGATCACAGCCAGTTGCATGCCGAGACAGATGCCGAGATACGGCACCTTCGCTTCGCGTGCATAGCGAATCGCGGCGATCTTGCCTTCGGTGCCGCGACGGCCGAAACCGCCCGGCACGAGCACCGCGTCGAGATGCTTGAGGCTCTCGACGCCCTGCGTCTCGACTTCTTCGGAATCGATGTATTCGATGTTGACGCGCGTTGCCGTATGCATCGACGCATGGCGCAGCGCTTCGATCAGCGACTTGTACGACTCGGTCAGATCGACATACTTGCCGACCATGCCGATCGTCACTTCGTGCTTCGGATGCTGGAGCTTCTCGACGAGGTCGGACCACATGGACAGATCCGCGGGCTTCGGCGTGAGCTTGAGCTCTTCGCAGATGATCGCGTCCAGACCCTGGTCGTGCAGCATCTGCGGAATCTTGTAGATGCTGTCCGCGTCCCACACGGAAATCACCGCGTCTTCGGGCACGTTCGAGAACATCGAGATCTTCGCGCGCTCGTCGTCCGGAATGCGGCGGTCGGCGCGGCACAGCAGCACGTGCGGCGAGATGCCGATTTCACGCAGCTTCTGCACGCTGTGTTGCGTGGGCTTGGTTTTGAGTTCGCCGGCGGTGGCGACCCAGGGCACCAGCGTGAGGTGCACGAAGCACGCACTGTTGCGCCCCATGCGCAGACTCATCTGACGCGCGGCCTCGAGGAATGGCAGCGATTCGATGTCGCCGACGGTGCCGCCGACTTCGACGATCGCGACATCCGGCTCGCCGCACGTCGCGGAAGCTGCGCCGCGCTCGACGAATGCCTGGATTTCGTTCGTGATGTGCGGGATGACCTGCACCGTCTTGCCGAGATAATCGCCGCGGCGCTCCTTGCGGATTACCGATTCGTAAATCTGACCCGTGGTGAAGTTGTTGGCCTTGCGCATCTTCGTGCTGATGAAGCGCTCATAGTGGCCAAGGTCGAGGTCGGTCTCTGCTCCATCTTCCGTCACGAACACTTCGCCGTGTTGGAACGGGCTCATCGTGCCGGGGTCGACGTTGATGTACGGATCGAGCTTGAGGAGGGTGACTTTAAGACCGCGCGATTCGAGGATCGCGGCGAGGGAAGCGGCGGCAATACCCTTGCCGAGGGAAGATACTACGCCGCCGGTGACGAAAACATATTTGGTCATCGCTGGATGCTCGCGGGAAAAACGGATTATACCGTAAAGCAAGGGCCCGACCCAGCAAAATCCGAGCGCCATCTGCGCGTGCGGATGCTGCCGCGGCGGCAAGCGCCGAGCGTCGATCATGCACCGCTTTTGACGGGCGCTGGCAGTTAGGCGAGTCGCGCGCGCGGCTGCTGGCGGGGTGACGCGCGCCAGAGCATCCGGTCAATGTTGCGGCGGCGTGTTTCGGCTGGCGCAGTGAGGTGCTCTGTCCACATGGAGCCGACGCACGACCCGTGTGTCATATCGCTCGGCGCCGCATTGGCCGCGCCGCCTTCCGTTGCCAGCCTCCGACCTCCAACGCCCGCGCCGTACTTGACCCGCGAATCGATCCTGAAGCCGCTCGAATAGCGTTTTAGCTCTCTCGTGACTCACGCCCACCTTGCCGCCAACCCTCAGGCGCCCCGCTCCAGCTCGTGCAGCATCCTCTGCACCGCGCGCGCGGTTTCGAGCGGCTTTTCCATCGGATAGAGATGGCTGCCCTCGATCCACTCGAGATGGCCATTGGCGGCGCGGCGGGTGGCATCGAGACCGGCCTGGCGGATTTCCTTCGAGCGCGTGCCCGCGATGAACCCGACCGGCACCGGTGCGCCCCGGGCGAGCCGCGCGCCGAGCGTGTGCGGCAAGGTCCTGTAGATCTGATATTCGGTGCGCCGGTCGAAGGCCAGCGTGCGCCCGCCGTCGGGCGAAGTCTGCGGGACGCCGAAGTCGATGTAGTCGGACAGCATGCGCTCGTCCCAGCGCGCGAACGCGGGCTTCGCATGAAAGTGCCGCCACGCTTCGTCGCGGCTCGCCCAGTGCGTGCGGCGCGTGCGGGTGGCGGCCGCGGGCGACAGCCGCTCGTCGAGCCCCGTCCACTGCGATACGCGCAGCATGCTGCTGCGCCAGCCGGCGATCACCGGCGAATCGAGCATCACCACGCCCCTCACCCACTGCGGCTTTTTCAGCGCGGCCATCAGCGACAGATAACCGCCGAGCGAATGCCCCACCAGCCACACAGGCTGCTCGTACGAGCGGCCAATGTCCTCGAGCAGCTGTTCGACCAGATGCGGCCAGTCCTGCGTCACCGGAAAGCGCGCATCGTGGCCGATGCGCTCGATGGAGCGCAGTTCATAGTCGTCGGCGAGTTCGGCGAAGATGGTCCGGTAGGTCGATGCCGGAAAGCCGTTCGCGTGCGAGAAATGAATGATGTTTTTCAACTGCGGCTATCTCCATTCTGTTTTTTGCTTGTGGCCTGCGCGGACGTGTTTGCGGGGCGCTTTGCGCGAATGCGTGCGTGCCGCTCCTGTGCACCGGCCTCGGCCTCGGCGCGTTCGTCTGCCAGTGCTGCCGGAGACTGAGCGGCCAACGGGCCAGCACGCACGATCAGCGATCCATCCAGTAGCGGCGCTGCGTGTCGCGATAGCGTTCGAGCGTGAGCGCCGCGCCGTTCGCCGCCGGGCTCGCATCGACGCGCACCGCGCCGTCCGTATCGCTGCGCGCGAGCTCGATATGGCGCGCCTTGTAGCGCTCGAACACCCCTACGTTCGGATGATGAAAGCGGTTGCGATAGCCTACCTGAAATAACGCGATGGACGGCTCGACAGAGTCGAGGAATGGCTCGGTGGACGAGGTCTTGCTGCCATGATGTGGCACGACCAGCACCTGAGCGCGCAATGCGCCGCGATCACGCGCGAGCAGCACGCGTTCGGCAGGCGCCTCGATGTCCGCGCTCAGCAAGGCCGCGACGCGCGGCTGCCCGGTCCGGTCATGCGTGACGGATTGGCTCGCCGCGTCCGCCAACGTGGCAACCCGCAGCACGCAGCAATGCGCATTGGGCTTACCCTGCAGCGGCCCGGCGTCCGGCCAAAGCATGGCGAACTCGACGCCGTCCCACTGCCAACGCTGCCCAGCCGCGCAGGGCAGCGTGGCCGCGCCGTGCTGCTTCGCGCCGGCCCACAGCGGGTGGTCCGGCGCCAATGCGGCCACCATCTGGCGGACCTCGATCGCATCGAGCACGGCGGGCGCGCCGCCCGCGTGATCGGAGTCGGCGTGACTGACGATCAGCGTGTCGAGCGCCGTCACGCCGTGCGCCTGC
>NZ_NPIH01000280.1 GCF_012275575.1 Paraburkholderia sp. SG-MS1 | reverse complement strand
CTGGCCGGCAGCGTGCTCCTCATCTTCACGTTCGGCGCCCGCGAAAACAGCGCGCGTGAAAAACTGCGCAGCGTGCGCGCGCTCGGGCGCCGCGACGAACGCTTTCGCGGCCTGTTCGACGACCATCCGGTGCCGATGTACATCTTCGATCGCGAGACGCTGCGCTTTCTCGCCGTCAACGCGGCTGCGATCCAGCAATACGGCTACTCGGAGCACGAATTTCTCGGCATGACCATTCGCGCGATCCGCACGCAGAGCGAACTCGCGCGGCTCGAATCGCATCTGCAACGTCAAAATGCGGTCCCGCACGGCCGCACGATGGCAGGCATCTGGCATCACCGGCGCAAGGACGGCTCGATCATCAGCGTCGATATTTCGTATCACGCGCTGAACTTCATGGGCCGCGCGTCGCTCTTCGTGCTCGCCGACGACGTCACCGACCAGATCAACGCCGAAGCCGAGGCGCAGCGTTCGAACCAGATGCTCGAAGCGGTGATCGACAACATCCCGCAGCGCATCTTCTGGAAGGACCTCGGGTCGCGCTATCTCGGCTGCAACATGGCGTTCGCGCGCGATGCCGGGCTCGCCTATCCCGAGCAGGTGGTGGGCAAGAGCGACGCCGATATGCCGTGGCGCGCGTTCGCCGATCTGCTGGGCAATCACGACCAGGAAGTGGTGAGCACCGGCGTGCCGAAGATGAACTTCGAGGTCGACCTGGTGATCGACGGCGTGCACCGCACGACCGTCACGAGCAAGCTGCCGTTCACCGATGGCGAGGGCCGCGTGATCGGCGTGCTCGGTTCCTATACGGACATCACCGAGCGCAAGCGCGCCGATCTTGCGTTGCGTCTGCAAAGCCGCGCGCTCGACGCGAGCGTCAACGCGATTCTGATCACGGCGCCGTCGCCGGCCGGCAATCTGATCGAATATGTGAACCCGGCGTTCATGCGCATCACCGGCTACGATCCCGCCGAGGTGATCGGCCACGATTGCCGCGTTCTGCAACGCGATGACCGCGACCAGGAAGGCGTCGCGCTGATCCGCCAGGCGCTCGCGGCGAATCGCGAGGTCAGCGCGGTGCTGCGCAACTATCGCAAGGACGGCGCACTGTTCTGGAATCAGCTGTTCATCGCGCCGGTGCCCAACGCAGAAGGCGTGATCACCCATCACATCGGCGTGATCAACGATGTGACCGATCTGATCCGCTATCAGGAACAACTCGAATACCAGGCCAACTACGACAGCCTCACGCGCCTGCCGAACCGCAACCTGCTGCGCGACCGGCTCGAGCATGCGCTGGTTGTCGCACGGCGGCATCACAACGGCGTCGCGGTCGTGTTCCTCGATCTCGACGGTTTCAAGAACGTCAACGACACGCTCGGCCATAGCGTCGGAGACCGGCTGCTGCGCGTGGTCGCCGAGCGCCTCGCGCGCTGCTCGCGCACCACCGACACGGTGGCGCGGCACGGCGGCGACGAGTTCGTGATCGTGATGACCGACACCGTCGATGAACAGTCGCTGATCGCATGGATGGAGCGCGTGCGCTCGTCGATCTCCGAGCCGGTGTGGCTCGACGGCACCGAGCTGTACGTGGGGTGCAGCATGGGCGCGAGCCTGTTCCCGCAAGACGGCGACGACGCCGAATCGCTGATGAAAAAGGCCGACCTCGCGATGTATCGCGCGAAGGACATGGGCCGCAATACGTTCCAGTTCTATCAGCCGGAGATGAATGCGAGCGCGGGCGCGCGTCTGAATCTGGAACGGCGCCTGCGCCGCGCGTTACGTGACGGTGAATTCCTGCTGCATTACCAGCCGCAGGTGGATATCGGCAGTGGACAGATTGTCGGCATCGAGGCACTGGTGCGCTGGCACGATCCGGAAGACGGTCTGGTGTTGCCGTCGGCGTTCATTCCGTTGGCGGAGGAGAGCGGGCTGATCGGGCCGCTGTCCGAATGGGTGCTGCGTGAAGCGTGCCGCCAGAACAAGGCCTGGCAGGATG
The DNA here is from genome assembly GCF_012275575.1 of Paraburkholderia sp. SG-MS1. GTDB lineage: Bacteria > Pseudomonadota > Gammaproteobacteria > Burkholderiales > Burkholderiaceae > Paraburkholderia. The sequence continues at coordinate 62,780 of NZ_NPIH01000280.1, read as the reverse complement.
AGGGCTTGCCGCCGACGCGGGTGTCGGTGAATCTGTCGGCGCGTGTGTTCCAGCAGCGCGATATCGCGAAGCTGGTGACGCAGGTGTTGACCGAGACCGGTCTGGAGCCGCGCTACCTCGAACTGGAGCTGACCGAAAGCACCATCATGCGTAACGCCGAAGAGGCGGTGTCGATGCTCAACGAGCTGCACGCGCTCGGCATCGGCCTCGCGATCGACGACTTCGGCACCGGTTATTCAAGCCTCAGCTATCTGAAACGCTTCCCGGTGGACCGGCTGAAGATCGACCGCTCGTTTGTGTCGGACATCGGCGTGTCGGGCGACGACGAGACGATCACCTCGGCAATCATCGCGCTTGCGCACTCGTTGAAGCTGCACGTAATCGCGGAAGGCGTCGAAACGTCGGCGCAACTCGACTTCCTGAAAGAGCGCGCGTGCGATGAGATGCAGGGCTTCTACTTCGCGAGGCCGTTATCGACGGATGCGATTTCCGAGTTGCTGCAAGGAGGCGTGCGGCGCGAGTTGGAGCCGGCTTGATTGGCCCGGGGGAGCGGCTCGCAGCGGCAATCGAGGCGCTGCGAGGCCGGGCATCACTGCCGGGCCAATCGGCGGCGCGTTCTGGTTCGTCCCTGCACGCCGCCTTGTCGATGACAGGGCGGGCTTCCCGCACCGCCGTTGTCAGACCGCCGGCGTGTCCACGAAAACCGGCAAGTCCTCCGCCAGCGCCGAAAACGCCTGCAAGTGCGGGTACGCAGCCTGATCGACGATCTCCGGCAGCATCATCTGCGTGAAATGCCAGCTCACCGCCACGGTGACGTCCGCCGCGTCGAACTGCTCCTGCTCGATCGGCAGCGCGGCCGTCGCCACCTCGCGTTCGAGTTCGGCGTAAGCGGCGAGTAGTTGCGCGCGCACGCGCTCGAGCCAGGGCTCGTGCTGCTTCTCCACCGGCCGCAGATTCCGCTCGTAGACGATCTGGACGCTCTTCTCGCACGCCGCGAGCGCAAGCCCCGATAGACGGGCGGCGCGCAAAGCGTCTTCCGGCAGAGTGGGGAAGAGCCGCTGCCCGGGTCCGGCCAGCGTCGCCAGGTACTGCAGGATCACCGATGACTCCATCACCGTGCTGCCGTTGTCGGCGATCAGCGTGGGCGCCTTGACGACCGGGTTGATCCGCGCGAACTGTTCGTACGTGCTGAACACCGAGATCGGTGAGTGTTCGAAGTCGAGCTTCAGCAATTTGAGGCAGATGGCGACCCGGCGTACGTAGGGCGAATCGAGCATTCCGATCAGTTTCATGTGTTTCCCGTTAGCAGTTCTATCATTGTGCGCCTGAGCGGGCCGCGCCGCGGCGCTTCTCGCCCGTGCGATGTCTGGTGCCTCAAGCCGATAGATTAAGCATCTCCGCGCGCCAGAAAAAGCGACAATTACCGACGATCTACGTCAGAATTTCTAACATGAAACCCATCCCGCCGCTTACCGCGCTCCGCTGTTTCGAAGCCGTCGCTCGTCTGGGCGGCGTCACCCTGGCCGCGCGCGAATTGCACGTGACGCACTCGGCGGTGAGCCAGCAGATCAGAGTACTGGAGGACGCGATGGGCGTCGCGCTCTTCGTGCGCGAGGCGCGCGGGTTGCGCCTCACCGACGAAGGACGCCTGTATGCGCTGGACATCCGCGCCGCACTGCACGATATCACCCAGGCCACGCGCCGCGCGCAGGCGCGCCCACAGGAGAGCGAACTGGTGATCTCGACCCTGCCGTCGTTCGCGCAGCACTGGCTCGTGCCGCGCCTTCCGAGCTTTCGCGAAGCGCACCCGTACTATCGGGTGCGCCTCTTGACCAGTCTGCAGGTCGAGGATTTTCGCCAGAGCGCGGCCGACATCGGCATCCGCATGGGACAAGGGCATTGGCCCGACGTCGCGCAACAAAAACTGTTCGACGACGACATGCTCGTCGTTGCCGCGCCTCATTTCGCGCTCTCACCGGGCGGCCGCTTGCCCGTGAGCGCCGAGGACGTGGTCGCCTGCCCGCTGATCTCCAGCCCCGATGCGCAGTGGGCTGACTGGTGCCACGCGGCGCACGTCGCGCCGCCGCCGGCCGAAGCCGTGGTGCTGTCGGCCAACGATTCGAACATCGCGATCGGCGCGGTGCTGCTGGGCCAGGGCATCGCGCTCGAGCGACGCAGTCTGGTCGCGCATGCGTTGGCGCAAGGTGCGTTGGTGCAGATCACCACGATCCGCGTGCCGTATCGCTATCCGTACTGGCTGGTGTGGCAGCAGCGCGAAACTCTCAAGGCCGGCCAGACGCATTTCGCGCAGTGGATCGAAGCGCAGGTCGATGTTTATTTGCGCGGCGATGGCGCGTGCGCAGTGTCGAGCGGGGCGGCCTAGCCACCGCTTGCGCGGGCAAAAGCGATTTGCGCATGAGTTTCAGTCGGATATATTCAGGGTTCCCATCCGGGAGCTTGCTGGGGCATGACGAAGTACCGACGAAACATCAAAGAAACTCGATTCACGCAGCGCTTCGCCCGTTTGCCCGATTGCCGTTCCTGCCGCACGTAGTGTGTGGCGGGCGTCGTGCTGCCGACTATCCGCCAATCCGACTGGAGAAAACTATGTCGTCTTCACCTGCAAAAAAACTGGCTGTGTTGTTGGCATCGGTTGTACTGAGCGTGGCGGCTGCCGCGCCGGCGTTCGCACAAAGCGGCGGCGGGGGCGCCGGAGGAGGGCCGGCGGGCGAGGGCTCCGATGCGGCCAAGGCGGCGACCGGCGCGAGGCCGCACACCTCGAAGGCGGAGCGCAAGGCCGCGCGCAAAGAGGCGCGGGCGAAGAAGAACGCCGAGTTGAAACAACTGGAGGCGCACGGCTATCAGCCGTCGCGCAACGATCCGAACTATCCGAACGACATCCAGAACGCGCAGAAGAAAGCGGGCATCGGCGCGGCGGCGAGCCAGTAAGCCGGCAAGCGGTAGCGAAGCCGGACCGGGTCCACCCGGTCACGAGCGTGCCGCCACACCTGCAACTTCAAGGTCTGAAACGGAAAGAGGCGCCAAGGCGCCTCTTTCCATGTGTGCTCGAGTGGCTCGATTCAGCGAGTCAACTCAGCAACTCAGTCGAGTACCGGCAGTGCGCGCGGGCGGCGGTCACTATCGGTAGCCACGTAGGTGAGGATCGCCTCGGTGACCTTCACGAGATCTTCGGTCAGGCTCATGCGCTGCGCGTAGACCTCGACCGACACCGTGACCGACGTATTACCCGTCTTGACGATATCCGCGTAAAAGCTCAACAGATCGCCGACGAACACCGGCTGCTTGAACACGAACGAATTGACCGCGATGGTCGCCACCCGCCCGTTGGCGCGGCGGCTCGCCGGAATCGAGCCGGCAATGTCCACCTGCGCCATGATCCAGCCGCCGAACACGTCGCCGTGAACATTCGCGTCCGACGGTTGCGGCACGACGCGCAGCGCACAGGGCTTTTGCGGGAGTTGAAGAAGATCGGTCATCGGGGGCACCCTTGAGAAACGTATTGGCTCGGTCGGCTCGACCGGCAGGCGGGAATTTCACGACGACTGCACCAGCGGCGGGGCGACCGGGGCAGATGGGACGGCCGCGCGACCAGCATGCAACCGGTGGCCGGACAGCCTATGAAAAGCGGCGCCAGCCGGCTTCTGCGACAATGGAAAGATCAGGAATTGTACGGGAAAGCGTTCAGCGAGGTCGTGCGTCAATAAGCGGTGTGCCAGCTCGGCAGGCCGCAACCCGACGCGCCGCTATTGTCGCGGGAGCTCCGGCATTTTCACACTCTCCCCCTTGCAGATCCCCATGCGCCGCACGCCCTCGTCCGAACCCTCGCCGATTTCCACCCAGCCTCGCAACGACTGGCAGACGATCCTGTCGCTGCTGCCTTATCTCGCCACCTATAAATGGCGAGTCGGCTTCGCGCTCAGTTGCCTGATCGGCGCGAAGGTCGCCAATCTGGGTGTGCCGATCGTGATGAAGCGCATCGTCGACAGCCTCGCGTCGGTCCAGCATCTCACCGCGCTCGGCCGCGCGCACGACGCGCCGGGCATCGTGCTGCTCGGCGGCGTTGGACTGCTGGTGGTCGCGTATGCGGTGGTGCGGCTGTCCACGTCGCTCTTCACCGAACTGCGCGAGATCCTGTTTTCGAAAGTGACCGAGAGCGCGGTGCGACAACTCGCGCTGAAGGTGTTTCGCCATCTGCATGCGCTGTCGCTGCGGTTTCATCTCGAACGGCAGACGGGCGGCATGTCGCGCGACATCGAACGCGGCACGCGCGGTATCACGCAACTGATCTCGTATTCGCTGTACAGCATCCTGCCGACGCTCGTCGAAGTCGGTCTCGTGCTCGGCTTTTTCGTCGTCAAATACGAGGCGTATTACGCGATCGTCACATTCATCGCGCTCGCGGTGTACATCGTGTTCACGGTGAAGGTCACCGAATGGCGCACGCATTTTCGCCGCACGATGAACGATCTCGATTCGAAAGCCAACTCGCGCGCCATCGATTCGCTGCTCAACTACGAGACCGTCAAGTACTTCGGCAACGAAGAGTGGGAAGCGAGCCGCTATGATGAAAACCTCAAGCGCTATCGCACGGCCGCGATCAAATCGCAGCGTTCGCTGTCGGCGCTGAACTTCGGGCAGCAGGCGATCATCGGCACGGGGCTCGTGTTCATCCTCTGGCGCGCGACGCAAGGCGTGATGGCCGGACGCCTCACGCTCGGCGATCTGGTGCTGATCAACACCTTCATGTTGCAGCTTTATATTCCGCTGAATTTTCTCGGCGTCGTGTATCGCGAACTGAAGCAGAGTCTCACCGACATGGACCGTATGTTCACGCTGCTCGGCGCGGCGCAGGAAGTGCCCGACCTGCCCGACGCGCCACCATTGCAAGTGCGCGGTGCGCAGGTGCGCTTCGAGCACGTGAACTTCTCTTATGAGCCGGCGCGTCAGATACTGCACGACGTGAGCTTTACGATTCCCGCGGGGACCACGACGGCGGTGGTCGGCCATAGCGGCTCGGGTAAGTCCACGCTCGCGCGGCTGATGTTCCGCTTCTACGATCTGGACCGCGCGACGGGCGGTGCGATCACCATCGACGCTCAGGATATTCGCGACGTCGCGCAGGATTCGCTGCGCGCGTCGATCGGCATCGTGCCGCAGGATACGGTGTTGTTCAACGATTCGATCTACTACAACATCGCATACGGCCGGCCGTCGGCGAGCCGCGAAGAAGTGATCGCGGCGGCGCGCGCGGCGCATATTCACGAGTTCATCGATGGGCTGCCGAACGGCTATGACACGCCGGTCGGCGAGCGCGGCTTGAAACTGTCGGGTGGCGAAAAGCAACGCGTGGCGATTGCGCGGACCATCCTGAAGAATCCGCCGATCCTGTTGTTCGACGAAGCGACCTCCGCGCTCGATTCGCGCTCCGAGCGCGCGATCCAGCACGAACTCGATCAGATCGCCCGCGAGCGCACGACGCTGATCATTGCGCACCGGCTGTCGACGGTGGTGCACGCGCAGCAGATCATCGTGATGGACAAGGGGCGCATCGTCGAGCGCGGCACGCACGCGGAACTGCTGCGCGCGAATGGCCTGTTTGCGCAGATGTGGGCCTTGCAGCAGCAACGTGCGGCAGAGGCGCCGGAGCCGATGGAGACGATCGGAGCGAACGAGGGCGGGCGGTGAGGGCCGCGCCTGGGGTGGTGTGTGCAACAGGCGGCCGGGCGGAGCAGTTGAATGGTTTGAGCGGTGAACGCGGTACGTCCGCTTCACTGGCGACCGAATGCCGCGCGTGAATTGCGCGGTATGGCGCATCGGCCTTCGCGTAACGCCGCCGCTCGCCTCGACGCTTTTTTCGCTGCGAGCCCGATTAGCCGCCCTCAGCCCATCCTCAAGCGCTGATCCAGATCCTGCAGCTGGGCAGCCGTTCCGACGTTCTCCCACAAGCCTTCGTACAACTCGCCGCTCGCGAGTCCGCGCGCAATCGTCTCCTGATAATACGGCGTGAGCGCGCGCCGCGTGCCGCGCGGCAAGTCGCGGAACATGCGCGTGTCGTAAAGCGCGATGCTACCGAACGTCAGGCGCGGCTGCGCGTCGAGCGACAGCACGCCGTCGACCAGGGCAAAGTCGCCGTTGGGATGAAACGGCGGATTCGGCACCATCACCAGATGCATGCCCGCAGCGGGCTGCGCCTTCAATTGCAGGGCGCGAGCATCGAGCCCGGCGTAATCGAAATCGGCGTACACGTCGCCGGCGACCGCGACGAACACGTCGCTTGCGCCGTCATCTTCGAGCAGCGGCAGCGCCTGCGCGATGCCGCCCGCCGTCTCCAGTGCTTCGTGCTCGGCCGAGTAGCGCAATTCGACATGCCAGCGCGAACCGTCGCCGAGCGCGGCTTCGAGCTGCGCGCCGAGCCACGCATGATTGATCACGATAGTCCGGAAGCCGGCCCGCGCGAGCCGTTCGATCTGCCAGACGATCAGCGGCTTGCCGCCCGCTTCGAGCAAAGGCTTGGGGCACGCGTCGGTCAACGGACGCATGCGCTCGCCGCGGCCGGCGGCGAAAATCATCGCTTTCTTCAGGGACATGGTGACCGGTCAGAATGTGTAGCCGATTTCGTTCGCGCGGCCTTCGAGCTCGTCGAGCAGCTTCGCGAACGGACGCAGCGGCGCATAGCGTTCGGCCACCTTGCGCGCATAGCCGATGAAACGCGGCAGATCCTTCATGTAGTGCGGCTTGCCGTCCCGGTAGTTGATCCGGCAGAACAGGCCCAGCACCTTGATGTGCCGTTGCAGCCCCATCCACTCGATCTGCCGGTAGAACTCGCCGAAATCGGCATCGACCGGCAGGCCGGCCTTTTTCGCGCGCTCCCAGTAGTACACAAAGCAGTCCAGCTCGAACTCCTCGTCCCAGCCGATGAACGCGTCGCGCAGCAGCGACGCGACGTCGTACGTGATCGGGCCGAACACCGCGTCCTGGAAGTCCAGCACGCCGGGGTTCACAAGGTTCGGCGCGGCGGCGATCATCAGATTGCGCGGCATGAAATCGCGCAGCATGAACACCTGCGGCTGCGCACGCGCGCTCGCGATCAGCAGCGCGAACGTGCGATCGAGCACGCCACGCGTTTTTTCGTCGACCTCGCGCGCGAGGTGCCGGCCGATGAACCACTCCGGCATCAGCTCCATTTCGCGGCGCAGGAATGCTTCGTCGAACGGCGGCAGCACGTTTTCGCGCGAACTGAGTTGCCAGCGGATCAGCGCGTCGAGCGCGTCGCGCATTAGCGTGCGGGCGCGGCGTGAATCGCCGGACTGCTGCGCGTCGGTTAGCGCCGCGAGGTAGGAAGCGGTGCCCAGATCGGTGACGAGCATCAGCCCGGCGTCGAAATCGGCCTCCAGCACGCGCGGCACATGCACGCCGGCGGCGTCGAGCAGGGCGGCGATCTGCACGAATTCGCGCGACTTCTCGGGCGGCGGGGCATCGACGGCGATCAGGCTGGTGGCGCTTTCGCCTTCCGCCGCCTTACCGGCGAGCCGGAAATAGCGGCGAAAACTGGCGTCGGACGAAGCAGGGACCAGCGTGTCGAGCTCGAGCGCATAACGCGCCGCATGGCCTTGCAGCCAGGCTTTGAGCAGTTCGAGACGGCTGTCGGTGGAGTCTTGGGTCGTGTCTTGGGAAGAGGGGGGCGTCATGAAAACCGGCAGCAAATTCAGAGGGGCAACGTCTTGCCATATAATACCCCACGACTTTTTTGACGCGACTCACGCTGGCTTTCGCGTGGTCCGCTTCACCGCCCGCCTCATCGTTCGACAGATTGTAAATATTGATGTACAGCCGACTGTCACGGTCGGGGTGTGCAGGCGGTGGATCGTGACTGCAGGAGCTGACGGACGGGCCGATTCGCCAAACGATACATGCCGCCTAGAAAGCTTTCCCAAACGACTCCCTCTTGTGCCGTAGTGCCGCGCAAAAGGCGGCTCGTCGCGGCGTTGATCGCCGCTCCGGGCCTGATGCCCGCGCTCGCGCACGCCCAGCTGGTGGGGGAAGCCGCGCAGCCGCAATCCATCGACATCCCGTGGGGCATGCGGCTTGCCCCGCAGCTCGAGGATCATCCGCTGCAAGCCGGCCAGAGCCCGGCCACGTTCGTGCTCGGCGACAGCGCCGCCGGCACCATCGACCAGGATCTGGCGGTCAAGGGCTCGGGCGAGCTGCGCCGCAATACGGCCGTGATCAAGGCCGACGCGCTGCACTACGATCAGGACACGGACATGGCCGACGCATACGGCCAGGTTCACGTGATCAACAGCGGCAATACCTTCATCGGTCCGGAAGCGCATCTGCGCGTGGATTCGACCGAAGGCTTCATGACCTCGCCGAAGTATCGCTTCAACCTGACGGGCGGCTCGGGCAGCGCCGAGCGTGTCGACCTGCTCGACTACGAGCGCTCGGTATTTACGCGCGGCACCTATACGGCGTGCGCATGCGAGGACAACCCGGCCTGGTACATCAAGGGCAGCGAGTTCGACTTCGACACCGGCGCGGACGAAGGCGTCGCCTACAACAGCGTGTTGTTCTTCCAGGGCGTGCCGGTGTTCGCCTCGCCCTGGCTGTCGTTCCCATTGTCGGGCGAGCGGCGCAGCGGGCTGTTGCCGCCCACGTTCTCGCTGAGTTCGTCGAATGGCTTCGAACTCTCAGTACCGTATTACTTCAACATCGCGCCGAATCGCGATCTGACGGTGACGCCACGTCTGATCTCCAAGCGCGGTGTGCAGTTGCAGAGCACGTTCCGTTATCTGTCGCCCACGTATTCCGGCTCGATCACCGGCGAATTCCTGCCGGACGATCGCCTGACCAAGACCAACCGCTACGCGCTGTATATCCAGCACAACCAGAACTTCGGCAACGGGTTCGGCGGCTACATCTACTACAACAGGGTTTCGGACAACACGTATCCGGAAGACCTGTCGTCGTCGGTCAATCAGTTCATGAACGGCACCCAGCTCCTGTATCAGCAGGAAGCCGGGTTGACCTACAACAACGGGCCGTGGTCGGTGCTCGCGCGCGAACAGCACTGGCAGACGCTCGAACCGTCGGTCGCGCCGTACGGCCGTGAGCCGCAGTTGAACGTGAAGTACGCGAAGTACAACGTCGGCGGCTTCGACTTCGGCACGGAAGCCGATTACACGAATTTCCGCATTACCACCGGGGACATGACCCAGGGTCAGCGGGTGCTGTTCAACCCGTATGTGTCGTACTCGGTGGTCGGGCCGGGCTACTTCGTCACGCCGAAGGTGCAGTGGCACTTCGCGTCGTACAACCTGAACAACCTCAGCACCACCGACGTGGCGCGCGGCACGCCGAAGAATTTCACCGAATCGATCCCGACGCTGAGCTTCGATACCGGGCTGACTTTCGAGCGCTCGGTGCGCATCTTCGGCACCGATTACATCCAGACGCTGGAGCCGCGCCTGTACTACGTGTACACGCCGTACCGCAATCAGGACAACGCGCCGCTCTTCGACACCGCCGACTCGGACTTCGGTCTCGCGGAAATCTTCACGCCGAACACCTTCGTCGGCAACGACCGGATCGCCGACGCGAACCGCCTGACCGCGGGCATCACCACGCGCTTCATCAACCCGGCCACGGGCGATGAACGGGCGCGCTTCGTGATCGCGCAGCAGTACTATTTCCAGGACCAGCGCGTCACGCTGCAGCCGAACCAGACCAGTACGCAGGCCACGCATTCGGACCTGATCGTGGGTGCGTCGTTCAAGCTCGGCGCCGGTTTCGCCTCGGAAACGGCGTTCCAATATAATGCCGACAACAATCAGCTGGTGAAGACGAGCGTCGGCTTCGGGTTCAGTCCGGCGACCGGCAAGGTGATCAACGTCGCGTACCGTTACACGCGCGCCAACACCACGCTGGACAACCAGCCGATCAACCAGATCCTGGTGTCGGGACAGTGGCCGCTCACGCATCGCGTGTACGGCGTCGCGCGGTTCAACTATGACCTGGGCGGCCACCGCATCGTCGACGGCCTGGTCGGCATGCAATACGACGCCGACTGCTGGACGCTCGGCGCCGGCATCCAGCGCTATGCGAACGGCCTGAACACCTCGGGGCAGAATCAGTCGAGTACGCGCTTCCTGGCGCAGTTGACCTTCAAGGGCCTGTCGAGCGTCGATAACGGGCTGATGACCGCGTTCCGCAACAGCGTGGCGGGTTACACGCCGTTGCCGCCGCCGCCGCCGCCGGAATCTCGCTTCACCAATTACGAATGACGCGCGCCCAATCATTTATCGAATGCGAAAAGACGGGCCAGGCGTGCCCGACATCATTGGAGTATCTGTGGCAATCATGAAAAAGCATCGCTTGGCAACGCTTGCAGCCGGTTTCGTCGCCGCGGCGTCTTTCCTGTCGGTCGCGCCGGTTCAGGCGCAGGCGCTGGGCGGCAGTAGCGGCCAGACGGTCGATACCATCGCCGCAGTGGTCAACAACGGTGTCATCACGCGGCGCGAGCTCGACGAGCGCATGAGCCTGATCACGCGCCGGCTGAACCAGCAGAACGCGCCGGTCCCGCCGACGGACCAGCTGCGCCAGCAGGTGCTCAACCAGATGGTGCTGGAGCGCATCCAGTTGCAGAAGGCGAAGGAAGACGGCATCAACATCGACGACGCCGCCGTGCAAAAAACGCTCGAGCGGCTCGCCCAGGCGAACAACATGTCGCTCGAAATGTACCGCGCGCGCATCGAGGCGCAAGGCGTGCCCTGGACCACCTTCACCGGCGACGCGCGTACCGAACTGACGCTGTCGCGTCTGCGCGAGAAGGAAGTGGACAGCAAGGTCACGGTGTCGGACGCCGAGGTGGCGAACTACATCGCCAGTCAGCGTGGCCCGAATGCCGGCCAGACGAGCGACCTGCATCTGCAGCATATTTTCGTGAAGGCGCCGCTGAACGCGCCGGAGACGGACATCGAGGCGGCGCAGCAGAAAGCGCAGTCTCTGCTGACCGAAGCCAAGGGCGGCGCCAATTTCGAGAGGCTCGCGAAGTCCAGCTCGCAGGCGCCGGACGCGGCAAAGAACGGCGGCGATCTGGGTTTCCTCGCACCGTCCAAGCTGCCGCCTGAATTCGTCAAGGCCGCGTCGACGCTGCGCCCCGGCGAGGTCAGCCCGGATCTGATCCGCACCAACGACGGTTTCGAGATTGTGCGGCTGGTCGATCGCCGCGCCGGTCAGGGCACGAGCGCGGACGCGCCGAAGCTCGTGCAGACGCACGTGCGCCACATCCTGCTGCGCGTCGGCGACGGCATGTCCGAGCCGCAAGCGCGCCAGAAGCTGCTCGACATCAAGAGTCAGATTGCGGCGGGCGGCGACTTCTCGAAGTTCGCACACACCTACTCGCAGGACGGTTCGTCGTCGCAAGGCGGAGACCTCGGCTGGATCAGCCCGGGCGAAACGGTGCCGGAATTCGAGCGCGCGATGAACTCGCTGCAGGACGGCCAGATCAGCGACCCGGTGCGCAGCGAGTACGGCTACCACCTGATCCAGGTGCTGGGCCGCCGCGAAGCCGAAGGCTCGGTATCGCAGCAGATGGATCTGGCGCGCCAGGCCATCGGTCAGCGCAAGGCGGAACAGGCTTACGCCGACTGGCTGCGCGAACTGCGCGACACCGCGTACGTGGAAGTGAAGCCCACGCTGTCGAGCGTGCAATAACCATCATGACGAGCGCCGCCCAGTCCACCAGCCTGCCGTTGCAGATCGCGATCACGACCGGCGAGCCCGCCGGCGTCGGCCCCGAACTGACGGCGCAGGCGTTGGCCGGCGCGGCGGCACACTGGCCGAACGCGCAGTTCACCGTACTGGGCGACGCCGGTCTGCTCGCCGAACGCGCGCGTGCGGTGGGCGTCGATTGGACCGCGCTGATGGCGCACGGCCAGCGCGTGCGGGTGCAGCACCAGCCGCTCGGCGCGCCGTCGCGCGCGGGCAAGCTGGACGCCGCCAACGGCCGCTACGTGCTCGATCTGCTCGACAGCGCGATCGACGGTGCGTTGGCCGGCACCTTCGACGCGATCGTCACCGCCCCGCTGCAGAAAAGCACGATCAACGACGCCGGTGTGCCGTTCACCGGCCACACCGAATATCTGGCCGAGCGCACTCACACGCCACGCGTGGTGATGATGCTGGCCGGCACCGGCAAGCGTCCGCTGCGCGTCGCGCTCGCGACCACGCATCTGCCGCTCAAGGACGTGTCGGCCGCGCTGTCGGTCGACAGTATCGTCGGGACGCTGCGCATCATCGATCACGATCTGCGACATCACTTCGGCTTGCCCGCGCCGCGCATTCTCGTGACGGGCCTGAACCCGCACGCGGGCGAGAACGGTTATCTGGGCCGCGAGGAAATCGAGGTCATCACGCCGGCGCTCACACTCGCGAACGACCAGGGTATCGACGCGCGCGGCCCCTATCCGGCCGACACGCTGTTTCAGCCGCGTTATCTCGAAGAGGCCGACTGCGTGCTGGCGATGTTCCACGACCAGGGTCTGCCGGTGTTGAAGTACGCAACGTTCGGCGAAGGCATCAATGTCACGCTCGGCTTGCCGATCATCCGCACCTCGGTCGATCACGGCACCGCGCTCGATCTGGCCGGCACCGGCCGCGCCGACGCGGGCAGCCTGCTTGCCGCGATCGACACGGCGGTGTCGATGGCGCAGCATCGCCGCGCGGGCTGATTGCGCGCGCCGCAGCGCGGTTGGCGGCGGTTTCCTTTTTCTCAAGCAGTTCTTTTTCTTAGCGTTTCTTCGATGTCCACCAGCAGACAGCAGCAGGGCCGGCACCAGGGTCATCTCGCGCGCAAGCGTTTCGGCCAGAACTTTCTGGTCGACATGGGCGTGATCGATTCGATCGTCGACGTGATCCGGCCGCAACGCGGCGAGCGCATGGTCGAAATCGGGCCGGGACTCGGCGCGCTCACCGAACCGCTGATCGAGCGGCTCGCGACGCCGGAAGCGCCGTTGCACGCGGTCGAACTGGATCGCGATCTGATCGGCCGTCTGAAGACAAGGTTCGGTGACCTGCTCGAGCTGCACGCGGGCGACGCGCTCGCGTTCGACTTCGGCTCGCTGGCCGCGCCGGGCGACAAGGCGTCGCTGCGCATCGTCGGCAATTTGCCGTACAACATTTCGAGCCCGCTGCTGTTTCATTTGACGTCGTTCGCGCATCGCGTGATCGATCAGCACTTCATGCTGCAGAACGAGGTGGTCGAGCGGATGGTGGCGGAGCCCGGCACGAAGGCGTTCAGCCGGTTGTCGGTGATGCTGCAGTACCGCTACGTGATCGACAAGCAGCTCGACGTGCCGCCCGAAGCGTTCCAGCCGCCGCCGAAGGTCGATTCGGCGATCGTGCGGATGATCCCGTACGAGTTGCATGAACTGCCGCCCGTCGACGAACGTGTGCTCGGTGAGGTGGTGACGGCGGCGTTCTCGCAGCGTCGCAAGATGTTGCGCAACACGCTAGCAGCGTTCCGCGATTCGGTGGATTTCGAGGCGCTTGGCTTCGATCTGCAACGCCGCGCCGAAGACGTGTCGGTGGCCGAATACGTGCATGTGGCGCAGATCGTGGCGCACAAGGCTTCGTGACTTGCGCGGCCCGCTGGGGCCTCTGATGTCCCCAAGGCCCGCGCGCGCCGCTAACTCCTGCCAGGACACTAGGACACCAGCCGCCGTTTCGCCGGCGCATTGACCAGCGCAATGCCGGTCAGCACCAGTACGGCAGCCATCAGAAAGCGCAGGCTGAACGACTCGCCGAGCAGCAACACGCCGAAGGTCACGCCGAACAACGGCGTGAGAAACGAGAACACCGACAGGCGCGACGCGATATAACGCGTCAGCAACCAGAACCACACCAGATAGCTGACGAACGCGACGACCACGGCCTGGTACGCGAGACTCACGAGCGCCAGTGGCGTGACGGTTTCCACGTGAGCCTGGCCGAGCCCGAGTGCGAGCGCGAGCAACACCACCGCCGACACCGTCAGCTGATAAAACAGCGTCTTGCTGGCGCTCGATTGCGCGAGGCGTGTCGCGCGCACCACCACGGTTGTCGCGGCCCACGCGATGCCGGCCAGCACGCCGAGCGCATCGCCGGCCGCGCCCGCGAGCGCCGAGCTACGGGCGGCGGCGCCATGCAGGAAGCCGTCGGCGAACGCCAGCGTCATGCCCGCGAACGCGACGAAAATGCCGAGCCACTGAATCCGCCGCATCCGCTCGCCGTCGACGAACCAGTGCAGCCCGAGCGCCGTAAAGCAGGGCGCCGTGTACAGAAACACCGCCATGCGCGACGCGCTGGTCAGCGTCAGGCCGAGAAAGATACAGACGAACTCCGCCGCAAACAGCACGCCTGCGAGCAGGCCCGCGCCGAGCGTGCCGTCGTCGCGAAAGAGCGGCGTGCCGCGCGCGCGCGCCCAGCCCCATACGAGCACCGCCGCGATCGCCGAACGCAAGCCCGCCTGAAAGACCGGCGGCAATGCCGAGTTGGTGCTTTTGATCGCGACTTGCTGGAGTCCCCAGATCGCGCACAAGCCGATCATCAGCAGGATGGCGAAGCTATCCGGGGCGCGGCGTGCGGGCAGGGCGGTGGTGCTCATGGGGCGGCGGTGGTGAGGTCGACGAAGCGGTGGAGGGGCGGCGCACAGTATCGGATGTCAGCGCCCCGTGGGTAATCGGTAATCGGCCCGATGGACTGGGCTTCGGCTGCGCGGCCGGCTGCCTCGCCCATAGGCCAGGATCGTACGATAGCAAACCCGCCGCGCCCGCAAACGAAGCCCCTACCTTCTACGCGTGCTTCTTTACCGCTGCAAGTTTTTTGTGCACTTAACAACACCCTTGTCAGACTGTTTTCTTGACGCTGCCGTTTCGCGCTAAGGTTCGAGCAGGTGGGTTTCGTCAGCCCATTCGCATGGATCGAGACGACAGCAAGTGCAGCGTTCCGCCACGACGAACGCGCTGACAATGCGCCAGATCGAATCGCGCCGCCCCACGCCTACGAACCCATCCGCGCTACGCGGAGCCGGTACGAGGAGACGGAATGAAGAACGCAACCAGGTGGGTGGCGGCGATGGCGGCGCTGGGATGCCCGATCGCGCACGCTCAATCGAGTGTCACGCTCTACGGCGTGGTGGACGAGAGCGTGCGTTATCTGACCAACGTGAACAAGGCCGGCGACTGGTCGCTCGGGCTCGGTCCGGGCGGCCTCACGCAGAGCCGCTGGGGCGTGAAAGGCGTCGAGGATCTCGGCGGCGGCTGGTCCACCTTCTTCAAGCTCGAAAACCGTTTCAACATCAACAGCGGACGGAGCGACCCCACCTTGCCGTTCTTCAACGAAGCGCAGGTGGGCGTGCGCTCCAACGCGTTCGGTCAGGTCATTCTGGGGCGCCAGTACAACGTGATGATCGAAGGCATCACGGCGGGCGGTTACGGCAGCAACGGGTGGATTCCGTACGACTTCAGCTTCCAGCCGGAAGTGACGATGACGGGCGGCATCTGGACCAGCAACCAGGTCCAGTATCAGGCGAGATATAACGGACTCAGTTTCGCGGCCGGCTATGCGTTCGGCGGCAACGCGGGCAATTCGTACGGCAATCAGATCGGCGCGGCCCTCGCTTATAAGCCGGTGGGCGGACCGTTCAGCATCGGCGGCGCGTACGAAGAGTCGAAAGATTCGGTGAACGGTGCGGCGGCGAAAGCGTGGACCTTCGGCGCTTCGTACACGTGGAATCTCACGCGCTTTTCGGCGGGCTATATCGTCAACCAGAATGACGCCGGCTTCTCGAACTTCGCCAACGGCCCGTTTACCGCGCCCGTGCTGGCCGCGCTCAAGTACACGGATTTCGCGCGGCGCCGCATGATCATGGGCGGCATCACGCAGCAGGTCGGCAACGCATGGCACTTCGCCGCGAACATCTGGCGTACGTTGCAGGACGGCAAGACCGCGAAGCAGGACGGCTCGGCGTGGCAATATCAAGTGGTCGCCGACTACAATCTGTCGAAGCGCACCGATGTCTATCTGGAAGGCGATTTCGCCCAGTACCGGGGTGACCTGATCGGCGCGCAACTGCAAGGTGTCAATGGCGTCGGACTCGCGCAAAAGGGCACGCAACTCGGCCTGATGGCGGGGCTGCGGCATCAGTTCTGAGCGCCGCGCCGCGTGCGCCGGACCCTGCAGCGCCGCGTGATTCCGGGTACATTGACGGTCTCGTTTTACTACGCAACAGGGAGTGCACATGCGCCTGCTTCACACCATGCTCCGGGTCGGCGACCTGGATCGTTCGATTGCTTTCTACACCGAACTGCTCGGCATGAAACTGCTGCGCCGCGAAGACTATCCGGACGGTAAATTCACGCTGGCTTTCGTCGGCTATACGGACGAACGCGACGGCACGGTCATCGAACTGACGCACAACTGGGACACGCCGTCGTACGATCTGGGCAACGGCTTTGGTCACCTCGCGGTCGAAGTCGAAGACGCGTATGCCGCTTGCGACAAGATCAAGGCTCAAGGCGGCACGGTCGTGCGCGAAGCCGGCCCGATGAAACACGGCACCACCGTGATCGCCTTCGTGACGGACCCGGACGGCTACAAGATCGAATTCATCCAGAAGAAAAAGTAACGCGGGACGCGTCCGGGCTCGCAAATCACGGCGATATGGGAATCGTCGCCGACTATGCGTCGGGCGCGGTGGTGAAGTATCGCGAATATCAGCGCGACGGCGCGGGCAATGCAAACGTGCGGCGCTCGACCGCGGTGCTGGACCTCGACGCGCACGGCAAGGTGACGTGGCGTCATCTGCACGAAACTGTTGCACGGAGTGATGCCCGAATCGGCGCAACGGGCGAGCGCGGTTGAGTGTTTGCCGCGCTAGCTCAAAGCGTCGGCAGCAATTCCGGGGGATGCGACTTCAGCGTTTGCCGCGCTTCGCGGAATTCCGGAAAAATCGATTCGACCGTTTGCCAGAAGCGCGGGCTGTGATTCATCTCACGCAGATGCGCCAGTTCATGCGCGACCACGTAATCGATGATGGACAGCGGAAAATGAATCAGCCGCCAGTTCAAACGGATCTTGCCGTCGCTCGAACAACTGCCCCAGCGCGTGGCCGCTGACGAGAGCGCATACGCGCGATAGTTGACGCCGAGCTTCTCCGCGTAAATGGCGAGGCGCTCGCCGAACAGACGCTTCGCTTCGCCTTGCAACCAGCCTTGCACGCGGTCCTTGATCTGCTGCGGATCGGCTTGCAACGGCAACGGTACTTGCAGGGCGGCAGCGTCCGCGTTGAACGCGAGCGTGCCTTGCGGCGAGCCGAGCTTCACTCGCACCGGTTGACCGAGGTAGGGCACTTCGGCGCCGTCTCTCCAGTCGACTTTCGGCAATGCGCGCTGTTCGACACGCGTTTGCCATTCGATCAGTTTCGTGAAAATCCAGCGCTGTTTTTCGGTGATCGCGGTTTCGATATCGGCGAGCGTGACCCAGCGCGGCGCAGTGATCGTGAGGCCCGTGCTGTCGATTGCGAAACCGATCGAACGGCGTGCCGAACGCTTGAGCACGTAATGCAGCGTGCGCGGGCCAATCGACATACTGCGCAGCTTGCTGCCGTCCGGTGCCAGCGGCACGGCCGGCTGTTGCCCGGCGGGCGAGCCTGATGAGGGCGCGGAGGGCGAAGGCGACGACGACGTCGACCCCGGCTCGGCGAAGAGCGGGAGATCGAGCTGCCGGTTATCGAGCGCCGCAGCGGGCTGCGACGTAGGAGACTTCTGCATCGGATTCGCTTCGCGCAATACGCCTTCGAGGGCGTGGGCGCGTCAGATTGGTGCGGCGGCGGAACGGCTGTCCGCCGCGGGGTACGCGGCAGGATCGATGCGACGCATTTCAGCTTCGATCCATTGTTCGACGCGCGTGTTGACTTCGTCGGGCGTGAGCCCCGTCGTGTCGATTGGCTTGCCGATCGACACTGTGACTATACCCGCATATTTCAGGAACGAGTTACGGGGCCACACGCGCCCTGCGTTGTGCGCGATCGGCACGACCGGTGCGCCGCTGGCGATCGCAAAGCGCGCGCCGCCGGTCTTGTACTTGCCTTGCTTGCCGGTCGGCGTGCGCGTGCCTTCCGGAAACATGATGACCCAGGCGCCTTCCGCCATGCGCGCCTTGCCTTGTTTGATGACGGATTCGAACGCGTACTTGCCTTCCTTGCGATCGATGTGAACCATCTTCAGCATGCCGAGCGCCCAGCCGAAAAACGGCACGTACAGCAGCTCGCGCTTGAACACATAGCACAGCGGTCGCGGCATCAACGCCGGAAACGCCAGCGTTTCCCACGCGGATTGATGCTTGGAGAGCAGCACCGCCGGACCGTCGGGCAGATTCTCGTAGCCTTCGATCCTGTAGCGGATGCCGTTGAGCCAACGCACCGTGTGGAGCGTCGCACGGCACCACCCCGCCGCCATCCAGTAGCGGTTGTCGGCGCGCATGAACGGGAACGCGATGAAGCACGCGGTCGCGTACGGTACCGTGAACAGAACGAAGTAGATCAACAGCAGCAGGGAACGGATGAAGCGCATCGGCGTGGTCAGTGAGGGTTGGGGACGCGCATGGCGCGCGTCACTCTTGGGCGTCGGCGAGGAAGTCGAGCGCAAAGGCACGCAGGTCGTCGTGCACGATCGTGCCGTCGGGCAAGCCGCCGGCCGCGAGCGTCTTCTTGCCCTTGCCGGTCAGCACCAGATGAACCGGATGACCGAGCGCCGCGCCCGCTTGCAGATCGCGCATCGCGTCGCCGACGACCGGCGTATTGGCCGGATCGACTTCGAAACGCTCGGTGATCATCTTCAGCATGCCGGGCTGCGGCTTGCGGCATTCGCAGTGATCTTCCGCCGTATGCGGGCAGAAGAACACCGCTTCGATACGCCCGCCGACCGCCGCCGCCATCCGGTGCATCTTCAGATGCATCGCATTGAGCGCGTTCATGTCGAACAGACCCCGCCCGATGCCCGACTGGTTGGTCGCGATCGCCACGCGATAACCGGCCTGGTTCAGACGTGCGATCGCTTCGAGCGAACCAGGCAGGGCGACCCATTCGTCGGGCGACTTGATGAACGCGTCGGAGTCGACGTTGATCACGCCGTCGCGGTCGAGGATCACCACTTTCTTGTTCGGCATGGCGCGGTGCTCAGGCGGCGAGTCGGGAAATGTCGGCGACGCAGTTCATCTGCTGATGCAGCGCGCCGAGCAAGGCCAGACGGTTGGCGCGCAGCGCAGGGTCTTCGGCGTTGACCATCACGTCGTTGAAGAACGTGTCGACCGGTTCGCGCAGTGCGGCGAGCGCGGTCAGCGCACCCGTATAGTCGCGCGCGGCCAGTTGCGTCTGCACGCGCGGTGCGACCTGTTCGAGCTGTGCATGCAAAGCCTTTTCCGCCGCTTCGACGAGCAGCGCGGCTTGCACGCCGCTGCTCGCCCCACCTTCCGACTTCTTCAGGATGTTCGAGATGCGCTTGTTGGCCGCTGCGAGCGATGCCGCTTCGCTCAGCGCCGCGAACTCGCGCACCGCATCGAGGCGCGCGACGATGTCGTCCAGATGAGTCGGGTTCAGCGCCAGCACCGCGTCGATTTCACCGGCCGCGTAACCGCGTTCGCGCAGCAAACCGCGCAGGCGGTCCATGCTGAAGTCGTAGATGGCTTGAGTCGAATCGGCGACGTTCGGCACTGCGGCGAATTGCGCATAAGCGGTGCGCAGCAGTTCGACGAAGTCGACCGGCAGTTGCTTCTCGACCAGAATGCGCAGCACGCCGAGCGCGTGACGGCGCAGCGCGAACGGATCTTTTTCGCCGGTGGGTTGCAGGCCGATGCCCCAGATGCCGACCAGCGTTTCGAGCTTGTCGGCGAGCGCGACGACGGTGCCGGTCGCGGTCGTGGGCAATGCGTCGCCCGAAAAGCGCGGCTGATAGTGTTCCGAGCAGGCGAGCGCGACTTCTTCCGGCTCGCCGTCGTGGCGCGCGTAATACGTGCCCATCGTGCCTTGCAGCTCGGGAAATTCGCCGACCATGTCGGTGATCAGGTCGGCCTTGGCCAAACGCGCGGCGCGCTTCGCGAGCGTGGCATCGGCGCCGATCAACCCGGCGATCGCGCCGGCCAATGCTTCCACACGCTCGACGCGTTGCAGCGCCGAGCCCAGCTTGTTGTGATAGACGACGTTCGCGAGCAGCGACACGCGCTCCGCGAGCGGTTTCTTCTTGTCCTGCTCGAAGAAGAACTTCGCATCGGCCAGACGCGGGCGCACCACGCGCTCATTGCCTTCGACGATATCGCCCGGCGTCGTCGTCTCGATGTTCGACACGATCAGGAAGCGCGAGCGCAGCTTGCCGTTCGCATCGGTCAATGCGAAGTACTTCTGGTTCGTCTGCATCGTGAGGATCAGGCATTCCTGCGGCACCTGCAGGAACTCGTCCTCGAAACGGCACGAATAGACCACTGGCCATTCGACCAGCGACGTCACTTCGTCGAGCAGCGCTTCGGGCATCACCACCTGGTCGCCGTTGGCTTGCGCGTGCAGATGCGTGCGAATGACTGCCTTGCGGTCGGCGAAATTCGCGACCACGCGGCCCTTGTGCAGCAGCGTTTCGGAGTACGCGTCCGCGTGCTGGATCTGCACGAAACCTTCGGAGAGGAAGCGGTGGCCGAGCGTGGTATCGTCGGCGTCGATGCCGAGCGCGCTGACCGGCACGACCTGATCGTTATGCAGTGCGGTCAGACGATGCGCCGGACGCACGAACTTCACATTGGTGCCGTCCGGACGCTGATAGGTCATGAACTTGGGGATCGGCAGCTTGGCGAGCGTTTCGTCCAGCGCGCTTTGCAGGCCGTCGGCGAGCGTCGCGCCGGGTGCTGCGTAGCGCAGGAAGAACGCCTCGGCCTTGCCGTCCTGTGCGCGCTCAAGGTCGTTCACCGAAAAATCGGGGAAGCCAAGCGCCGCGAGTTTCTTCGCGAGCGGCGCGGTGGGCTGACCGTCTTTGTCCAGCGCGACGGAAACCGGCAGCACTTTTTCGCGCACGTGTCTTTCCGGCGCAACCGAGCGCACATTCTTGATCGTGACCGCGAGGCGGCGCGGCGTGGCATAACGTTCGAACGTCAGTTCGCCTTCGATCAGATCGAGCGCCGCGAGGCGCTGCGCAATGCCTTCGGCGAACGCATCACCAAGACGGGCGAGCGCTTTTGGGGGCAGTTCTTCGGTGAGCAGCTCGACGAGCAGGGTAGCTTGATGGGGTTGAGTCATGAGGTGAGGTTCTCGTCAGTCCTGGTCGATCTTGCGTTCGACTTTCAGCGGCGGCGCCCACGCGGGCATTGCGGCATCTTGCGCGTCGGTGGTGAGGCCGGGCACGCCGTGCACGGGATTGCCGAGCATCGGGAAGCCGAGCTTTTCACGCGAATCGTAGTAAGCCTGCGCAACGAGGCGCGACAGCGCGCGGATCCGGCCGATGTACGCCGCGCGTTCGGTGACCGAAATGGCACCGCGCGCGTCGAGCAGGTTGAACGTGTGGCCCGCTTTCAACACGAGTTCGTAAGCGGGCAGCGCGATCTGCGCTTCGATCATGCGCTTCGCTTCCGCTTCGTAGCTGTTGAAGAACGTGAACAGCAGGTCGACGTTCGCGTGCTCGAAGTTATACGTGGACTGTTCGACTTCGTTCTGGTGATAGACGTCGCCGTACGTGAGACGGCGCATTTCCGGACCATTCGGGCCTTGCTCTTCCCACTCGGTCCACACGAGGTCGTAGACGTTTTCGACCTTCTGCAAGTACATGGCGAGGCGTTCGAGCCCGTACGTGATTTCGCCGAGCACTGGCTTGCAGGCCAAACCGCCCACTTCCTGGAAATAGGTGAACTGGGTCACTTCCATGCCGTTCAGCCACACTTCCCAGCCCAGACCCCAGGCGCCGAGCGTCGGGTTTTCCCAGTCGTCTTCGACGAAGCGCACGTCGTTCTGCTTCAGGTCGAAGCCGAGCGCTTCGAGCGAGCCGAGGTACAGGTCGAGGATGTTTTCCGGCGCGGGCTTCAGCACCACCTGATACTGATAGTAGTGCTGCAGACGGTTCGGGTTTTCGCCATAGCGGCCGTCTTTCGGTCGGCGCGACGGCTGCACATAAGCGGCGCGCCAGGGCTCGGGGCCGATTGCGCGCAGGAACGTATGAACGTGGGACGTGCCCGCGCCGACTTCCATGTCGATCGGCTGGAGCAATGCGCAACCCTGCTTGTCCCAATAGGACTGCAGTGTCAGGATGATTTGCTGAAACGTGAGCATGAAGTGCCTTTCGGGCATGGGGCTCCCCGCCAGGCGCCGAAGCGCGCGAGGTGGCCGTGGAGCGAAGTGCTAAACCGTAGATTTTAACGGAAAGGCAAGGGGGCGTCCGTTTTGCGGGTTCGGACGCGGGCGGGATGCAGTTTTTTGAACGACACCGGGCCGCCTGTCGGCGGCCGGTGTCGTGAATCATGCGCCGGGGCTCAGGTCGCCGCCAGTTCCACCCTCGGCGAGAACGAGTCGCTTTGCGCGACAGGCCAGTACTTTTCGAACAGCGAGTAGCGATAGTTGCCGGTGAGCAGATCGTTTGGTTCGAGATACTTCAGCAGTTCCGACATCAGCCGCACCTCATGCGACGACACGCGCCGCACGATGTGATGCGCGCGCAGTTCCGCCGGATGCTTCAACCCCGCGGCCTGAATGATTTCCTTCAGCGCATGCAGCGTGTTGTGGTGGAAGTTGAACACGCGGTCAGCCTTGTCTGGCACCACCAGCGCGCGCTGGCGCACCGGGTCCTGGGTCGCGACGCCGGTCGGGCAGCGGCCCGTGTGGCAGGTCTGCGCCTGGATGCAGCCCACTGCGAACATGAAGCCGCGCGCCGCGTTGACCCAGTCCGCGCCGATCGCGAGGGTCTTCGTGATGTCGAACGCGGTGATCATCTTGCCGCTCGCGCCGATGCGGATGCGCTGCCGCAAGCCGATCCCGACCAGCGTGTTGTGCACCAGCAGCAGGCCTTCCTGCAACGGCACGCCGACGTGATCGGTGAATTCGAGCGGCGCCGCGCCGGTGCCGCCTTCCGCGCCGTCCACGACGATGAAGTCCGGCAGAATGCCCGTTTCCAGCATCGCCTTCGCAATGCCGAAAAACTCCCACGGATGCCCGATGCACAGCTTGAAGCCGGTCGGCTTGCCGCCCGACAGCGTACGCAGACGCTCGACGAATTCGAGCAGGCCGCGCGGCGTCGAGAACTCGGAGTGGGTGGCGGGCGAAATGCAATCCCGGCCCATCGGCACGCCGCGCGTTTCTGCAATTTCCGGCGTGATCTTGGCCGCGGGCAGTACGCCGCCGTGGCCCGGCTTCGCGCCTTGTGACAGCTTCACCTCGATCATCTTCACTTGCGGCTCGGCGGCCTGCTTCGCGAACTTCTCCGCGCTGAAGGTGCCGTCGTCGTTGCGGCAGCCGAAGTAGCCCGAGGCGATTTCCCAGATGATGTCGCCGCCATGCTCACGGTGATACTTCGACATCGAGCCTTCGCCGGTGTCGTGCGCGAAGTTGCCCTTCTTCGCGCCGAGGTTCAGCGCCATGATCGCGTTCGCCGACAGCGAGCCGAAGCTCATCGCGGAGACGTTGAAGATCGACATCGAGTAAGGCTGCGCGCGCTCCGGGCCGACGACGATGCGAAAGTCGTGATTCTCCAGCGTGGTCGGCGCGAGCGAGTGGCTGATCCACTCGTGCGCGACGGCTTTGACGTCGACCTCGGTGCCGTACGGACGGCTGTCGACATCGTTCTTCGCGCGCTGGTAGACGATACTGCGCTGCGCGCGCGAGAACGGTTTTTCATCGGTGTCGTTTTCGACGAAATACTGGCGGATCTCCGGGCGAATGAATTCGAACAGGAAGCGGAAGTGGCCCCACAGCGGATAGTTGCGCAGAATCGCATGGCGCTGCTGCGTCAGGTCGAATAGGCCGAGCGCGACGAGCGCGAGCGGCACGATGATCCAGAACCACGAAATAGGCTGTGTGGCGGCCAGCGCCGCGCAGACGGCGAGCAGCGCGGTGGCGCACCACATGGCCAGATAGCGTCGAGAAAACATGGGAACTCCGGTGCAGTGAAGATCGTCGCGGCGGGATCGCCGGCGCGCTCGGCGCAGGCGGAATCCACCGCAACGGGAAACTGACGGCTGCGGATCAGCGCGACGCGGGCATCAGCCTCGCGCGGCATCGCGCGCTGGCCCGTGCGGTCTAAGCCACGCACAAGGCAGCGGCCGGGCAATTCTGAAAATGAGGCATGCGAACGAATGACAAGCGTCGCACGCGAAGGTGAAGCGGATGTGAATGGTGTGCAAGGAAGGGGCGCGCCGGCTGGCGCGAGCGAGGCAAACACGCCGAGCGCGTCGGATCTGCGCTGCTTGCCCGCTTGCATCGCTTAGCGTGCGCCCAGCAGTGCCGCTTTCTGCCGCCGTTTATTTGGCCGCTCTTGTGTCTGGTCTTGCGGCAGCACAGCCGGCTGCCCTGTGACAGCGTGTTCGATGATGCCTCCGCCCAGGCACACTTCGCCGTCATAGAGCACCGCTGATTGACCCGGTGTGACAGCCCATTGAGCGGTGTCGAAAGTCAGTTCGAAGAGGTCTTCGCCAGCGTTCGCCGCATTGAATGTACACGGCGCATCCGCTTGCCGATAACGCGTTTTCGCGCCGCACGCGAAGCCTTCCGCTGGCGGCTCGCCCGCGACCCAGCTCGTATTGCCCGCGCTCAGCGTATGACTGAGCAACCACGGGTGCTCGTGGCCCTGCGCGACGTACAGCGAGTTCGACGGCATATCCTTGCCCGCCACGAACCATGGGTCGCCGCTGCCGTCCTTGCTGCCGCCGAGGCCGATGCCCTTGCGCTGGCCGAACGTGTAGAACGCGAGACCGATGTGTTCGCCGACCACTTTGCCGTCGGTGGTTTTCATCGGACCTGGTTTGGTCGGCAGATAGCGGTTCAGGAAGTCGCGGAACGGCCGTTCGCCGATAAAACAGATGCCGGTCGAATCCTTCTTCTTCGCATTCGGCAGTGCGATCTGCCCGGCGATTTCACGCACCTTGGTCTTGGGAATCTCCCCCAGCGGAAACAGCGTCTTCGACAATTGCGCCTGATTCAGCCGGTGCAGAAAGTACGACTGGTCCTTCGTGTGGTCGAACGCCTTCAGCAATTCGAAGCGGCCATTGTTCTCTCGCACGCGCGCATAGTGGCCCGTCGCGATGGTTTCCGCGCCGAGCGACATCGCGTGGTCGAGGAAAGCCTTGAACTTGATTTCGGCGTTGCACAGCACGTCCGGGTTCGGCGTGCGGCCGGCCGAGTATTCGCGCAGGAATTCGGCGAACACGCGGTCTTTGTATTCGGAGGCGAAGTTGACCGCTTCGACGTCGATGCCGATCAGGTCCGCGACCGACACTACGTCGATCCAGTCCTGCCGCGTCGAGCAGTATTCGCTGTCGTCGTCGTCTTCCCAGTTCTTCATGAACAGGCCGACCACGTCGTAGCCCTGTTCCTTCAGCAGCCACGCCGTGACCGACGAATCGACGCCGCCCGACATGCCTACTACGACTTTCTGCTTGCTCATAAGGTGCTCACTGGGTGCTGCATGACTGCATGGATCGCGGGATGGCCGCTCGTGACGGCGCCCGCGAGGGTTAACTTTTGGGCCCGACCGAATGCGTATGCACGAAGTCGAGCGGGAAACGCCGGCCGGCGAGGTAGTCGTCGACGCATTGCATGACGAGCGGCGTGCGGTGCCGTTCGGGGCACGCGCGCAATTCGTCGGCGCTCATCCACAAGGTGCGGACGATGTCCGGATCGAGCGCGCGCTGCAGGTCCGGTTCGCCGCTTGCGCCGCAATAGGTAAAGCGCAGGTAGGTGACGCCCGCGCTGCCGGGCCGCTCGAAGTGGGTCATGTACAGGCCGACCAGCGCCTCGGGCGTGAACGGATGGGCGGTTTCCTCGAGGGTTTCGCGGCTCACCGCCTGCTCAAGCGTTTCGCCAGCTTCAAGATGGCCGGCGGGCTGATTCAGGCGCAAGCCGTCGGCGGTATGTTCCTCGACGACGAGAAAGCGCCCGTCACGCTCTAGGATCGCCGCGACGGTCACGTGCGGCAGCCAGGTTTCCGGTTTCATGGCTGCGCATTTTACCGTTTATGGGGCTGGGCTGCCGGGAGCCGGCCATGGGCGGCCCATGGCCGGCCGCACGGCCACCCCCGGATTGTCCCCGATTTCTGTGTACCCCCCGGTTTCGGTTAAAGTGAGGCGTTAGCCGTTGCAATTGCAAGCCGGCGTGCCTCGTCGGCCGATCTGTCGTCAAACAGGAAGTCGAGGAGGAACACGATGCATATCGGAGTGCCAGCCGAGACGCGCGCGCACGAAACCCGCGTCGCCGCGACGCCCGAAACGGTCAAGAAGTACCTGACCCAGGGCCACCGGGTCACGATCCAGAGCGGCGCGGGCGTCCCCGCGAGCTTTACTGACGAGGCCTTCACGGCAGCCGGCGCGGAAATCGTCGATGCGGCCACCGCCTTCGGCGCCGATCTCCTCCTCAAAGTCCAGTCCCCCACCGACGCCGAGTTGCCGCTGCTGAAGCGCGGCGCGACGCTGGTCGGCATGCTCGACCCATTCAACGCCGAGAACGCGCAGAAGCTCGCCGAGGCCGGCGTCACCGCGTTCGCGCTCGAAGCCGCGCCGCGTACGACGCGGGCGCAGAGCCTCGACGTGCTGTCGTCGCAGGCGAACATCGCTGGCTACAAGGCGGTGCTGCTGGCAGCGACGCTCTACCCGCGTTTCATGCCGATGCTGATGACCGCGGCCGGCACCGTAAAAGCGGCGCGCGTGCTGATTCTCGGCGCGGGCGTGGCGGGCCTGCAGGCGATCGCGACCGCCAAGCGCCTCGGCGCGGTGATCGAGGCGTCGGACGTGCGGCCGGCCGTGAAAGAGCAGATCGAATCGCTCGGCGCGAAGTTTCTCGACGTGCCCTACGAAACCAACGAGGAGCGCGAAGCCGCGCAAGGCGTCGGTGGCTATGCGCGGCCAATGCCGCCGTCGTGGCTCACGCGTCAGTCGGCGCTGGTCCATGAGCGGGCGAAGCAGGCGGACGTGGTGATCTCCACCGCGCTGATCCCGGGCCGCGCCGCGCCGACGCTGATCTCGGTCGACACCGTGCAGGCGATGAAACCGGGCTCCGTGCTGGTGGACCTCGCGGCCGGACGCGGTGCGGAGTACGAAGGTCGGCGCGGCGGCAACTGTCCGCTGACCGAGGCGGACCAGGTGGTGCTCAGGCATGGCGTGCAGATCGTCGGCTATACGAACCTGGCGTCGATGGTGCCCGCCGACGCGTCGTCGCTCTACGCGCGCAACCTGCTCGACTTCCTCAAGCTGATCATCACGAAGGAAGGCGCGCTGAATATCGATCTCGCGGACGACATCGTCGCGGCCACGCTGCTGGCCCGTGATGGCGCAGTCACGCGCAAGGCATAGAGGAGAACGGCAATGGAAGTCATCAACCACACCGTCATCAACCTGATCATCTTCGTGCTGGCGATCTACGTCGGCTACCACGTGGTCTGGAACGTCACGCCCGCGCTGCATACGCCGCTGATGGCCGTGACCAATGCGATCTCGGCGATCGTGATCGTCGGCGCGATGCTCGCCGCCGGTCTCACGTTGGGTGCGCCCGGCAAGTTCTTCGGCACCCTCGCGGTCGCGCTCGCGGCGGTCAACGTGTTCGGCGGGTTTCTCGTCACCCGGCGAATGCTGGAAATGTTCCGCAAGAAAGAGCCGAAGAAGCTCCCCGCAGCCGCCAAGGAGAACGCGTAATGAGTCTGAACGTCGTCACGCTGCTTTATCTGGTCGCGTCGGTCTGCTTCATTCAGGCGCTCAAGGGGCTGTCTAATCCGAAGACGGCGCGCGTCGGCAATACCTTCGGCATGGTCGGGATGGCGATTGCGATCCTCACAACCATCGCGCTGATCGCGAAACAGGCCTCGGCGCTCGGCTCGAACCTCGGCTTGGGGCTCGGCCTGCTGCTGGTCGCGCTGGTGATCGGCGGCGCGGTCGGCGCGTTCGTCGCCGCGCGCGTCGAGATGACCAAGATGCCCGAACTGGTCGCGGCGATGCACTCGCTGATCGGTCTCGCGGCGGTCTGCATCGCGTATGCGGTGGTGTCGGAGCCGGCCGCGTTCGGGCTCGGCGATCCGGACTATCCGATCCCGGGCTTCCTGCCGTTCGGCAATCGCATCGAGCTGTTCATCGGCACGTTCGTCGGTGCGATCACGTTCTCCGGTTCGGTGATCGCGTTCGGCAAGCTGTCGGGCAAGTATAAGTTCCGGCTCTTCCAGGGCGCGCCGGTCGTGTATAGCGGCCAGCATGTGATCAACCTGATGCTCGCCATCGCGATGCTCGGCTTCGGCATCATCTTCTTTCTCACGCAGGCATGGCTGCCGTTCATCATCATGACGATCATCGCGTTCGTGCTCGGCGTGCTGATCATCATTCCGATCGGCGGCGCGGACATGCCGGTGGTCGTGTCGATGCTGAACTCGTACTCGGGCTGGGCGGCGGCAGGCATCGGCTTCTCGTTGAACAATCCGATGCTGATCATCGCGGGGTCGCTCGTCGGCTCGTCGGGGGCGATTCTGTCGTACATCATGTGTCGCGCGATGAACCGCTCGTTCTTCAACGTGATTCTCGGCGGCTTCGGCAACGATGCGGGCGCGGCAGTGGCCGGCGGCACGGCGGAGCAGCGTCCGGTGAAGTCCGGTTCCGCCGACGATGCGTCGTTCATGCTCGGCAACGCCGAGACCGTGGTGATCGTGCCGGGTTATGGGCTGGCCGTGGCGCGCGCGCAGCATGCGTTGAAAGAGCTGACCGACAAGCTGGTCGAGAAGGGCATCGAAGTGAAGTACGCGATTCACCCGGTGGCCGGACGGATGCCGGGACACATGAACGTGCTGCTCGCCGAAGCCGAAGTGCCCTACGACATGGTGTTCGAAATGGACGACATCAACGGCGAATTCGGCCAGGTCGACGTGGTGCTGGTGCTCGGCGCGAACGACGTGGTGAACCCTGCCGCGAAGAACGATCCGAAGTCGCCGATCGCAGGGATGCCGATCATCGAGGCGTATAAGGCAAGGACGGTGATCGTCAACAAGCGCTCGATGGCGGCGGGCTACGCCGGGCTCGACAACGACCTGTTCTACATGGACAAGACGATGATGGTGTTCGGCGACGCGAAGAAAGTGATCGAGGATATGGTGAAGGCGGTCGAATAAGTGCGTGTTCGGGGATCGCGGGTTGCCTGGTCAGGCGCCCGTGATTTCCGCTTCCTGGCGGCGTTCGCCCGCGGCTGTTGGAACGGGGCGTGCTGGCTGCCTGCCTGCCGAGTTTCACGATGCCGGCTGAATCCGCTTCGACCTGACGCCCGCGTGTTGCAACCGGTGCGCTCCAGCGTTTGCGTCGCGACGGGCCGCGATCCTCACTTTCACTTCGGCTTCGCGTTCACATGCCGCAGCAGACCCGCGAGCCGCCGGCCTTCCTGATCCGGATACTGTTCGAGCACCTGAAGATCCACGATCTTCCCCAGACTGAAATTGCGGAAGTCGCCGCGCAATTCGCACCATGAGCCGAGTGTCCAGCGTGCGCCCCAATACGCTAACGCGAGCGGCCACACGCGGCGCTGGGTGGGGCCGCTCGCGAAGTCCGCGCCGCCCCATGAGTAGGGTGTGGCAGGAGGCGGATTGTCGGGCGTGGTGATTGGCGGCCTTGCGGCGAGCGGCACTTGCGGGAAGGATCCGACGCGTGCGATGGGAGCGGCCGGCGGCGGCGCCGTAACCGATGGCAGGAAAAAGGACGTTGAGCAGCTACTGACACGACGCTGGTGATGCACCCGGACCGCAGTGCCGGAAACTCCACCATCGCCGCCGCCGCGCGCCGTCGAAAAAAAAACCGCGGAGCCCAAAAGGTCTGCGGTTTTCATAGCCGTATTGCAGCGCGCCTCAAGCGGCGGTTGCGTCAGGCAATCTGGCCTTAAGCCTCTTCGCTTCCAGCCGCCGACGCATCGCTCTGCGGCCGCTGACGCACGCTGCCCGCGATCAGATCGAAGCGGAACAGCCGGCATTCGAGCGCGCCGTTAAAGAGCGGCGTCTTGGTCGATTCACGCAAGCGCAACTGCCCCGGCAGTTTGCGATCCGATGTGAGAATGAACGCATGCCAGCCGGTGAAGCGCTGCTTCAACGCGTCGCCGAGCGAATGAAAGAATTCGCTGTCCGGCGCTTCTTCCTGCACACGACGGAAACCGTCGTCGTCGCGGTTCTCGCGGTTGCCACGGCCTTCGCGCAATTCGCCGCGCGCATTACGGCCGCGTACTTCGATCCGCTCGCCATACGGCGGATTGGCGACGAGGATGCCCGCTTCGGACGAGGGTGCCGTCATGCCGCGTGCATCGACCTGCTTGAGCGGAATCGACGGCAAACCGGCGCGCTGGAAGTTCGCGCGCGCCTTGTCGAGCATGTCGCCGGAAATATCACTGCCAAAGATCTGCAGATCGGCGCGCGAGCTGCGCGCGGCATGCTTTGCGTCGAGCGCGGCCGCCTTCAGCGTTTGCCAGGTCTTAGCGTCGAATTGCCTGAGCTTCTCGAAACCGAAGTGGCGCTCCGTCCCCGGCGCGATATTCAGCGCCACCTGGGCGGCTTCCGCGAGGAAGGTGCCGCTGCCGCACATCGGGTCGTACAGCGGCGTGCCGGCGTTCCAGCCGGTCAGGCGCAGAATGCCCGCCGCGAGATTCTCGCGCAGCGGCGCCGCGCCCTTGTCGAGACGCCAGCCGCGTTTGAAGAGCGGATCGCCGGACGTGTCGAGGTAGAGCGTGCAATCGGTGGCAGTGAGAAACGCGAACACGCGCACGTCGGGTGTCGCGGTGTCGATGCTCGGGCGCGCCCCGCTGACTTCGCGCAGACGGTCGCAGATCGCGTCCTTCACGCGCAGCGTCGTGAATTCGAGGCTGCGCAGCGGCGATTTGATCGCGGTGACATCCACCCGCAGCGTTTCCTTGGCCGAGAACCATTGCTCCCAGCGCTGTTCGACCGCGAGCGCGTAAATGTCCTGTTCGCTGCGATACGGGCGGTGCGCGATCTTCAGCAGCACGCGGCTCGCGAGGCGCGAATGCAGGTTGGCGGCCATGCCGGCAGCCCAGCCGCCGCGAAAGTGCACGCCGCCGGGCACTTGTGCGCCGGCCGTGAACGGTGCGCCGTTCAGGTGTTTCGCGGCAATATCGGCGAGTTCGGCCGCAAGCGAGGCTTCAAGGCCGCGTGGACAAGGGAGGAAGAAATCGAAGGACATTGAGGTTGCCGGAAGGCGTTGGATAAGGCGCTATTGTACGCGGTCGGGATGGCCCGCCCGGCGCGATGACGGGGCGGGCCGCTCGCGCCGGCTGACGGGCCGGCGCGGGAGGTGCAGGAACCGCAGGAACCGCAGGAGCCGCAGGAACCGCAGGGCGCGGCCTAGTTCGCCTTGCGCGCGGCTTTCTCCGGCCACACCAGTTCCAGCGGATGCCGGCGCAGCCTCTGCCAGATCGCGCCGCGCAGCGAGCGCACCGCGCTGCGCCGCAGATCGCGCGACTTCACCGCCATATAGAAGGCGAGCGCGAAGCTCACGGCCACGTTGAGTATCGCCATGCTGCCGACTCCCGCCACCGCCCACCACAACTCGGGCAGCTTCAACGCGCGCTCGCCGAGCACGCCGAGCGCGACGCCGATCGAACCCGCGCTGAGCGTCACGTGGCGCACTTCGAAACTGAACGCGAGCGCGGTGACGATCGCCGGCACGAGTCCGAGCATCAGGCCGAGCGAGATATTGCCGACGACCCCGGCCACGTTTGCCCGGCACCAGTGCGCGAAGCGGTCCGCGCTGGCCGCGCCGAGTGTCAGGCGCAGGCGGCGGTTGTAGGCGAGTGCGTCGGCGACGCGATGCAGCACGAACCAGTTGTCGGCCCAGCCCGCGAGCAGGCTCGAGGACCACAGCAGCACGCCGGTCAACGCGGCGTAGATGGGCGTCGGCCCGAGCAGCGAAAAGGAGCGCAGGGTGGCGAGCGCCTTCTCCGTCGAGATGATGTCGGCGTGAAACAGCCAGCGCCACAGCAGTTGCACGGCGAGGCACACGGGAAACACCAGCAGTACGTTGCCGAGCACCGCGGCGGCCTGGGTGCGCATCAGCGCCGTCACCGAACTCACGAAACTGTCGACGCCCGCGGGCGTGCCGACGCCGTCGAGTTCGCGCGCGAGCGTGGGCGCGGTCATGGCCGGCTGCTTGGTGGCGAGCGAGAAGTGCAGGAAGTGCATCAGCAGGAAGCTGGCCGCGTAGTTGATGCCGGCCAGCAGGCCTTCGAGCATGGCTTGCAGATGCGCGCCGGTGATCGCGAACTTCACGCAGACCGTGACGACGGTGACGAGTCCGCCGCCGGCTGCCATGCGCATCATCTTCAGGTATTCGGCGCGGTCGCGGGCGATGTAGTGCTCGCCGGTATCGGCGCTGTATTCGACGACCTTGCGTGCGAGCAGCGAGAAATTGCTGCGCAGCAGGTGCGCGATGCTCTGGCTCGCGTGATTCGCTTCGACGAGTTCGGCGGTGAGCCGCGCGCCCGCGTGCGGATCGTCATGCGCCATCCAGGCGTTCAGCAGATGTTCGGCGCGCACGATGCGCATGCGCATGCGCTCGACCTGAAACACGATGTCGACGCTCACGCCGTTGTCATAGAGATGGGCGAAGACGTTGTCGGTGGCGCTGCGGCAGTCGTCGAGCAGCAGCCGCAAATAGTTGACTTCGCGCAGCAGCCGGTCTTGCGGCTCGCCGGCCATGAACGCATTGTGCGCGGCCTCGACGGCGAGCATCGCGCGCGTGAGGCGGTAGAACGGCTGCTTTTCCATCGCGACGCGCATGTCGCTGGTGTCGTGCCGGTCGTCCGTATCGCGGTCGGCGGGGTCGACGACGACGAGCCGGCTGCGTACCGTTTGTGACAGACCCGTCGAGCTGATCTGGCAGGTGAGGTTGTGCAAGGCGGCCATCAGGTCGAGCGAGAACGGTGTGTTGTCGCGCGGCGGCTCGTCTTGCGCGGCGTGGTCGAACAGCGCGTGGATGCGGATCAGCAGATCCGCGGGCAGCGTGGCGATCCATTCGGCGTCGCGCTCGGAGCTGAACATCAGCGTGACGATCGCGGTGAGGTCGCGCCGGTTCGGCGCGGGTGGGATCAACGACGCTTCGAAGCGCCCGAACAGCGCGCCGAAGAAGCCGGAATGCACGGGCATGCCGGCGTCGCAGAGCAGCGAGAGGCCGTCGCTTTCGCGCAGCAGCGCACGCAGAATGCCGGCGACGTTGGCCTTCCACGCGGGGTTGCGATCGAGTACGTGAAGCAGATAGCGGATGCGCGTATGCGCCGGGGCCGAGCGGGCGGCGTCGGGTTCAGGTGCATCGGTCTGCACGGCGCGGCCGCGGCGAATCCAGTGCGCGAGTTCGATCAGCCATTCGCTGCGCTCGGGATAGGGGGCGGCGCGATCGGCGATCGCCAGCAGCGCGTCGAGCTGATGACCGCCGTCACGCGACGCGCGCCATTTTTTGATGAGTCGTTTGAGCGTGTCGAACATATGGGTTGCCTGCGCGATGCGTGCGGCGCATTGAAGGATAGGTGAACTTTCCGTGGCTATCCTCGATAACGTCGGTCAGAACCCAGCCAGCGTATTCAACGCCGCCAAAGCGAAAACGCGTAGACGCGTGAACTCAATCTCCCTCAGCCGCCAGCCGCCGCCGTAGTCGCACCCGCGACAGGACACGCCGGCACGACCACCGCGGCCTCCTTGCCCGACGAGCCACTCGCGGCAATACGCGGAGCCGCCGCAGCCATCGCCTGCACCGCCGACGCAATCTGCCCGCTAATCTGCTGCAGCGCGCGACGGTGTCCTTCGACGAGCGCGTCATAGCCGCCGCTAACCGGCTCGTTCACCACGCTGCGGCACGTCATCACCGCATTGCTGCGCACGGCCCGCACGCTCCACACCGCATCGATCAACGCGTGTGAGCCCGGCCACGACTCGAAGCGCTGCACGTTCATGCTGACGCGATACACCGGCGTCGCATCCGGATGCGCGGTGCCGTAGACGTCGATCGTGCCGAGCTGCTGCGTGAGACTCGTCGACAGCGCGCGGCGGATTTCATCGCCGGGCAGCGACGCCCAGCGCTCCTCTTCGAGCACCTTGACCTGGGTCGGAGCGCTCTGCACGACCAGTTGATTCTTGGCCACTTGCGGCGGCACGTCGACCGGCGCGACCTCGATCAGCAAGGCCTGTGCGGCCGCGGTCCGCGCGCCGGCCGGCGCGGCGGAGCCGGCCGCGGCATCGGCGCCCAGCGTGTAAAAGCGGCTCGGCGGCGACGCGCACGCCGCCAGCGCCACAGCCGTGGCCAACGCGCCGGCGTACGCAGCGCCGCGCACGAGCACGCGCGATGGACGGGGGAGCCGGGCAAACATCATGGTTTATCTCCTGATTTACCGCGCAACAGCGACTCGGGATGGCGCTCCAGATAGTCCGACAGCGCGTTCAACGACTGCAACGTGCGCGTCAGCTCCTGCAACGCCTGATGAACATCCGACTGCAACGGCGAGTCCTGCTGCAACGTCGCCTGCGCCGAGCCGAAGGTCTGTTTCGCTGCCACGAGCGCGTCGCGGGCCTGCGGCACGACTTCCGTGTCGAGCCGCGCGAACAGTTGATCGGCGTTTTTCAGCGCGCTGTTCAGGTTGGTGCCGATCTGGTCGAACGGCACCTTGTCGAGCTTCTTCGCGATGTCGGCGACCTGAAGCTGCAACTCGTCGAGCGTGTTCGGGATGGTCGGCAACTCGAGCGGATCGCTCGCGACGTTGACGGTGGCCGGCGGCGCCTTCGGGAAGATATCCACTGCGACGTACAGCTGGCTCGTGAGCAGATTGCCGGTGCGCAACTGACCGCGCAGTCCATGCTTGACCAGTTGCTGCAGCATGTTCTGACCGGCGAGGCTGCCCGGCGCCGGCGCGGTTTCGCGGAAGCGCTTGCCGAGGCGGTCGGGGTAGATGTTCATCGTCACCGGCATCGTGAAGCTGCGCGTCTTCGGATCGTAGTCGATGCCGATGTTGGTCACCTGGCCCAGCACGATGCCGCGGAAATCGATCGGTGCGCCGATCGACAGTCCGCGCAGCGACTGGTTGAAATTCATCACCACGCGCAGCGGCACGCCGTCCGGGTCGCGCATCGCGTCCGCTTCATCCGACGCGAGGCGGAACGTCATGTTGTTCGGCGCCTGCGCGCCCACGCCCTGGCCGGGCGGCGACTGGAACGACAGGCCGCCGACGATCACCGTCGCGAGCGACTGCGTGTTCAGCTTGAAGCCGCTCGAATCGAGCCGCAAGTCGACGCCGCTCGCATGCCACCAGCGCGAGTTGGTGCCGACGTACTGGTCGAACGGCGCGGACACGAATACCTGCATGGTCACGCCGGTGCCGTCCTTGTCGAGCGAGAAGCCGACCACCTGGCCGACCTGCACGCGCCGGTAAAAGATCGGCGAGCCGATGTCGATCGAGCCGAGCGAGTCGCCGTGCAGCACGAACTGGTGACCCTTCTGATCGCCGGTGATCGGCGGCGGCGTTTCGAGGCCGACGAAGTTCTTCTCGGTATCCGGTGAACGCCCGGCGTCCGTGCCGATGTATGCACCCGAGAGCAGCGTGGTGAGACCGGACACACCGCTTGCGCCGACGCGTGGCCGCACTACCCAGAAGCGCGAATCCTTGACCGCGAATTTTTCGCCTTCCTTGGTCAGTTGCACCTGCACCAGCACGTGCGACAGATCCTGCGCGAGCGTGATCGTCTTCACCGAGCCCACGTCGACGTCCTTGTACTTGACCTTGGTCTTGCCGGGTTCGAGGCCTTC
Organism: Paraburkholderia sp. SG-MS1; assembly: GCF_012275575.1. Lineage (GTDB taxonomy): Bacteria > Pseudomonadota > Gammaproteobacteria > Burkholderiales > Burkholderiaceae > Paraburkholderia. The sequence goes on along the minus strand of NZ_NPIH01000280.1, from coordinate 26,741 downwards.
GGCGCTGATGAAGCTGATCGTGATGACCGGGCCTTTTTCAGTCACCGACTTGATCACGAGCGCGATGCCGATCAGCGCGGCGATCAGCGGAATCACCCAGACGAGCGACGGCAGCCAGCGGCTGCGCGGCTCGATATCGGGGTCCGGGAGTTGCGGCGGCAGCCTGGGTCCGTTCGAATCGCCGGCGGCGGGCGTCGGTCCTTGCGGGCTAGTCATGGTCGAGATCCTGAGGTTTTTGAGTATTGCCGTCCACGGGGTCCCAGATGAGCCGTGGATCGAATTGCATGGACGCCATCATGGTCAGGATCACCACCGAGCCGAACGCGATCGCGCCCGGTCCGGCCGTGATCACGGCAAGCGATTTGAAGCGCACGAGCGCGACGGTCAGCGTGACGACGAACACGTCGAGCATCGACCAGCGGCCGATCCGCTCGACCATCCGGTACAGCGTGGTGCGCTGCTCCGGCCGCCAGCGCGAGCGGCGCTGCGCGGTGACGGTGAGCAGCACCAGCACGCTCAGCTTGAGCATCGGCACCATGATGCTGGCGATGAACACGATCACCGCGAGCGGCCAGTCGCCCGAGGTCCAGAAATAGACGACGCCGCTCATGATGGTGTCGTCTTCCGAGCCGAGCAGCGACGCAGTGTGCATCACCGGCAGCAGGTTGGCCGGAATATACAGCAGCGCCGCGGCGATCAGCAGCGCCCAGGTGCGCATCAGGCTGTCGGGGTTGCGTGAGTGCAGGTGCGCGCCGCAGCGTCCGCAGTGCTGCGGCGTGATCGAGCGGATGCGCGGCTCGACGCGTCCGCATGCGTGGCACGAGACGAGGCCCGCGCGTTTGGCGGTGACGTATTTCATCGTGCGCTCATCCACGATGCGACGCGGGCGGTGCGCCGGGTGGCAACGACGGTTGCGTGGCGGTAGACGCAGCGTCCGGCGGCACGGTGGGCGCGGTGGGCAAGTCAGCCGGCGCGGGCGGCCCGGCCTGCGTGCCGAGGGCGGCGGCCGCGCTGTCGGCGGAGGTGCGCGGCAGCGGGCGCTGGCTGCGGTCGCCGAGTTCGTCGGCGAGATCCCACAGCACGCGCGGATCGAACGTGACGACCACCGCGAACATCAGCGTCAATGTGCCGAACGCGAACAGCGCGGCCTCGGGGATCACGCGCGCGAGGCTGACCATCTTCACGATCGTGATTAGCACCCCGAGCATGAACACTTCGATCATCCCCCAGGGGCGCACGAACTGGATTGCGCGCAGCACGCGGTTGAACGCGGCGGGTACGTAGCCGGCGCGCAGCGGCACCAGCACGTAGAGCAGCGCGACGAGTTCGGTCAGCGGAAACAGGATGGTCGAGCAGAACACCATCACCGCGACGATCTGCATGTCCTCGTCCCACAGCGCGATGAGCGCGCCGAACAACGTGGTCTGCGAGGTGATGCCGTTGGTTTCGAGTTCGACGATCGGAAAGCCCTGCGCGATCACGAAGGTGATCAGCGCGGCCAGCGTCATCGCACAGATGCTGTCCAGGTTGCGCGAGACGCCTCGACAGAGCGTCGCGCCGCAGCGCGGACAGCGTGCGCTCGTGCGTCCCACAAGCCGTGGCTTGCGGAACAGCGTATCGCATTCATGGCACGCGATCAGGTTGTCATGGTCCATACGGCAAAAGGGCTAACGACGTGAAAGGCAGCGTGCAAGGCCGGTTCTTATGGCAGGCCGGGCGAAAGTGCAGCCATAGTACCAAAGGTGGCTGTTTTGCCGCCGCGCCGACCCCATCGTCGGGCCGGGGATCGCGAGCCGGGCAGCGGCCGCCGTGCGGAATCCGCGTGCGCTCGCGTATGGCTTGGGCATCGTTTCGGCATTTTCGGCTGCCCGATTATGGAATGACGGATCGCCGTGCAGCAAAATCCGAACCAGTGCGGCCCGAATCCCCCCTGCCAGCTTCTTTTGCATGGGGTAGCATGGCGGCCTTGGCGTGTATCGCAGCAGGCATGTCCCTGGCCGCACACACCGATGCCATGCGCATCGACGCAGGGAATAGCAGAGCAAGCTGCGCCGTTAACCTCTATTAGCTTGCGTTGACCTGTCATGGCACTCAATCCTTCATTCGGCAGCCGGGAGTCGTACACGCGGACCGCCATCGCCTTTCACTGGCTGATCGCGCTTCTGATCGTGTGCGGCTTCGCGCTCGGCTGGGTGATGACCGATATCCCGGGGTTCACGCCCACCAAGCTGCGCTACTTCTCCTGGCACAAATGGATCGGCGTGACGGTGTTCGCACTCGCGATCCTGCGCATCCTGTGGCGCGCGACTCACGCCGCCCCGCCGATGCCGCGCCGCATGCCCACCTGGCAGCGCGGCGCCGCGCATCTCGTGCACTGGCTGCTGTACGTGCTGATGATCGCCATTCCCGCGTCCGGCTACCTGTACAGCTCGGCGGCGAACGTGCCGGTGGTGTACCTCGGACTGATCCCGCTGCCGCGTCTGATCGCGCCGGATCCGCATCTGAAGGAACTGCTCAAGACCGTGCATATCGCGCTGAATTACATGTTGCTCGTGCTGGTCGCGCTGCACGTCGCGGCCGCGCTCAAGCATCAATGGCTGGATCGCGACGGCTTGCTGTCGCGCATGCTCCCTTTCCTCAAATAAGGACAACCATGAAGGTCTCGTTTTATCGCTACATGCTCGCCGCGTTCGCCGCGGCCTCGCTGACCGCGGCCGGCAGCGCGCTCGCGCAGGTGGATCTCGCGAAGAGTTCGGTGACGGCCACCTCGAAGCAGATGAACGTGCCGGTAGAGGGCAAGTTCAACAAGTTCGCCGCGCAGGTCAGCTTCGATCCGGCCAAACCGGCCGAGGGCAGCGCGCAGCTCACCATCGACGTGGGCAGCTACGACCTCGGCGACGAAAGCTACAACGACCAGGTGCGCGGCAAGGAGTGGTTCGACGCGAAAACCTACCCGAGCGCCACCTTCGTATCGAGCGCGATCGCGCCGGCGGGCGGCAATCAGTTCAAGGTGACCGGCAAGCTGACCATCAAGGGCAAATCGCAGACCGTGGTGGTGCCGGTCACGGTGAGCCAGCAGGGCGCGGCGCAAACCTTCGACGGCACGCTGCCGATCAAGCGCTCGCAATTCGACATCGGCACCGGCGAGTGGAAGGACACGTCGGTGGTGGCCGATGACGTGGTGATCAAGTTTCATATCGTCGCGGCGCATAAGTGAAGCGTGCGATGCGCGTGATGTCCGCTGCGCTTCTTGGATGCTCGTTGGGCGTTTGTTGGGCGCGGCTGTTTTTCTCACCGCTTTTTTTTTACCAGAATCGAGGAGCATGAATTGAAAACATCCATGTTGATGGCCGTCGGCGCACTTGCATCTTCTTTCTCGTTCGGCGCGTGCGCGGCCGACACCTATCAGCTCGACCCGACCCACACGTATCCGAGCTTCGAAGCGGATCACTTCGGCGGGCTGTCGGTGTGGCGCGGCAAGTTCACGAAGAGCTCCGGCACGGTGACGCTCGACCGCGCGGCGAAGACCGGCACGGTGGACGTGACGGTCGATCCGGCTTCGGTTCAGACCGGCAACAGCAAGCTGGACGAACATCTGAAAACGGATGATTTTTTCGACGTCGCGAAATATCCCGCGGTGACCTACAAGGGCACCGCGATCCGCTTTGACGGCGACAAGCCGGTCGAAGTGGTCGGCAATCTGACGATGCGCGGCGTGACCAGGCCGCTCAATCTGAAGATCGAGTCGTTCAAGTGCATGCAGCACCCGGTGCTCAAACGTGAAGTATGCGGCGTGGAAGCGAGCGCCCAGTTCAGCCGCGCCGATTTCGGCATGGATTCCGGCGTCAAGTACGGGTTCAGCATGGAGACGCGGCTGCATATCCAGTCGGAAGGTATCAAGCAGTAAGCGTTTCGATCTGCGCTGCCGTCGCGCCGCAACACAGGAAACCGCTTCGTCGCTTTGCGACGAAGCGGTTTTTTCTTGCCCTGTCCGTCATCCGCCGGTGCTTTGCGCGATCCGCCGTGAAGCCTCATGCGGCGCTGCATCCAATTTGCCGCTCGCGCCGGATTTATTTTCCAGTTAAATAGAGCGCTGGCACCGAACCGGTGATGCGCGCATCGGGTTCGGCCGCATCGGGCGTAGCGCGCCCGCATCAAACAATATTTCGCGCGAACTGGAGATCTGGATGAATGCAACGACCGCAGCAAGCCTCGCGGGAAGCCGGCAGAGTTCGTGGCGCGCGGTGATCGCCGCCTCGATCGGCAATGCGCTGGAATGGTTCGATCTGGTGGTGTACGGCTTTTTCGCGGTCACCATCGCGAAGCTGTTTTTTCCGGCCGGTAACGACACGGTCTCGCTACTGCTGACGCTCGGCACCTTCGGCGTGTCGTTCTTCATGCGGCCGCTCGGGGCGATCGTGATCGGCGCGTACGCGGATCGCGCCGGCCGCAAGGCCGCGCTCACGCTGTCGATCCTGCTGATGATGGGCGGCACGCTGATCATCGCGGTCCTGCCGACCTATCAGAGCATCGGCCTCGCCGCGCCGTTGATTCTCGTGATCGCGCGTCTGATGCAGGGCTTCTCGGCGGGCGGCGAATTCGGCAGCGCGACCGCGTTTCTCGCCGAGCATGTGCCGGCGCGGCGCGGTTTCTTCGCGAGCTGGCAGGTGGCGAGCCAGGGACTCACGACGCTGCTGGCCGCCGGCTTCGGCGTGCTGCTCACCGGTTCGCTGGCGCCGGAACAGATGGCGTCGTGGGGCTGGCGCGTGCCGTTCTTCTTCGGTCTGCTGATCGGGCCGGTCGCCTGGTACATCCGCACGAAACTCGACGAGACGCCCGAATTCCTCGCGGCCGAAACCACTACGACGCCGCTGCGCGACACCTTTGCGAGCCAGAAGCTGCGGCTCGTGATCGCGATCGGCGTGGTGGTGCTCGGCACCGTGTCGACGTATCTGGTGCTGTTCATGCCGACTTATGGCGTGAAGCAGCTGGGACTGGCGCCGTCGGTCGCGTTCTCGGCGATCGCGCTGACCGGCGTGATCCAGATGGTGTTCTCACCGCTGGTCGGTCATCTGTCGGACCGGCATGGGCGCACCACGATCATGCTGGTGCCGGCGCTGCTGCTGCTCGTGCTGATCTATCCGGCCTTTCTGTATCTGGTCGCGCATCCGAGCTTCGGCACGCTGATGGCGATGCAGATCGTGTTCGGTTTCCTGATGACGGGGTACTTCGCGGCGCTGCCGGGTTTGCTGTCGGAGATGTTCCCGGTGCAGACGCGCACGACCGGCATGTCGCTCGCGTATAACATTGCCGTGACGATCTTCGGCGGCTTCGGGCCGTTCATCATCGCGTGGCTGATCAGCGCCACGGGCTCGAAGGCGGCGCCGAGCTACTACCTGATTTTTGCCGCGGCGGTGAGCCTCGTCGCGTTGATGGCAGCACGTCGCAAGCTTGGGTTTCGCTGAGGCGACGCGGCGGTAAACGCAAAAGGCCGGTTCAGAATGAACCGGCCTTTTGCATGGGTGCCGAAGTACGCCACTACGACAGGATCAGACTTGCGCGCCTGCGTTCGGATCGTTCGGATCGGTGCGTTCCTTCTTGTCCTTCACCAGATCTTCGCGCTTCACCCCCAGCCACATCGCGAGCGCGGCCGCGACGAACACCGACGAATAGATACCGAACAGAATACCGACCGTCAGCGCCAATGCGAAGTAGTGCAGCGTCGGGCCGCCGAACAGGAACATCGACAGCACCATCATCTGCGTACAACCGTGCGTGATGATGGTTCGCGACATCGTGCTGGTGATCGCATGGTTGATCACCTCGATCACGGTCATCTTGCGTTCACGGCGGAAGGTCTCGCGAATCCGGTCGAAGATAACGACCGATTCGTTCACCGAATAGCCGAGCACCGCGAGCACCGCGGCCAGGACCGACAACGAGAACTCCCACTGGAAGAACGCGAAGAAGCCGAGAATGATCACCACGTCGTGCAAGTTCGCGATCACGCCGGCCACCGCGTACTTCCATTCGAAGCGGAAAGACAGGTAGATCACGATGCCGATCACCACGCAGGCGAGGGCGAGCAGGCCGTCGGTGGCGAGTTCCTTGCCGACCTGCGGGCCGACGAACTCGACGCGCTGCAATTGGACCTGCGGCGTCTCGGCCTTCAGCGCGGTCATCACCTGATCGCTCTGTTGCGCCGACGTGTAGCCCTGCTTGAGCGGCAGACGGATCAGCACGTCGCGCGAGGTGCCGAAGTTCTGCACCTGGGCGTCCGCGTAGCCGAGTTTGGCCAGCGTGCCGCGCACCGGATCAAGCGGCGCGGCGCCCGGATACTGCACTTCGATCACGGTGCCGCCGGTGAACTCCACCGACAGGTGCAGCCCGCGATGCACGAGGAAGAACACAGCGGCAAGGAACGTCAGCAGCGAGATTGCGTTGAAGATCAACGCACGCTGCATGAACGGAATGTCTTTGCGAAAACGGAAAAATTCCATGGTCTTGTTCTCCGGGACTCAGCGGGATGAACCCGGTTTCTGCGGCGTGTTCGAGGAACCCGACGCATTGCGGCGGCGCACGGTCGGCTTGCCGGCGCGCGCTTGCGCCCCTGCAGGCGTCTTGGGCTTCGCCGCAGCCTTGGCGACGGCTTGCGCGCTGCCGGTGTCAGCGTCGCTATTGCCGAGGTAAGCGCCCGAGCCCGCGGGCGCTGTTTCCGGACGCCACACCTGGCCGATCGCCAGCGACTTCAGTTTCTTCTTGCCGCCGTACCAGAGGTTGACAATACCGCGCGAGAAGAACACCGCCGAGAACATCGACGTCAGAATGCCGATACAGTGAACCATCGCGAAGCCGCGCACCGGGCCGGAGCCAAACGCGAGCAGTGCGAGGCCGGCGATCAGCGTGGTGACGTTCGAGTCGAGAATCGTCGCCCACGCATGCGCGTAGCCGTTCTGGATCGCCAGTTGCGGCGGCGCGCCGTTGCGCAGTTCTTCACGCACGCGTTCGTTGATCAGCACGTTCGCGTCGATCGCCATACCTAGCGCGAGCGCGATAGCGGCGATGCCGGGCAAGGTGAGCGTGGCCTGCAGCATCGACAGCACCGCGATCAGCAGCAGCAGGTTGACCGACAGACCGATCATCGAGATCACGCCGAACAGCATGTAGTACGCGATCATGAACACGGCGATCGCCGCGAAGCCCCACACCACCGAGTGGAAACCCTTCTTGATGTTATCGGCGCCGAGGCTCGGGCCGATCGTGCGTTCTTCGATGATTTCCATCGGCGCGGCGAGCGACCCGGCGCGCAGCAGCAACGCGAGGTCGGCGGCGGCTTGCGGGGTGGGCTGGCCGGTGATCTGGAAGCGGTCGCCCAGTTCCGACTGGATGGTCGCCACCGTCAGCACTTCACCCTTGCCACGCTCGAACAGCACCATCGCCATCGGCTTGCCGATGTTGTCGCGCGACACGCTGCGCAGCGCGCGGCCGCCGGCCGAGTCGAGGCGCAGGCTGACGGAAGGACGCTGATGTTCGTCGAAGCCCGCCGACGCGTCGATGATCCGGTCGCCCGTGAAGATGACCTGCTTGCGCAGCAGCACCGGCGTCTGGTTGCCCTGGGTGAACAGTTCGTCGCCCGGCGGCACAGGGTCGGACGGCTTTGGATGCGTGTTGACCGGGTCGGCCAGGCGCGCTTCGAGCGTCGCCGTGCGGCCGATGATGTCCTTCGCCTTCGCCGTGTCCTGCACGCCCGGCAGTTCGACGACGATGCGGTCCGCGCCTTGCTGCTGGATCACCGGCTCGGCCACGCCGAGTTCGTTCACGCGGTTATGCAGCGTGGTGATGTTCTGCTTGAGCGCGGCGTCCTGCACGGCGCGTTGCACCGCCGGCGTGAACGTGCCGACCAGTTGCACACCGCCGTCCTGGCCCGCCTGCGAGGCCCACTGGAGTTCGCTGATGCCGCGGCCGAGCAGCTTGAGCGCCGCGTCCGCCGTGGCCTGGTCGGCCAGATTGACCACCACCGACTGGCCCACGCGATTCACGCCGCCGTCGCGCACGTTGTTGTCGCGCAGCAGCGTGCGCACGTCCGAGGCGTCCGAGTCGAGCTTCTTGTTGAGCGCGCCGGCCATGTCCACTTGCAGCAGGAAGTGCACACCGCCGCGCAGATCGAGACCGAGGTACATGGGCAGCGCGTGCAGCGCCGAGAGCCAGGTGGGCGATGCGCTTTGCAGGTTCAGCGCCACGATGAACTGCGGATCGGTCGGATCGCTGTTCAGCGTTTTCTGCAGCAGATCCTTGACGCGCAATTGCGTGTCGGTGTCCGTCAGACGCACCCGAATGTTCGTGTTGGTCGTCGAATTGTCGAACGTGACGGCGGTGGGCTTGATCTGATTGGCGGCGAGCGCGGCTTCGACCGCAGCCAGCGTGGTCGAGTCGAGCCTGACCGTTGCCTTGCCGCTCGACACCTGCACCGCCGGCGCTTCGCCGAACAGGTTGGGCAGCGTGTACACGAGGCCGATGACCAGAGCCACCAGCATCACGGCATATTTCCAGAGGGGGTAGCGATTCATGAGTGGTCCAACGGGAGGTTGGCTTGGAAGCGATGCGTCCGGCGATGAGCGCGGGTGGTTCAGCACAGGGTGGCGTGAATCGCCGGCGAGGCCGCGCCGGACGCGAGAGAGCAGGCCTTACAGCGACTTGATCGTGCCCTTCGGGAGAATCGTCGTGATCGACGCTTTCTGCACGGTGATTTCCGTGCCTTCCGAGATTTCGACGCCGACGTAAGCCTCACCCACCTTGGTCACCTTGCCGACGATGCCGCCGTTCGTCACCACTTCGTCGCCCTTGGCCATGGCGGCGAGCATGTTGCGGTGCTCCTTCTGGCGCTTCATTTGCGGGCGAATCATGATGAAGTACAGCACGCCGAACATCAGGATCAGCGGCAGGAAGCTCATCAGGTTCGATTCAATGCCACCTGTTGCTGTGCCTTGGGCAAAGGCATTGGAAATGAACGACACGTTGGTCTCTCCGTTATCAGTCAAACGATCAAAAAAATCAGCCGGTTATTCTACCACCGGCCTGATGCGCGACGGCGCGGCGAATCGGCTTTGCGATCAACCGTTTAAGCCTTTTTACGCCGTCTGCGAAAGTAGATTGTAAGGTTTTCGATGCGCGGCGCGTGGATTCTTCGGTTGAATCCGCGCGCCGCACCCGTCAAGGCGCCTGTTCGACGCCCCGCGCGCGGTTCTCGTGGAAGCGTTTGCGGAACGGCTCGAACATCTTCGCGTCGATCGCGTCACGCATTTCCTGCATCAGTTCGAGGTAGTAGTGCAGGTTGTGGATCGTGTTCAACTGGGCGCCGAGGATTTCGCCGACACGGTGCAGGTGATGCAGATAACCGCGCGTGAAATTGCGGCAGGTGTAGCAGCCGCATTGCTCGTCGAGCGGGCGCAGCGAGTTCCTGTGCGTGGCGTTGCGGATCTTGATGTCGCCGAAACGGGTGAAGAGCCAGCCGTTGCGCGCGTTGCGGGTCGGCATCACGCAGTCGAACATGTCGACGCCGGCAGCGACCCCGGCCACCAGATCTTCCGGCGTGCCGACGCCCATCAGGTAGTGCGGCTTGTCGGCCGGCAGCTTCGGGCCGATGTGGTTCAGCACGCGCATCATGTCTTCCTTCGGCTCGCCGACCGACAGCCCGCCGATCGCGAGGCCGTGGAAGTCCATTTCCGCTAAACCCGCGAGCGACTCGTCGCGCAGGTCCTCGAACATGCCGCCCTGGACGATGCCGAACAGCGCGTTCGGATTGTCGAGCCGCTTGAACTCGTCGATCGAGCGTTGCGCCCAGCGCATCGACATGCGCATCGAGTCGGCCGCGTCTTTGTGCGAGGTCGGCACGTTGTTGGTCGCGTACGGCGTGCATTCGTCGAACTGCATGACGATGTCCGAGTTCAGCACCTTCTGAACCTGCATCGACACTTCCGGCGACAGGAACAGCTTGTCGCCGTTGATCGGCGACGCGAACGTGACGCCGTCTTCGGTGATCTTGCGCAGATCGCCGAGCGAAAACACCTGGAAGCCGCCGGAGTCGGTCAGGATCGGCTTCTTCCAGCCCATGAAGCCGTGCAGACCGCCGTGCGCTTCGATGGTTTCAAGACCGGGGCGCAACCACAGGTGGAAGGTGTTGCCCAGAATGATCTGCGCGTGCATTTCTTCCAGTTCGCGCGGCTGGACCGCCTTCACCGTGCCGTAGGTGCCGACCGGCATGAAGATCGGCGTTTCCACCACACCGTGATTCAGCGTGACGCGCCCGCGGCGCGCCTGGCCGTCGGTGCCGAGCAGTTCGAATTGGAGGCCGTTGGCGGGGCGCTCGGTGGTGGTCTCTTGCGATTGATGACCGAGGGTCATTGAGTAACTCCTGGGCTACCGGAAAACAGTCCGGCGCGAATGTTGAAACGGACTTCGGGTTGGTGATTCTGCATGGGACCGGGAAAGCGCTAAAGCGCTAAAGCGCTGACTCTGATCGACAGCCCCAAACGTTGAAATGCCGCCGCGAACATTCGCGGCGGCCCGGGAACTGCAAAAACTTCAAAACGGCCAGGCTGTTTCAGACGTCGCGGCGCGTGAGCAGCATCGCATCGCCGTAACTGAAGAACCGGTAGCGCGCTTCGATCGCATGACGGTACGCCGCGCGAATCGTCCCGACGCCGGCGAACGCCGATACCAGCATCAGCAACGTCGACTTCGGCAAATGGAAATTCGTGACCAGCCGGTCGACCACGCGGAATGGGTAGCCCGGCGTGATGAAAATGTCCGTCTCCGTGCTGGCGGCGGCGAGCAGCCGGCCGGCAGCTTCGGCGTCGCGCGCGGCGGCTTCGAGCGCGCGCATCGACGTCGTGCCCACCGCGATCACGCGATTGCCGCGCGCCTTGGTCGCCGCGATCCTGTCGGCGAGCGACTGCGGCAGGTGATACCACTCGCTGTGCATCTTGTGCTCGGCGAGATTCTCGACCCGCACCGGCTGGAACGTGCCCGCGCCGACGTGCAGCGTCAGTGTCGCGCGTTCCACGCCGCGAGCGTCGAGTCGCGCGAGCAGCGCGTCGTCGAAATGCAGGCCGGCGGTGGGAGCCGCGACCGCGCCGGGATTCTGCGCGAACACGGTCTGGTAGCGGGTCTCGTCGGTCGAGTCGGGATCGTGTTCGATGTACGGCGGCAGCGGCAGCCGGCCGAACTGCTCGATCAGCGTCAGGCAGTCGTCCGGGAAATGCAGCGTGTAGAAAGGCTCGACCCGCTCGCCGACGGTGACGTCGAACGTGTCCGCGAGACGGATCGTGGTGCCCGGCTGCGGGCTCTTGCTCGCGCGAATCTGCGCGAGTGCCGTGCGCTCGCCGGTGAGGCGCTCCACCAGCACCTCGACCTTGCCGCCACTGGCCTTCTGGCCGAGGAAGCGCGCCTTCAGGACTTTGGTATCGTTGAAGACCAGCAGATCGCCGGGCGCGATGCACTCGGGCAACTCGGCGAAGCGGCGGTCGATCAGACGCGCGGCATCGGCGCCGCCGGTGTTGTCCACCTCGAGCAGACGGCTGGCGCTGCGCTCGGGCAGCGCCACTTGCGCGATCAGCTCGGGCGGCAGATCGAAATCGAAATCGGAAAGCGTAAACATGCGAACGACTGGATGCGAATTGGGACTGAATTGAGCCGAAGCCGGAGCCGGGCGGCTATGATTGCGGGACGCCAGAGCGGCCCGCTAGCCCACGCGCCTGCGGTGAACCCGTCGGCGGCGAACCCTTTGACAGCCGATATTGTACTTGCGAAGCAGCCCATGCCTTTGTCCGACCGCCGTTTGCCCTCCGCTACCGATGAAGTGAGCGCCGAACCGAAGCGCCGCGTCGCGCGAGGCAACGCGGCGCAGCAGGTGAGCGAGGTCGGGGCGGGCGCGACGCCGGCGAGCGAAAAGGACGCGCGGGAAGAGGACCTAGCCGACGATAAATCCCCAGGATCACCCGGCGCGACGGCACCGTTCGGCGCGGCCGACCCCTTCGGTGACAAGCCCGCCGGCAAGTCCACGCCGAAGTCCGCCGGCAAAGCCGCCACGAGGGGCGCCGGGAAAGGCGTCGAGGANGGCACGGAAAAACGCATCGCCAGGCCCCCCGTCAAAACCGCCGACAAGCTCGCCAAACTCGGCCTCACGCGCGCGATCGACCTCGTGCTGCATCTGCCGATGCGCTACGAAGACGAAACCTCGCTGACGCCGATTGGCCACCTGCTGCCTGGCGGCATCGCGCAAACCGAAGGCGTCGTGTTCGACAACGAGATCGCCTATCGCCCGCGCCGTCAGTTGCTGGTCAAGCTGCACGACGACGCCGGCGACGAACTCGTCCTGCGCTTTCTGAACTTCTACGGCTCGCAGGTCAAGCAGATGGCGATCGGCGCGCGGCTGCGGGTGCGCGGCGACGTGCGCGGCGGCTTCTTCGGCATGGAGATGGTGCATCCGGCGGTGCGCGTGGTCGACGAGGACACGCCGCTGCCGCAGGCGCTGACGCCCGTCTACCCGAGCACTGCGGGCGTCACGCAGGCTTATCTGCGCAAGGCGATCGACAACGCCTTGTCACGCACGTCGCTGCCGGAGTTGCTGCCCGAGCCGGTCGCGCGGGCGCACCTCGAGCCGCTCGGCGTGCCGTCGCTGATGGATGCCGTGCGCACGCTGCATCATCCCGGCGTGCAATCCGATGAGACCGCGCTGATCGACGGCACGCATCCGGCCTGGGTGCGCATCAAGTTCGAGGAGCTGCTCGCGCAGCAGATGTCGCTCAAGCGCGCACACGACGAGCGCCGCACCCGCGCCGCGCCCGCCATGCCGCGCCGCAAGCAGGGCGACGAGTCGGCCCTGGTGGCGCGGCTGCTGAAGGCGCTGCCGTTCTCGCTGACGAGGGCGCAGGAGCGTGTCGGCGGCGAGATCGCGCTCGACCTGACCCAGCCGCATCCGATGCAGAGGCTTTTGCAAGGCGACGTCGGCAGCGGCAAGACGATCGTCGCTGCGCTGGCCGCCGCGCAGGCCATCGACGCCGGCTACCAGGCCGCACTGATGGCGCCGACCGAAATTCTCGCCGAACAGCACGCACGCAAATTGCGCGGCTGGCTGGAGCCGCTCGGCGTAAGCGTCGCGTGGCTGGCGGGCAGTCTGAAGACCAAAGAGAAGCGCGCCGCGATCGAAGCCGCCGCGCTCGGCACCGCGCAACTCGTCATCGGCACGCACGCGATCATTCAGGACGCGGTGGAATTCGCCCGCCTCGGGCTCGTGATCGTCGATGAGCAGCACCGCTTCGGCGTCGCGCAACGGCTCGCGCTGCGCGCCAAGGCGCTCAACGCTACCGACGGCGCGCGCGACTTCCAGCCGCATCAACTGATGATGTCCGCGACCCCGATTCCGCGCACGCTCGCCATGACCTACTACGCCGACCTCGACGTCTCGACCATCGACGAATTGCCACCGGGCCGCACGCCAATTCTGACCAAGCTCGTCTCCGACGCGCGGCGTGAGGAAGTGATCGGCCGGGTGCGCGAGGCGGCGCTGACCGGGCGTCAGGTGTACTGGGTGTGTCCGCTGATCGAGGAAAGCGAAACCTTGCAATTGCAGACCGCGGTCGAGACCTACGAGACGCTGGTGGCCGCACTGCCCGAGCTGAAGGTCGGCCTCGTGCATGGACGCCTCGCCCCCGCCGAGAAGGCCGCGGTAATGGACGCGTTCACCCGCAACGAGGTGCAGCTGCTGGTCGCGACGACCGTGATCGAAGTGGGCGTCGACGTGCCGAATGCGTCGCTGATGGTAATCGAGCATGCAGAGCGCTTCGGCCTCGCGCAACTGCACCAGCTACGCGGACGGGTGGGTCGCGGCAGTGCGGCGTCGGTGTGCGTCCTGCTTTACACCGGGCCGCTGTCGATGACCGCGCGCGCGCGCCTGCAGACCATGCGCGAAACGACGGACGGCTTCGAGATCGCCCGGCGCGATCTCGAGATTCGCGGACCGGGCGAGTTTCTGGGCGCCCGCCAGTCGGGCGCGGCGATGCTGCGGTTCGCCGATCTCGAAAACGACCAGTGGCTGATCGAACCCGCGCGCGAGGCGGCCGCGGTGCTGCTCGAGCAGTATCCGGAGGTCGTGTTGCAGCATCTGGCGCGGTGGCTGGGGGCGCGTGAGCATTATCTGAAAGCGTGAAGCGGGTTTGACGTCGTTGAAAAGGTGCTGCACGACACGTGCGCCAGTCCCGAAACAAGAGGTGGCGAACCGACCCCATAGGGTGTATAACTAGAACCTATCGAATTCATTGCACTGATTGGTCCCCCAATGACGCTCACCGAATTGAAATACATCGTGGCGGTTGCCCGCGAGCGGCACTTCGGCCGGGCCGCCGAAGCGTGTTTCGTCAGCCAGCCGACGCTGTCGGTCGCTATCAAGAAGCTCGAAGACGAGCTGAATGTGCAGATCTTCGAGCGCGGGACCAGCGAGGTCAGCGTCACGCCGATCGGCGAACAGATCGTCACGCAAGCGCAGCGCGTGCTCGAACAGACGCTCGCGATCAAGGAAATCGCCAAGCAGGGCAAGGACCCGCTGGTCGGACCGTTGCGGCTCGGTGTGATCTATACGATCGGGCCGTACCTGCTGCCCACCCTCGTCAAGCAGATGATCAAGCGCGTCCCGCAAATGCCCTTGATGCTGCAGGAAAATTACACGCTCAAGCTGATCGAACTGCTCAAGCAGGGTGAAATCGACGTCGCCATCATGGCGTTGCCGTTTCCCGAAACCGGTTTGATGCTGCGCCCGCTGTACGACGAGCCTTTCGTCGTCGCGCTCCCGTCGGGCCACGCGTGGGAAAACCGCCAGAAAATCGACGCCGACGACCTGAAGCAGGAAACCATGCTGCTGCTCGGCAGCGGCCACTGCTTCCGCGATCACGTGCTGGGCGTGTGCCCGGAACTGATGCGTTTTTCGCAGAACGCGGACGGCATCCAGAAGACCTTCGAAGGGTCGTCGCTGGAGACCATTCGCCATATGGTCGCGAGCGGCGTCGGGATCACCGTGCTGCCGCGCATGTCGGTGCATGAAGTCAAGCCGCACGCGGGCGGCATCGACGCGGGCCTGCTCAGCTATGTCGCGTTCGACGAGCCTGTGCCGGATCGCCGCGTCGTGCTCGCGTGGCGCAAGAGCTTCACGCGCATGCCCGCGATCGACGCCATTTGCGATGCAATCAGCGCCTGCGATCTGCCGGGCGTCAAGAAGCTCGATCTGCCGGTCGCGGTCAACTAAGCAATCTCTTTCCTCTCTATGCCCGGTCGGCGCTGTTGGCCGACCGCCGGGACGGCGCACGCTTCGCGCGCGCGGCCGATCTTGCGCGCCGCAGTCCCGCGCCTGCCGCAGGCCTGCCTTGCCCCTATTAAATAGATAAAATTAATCAAACACAAATTTATAATAGTGTTGATATAGTTTCCCCCGTGGATCGCCCGATCCCTTATTCGATAAGGCCCAGGAGGAAATCATGATGCAATCGAATTCGCAGCAAATTCACGCGCTTGTCGCCCAACCGGTGGTCGCAACGGCCGTCCGCGCGGCAACTTCGGCGCCGAGCATGCGCACCGTCGCATTGTCGTTGCTGGTCGATCGGGCCTTGTCCGCTTAGCGCAGCGGCTTGCGGCATCCATGCCGCGTCTGTTCCCCTCTTTCAATAAAAATCACAGGAGTTACCCATGTCCGAACGCAAGCTCACCAATGCGGCCGGCGCACCGATCGCCGACAACCAGAATTCGATGACCGCCGGCTCGCGCGGCCCGGTCGTGCTGCAAGACGTCTGGCTGCTCGAAAAGCTCGCTCACTTCGATCGCGAAGTGATTCCCGAGCGCCGGGTTCACGCCAAGGGTTCGGGCGCATTCGGCACGCTGAAGGTCACGCACGACATCTCGCGCTACACGAAGGCGAAGGTGTTCGCGGCGCTCGGCAAGGAAACGCCGCTTTTCATGCGCTTTTCGACGGTGGCGGGCGAGCGCGGCGCGGCCGATGCCGAACGGGACGTGCGCGGCTTCTCGATCAAGTTCTACACCGAAGAGGGCAACTGGGACGTGGTCGGCAACAACACGCCGGTGTTCTTCATCCGCGATCCGCTGAAGTTTCCTGACTTCATCCACACGCAGAAGCGCGATCCGTACACCAACATGCGCAGCAACGTCGCCGCGTGGGACTTCTGGTCGCGTCATCCGGAATCGCTGCATCAGGTGACGATTCTGATGAGCGACCGCGGCATTCCGAAGAACTATCGGCAGATGCACGGCTTCGGTTCGCACACGTACTCGTTCATCAACGCGAACAACGAGCGCTTCTGGGTCAAGTTCCACTTCAAGTCGATGCAAGGTATCGAGAACTTCACCGATGCGCAGGCGGCGCAAGTGGTCGCGCAGGACCGCGAGAGTGCGCAGCGTGATCTGGTCGGCAATATCGACGCGGGCAACTTCCCGGCATGGCGCTTCGCGATTCAGGTGATGCCGGAAGCGGACGCGGCGAACTATCGCTTCAATCCGTTCGACATCACGAAGGTGTGGTCGCAGAAGGACTATCCGCTGATCGACGTCGGCACGATCGAGCTGAACCGTAACGCGGCGAACTATTTCGCGGACGTCGAGCAAGCCGCATTCACGCCGGCCAACGTCGTGCCGGGTATCGGCTTTTCGCCAGACCGTCTGTTGCAGGGGCGCCTGTTCTCGTACGGTGACACGCAGCGCTATCGCCTCGGTATCAATCACCATCAGATTCCGGTGAATGCGCCGCGCGTGCCGGGCGCGCATTCGTTCCATCGCGACGGTGCGCTGCGCACGGACGGCAACCTCGGCGGCAACGTGAACTACGAGCCGAACCGTTTCGGCGACTTCGCACAGGACGCGAACGCGTCGGAGCCGCCGCTCGCGGCAGGCGCCGTCGATCGCTACGATCATCGCGCTGACGACGACTACTACACGCAGCCGGGCATGCTGTTCGCGCTGTTCGACGCGGCACAGCGCCAGCGTCTGTTCGGCAACATCGCGCGCCACATCAATGGTGTGCCGCAGGACATCGTCGCGCGTCAGATCGAGCATTTCCGTCGCGCCGACCCGGCCTATGCGCAAGGCGTGATCGCCGCTTTGGCCGAACTGGCGGAAAGCGGCAAGAAGTAGGTAACGGTAGTTGAAGCGATGCAGCAAAGCGGGGTGCAGCGGCGCCCCGCCGGTATCGATACGAATCGCGGGAGTACGATCATGATTCAGACGATGATGGCCACGCCTGGCGGCTCGCCGGCAGCACGCGGTGCGCACCGGCGGCAGACACTCACGCGGGCATTCGGCGTGCGTAAGGCATCCGGTTTCGCGATCGTCGCGAGCGGGTGGGCGGTGCTCGTCGCGCAGGCGCTGCAACACGCGCTGGGCGGTTGATCGCAGTCAACCCGTCAAAGCGGCAAGTGGCCACGTGTCACGCGAACGCAGCAGATTTCCAGGCTAAACTGTCGAGCGTTCGATGTTTCGCGTTTGCCTTGCGCAAACCGTCACTTTGCCGACCGGTTCGTATCACTCTTCGAAGGAGTCATCATGGCCAAGAAAGAAGCCGCAGCCGTACAGCACGTCAATATCGGGATCAGCGATAAAGATCGCAAGAAGATTGCAGACGGTCTGTCGCGTTTGCTCGCCGACACCTACACGCTGTACCTGAAGACCCACAACTTCCACTGGAACGTGACGGGTCCGATGTTCAACACGCTGCATCTGATGTTCGAAACGCAATACAACGAACTGGCGCTGGCAGTCGATTCGATCGCTGAACGGATCCGCGCACTGGGCGTGCATGCGCCGGGCAGCTACAAGGACTTCGCGAAGCTGTCGTCGATTCCGGAAGCGGACGGCGTGCCGGCCGCGGAAGAAATGATCCGCCAGCTGGTGGAAGGTCAGGAGGCCGTGGTGCGCACCGCACGCGCGATTTTCCCGTCGACGGAAGCCGCCAACGATGAGCCGACAGCCGACCTGCTGACGCAACGCATGCAAACGCACGAAAAGACCGCGTGGATGCTGCGCTCGATGCTCGCTTGAGCGTCGCCGCCTCGCGAGCGAGCCGCTCCGCTCAGGCGCCGACGTTGCGCTGTTTGCCCTGAAACGGCACAAAGCCTCCCCTCGCGGGAGGCTTTGTTTTTTGCGATGCCGTTCAGCGAGCCGCGCAGATAGCCTGGCGTTCGGAGCGCACCCGCCCGAAGGCAGCCGCCCGCGCGCATCCCGTAAAATAGCCGCAACGTTTGCGCATTTCATCCACTTCACCGATTCCGCCATGTTCGCCCGACTTCCCCTGTATCTGCGCCTCGTGCGCATGGACAAGCCGATCGGCAGCCTGCTGCTGCTGTGGCCGACACTCAACGCGCTGTGGATCGCGTCCGATGGACATCCGTCCTGGCCGCTGCTGGTGATCTTCACGGTGGGCACGGTGCTGATGCGCTCGGCGGGCTGCGCGATCAACGATTATGCGGATCGTGATTTCGACCGCTTCGTGAAGCGCACTGAAAATCGACCGATCACGTCGGGCAAGATCAAGGCGTGGGAAGCGGTGGCGTTGGCGGCCGGGTTGTCGCTGCTGGCGTTTCTGCTGATCTTGCCGCTGAACACGCTGACCAAGGAGCTTTCGGTGGCGGCGCTGTTCGTCGCCGGTTCGTACCCGTTCACCAAGCGGTTCTTCGCGATTCCGCAGGCGTATCTCGGCATCGCGTTCGGCTTCGGCATTCCGATGGCGTTCGCCGCGATTCAGGGCCACGTGCCGATGCTCGCGTGGCTGATGCTGCTCGCCAACGTGTTCTGGTCGGTCGCGTATGACACCGAATATGCGATGGTCGATCGTGACGACGACATCAAGATCGGCATCCGCACGTCGGCGCTCACGTTCGGCCGCTTCGACGTGGCCGCGATCATGCTGTGCTATGCGGTGACGCTTGGCATCTATGTCGGTATCGGCGTGATGCTCGGTTTCGGCGTGCTGTACTGGCTGGGTTGGGCGGCGGCGGCGGCCTGCGCGATCTATCACTACACGCTGATCCGCGACCGTGAGCGCATGGCATGCTTCGCCGCGTTCCGGCATAACAACTGGCTCGGCGGCGCGTTGTTTGCCGGGATTGCCGCGCATTATGCGGTGGCTTCGTTTTGATTTTGCTGCGCGGCGCGCAGGGCAGCGTTTTGGTTCCGCGCGTGGCATGCACCGCAGAGCGTTGCGGCGGATTCGCGGTGGACTTGTAGTGGATTGCTAACAGTGGGCCCGCGTTATGGAGCGAAGCGCTGTGTCGTTTAATTCTGCAGTGCTTCGTTCTCTCTCCTTGTGTACGTCGATGCGGCCGCGTTGCGAATCTCGTGCCGCGCCCGACGGTGTACCTACTTCCTCGTCAGCCATAAGCATTGGCAAACGGGCATTGGCAAACAAGGCGTCAACAGGATGCCGCAAAAGCTTTGTCCATCGCGGCGCTAACCACGGTGCCGCCAAAAGCTTCGTCAAACGCGGCAGCCCACCAGGCTAGCGCTCACGCACCACCATCAACCGCGCTTACTGCTTGCCGAACTCCTCGCCCATTTCCTTCGCGCGCGCATCGGCGGCGAGCGCGCCGCGCACGATCGCGTCCTTGATGCCGCTCGCGTCGAACGACGTCAGCGCTGCGGCGGTCGTGCCACCCTTCGAGGTCACGCGTTCGCGCAGCAGGCTCGGCGGCTCGTCCGAATTCGCCGCCAGTTGCGCCGCGCCGGTGAAAGTCGCGACGGCCAGCGCGCGGCCCTGCGCTTCATCCATGCCGAGTTGGCGTGCGGCTTCCTGCAGTGCTTCGATGAAGTAGAACACGTAGGCCGGACCGCTGCCCGAGATCGCGGTGACGGCGTCGATTTTCGCTTCGTCGTCGAACCAGACCGTTTCGCCGACCGCGCCGAGCACCTGCGACGCGAGCGCGCGGCCCGCTTCGTCGACGCTGCCGGTCGCGACGAGGCCCGTCACGCCCATGCCGATCAGCGCCGGTGTATTCGGCATCACGCGCACGATGCGGCCGTGGCCGTTCAGCCAGCGCGACATGTCGCCCATGCGAATGCCCGCGACGATGCTGATCACCAGTTGCGACGGCTTCAGATGCGGCGCCAGCGCTTCAGCGACGCTCTTCAGAATCTGCGGTTTCACCGCCAGCACGACGGCGTCGTACCCTGCGAGCACGGCGTCCGCGCCCGCTCCGGTGCGGATGCCGAACTGCTGCTCATTGCGCTTGCGCGCGTCTTCATTGGGATCGATCGCGTAGAGGTCCGCAGGTGCGACGCCGCGCTTGATGAGGCCGCCGATCAACGCCGCAGCCATGTTGCCGCCGCCGATAAAAGCAATTTTCATGATAGTCCGAATGAGTTTCGGTGAAGAGCCTGGACGGCCCGGAAAGGTCAGTGAGCGTAATCCCGCGCGCCGAAGATCGCGGTGCCGACTCGCACGATTGTCGCGCCCTCGAGCACGGCTGCTTCGAGGTCGCTCGACATGCCCATCGACAACGTGTCGAGTTCGAGTCCGTCGTCGCGCAGACGCTCGAACAACTCGCGCAATTGGCGATGCGGCGCACGTTGCGCATCGATATCGCCCGCCGGTTCGGGAATCGACATGAGCCCGCGCAAATTCAGTTTCGGCAGCGCGGCGATTTCCTGCGCGACTTCGACCGCCTCGGCAACGCCGACGCCGCTCTTGGATGCCTCGCCGCTCACGTTGACCTGCAGGCACACGTTCAGCGGCGGCAGATTGGCAGGGCGCTGCTCGGACAGTCGCTGCGCGATCTTCAGGCGATCGACCGAATGCACCCAGTCGAAATGCTCGGCGACCGGCCGCGTCTTGTTCGATTGCAACGGGCCGATGAAATGCCATTCGAGCGACGCGCGCAGATCGGCGAGCGACTCGATCTTGGCGAGCGCCTCCTGCACGTAGTTCTCCCCGAACTCGCGCTGGCCGGCCGCGTGAGCTGCACGCACGTCTTCGGCGGGGAAGGTCTTCGAGACCGCGAGCAGCATGACCGAACGCGCGTCGCGTCCGGCGGTGTGCGCGGCCGTGGCGATGCGCTGCCGCACCGCTTCGAGGTTGTAAATCAGATCGGGCATGGAGCGTAACCGTGGTTCAGCGAAAAGCGATGACCCGATTATACGGACAGCATGTGCTCGACCAATTCAATCCAGTGCGCGACCGGCGTCGACGTGCCGCTTTGCAGATGCGCAATGCAGCCGACGTTCGCCGACACGATCACCTGCGGCTCCTGTGCCTGCAGCCGTTCGAGCTTCTGATCGCGCAGTGCGTACGACAGCTTCGGCTGGGTCAGCGAATAGGTGCCGGCCGAGCCGCAGCAAAGATGACTGTCGACGGGCAGACGCACTTCGACGCCGAGCGCGGTGAGCAGATGCTCGACCTTGCCGCGCACCTGCTGGCCATGCTGCAGCGTGCAGGGTGGATGAAACGCCACGGTATGCACCGAGCGGCGGCGCGTGACGGCGGTGAGCGCTTCCTCGAACTCGGGCAGGATCTCCGAAATGTCGCGCGTCAATTCGACGATGCGGCGCGCCTTCTCCGCATAGGCCGGATCGTGGCGCAGCAGGTGCGCGTATTCCTTGACCGTCGCGCCGCAGCCGGACGCGTTCATCACGATCGCCTCCGCGCCCTGCTCGACGTACGGCCACCATGCGTCGATATTGGCGCGCAGGTCGTCGAGCGCCTCGTCGTTGTAGCCCAGATGCAGGCGGATCGCGCCGCAGCAGCCGGCGTCGGGCGCGATCACGGTTTCGACGCCAAGCGCATCGAGTACGCGCGCCGTGGCGATGTTCACGTTCGGCATCATCGACGGTTGCACGCAACCCGCGAGCATCAGCATCTTGCGCTCATGTTTCGCGGTGGGCCATTCGAGCGGCCGCTGCCGCGCGGGCACCTTGTCGCGCAGTTTTTTCGGCAGCACGCGGCGAAAGTGCTGGCCGAGATGCATGGTCGGCGTGAAGACCGCACTGTTCGGCACAACGCTCGCGAGCAGCCGGCGCAGCATCCGCTGCCCCAGCGGGCGCGTGACTTTTTCTTCGGTGAGCTTGCGGCCGATCTCCACCAGCCGGCCGTATTGCACGCCGGACGGGCAGGTCGATTCGCAATTGCGGCAGGTCAGGCACCGGTCGAGGTGAACCTGGGTACTGCGCGTGACCGGCGCGCCTTCGACCATCTGCTTGATCAGATAGATGCGTCCGCGCGGCCCGTCGAGTTCGTCGCCGAGCAACTGGTAGGTCGGGCAGGTGGCCGTGCAGAAGCCACAATGCACGCAATTGCGCAGGATGGCGTCGGCTTCGTCGCCATCGGGCGTATTGCGAATGAAGTCCGCGAGGTTGGTTTGCATCGCGTCGCTCAGAAGTCGGGGTACAGACGGCCGCGATTGAAAATGCGGGCCGGGTCGAAAGCGCTTTTCAGGCCGCGATGGATTTTCATCAGCGGCGCGGGCAGCGGCGTGAACACACCGGCGCTGCGGTCGTAACCGTGGCCGGTGCGGAAGATCGTGGCATGACCGCCGGCCTGTTTCGCGCTGATGCGCACCGTTTGCGCGTCGGTGTCGGTGATCCACCAGCGCTGGCCGCCGCCCCATTCCATCAGTTGCGCACCGGGCAGTTGCAAAGGTTCGGTGATCGAGGGCAGCGCGAGACGCCAGAGCGCGGCCTTCGGCGGGATGGCCCCAAAGAACGAGTCGGTCTGCTCGCGCAGGCCGGCCCAGAAACGCTCCGCTTCCACCGCATCGACGACCTCGCCGCCGAGCGACGTGCGCGCCGACTTGACCGCCGCTTCCGCGCCCGCGAGGCGCACGGCGAGCGTGCCGTGACGCCATGCGCTCGCGGTGATTGGCAGCGGGCGCCCGCCCCATTCGTTCAGCTTACGGACCGCATCGGTGCCGTTCATGTCGAACTTGAGCGTGGCTTCGGCCTGCGGCAGCGGCAGCACCTTGATCGACAATTCGAGGATCAGGCCGAGCGTACCGAGCGAGCCGGCCATCAGACGCGAAACGTCGTAACCCGCGACGTTTTTCACCACCTGGCCGCCGAAATGCAGTGTCTGGCCTTGACCGTTCATGATGACCGCGCCGAGCACGAAGTCGCGCGCCGCGCCTGCGGCAGGGCGGCGCGGCCCTGAGATGCCGGCCGCGATGCAGCCGCCGAAGGTGGCCTGCGGGCCGAAGTGCGGCGGCTCGAAGGCGAGCATCTGATCGTGCTCGGCGAGCGCGGCTTCGATCTCCAGCAGGGGCGTGCCCGCGCGCGCGGTGATGACCAGCTCCGCCGGATCGTACGCGATGATGCCGCGATAAGCGCGCGTGTCGAGGATGTCACCTTCCAGCGTCTGACCATACCAGTCTTTGGTGCCGCCGCCACGGATGCGCAACGCGCGTCCCTCGGCGCTGGCCGAACGCACGCGTTCCGACCATACGGCGACGATGTCGTCCTCTTCCATGGTGTCCTGCTTCGTTGTGTTTCGTTTGATTGTACCGGGCGGGGGCTCGCTGGCAACCAGGAGCGGACCCGCATCGGGTAATCAGGGTCGAGGACCGGGAAGCGCCGCCGCAGCGGCGTGGCGGTGCGCTTTGCCTACTGCTAGAAGCGCGGTAGCTCGGGGTGAGGCAGCAAGCCGCCGCGCACGTGCATCTTGCCGTATTCGGCGCAGCGCGCTCGCGTGGGAATGCCCTTGTCCGGGTTGAGCAGACCGGGCGCGTCGAAGGCGCGCTTGACCGCGTGGAACGTGTCGCGCTCTTCGGGCGAAAACTGCACGCACATCGAGTTGATCTTCTCGATGCCGACGCCATGCTCGCCCGTCACCGTGCCGCCCAGTTCGACGCACGCTTCGAGGATGTCGGACCCGAACGCCTCGGCGCGGTGCCACTCGTCCTGGTCGTTGCCGTTGAAGAGGATCAGCGGATGCATGTTGCCGTCGCCCGCGTGGAAGACATTGATGCAGCGCAGGCGGTAGGTTTGCTCCATCGCCTCGATGCGCGCGAGTAGCGGCCCGATACTGCGGCGCGGCACGGTGCCATCCATGCAGTAGTAGTCTGGAGAGATGCGGCCCGCAGCCGGGAACGCGTTCTTGCGGCCGGACCAGAAGCGTAGCCGCTCCGCTTCGGAGCGCGAAATCTGGATGCGCGTCGCGCCCTGTTCGCGCAGCACCGCGGTCATGCGCACGATTTCATCGGCAACCTCTTCTGGCGTGCCGTCCGATTCGCACAGCAGGATCGCCGCCGCGTCGAGATCGTAGCCGGCTTTGACGAATTCCTCGACGGCGCGCGTGGCCGGTTTGTCCATCATCTCGAGCCCTGCGGGAATGATGCCCGCCGCGATGATGCAGGCGACCGCTTCGCCGCCTTTCACGACGTCGTCGAAACTGGCCATGATGACCTGCGCCGTTTGCGGCTTCGGGATCAGCTTGACGGTGACTTCGGTGACGATCGCGAACATGCCCTCGCTGCCGATCAGCACCGCGAGCAGATCGAGTCCGGGTGCGTCCGGCGCGAGCGAGCCGAATTCGACGATCTCGCCTTCCATCGTCACCGCGCGCACGCGCAGCACGTTGTGCACAGTGAGGCCGTACTTGAGGCAATGCACGCCGCCGGAATTCTCCGAGACGTTGCCGCCGATCGTGCAGGCGATCTGCGACGACGGGTCCGGCGCATAGTACAGACCGTACGGCGCCGCGGCTTCGGAGATCGACAGATTGCGCACGCCCGGTTGCACCGTGGCGGTTCGCGCGTAGGAATCGACTTCGACGATTTTCCTGAAGCGCGCAAGCGACACCACGACGCCATGACGGATCGGCATCGCGCCGCCTGACAGGCCGGTGCCCGCGCCACGCGGCACGATCGGCACGTCGAGCCGGTGGCAGATCTGCACGATGCGCTGCACCTGCGATTCCGTCTCCGGCAGCGCGACCGCGAGCGGCAGACGCCGGTACGCGGCGAGGCCGTCGCAGTCGTAGGCGACAGTGTCTTCCTCGCGATACAGCAGACAGTGGGTCGGCAACACAGCCATCAGCGCCTGCACGACTTCGCGCTGGCGCTGGGCGAGTACTTCAGCCGTCAGTTCAGCGGGTGCGTTCATGTGACTTGTCTCCTCGTGCCTTTCGCCAAACTTGCTCTTGTTTCGAGCCGCCTTGCTTCGACGCCGGCGCGGCGGCTAATGCCTTGCGGCCACGCCCGACAGAGCCTATGCCATAGCTAGACTACCCAGGAGAAGATCTTGCCCGGGTTCATCAGGTTGCGCGGATCGAGTGCGTGCTTGATCGAGCGCATCGTATCGACGGCGACATCGCCGTGTTCTTCGAGTAGAAAGCCCATCTTGTGCAGGCCGACGCCGTGCTCGCCGGTACAGGTGCCGTCCATGCGCAGTGCGCGTTGCACGATGCGATGGTTCAGACGCTCGGCTTCCGCGAGCTCTTCGGGCTTGTTCGGGTCGATCAGGATCGCGACATGGAAGTTGCCGTCGCCGACATGGCCGACGATCGGGCAGGGCAGCGGCGACGCTTTCAGATCCAGCTCCGTTTCCACCACGCATTCGGCGAGACGCGAGATCGGCACGCAGACGTCGGTCGTGACGGCGCGGCAGCCGGGCTTCAGTTGCAGCATCGCGAAATAGGCGTTGTGACGCGCGTTCCACAGACGACTGCGGTCTTCCGGGCGCGTCGCCCATTCGAAACCTTCGCCGGCATTTTGTGCGGCGATCTCCTGGACGAGTTCTGCCTGTTCCTTCACGCCGGCCTCAGTGCCGTGAAATTCGAAGAACAGCGTGGGCGCTTCGCGCAGCGTCAGATTCGAATGGCGGTTGATCGAGCGGATCGCGAGCGAGTCGACGAACTCGACGCGCGCGATCGGCACACCGATCTGGATCGTTTCGATGACCGCGCGCACCGCGTCGCCCATCGACGCAAACGCGCATACGGCGGCGGAGACAGCTTCCGGTTGCGGATAAAGGCGCACGGTGATTTCGGTGATCACGCCGAGCGTGCCCTCCGAGCCGACGAACAGACGCGTCAGGTCGTAACCCGCCGATGACTTGCGCGCCCGTGTGCCGGTCTTGATCACGCGGCCATCGGCCAGCACGACGGTCAGGCCTAGCACGTTCTCGCGCATCGTGCCGTAGCGCACGGCGTTGGTGCCCGACGCGCGCGTGGCCGACATGCCGCCGATGCTCGCGTCGGCGCCCGGGTCGATCGGAAAGAAGAGGCCGGTGTCGCGCAACGCTTCGTTCAACTGCTTGCGCGAAATGCCGGGCTCGACGGTGACGGTGAGGTCTTCGGCGTTGATCGACAGCACGCGGTTCATTTCCGACAGATCGATCGACACGCCGCCTTGTACGGCGAGCAGATGTCCTTCGAGCGATGACCCGTTGCCGTATGGGATGAGCGGCACGTCGTACTGGCCGCACAGTTTGACGACGGTTTGCACGTCTTCGGTCGTGCGCGCGAAGACGACGGCGTCAGGCAGTTGGGGGTCGAACGGCGATTCGTCGCGGCCGTGGTGGGCACGCACGGCTTCGGCAACGGACACACGCTCGCCGAAGGTCGCTTTGAGCGCGCCGAGCAGTTCGGCGGGAAAAGGCCGGCGCAGCGGGGCCGGTGGTACGGGATGATTCACGCATGTCTCCTGTGTCGACCGGAGTTAGCGCTTTAGCGCTTACTCCGATCCCATGCAACGCGGTCGACCGGAGTT
>NZ_NPIH01000028.1 GCF_012275575.1 Paraburkholderia sp. SG-MS1 | reverse complement strand
GTGCCGCCCCGCACAGGGGCAACGCCAATAGACCACCGCGACATCAAGGAAAGGCCAAAACACAAGGAACACAACCAAAAAAAGCACAACAAACCCAAAAAAGCCCAGCCCCCGCCGGGGCATATAATGACGCACGAACTGCCGCCCCTCCGAAAAAATGCCCGATCTGCTAGCCAATCTCAACCCCGAACAACACGCCGCCGTCACGCTTCCCAACGAGCCCGCGCTGATTCTCGCCGGTGCGGGCAGTGGCAAAACCCGCGTTCTGATCACGCGTATCGCGTGGCTCATCCAGCACGGTCTCGCGTCGCCCGCCACGATTCTCGCGGTGACCTTCACCAACAAGGCCGCCCGCGAAATGATGTCGCGTCTGTCGGCGCTTCTGCCGATCGACACGCGCGGCATGTGGATCGGTACCTTCCACGGCCTCTGCAATCGCATGCTGCGCGCGCATCATCGCGACGCGGGGCTGCCGGCCACCTTCCAGATTCTCGACACCGCCGATCAGTTGTCCGCGCTCAAGCGTCTGATGAAGGGCCTCAACATCGACGACGAAAAGTACCCCGCGAAAAACCTTCAGTACTTCATCAACAACGCGAAGGAACAAGGCCTGAGGCCGAAAGACGTCGACGCCACCGACAACTTCAATCGCAAGTTCGTCGAGCTGTACGAAGCCTACGATCAGCAATGCCAGCGCGAAGGCGTGGTCGACTTTCCGGAGCTGCTGCTGCGCTGCTACGAACTGCTCGCGCACAATCCGCCGTTGCGCGCGCATTATCAGGCGCGCTTCAGGCACATCCTCGTCGACGAGTTTCAGGACACCAACAAGCTTCAATACGCGTGGCTCAAGCTGCTGGCGGGCGAGACCAACTCGATCTTCGCGGTCGGCGACGACGACCAGTCGATCTATGCGTTCCGCGGCGCGAACGTCGGCAACATGCGCGACTTCGAACACGAGTTCAGCGTGCGTCATCTGATCAAGCTCGAACAGAACTACCGCTCGCACGGCCACATTCTCGACGCCGCCAATCAGCTGATCGCCAACAACTCGCGCCGCCTCGGCAAGAATCTGCGTACGGATGCCGGCCACGGCGAACCGGTGCGCGTCTATGAATCCGCGACCGATTCGCAGGAAGCCGGCTGGATCGTCGAGGAAATCAAGGCGCTGATCAGCACGGGCACGTCGCGTAGCGAAATCGCGATTCTTTACCGCAGCAACGCGCAGTCGCGCACGATCGAACATACGCTCGTCAATGCGGGCATTGCGTATCGCGTGTATGGGGGCTTGCGCTTTTTCGAGCGCCAGGAAGTCAAGCATGCGCTCGCGTACCTGCGTCTGATCGACAATCCGAACGACGACACCGCCTTCGCGCGCGTCGTCAATTTCCCGACTCGCGGCATCGGCGCGCGCTCGATCGAACAACTGGCCGACGCGGCGCGTCTGTACAACTGCTCGATGGCGGCGGCGATTCCTTACGTCGCGGGCAAGGCGGGGTCGAGTCTCGCGGCCTTCGCGAATCTGATCGGCAAGATGCGCGCGGAAACGGAACGCATGAGCCTGCCAGAAACGGTCCAATACGTGGTCCGCGCAAGCGGCCTTGCGGACTTCTATCAGAACGAGCGCGAAGGCCAGGACCGGCTGGAGAACTTGCAGGAACTGGTCAACGCGGCCGCGGCGTTCGTCAGCGAAGAGGGCTACGGGATGGACACACCGGCGCGCTCGATTCCGCTGCGCCCCGGCGCGAGCGCCGCGCCCGAACTGGCGGTCGCCACCGACGATCCGAATACCGTCGTGCTGGACGCACCCGGCATCGCCGACCCCGCGCAAAACCCGGACACGATGACGCCGCTCGCCGGGTTCCTGTCGCACGCATCGCTCGAAGCGGGCGATAACCAGGCGCAGGCCGGCCAGGAAGCGGTGCAACTGATGACGGTACACGCGGCCAAGGGGCTCGAATTCACGGCGGTGTTCATCACCGGTCTCGAAGAGGGGTTGTTCCCGCACGAGAACAGCGCAATGGAATCGGACGGTCTGGAGGAAGAGCGGCGCCTGATGTACGTGGCGATCACGCGCGCGAAGGAGCGTTTGTATCTGTCGTTCGCGCAGAGCCGGATGCTGCACGGCCAGACCCGCTACAACATCCGTTCGCGCTTTTTCGACGAACTGCCGCAGGAAACGCTCAAGTGGCTCACTCCGAAGATCGAGGCGGGCGCGCGTTGGGGCGGCCGCTCGGATAACGCGGGTTATGGGCGCGACTGGTTTGCGCGGCCCGGTTATACGGGGCCCGCGTCGTCGACGCCGGCGCCGTTGCCGGCCTTCGCGAACGAGCAGCGCGCGGCCGACACGGGCTTTCGCGTCGGGCAACAGGTATTCCACACCAAGTTCGGCGAAGGCACGATTACCGCGCTCGAAGGCGGCGGCACCGACGCGAAGGCGCAGGTCAAGTTCAAGCGGCATGGCGAGAAGTGGCTCGCGCTGGCGGTCGCGAAACTGCAGGCGGTCGAATGAGCGGCGGCATGGGTAACGGCGGCGCGCCGCATTCGCATCGTCCGCTGGGGATTCTGGCGGCGTTACCGCAGGAACTCGGCGATCTCATCGAAGCGATGCGCGCCGAGTCCGGCGTGCGCACGATCACACACGGTCAGCGCGACTATCACCTCGGCACCGTCTACGGCGCGCCGTGCGTCGTGACGCTGGCGCGCGTGGGCAAGGTCGCGGCGGCTGCTACGGTCAGCGCGCTGATCCATGCGTTCGATGTCGAAGCGATTGTATTCACCGGTGTCGCGGGGGGAGTCGGCGCCGAGGTGCGGGTCGGCGACATTGTCGTGGCCGATGCGCTGTTGCAGCACGACCTCGATGCCTCGCCGCTGTTTCCGCGCTTCGAGGTGCCCTTGCTGGGCGTGTCGCGTTTTGCCGCCGACGTCGCCCTCGCCGACCAGCTTGCGGCGGCTTGCGAGCGCTTTGTCGCGGAGGCGGGCGCGGCGTCGGCGGCGCGCTTCGGCACGCGCGAGCCGCGCGTGCATCGCGGCCTGATCATCAGCGGCGATCAGTTCGTTGCCAGCGCGGCGGGCGTCGAGGCGCTGCGCGCTGCGTTGCCGGATGCGCTCGCCGTCGAGATGGAAGGCGCGGCGATCGCGCAGGTTTGCCACGAGTACGGCGTGCCGTGCGCGGTCGTGCGCACGATCTCCGATACCGCCGACGATCATGCGCCGGCATCGTTCGTATCGTTTCTGACGGAGATCGCGGGGGCGTATTCGAACGCGATCCTGACGCGGTTTCTCGACACGCGCGGCGCGGCGGTCTGAGATTCGAAGGCGGGCGATCGGGCAGGCGCACTGCGCCCGCTCACGTCACGCTTTTCCGTCCAACGCCTCCCGCACCTGCTGCAACGCGGCCGGATCTTCGATAGTCGGCAGATCGCCCGGCTCGCGTCCTTCGGCGAGCGCCGCGATCGCGCGCCGCAGCAGTTTGCCCGAGCGCGTCTTCGGCAGCATCGACACTACCACTACACGGGCCGGCCGCGCAATCGCGCCGAGCTGGCGCTCGACCGTCGCCGTGAGTTCGGCTTCGAGGCGGGCGCGCTCGCTGCTATCCGCATACGGCTGCGCGCCGCGCAGCACCACGAAAGCCATCGCCGCCTGACCCTTCAGAGCATCCGTCACGCCGACCACCGCGACTTCCGCGACAGCCGCGTGACTCGATAGCGCTTCTTCTATCTCGCGCGTGCCGAGCCGATGTCCCGCGACGTTGATCACGTCGTCGGTGCGGCCGAGGATCGTCACATAGCCATCTTCGTCCTGCACGCCCCAGTCGAAAGTCGAATAGACCTGCCGGTTCGGGATGCTCGACCAGTAGGTGTCGATGAAGCGGCTGTCGTCGCCCCATACCGTCGACATGCAGCCCGGCGGCAGCGGATAGCCGAGCGTGAGCACGCCTTTTTCACCGGGCGAGCAGGGCTTGCCGGTCAGTTCGTTGCGCAACGTCAGATCGAACCCGGCGGACGGCACGCCCGGCGAGCCGAGCCTGGTCGGCAGCGCTTCGACGCCGCGCGGAATCGCCAGCATCGGCCAGCCGGTCTCGGTTTGCCAGTAGTTATCGATCACCGGCTTGCCGAGCGCGTCGGCGATCCACGCGGCAGTCGGCTCGTCGAGCGGCTCGCCGGCGAGGAACAGCGTGCGCAGACTCGACAGATCGGCTTGCTTCAGCAGCGCCGGGTCCTGGCGCTTGAGCACACGCAACGCGGTCGGCGCGGTGAACATCAGATTGATTTTGTGTTGTTCGACGAGGCGCCACCAGATGCCGCCGTCGGGGCGAATCGGCGTGCCTTCGTACATCACGGTGGTCAGGCCCGCGATCAGCGGCGCGTAGACGATGTAGCTATGGCCGACCACCCAGCCCACGTCCGACGCGGTGAACATCGTGTCGCCGGGCTTGCCCTGGAAGATGTATTCCATCGACGCCGCCAGCGCCACCGCATAGCCGCCCACGTCGCGTTGCACGCCCTTCGGTTTCCCGGTCGTGCCCGACGTGTAGAGCACATATGAGGGCTCGTTCGATTCGAGCCACTCGCACTGCACGTGCGCGTCG
The DNA here is from genome assembly GCF_012275575.1 of Paraburkholderia sp. SG-MS1. GTDB lineage: Bacteria > Pseudomonadota > Gammaproteobacteria > Burkholderiales > Burkholderiaceae > Paraburkholderia. Next base: position 26,061 of record NZ_NPIH01000028.1, on the reverse strand, counting down.
AAGAACTGTTCGCGCAGTGGCTCGTACGCGCTCAGGTAGCGGGCGTTCAGGCGTTCCGGCGCGAGCTGCCGGTCGATCAGCAGCACGCGCGGCGTCTGGTGCATCGCGCGCGCGAGCGCCTCGTCGATCAACGGCGCGTAGTCGATCACTTTGCCGCCGCGCGCGCCGGCGTCGGCGGTGACGATCAGCACGGGCTTCGCGTCGTCGATGCGGGCCGCGAGGTTGGGCGCCGCGAAGCCGCCGAACACCACTGAGTGAATCGCGCCGAGCCGCGCGCACGCGAGCATCGCGAACAGCGCTTCGGGGATCATTGGCAGATAGAGCAGCACGACGTCACCGCGTTTGACGCCGAGCGAGCGCATCACGGCGGCCATCCGGTTGATCTCCGCGTGCAGCTCGGCGTACGTGTAGTGCCGTTCGATGCCGGTTTCGGTCGACACGTACACGAGCGCATTCTGCTGCGCGCGCTCGGCGAGATGCCGGTCCACCGCGTTGTGACAGAGATTCGTGCGACCGCCCACGAACCAGCGCGCGAACGGCGGATTCGAGCGGTCGAGCACCGTGTCGAACGGCGTATGCCAGTGAATCCGCTGCGCCTCGTCGCGCCAGAAAGCCTCGGGGTTCTCGATCGAACGGCGGTGGAAGTCGCGATAGCTGGTCATCTGCGGCGATCCTTTGCTGTGTCAGTGAACGGAGGTCGGGGTCGTACGGCCGTGTTGCGCGGCGCGGGAGCTGGGTGCGCAATTGCGTAGACATCACGCAGGCACCATCCGGGCGCCGCACCGGCATCGCACAAGCATAGAGTACGCGCAGTGCGGCGGACAACGCGGGTTCACCATGAGCGGCGCACGCGTCGAAGCAAAAGAAAAAGGCGCCGCAGCGCCTTTTCCCTGATGCAACGCCCGATCAAACCCGTCAGGCCTTCGCGCGCTTGCTCTCGACATCCGGCAACAGCACCGTCAGGACGCCGATCAGCGGCAGGAACGAGCAGACCTTGTAGACGAACGCGATGCTGGTGGCGTCGGCCAGTTGCCCGAGCACCGCCGCGCCGATGCCGCCGAGGCCGAACGCGAAACCGAAGAACATGCCCGCGACCATCCCCACCTTGCCGGGGATCAACTCCTGCGCATACACGAGGATCGCCGAGAACGCCGAGGCCAGCACCACGCCGATGATCACCGTCAGCACGCCGGTCCAGAACAGGTTCGCATACGGCAGCAGCAGCGTGAACGGAGCGACGCCGAGGATCGACACCCAGATCACGTATTTGCGGCCGATTTTGTCGCCGATCGGACCGCCGATCACCGTGCCCGCCGCGACCGCCGCGAGGAACACGAACAGATGAATCTGCGCGGCCTGCACCGACAGATGGAACCTGTCGATCAGATAGAACGTGAAATAGCTGTTGATGCTGGCGAGGTAAAAGTACTTCGAGAACACCAGCAGGATCAGCACGCTCATCGCGAGCATCACCTGGTTGCGCGACAGCGTCGCGTGCGCGACGTTGCCACGCGCCTTCCTGACCGACGGATGCTGTTTGTACCAGCGGCCGATCTGCGTGAGCACGACGATCGCGACGAGCGCCGCCGCCGAGAACCACGCGATGCTGCGCTGGCCATGCGGAATCACGACTAGCGCGGCGAGCAGCGGCCCGAGCGACGAACCCGCATTGCCGCCGACCTGGAACAGCGACTGCGCGAGGCCGTGGCGGCCGCCCGAGGCCATGCGCGCGACCCGCGACGATTCCGGATGGAACACCGACGACCCGCAGCCAACCAGCGCCGCCGCGACCAGCAGCACACCGAAGCTCGGTGCGACCGACATCAGCAGCAGGCCCGCGAGCGTGAAGCCCATGCCAACGGGCAGCGAATACGGCTTCGGATGCTTGTCGGTATAGGCGCCCACGAGCGGCTGCAGCAGCGATGCGGTGATCTGGTAGGTCAACGTGATCAGCCCGATCTGCCCGAACGACAATGAAAAGTTGTCTTTGAGCATCGGGTAGATCGCGAGGATCAACGACTGGATCATGTCGTTGAGCAGGTGCGAAAAGCTGATCGCGCCAAGCACGGAATAGACCGTGCGCTGAATCCTGGCGGCCGGTTGGGCGGACGCGGCAGGGGCGCCGCGCGCGGGTGGCGCGCCGGCGAGGGCGCTTTTGTCGAGGCTCGTTTTCATACGCTAGATGAGAGAGAACAAAGGTGGCGAATAAGGCGTGAACGGGCGTCCGGCAATCGCGCGTTCAAGCGGGATTTGCTGCGGCATTTCGACGCGATTGCCGGTGTTTTAAGTCGTTGATCGAAGTTTAATGTGGCTTGAGTGAATTGTAAGGACAAGTTTTGTCGCAAATCGGACATGGGGACATATGTGCGCACAGATCGGTCCCGCGCGAAGCGTGCCGCTCATACGCCGGTCGGCGATTCAGTCGTCTGATAAATACGGTCCGGCGATTTTTGGCCATGTATAAAACCGTCGCGGGCGCGCAGCTTACGAGGCGGCGCGTCGAGGACCGGGCGATACGCGGTCGGCAGGCGCGAGCGGCTTAAAGATCGCAGACCTTGCTGCCGTCAACCCGGAAAGATAGGCAGCAATGCCGGAACGGACCTTTCCGGCAGGACGATACGTGGGGACGGGGAATATGAAAGCAGTTTCGCCAGGCGGGCAGCAGGGCGCGGGGTTCTTGGCGCAAGGACAGGCGGCAGGCACGGCGCCGTCGCGCGAACAGGGCGGCCGCTCGCGCGCCGTGAAGATCAACGGCTTGTCGGTGAAGGCGACGCTGCGCGTCGCGTTCGCGGTGCTGCTGATCGGCACATTGCTGATCGGCGTGTTTTCGCTGACGCAGATCGGCCGCCTGAATGCGTCCGCGCAATCCATCTACGATCAAGGCCACGTCGCGAGCCGCGCCGCCGAAGAAGCGCGTGGCCACATGCTGCGCGCAAGCCGCGCGCAAAAAATGCTGCTGACCGCGACCACCGCGAAAGAGCGCGACGAACTCGGCGCCGACATCGACAAGGGTCTCGCCGGTCTGAACGCGCAACTCGCCACGCTCCAGCAATACGTCGACAGCTCCGACGCGAAGGCGCTCGGACAGCAGAAGGCGTTCGCCGCCGGCGTCACCGCATGGAGCGGCCATCTGCGCGACTTCGTGACGCTCGTGAAAGCGCAGCCGCTCGATCTGTCGCAGATGAACTGGCAGGTCGGCACGCAGGACGTGTCGCTGCTGGTCGAAACCGGCAAGCTCGAAAAGCTCGTCGACGAACTCGTCGCGCAGCGTGGCACCGCCGCGAAGGCGACCATCGACGCGTCGGGTTTCATCTACCACTCGTCGTTCGTGATGATCGCGGTGATGACACTCGCGCTGATCGCGCTTGCGTTCGGCATCAGCGAGTGGGTGGTGCGGCGCCTGGCCGGCCAACTCGGCGGCGAGCCGGCGTACGCGAAGGAAATCGCCAGCCGGATCGCGGCGGGCGATCTGTCGAACCGGATCGCGCTCGGCCGCAAGGACAAGTCGAGCATGCTGTACGCGCTGCACGACATGCAAAGCGGACTCGCGACGACGGTCTCCGACATCGCGTCGAGCGCGGATGCGATTGCGACCGCGTCGGGCGAAATCTCGATGGGCAACCTGGATCTGTCGCAACGCACCGAGCAGCAGGCGATGGCGCTCGAGCGCACCGCGAGCAGCATGGAGCAGTTGACCTCGACCGTGCGGCAGAACGCGGACAACGCGAAGCAGGCGAGCACGCTCGCGAACAACGCGTCGGAGATCGCGGAGAAGGGCGGCGCGGTGGTGAGCCGGGTGGTCGCGACGATGAACGACATCAACGAGAGCGCGCGCAGTATCGGCGACATCATCGGCGTGATCGAGGGGATCGCGTTTCAGACCAATATTCTCGCGTTGAACGCGGCGGTCGAGGCGGCCCGTGCGGGCGAAGAAGGCCGCGGGTTTTCGGTGGTCGCCGCCGAGGTGCGCAACCTCGCGCAGCGCAGCGCCGCCGCCGCGAAGGAGATCAAAGGGTTGATCAACGCGTCGGTCGAACGCGTGAGCAACGGTTCGACGCTCGCTCAGGACGCCGGGCAGACGATGGACGAAGTGGTCAAGGCGGTGAAGCGCGTGACCGACATCATGGGCGAGATCTCGGCGGCGTCGTCCGAGCAGAGCGCCGGCATCGAGGAGATCAACCTCGCGGTCACGCAGATGGATTCGGGCACGCAGCAGAACGCTGCGCTGGTCGAGCAGGCCACGGCCGCGGCCCGCTCGCTGGACGATCAGGCGCGCGGCCTGAAGGCGATGGTGGGGAAGTTCAGGTTGTAAGCGAATGGGGTGGCGCTGACGTGTTTGCCGGGCGTCTACCCCCGCGCGAGTGCAGGATAGACGCTGACTCAACGGCACGGTTGCGGGCAGCACGTGCAGCGTGCGAGACCCGCCGCCGTCAACTCGCCTTCGCGTCGCCCGGCTTCACGACGATCGTGCAGGTGATCCCTGCGGCCAGCATCACGTCGTTCGGCACCGAATCGATCTTCACACGCACCGGCACGCGCTGCGCGAGGCGCACCCAGTTGAAAGTCGGATTCACATCCGCGAGCAGTTCGCGGCTTTGCGGATTGTCGCGATCGTAGATGCCGCGAGAGATGCTTTCGACGTGGCCTTGCAGCGTGCCGCCGCTCATCAGCCGGACTTCGGCCTTGTCGCCGATGCGCACGTGCGGCAGCTTGGTTTCCTCGAAGTAGCCGTAGACCCAGAACGAGTGGCTGTCGACGATCGCGAGCTTGGCGTTGCCCGCGGTCGCGTAGTCGCCGCGGAACACGTTCAGGTTCGTCACATAACCATCGACCGGCGACACCACGCGCGTGCGCGCCAGGTTGAGCTTCGCTGCGTCGAGCGCGGCCAGCGCCTGCTGATACGAAGCCTCGGCGGCCGACGCCGTATGCGTCGCGTTTTCGCGGCTTTCCTTCGACACCACCAGCGCGTCCATGTCGGCGCGGCGCTTCGCGTCGTCGCGCTTCATCTGCAGTTCGGCCTTGCGCGCGGCGACCGCGGCTTGCGCCTGTTCGACCGCGATCTGATAGTGCGACGGATCGATCTGCATCAGCAGGTCGCCCTTTTTCACCAGCTGGTTGTCCTTCACCGGCAGCTCGACGACCGCGCCGGAAACGTCCGGCGCGACGTTGACGATCTCGGCGCGCACGCGCCCGTCGCGGGTCCAGGGTTCATCCATGTAATGGACCCACAACACGCGCCCAATCAGGATCGCGACGATAAAAATAATGGCTGTCGCGACGAAGCCAAAGATATTTCGGATGGTCATGTTTCGACTTTGATCAACGATAAACGGCGAGACCCAGCACGCCGCACACACACACGAGCAGGCTGGCCCGGAACAAGGACGGGTGCCACACCACGCGATACAGGCCCGTATAGGCGATCACGCGATCCAGCACCCAGGTAAGCGCGGCGCCCGCGATGAACAGCAGCACGATGGCCGGCATGTAGGCATCGAGGATGGCGATATCACGAGGCATGAAGAACTCCTTGTGGCGCGCCGGCGTGTCCGCTCGTCAACGGTTCGAGCGGTGATTGCGGATCGAGCAGCGCGGTACGGATGAAATGCAGTTGGCTCAGGATGCGTTGCAGCCGATGCCGCTCCTCGCGCGGCGGCGAGAAGCCGGCCAGCATCTGCTGAAGCTGGTCGATCGCATCGGTGGTGGTGGCGAGCGCGTGTGCGAAGCGCTGTTCGCGCGGCCGCGCGAACAGCGCGCTCAGCGCGTCGCGCATCGTCTGCAACGAGATGCGCCACGGCGTCGCTTGCGCGTAGCGGGCATCGGCGGGCAGCGCCGCGACTTCCTCGCGCAGGTCGATCACCGCATTGCCCACTTCGAGCACCGAGAACAGCCAGCGCAAGGTGTCGCGTTTGAGTTCGGGCTCGTTTTGCGCGAGCGCGTTGATCTGGAACATCAGATCGCGCGCGCCGCTTTCGAAGCGCGAACGCACCCGGCGCAGGCCCGCACCACTCGCCAGCACCACCTGACGGCGCAGGTCCACCAGCAGGCGGTTGCGTAGCCACGGCGTGGACGGCGGCAGCAACACCGCGAACGCGATCGACGACACCAGCATCGACAGGGTCAGCGCCATCGAGTCGTTCATGAAGGAGCTTGGGTCGTAGTGCATCAGATTGTCCGGCCCGGCGAGGAAACAGAAGAAGATGCAGTAGCCGACGCCGTAGCCGGCCAGCAGCGGCCGCGTGGTCATGAACACGCCGAGCAGCAGGAACGGCGTGAGCGCCGCGCACAGCAGCACGAAGCCGTCGATGTGCGGAAACACGCCGAACACCGCGATCATGCCCATCAGCGTGGCGACCACCGTGCCGCCCGCCATCTGGAACGCGGTGCGCTTAGGATTCGGCGACGACGACGCCAGCGCGCACACCGCCGCGGCGTTAAGCGTCAGCGTCGAGCCGCTCGGCCACGCGGTCGCGATCCAGAACGCGCCGAGCACGATCATCACGATGGTTGCGCGCAGACCCGCGACAGCCGCCGCGATCGCGTTCGTCTTCGGTTCGTAACGGTCGATCCAGCGCTCGCGCGCATGCGTGTCGACGGCCAGTGAAGCGTAGGTGGCCGCGTATGCATGCAGGTCGTCGATGAAGCGGTACAGCAGCTCGGCGCCCGTGTCGAAGTCGAGCAGCGGCGCGCCGGGATGCGTTTCCAGTTCGGCGCGCGTCGCACGCACGCGCTTCGGCAACTCGGCTTTGTAGGTTTCGAGTTGTGCGGCGGCGTGGGCGGCGTCGGCGGCGCTCAGCACGGGTTCGCCGGACTTCGCGAGCAGCGGGGCGATCTCCTTGAAATACGGATCGAGCGCGGCGATCGCGTCGCGCGCGCCGCTCGTGCCGGTCGCGCGCAGCCGGTTCATCAGCTGATGCAACGCGTGAAAGCGCGTCGATGCGGTCATGAACTCGCTGTTCAGCCGCGCGAGACGGCCGCCGCGCATCCGCGAATCCGGGCCTTCGAACACGGCCACGCTGCGCGCCGCTTCGAAACCGACGATGTCGGCGATGAAGCGCGCATTGGTCGCTTCGATCTGCGCGCGGTCGTTACGCCCGGCCAGCGTCGCGGACACGTATTCGACGAAGGCCGAGAAACGCGCGCGCACGGTGCTGCGCATCTGCAAGCCTGCGAACTGCGGAAACACGAGGCCGCTCACCGCGCCCGCACTCACGATGCCGATCACCACTTCCGCGACGCGCGTGAGCGCGCTCAGAAACGCGCCGTCCGGATGCTGCGAAGCGGGGATGCCGATCAGCGCGGCGGTGTAGCCGGCCAGCACGAAACCGTACGAACGGAAGTTGCGGTTGCGCGCCGCGCCCGCGGTGCAGATGCCGACCCAGATCGCCGTCGACACGATGAACATTTCCGGCTGCTGCGCGAACAGGCCGAGCAGCGCGAGCATCACGACGAGGCCGACGAGCGTGCCGCAGATCCGGTAGAAGCTCTTCGCGAACACCATGCCGCTTTGCGGCTGCATCACGATGAACACGGTGGTCATCGCAGTGCGCGGCTGCGGCAGGTCGAGCTTCATCGCGATGCCGAGTGCGAGAAAGCAGGCGGCGAGCGCCTTGAACATATAGACCCACGTGAGGCCGTCGGTGCGCGCCCATTCGGCAGCGGCCGAGCATAACGCGGCGAGCGACGTGGGGCCCGCGGTGGAGGAGGGAGACGCTGACATGGACCGTTCCTTCACTCCGGCGACGGCGTTACGGCGACGTCGCCGTTCGCTGGCAACGCGTTGCCCTTACCCTTGCCGTGCGCCGGCAGCGTCTCACTCACCGTCGGACCGTTGGCGGGCTCGTCGAGCCCGCCGCCCAATGCGGTCAGGAGCGACGCATGCGCGCCGAGACGCTCCGCCCGGACCTTCGCGACGCCTTCCTGTGCGCGCAGCAACTGGTTCTGCGCGATCAGCACGTTCAGGTAATCGGTCAGGCCGCGCTGGTAACCTTCTCGCGACAGATCGTAGTTCTTGCGCGCCGCCGCGACCGAGCGGTCGGCGTCGTCGGACTGGGTGGCGAGCGAACGGATGCGGATCACCTGATCGGAGATGTCCTTCAGCGCGCCGACGATCGACTGGTTATAGCGCGCCACCGCCTCGTCGTAACCCGCCGACGCCGCGCCGAGTTGTGAGCGCAGCCGGCCGCCGTCGAAGATCGGCAGCGACAGCGCCGGACCCGCGCTCCAGCTATGCGACGGATTCTTCAGGAACTGGAACAGCGGCCCCATTGCCGCATAGCCGCCGATCGACGCCAGCAGATTGATGTCCGGATAGAAGTCGGCCTTGGCGACGTCGATGCCGCGCGCCTGCGCGGCGACGCTCCAGCGCGCCGCGACGACGTCCGGCCGGTGGCCGATCAGGTCCGCCGGCAACGCGCTCGGCAAACCGGCCGGCGCGGCGAGCGATAGCGTCGGGCGCTGGATCGCGTCGCCCGCGCCCGGCCCCTTGCCGGCCAGTGCGGCGAGCTGATTGCGCCCGAGCGCGATCTTTTCTTCGATTTCGTCGATCTGGCGCTCGTATTCCGGCATCGGCGTTTCGGCCTGGCTCACTTCGAGCTGTGTACCGATGCCACCTTTCAGGCGTCGGTTGGCAAGGTCCACGATCTGCTGCTGTTGCTGCAAGGTGGCCTTGGCGATGTCGAGCAGCGCGTAGTCCAGCGACATCCCGATGTACGTGCGCACCACGTTGCCCTGCAGTTCGAGCTGGGCGGCGCGCGCGTCCGCGGCGCTGGCGTGGGCGGCGTCGAGCGCGCGTTCGGCGGCGTTCTTGTCCTTGCCCCAGAGGTCCAGATGATACGAGAGGCCGAGCGTGCCGGTGTTGTTCCACGATTGCTCGCCCGCGAGGGGGCCCGGGCCGTAGTACAGGTTGTCGGCCCACTTCTGCCGCTGGATCGACAGACTGCCGTTGACCTGCGGCGACAAGGCGGAGCGGGCGACGCCCGCCATCGACATCGCCTCGCGCACGCGCGCCTGGGCGGCCGCGAGGCTCGGGTTGCCCGTCTGCGCGGCTTCGATCCACTGGTTCAGTTGCGGATCGTTATAGGCGCGCCACCAGTCGGCGGCCGGCCATTGGGCGTCGGCGTTGGCGGCGCGGATCGCGTTGCCGGCGTCAAGCGACGACGCCTCGATGCCACGGTTTTGCGGCGCAATGCCTCCGGTACTGGCGCAGCCGGCGATTGTTAATAGGATCGTAAGAACCGCGGCAGCGGAGACCCTTTTCGGTACCGGAGACTGCACGATTTCCTCCAAAATTGACTATAGAAGCTTGTGCGCCATTATATTTTTTGATTGATTGGGGAATAACCGGTAAAGGTGTAAGGCATTTTTACGACATGTGAGATAATCGCCTTTGCGAATCATGTAACAATCGCTTCCGATTAATCGCAGATGGGTTGTAGGGAGTGGATCGGCGATAAAGCGCTGACTTTGGGTCAATTGGGACGGGTTGCAGGGCAGCCGAGTGAGCGCCAAAGCGCCTGATCCGGGCGACCGCGACCGGCTGCATGGGACAGGAGTAAGCGCCAAAGCGCTGACTTCGGTCGACCGCAACGGGTTGCATGGGACAGGAGTAAGCGCTGAAGCGCTAACTCCTGTCGACCGCAACGGGTTGCATGGGACAGGAGTAAGCGCTGAAGCGCTAACTCCTGTCGACAGGGAATGGGTATGGATACGCTTCAAAACATGCGCGTATTTGTCCGGGTCGTCGAGGCGGGTAGCTTCACAGGTGCCGCGCAGCATCTGAATACGACCACGGCCTACGCGTCGCGCGCGGTTTCCGATCTGGAAGCCCATCTGCGCACTCGCCTTCTGAATCGGACCACGCGCCGCATCGCGCTGACCGAGGCCGGCGAGCGCTATCTGCAACGCTGTGAGCAAATCCTCGCATATGTGGACCAGGCGGAAGCCGAGGCGAGCGACGCGCATGCGCGTCCGTCGGGCAAACTCAAGGTTCATGCGATGACGAGCTTCGGTCAGCACTACGTGGTGCCGGCCGTTGGCCGTTATCAGGAGCGCTATCCGGACGTGCACATCGAGTTGACGCTCGCGCAGCGCATGCCCGATCTGCTCGACGAGGGTTTCGACGTGTCGCTGACGCTCGCCACCGGTCTGCCGGATTCGGGGCTGGTGTCCCAGCGTCTCGGCAGCGCGTTCAGCATCGCGTGCGCGTCGCCGGCCTATCTGGCGCGGCGCGGCGTGCCGCAAACGCCCGCGGACCTCGCGAACCATACCTGTCTGCAGATGGTGACGCCGGTGTTTCCGCCCGACCGCTGGACCTTCGACGGTCCCAACGGCGAGGAAACGGTCACGCTCGGGGCGACCACGTTTCAGGTGAACGTCGCCGAGGCGATGGCGGTCGCGGCGTCCCACGGCATGGGCATCGGGCTGATTCCAATCTATTCGGCGATCGGCGGTCTGCGCAGCGGCGAGCTCGTGTGGCTGTTGCCGGAATACACGTCGCAGGAAATGAATCTGTATGCGCTCTATCCGTCGAGGCAGTATCTGGACGCGAAAATCCGCACGTGGGTCGAATTTTTGCGCGATGAACTGCCGGCCACGCTGGCGGTAGATCAGGAGGAATTGCGCCGGTTCGCGCGTTCCTGACGCGGCGCGGCTGTTTCATGTGCTGGCGTCCGTTTTGGCCCGTTCAGGTCCTTGTGCGCGCCGCCCTTTTAGGGGACATGATTTTTCGACGCGGCTGACTAATCCGCAGAGCGACCTGTTACACACGTGCCGCGTCGCAACATTTCCTTACTTCCGCTTCACGGTCGATTTGCTAACGTGTGGTTCATGCGCTGCCGCTTCAGCCGGACGCGCCTGTTCACTGCCGTTCGGCACGTCGCAACAACTGAAGGACGAGGAATTCATGGATACGCACCTGATGATCGGCGTGGCCGTCATGCTGGGACTGATCGGGATCGCCGCATCGCGCGATCTGCTGCGCCGCCTGCGCGAACAGCAGCCGCAACTGGTTCCCATCAAGGTCGAACGCCCGGATCTGCGGGCCCAGCGGCGCGACCGCTGAGCCGGAGCGCGGCGTTTCGTTTGAGCGCGCCGCGTTGTCGCCACTGCGGCGGCGACCGCCGGGCCGGCTCTTTCTGAGTACCGCTCGTTGTTCTTCGCTCGTTGTTTTTCGCGTCTCGCTGCTTGCGAGACGCGCCTGCGCTGTCATTGCAGCGCTTCGATCAACCCCGGCTCGTCATTGAGTGTGCGGTCCACCTCTTGACTCACACGGTGCCAGCGAAAGCGGGCGACAGGCAAGCCGCCAGCGCGCGCCAGTTGCTCGAGTTCGTCGGACGGCAACGCCGGATCCAGCCAGCGGCGCGCGGCATCCGGCGCGAAGGCGAGCGGGCGACGATCGTGCACGTCGATCAAACCCGCGTCCGCGCTGGCCGTCACGATCACGAATCCCATTCCGTCCGTTTGCGGCTCGGCGCCGCGCACGCTCGACAACGCGGCGAGATACATCGGCTCGTCTTTCTTCAGATGCACGAAGTAGGGCTGCCGGGTTGTTGCGTTCGCTTGCGCCTCCGCGTCCGGGCTGTTGGCGCTCGGGACAGCTTCGACGCGCCATTCGAACCAGCCGTCCGCCGGCACCAGCACGCGGCCGGTCTTCCACAACGGCTCGAAGTAGCGCGCGCTCGGCGCCGTGTCGGCGCGCGCGTTGATCGTCTGCGGTAGATGCTGTTCGCATGCCCATGCCGGGCGATACCCCCAGTGAATCGCGCGCAGCGTTTGATCGGGATAGATCGCGAGCGGGTGCGTGCCGGGAGCGAGGTTGTAGCCTGGGCGGCGGTCGGCGGCGTCGAAGAGCATCAATGGATCGGTCAGGCCAAGATGCTCGGCGTAACGCTGTGGATCGCGATACTGGCTGATTCGACCGCACATGAGCGACCTCCGGAGAACGATCTGCGTGGCGGGCTGGCGCGAGTTGGCCGGGCTGGCTGTGGATCGGTGGAGCGGGGGGCTTTGCTGGCTTGCTTCTGAAACAGTCACGACCGCACATCCACCCGCCCACAGCGTAATGCCTGCGCTCCAGCCGCGCTACCCGGACCAGCCCCGAGCCACAACGCTAGATCTCGATGACCATATCCCAAGCGAACAACGGGTTTTCCCACTGCCCCGTGCGCCGGTCGAAATAGCCGCGCGGATTACACACGACGCGCGTGCCGTCCACAACATAGTCGAACGACGTATGCGTATGTCCATGAATCCACAACGCGACAGGCGCGCGCACCAGCTGCGGCAAATGATTGACGAAACCCGCCGACACCCGGTCCTGCGCGTAGCGGCCGGCGAGGCTCAGCCGATGCGGCGCGTGATGCGTGACGACGACCGTCTTGCCGCCGAACGGTTTCGCCAGCTCGCCTTCGAGCCATGTGCGCGCCTGCCGGTGCAGCGCGAGCGAGTCGGCGGGCGTGAAGTCGCGGGTGGCGTCGCGGGTGTCGTGCGGCCAGTTCATCTGGATCAGCCCGCGGAAGTCGAGCATGACCCGGCTCGACGCTTCGATCGCTTCGGCGAGCGCGTCGGGGTCCGCACCATACAGCGCGAAATCGGTCCACAAAGTCGTGCCGAGCACGCGCCAGCGGCCCTGGCGGTCGACCAGCGCGGTGTTGTTCAGCACGTGGACGTTGTCGACCTGCGCGGCGGCGTCGTGGAGCGCGCTTTCCAGCGCGCCGAACTCGCCGTCGTAGTACTCGTGATTGCCGGGCACGTAGACCACGGGCGTCGCGCCGTCGAAGGTCTGCGCGGCCCAGCGCGGACCGGCCGCATGGTTGTGGATGTCGCCGGCCAGCACGATCAGATCCGCCTGTGCATGCGGAATCAGCTCGGGCTCGTCGTTTTCCAGATGCAGATCGGACAGCACTCGAATCTTCACGACAACGGCTCCTGCAAAGGCCCCCGTCTGGCAACACGGAGGCTTCGGACGTTAGCTTAGCGTAGCACCTTGCCCGGGTTCATCAGGTTCAGCGGATCGAAGGCATGTTTGACGGCGCGCATCATTTGCACTTCGACGTCCTGCTTGTAGTGCGCGGCCTCGTCGACCTTGAGCTGGCCGAGCCCATGTTCCGCGCTGATGCTGCCGCGATGCCGCTGCACGCTGTCGTAGACGATCTGGTTGATCGGGCTCTGATACTGCTTCAGAAACGCCTTCGCGTCGACGCCCTCGGGCGCCTGCACGTTGTAGTGCAGGTTGCCGTCGCCCAGATGCCCGAACGTGACCATGCGCGCGCCCGGCGCGGCCTGCGCGACGGCCGCGTCGGTCGTCTCGATGAAGTGGCCGATGCGCGAAATCGGCACCGCGATGTCGTGCTTGATGTTCAGACCTTCCTCGGCCTGGGCGAGCGGAATGTGCTCGCGCAGATTCCAGAACGCCCGCGACTGCGCGAGGTTTTCAGCGACCACCGCGTCCTGCACCAGACCTTCTTCGAGCGCGGTTTCCATCAGACGCTCGAACAGCGCGCGTGCGTGCTCCTCGCTTTCGCTGTCCGATAGTTCCAGCAACACCACCTGCGCGTGCGGCTCGGCGAACGGATAGCGCATCTGCTCGAAGTGCCGGCCCACGAGCCGCAGGCAGAAGTCCGACATCAGTTCGAAGCCGGTCAGAAGCGGCCCGGCGACGCGCTGCGTGAGCGACAGAAAGTCGAGCGCCGCGTGCGGCGAAGCGAGAGCGGCGAGCGCGGTGACGCGCGCGGCCGGCTGCGGGTGCAGCTTGAGCACGGCCGCCGTGATGACGCCGAGCGTGCCTTCCGCGCCGATGAACAGATCGCGCAGATCGTAGCCCGTGTTGTCCTTGCGCAGTCCGCGCAGGCCGTCCCACAGTTCGCCCTGCGGCGTCACCACTTCGAGACCGAGGCACAGCTCGCGCGTGTTGCCGTAACGCAGGACGCCGGTGCCGCCCGCGTTGGTGGCGAGATTGCCGCCGATCGTGCAGCTGCCTTCCGCGGCGAGGCTCAATGGGAACAGACGGCCGGCCGCGTCGGCGTGCCGCTGCACATCGGCGAGGATGACGCCGGCTTCGACGGTGATCGTGTTGTTGTGCGGATCGATGTCGCGCACGCGATTCAGGCGCCGTAAGCTGATGACGGCCTGTGCGCCGCTCCCATCGGGCGTGGCGCCGCCGGCCAGACCGGTGTTGCCGCCTTGCGGCACAAGCGCGACGCGATGCTCGACGGCGAGCCGCACTAGCGCCACGACTTCGGCGGGCGTGGCCGGGCAAAGCACCGCGCAGGCCACGCCGCTGTAGCGGCGGCGCCAGTCGGTGAGATACGGGGCGGTGTCGTGCGGATCGGTCAGCACTTGCGCCGCGCCGATGGCGTCGCGACAGGCGGTGAGAAAAGCAGTCTGGGTCATGTTGGTCGGTCGGCGGTCGGGCGCAAAGATTGGACGGGGCGGGTGCTTTTGTCTCGGTCTTGCCGGTTTTTCGTCAGAGGCTCGGGTTGGGGCGGCTGCCGGGATCCGGCGACGCGGCGGTGGTTACCTGGGGTGCTGCGGCATGCGTGGCGGGATGTACAGCTGACTGTGTCGCGGCCGGCCCTGTTGCCGGCGATGTTGCTGACTGTCTTGCTGCGTTAGGGGCATCGCGATCGCTTATCTGATCTTCAGGGGCATCGTCAGCGGCTTGGCTCGCTGCTTCCTTCGCAGCACGCTTCGCCGCCCGCTTGAACGGCGCGACATAGATCAGCGCGCAAACAAAAAAGATCACCGCGAGCGCGGCTTGCAACCAGCCGAGGCGCGCGCTCAGCCCGTGATCGCTCCGGCCCCGCACGACCCCTTCGGCGAAATACAGCAGGCTCAGCATCGATGCCCACTGCAGCGTGTAAAGCCGGCGCCGCCATACGCCAGGCAGCGCGCACAGCAGCGGCAACGCCTTGAGCACGAGCGCCGAGCCGCCGGGACGCAACGGCGCGAGCCACCACTCCCACGCGACGGCCAGCGCGATCAGCGCGAGCAAAGCGGCAATGGCACCGAGCGCGGCGACGGGTCTGGACGCGACCGGCAGCGCGGTGGAAGGCAGGGACGCCGCCATTGCGTCGCCGGTTACGTGGGCCGCTGCAGACGCCGCGCCGGCCCGTTTCGACCCAGGCTTATGCTTGATCCCGGACGTCACCTCCGGCCCGCTCATGGCCTGTCGCTCATGGACGCCGCCGTGCGCGCGACGCGTGCGCCGAGTGCGATGGCGAGCGTTTTCTCATCGGTGGAGATGCCTTGCGCGGCGCTGCCCGCGCGGGCGAAATGCGACGCGCCATACGGCGTGCCGCCGGTTTGCGTGGTGCTCAACGCGCTCTCCGTGTACGGGATGCCGACGATCAGCATGCCGTGGTGGAGCAGTGGGAGCATCATGCTGAGCAGCGTGGATTCCTGGCCGCCGTGCAGACTGCCGGTGGACGTGAACACGCAGGCCGGCTTGCCGGCCAGGGCGCCCGCCAGCCACTGCGGTGTGGTGCCGTCGAGAAAGTATTTGAGCGCCGCAGCCATGTTGCCGAAGCGGGTGGGCGAGCCGAGCGCGAGGCCGGCGCATTCTTCGAGATCGCGCAGTTCGACGTAGGGCGGTCCTTCGACGGGAATGTCCGGCTGCGTCGCCTCGCAGACGGTGGAAACCGCCGGCACGGTGCGCACGCGCGCCTGCATGCCGGGGACGCTGTCGACGCCGTGCGCGATCGCGAGGGCGAGTTCGCGGGTGGCGCCGTGACGGCTGTAATAAAGCACGAGAATGTCTTTCATAGGCCTCATCGGTGAACGGGTATTATAGGGGCTCGGTCCGCTCCGCTGGCCACTCATAGCCGTTCGGCCAGGTGCCGCGCGCGCTTCCCCAAGCACCGGTTCACGAAGCAAGGAGATGGGTTTGTTGTCCAGGGTGCGTTTCGATCTCGACACGCTCAAACGACTCGCGCGGTTTGCCGCGCAGCGCATCGGCGAAGACCGTATTCCGCAGGTGGCCGGCAGTCTCACGTTCACGGCGATGCTGGCGCTCGTGCCGCTCGCCACGGTCGCGTTCGCGTTGTTCACCGCGTTTCCGATTTTCAGTTCGTTCCAGGATTCGCTGCAGCTATTTCTCGCGGACCACCTGATGCCCTCGCAATTGAACAGTCAGATTTTCAAGTATCTGAACCAGTTCGCGGCGAAGGCGAAAGGGCTGACAACGATCGGCATGATCCTGCTGTTTCTCACGGCAGTGATGACCATGATGACCGTCGAATCCGCGTTCAACGTGATCTGGCGGGTGCGCAAGGCGCGGCCGATCGCGCAGCGCATTCTGGTGTACTGGGCGATCATCACGCTGGGGCCCATTCTGATCGGCGTGAGCCTGTCGATCTCCTCGTATCTGTTCACGCAGTCGATGACCTTCAGCGCGGCGCAGCGCATCACGCCGCTCATCGAATGGGCGCTGGCGGGCGCCGCGCTGCCGCTGACGGCGCTCGCCTTCACGATTCTCTACGTGTATCTGCCGAACTGCCGCGTCGAATGGCGCGACGCGGTGATCGGCGGCGTCACTGCCGCGATCGCGTTCGAGCTAGCCAAGCGCGGTTTCGGCTATTACGTGCGGCGCATTCCGACTTACACGGCGGTGTACGGCGCGTTCGCCGCCGTGCCGCTATTCCTCGTGTGGATGTACCTGTGCTGGTTCATTACGCTCGCGGGCGCGATGATCGCGTCCGCGTTGCCGGCGATTCGCATCGGCCAGTTTCACAGGCCCACCTTCGACGGCAGCAATCTGTTTGATTCGCTCGAACTGCTCGCGCGGCTCTCGGAAGCACGCGACGCGGGCGGGCGCGGCTACACGGTGCCCGAGCTTGCGCGGATGCTTCGCCGCGATATGGATATCACGCTCTATCTGCTGCAGCGGCTCGAGGAGATCGACTGGATTGCGCGGCTGGAGGACGACGCCGGTCCGCACTTCCTGCTGCTGGCGAACCCCGCGCAGGTCACGGTCGAGCGCCTGTTCGACATGTTCGTGATCGACCGCCCGGAGCTCGCGTATCAGCTCGACCTGCAGTCCACGCGCGTGGATGGCGCGACGCTGCTGGCCTCGCTCGAGAACGACAAGCTGAAGGTGACGCTTGCCGCGTTGCTGGCGGCGCGTGCGGCGGCCAAAGCGGCCCAGGCCGCGGAGAGCGAGCGCGCCGCGCCATCGATGCCGCACCAGGCGGCTTGACACGATGTCAGGTGATTGATGCCTGGCGGCGAGGGATGGGGAGCAAAGGCGAGCCGCCCGCGATTGAATGGCGCTCGCATCGGGGCGTTATCGCGCGCAGTGAGATCGCGGTGAAGGGATCGAGGCAAGCTGCAAAGAAAGTGGCACGGCATAGCCGCTGACGCGCCGATCACATCAGCCCACCCACCGCACGACTAGAGCGAAATCCTGCCGACGCAAATGTCCTTGAACATCACCCAGTCACCCATCAGGCTATAGAGCGGATGACGGAAGGTCGCCGGCCGGTTCTTTTCGAAGAAAAAATGCCCGACCCAGGCAAATCCGTAGCCGCAAATTACCGCTGCGGGCAGCCATAACCAGTCTCCAGTGGCCAGCGCCATCGCCAGACAGCCGATTACGCCCAGCGATCCCACGAAATGCAGCCGCCGCGAGACCATGTTGCGATGCTCGCTCAGATAGTACGGATAGAACTCCGCGAAACTCGCGAAGTGATCGGTATGCGCGGTGTGAGCCATGATGGCCTCCGATGTGGACGCTTGCCGCCGTCATGCCTGTCGCTCCGGGTGGCTTTGCCGCGTGCGGCCATGCTTCGCACGCGCTCGCAACAGGACAGACTTGAATCATTGTGCGGCTATCGGGCGCCGCGCGCAACCTGGCCATTCGGACGATGGCGCGGCCGTTCCGGCGCGCGTATTGTGCTACCTCACTTGCCGGTTCTCGCGATGCCTCACGACTGCTAGCGGGCTTCGAGAGGTGGCCTGGAAGCGAAGCTGAACAGCGCATCGAGCGTGGCGTCGGGTTGTTCGGTCATCAACGCGTGGCCCGCGTCGAGCGTGACGGTGTCGACCGACGCACTCGCTTGCGCAAGCGCGTCGGCGAGCGCTTTGGCCGCGCGCGGCGGGGTCATCGCATCGCGCCGGCCGACGATCAGGCGCGTCGCGCAGCGCACCTGGGCGGCGCGGGCAAGACCGTCCGCGTAGTCGTTGCACGCGGTGAAGTCGGTATGGAACAGCTGCGGTTCACCGCTCGCCGAAACGCGCTCCATCAGCCGCTGGTTCATGCCGTGGAGCCAGAAGCCCGGTCCGGGGCAGGAGGGCTTGGCCGCGAGCGTCGAATGCGACCATTGGTTGACCATGCTTATCGCGTCGGGCTCGCGATGCAGCGCGGCGTCGAGCAATGCGTCGGAAACGGCCATCGGCATCGCGGTGGCGAGCAGTGCGAGATGCGTCGCGCGTTGCGGGTAGCGGCCGGCGAAGTCGAGCGCGATTAACGAGCCCATGCTGTGGCCGGCCACGAATGCGCGCTGCACGCCAGCGGCGTCGAGCAGTGCGGCGAGCCAGTCGGCCATCGCCGTCACGCTGGTGAGCGCGGGGCCGCTGCTGCGGCAGTGGCCGGGCAGGTCCACCGCCAGCACGCCGAAGCCGTGGTGCGCGAAGTAGCGGCTTTGCAACGCCCACACGCTATGGTCGTGCTCGGCGCCGTGGATGAACACCGCGGTCGGCAGGCGGGCGTCGAACGGTTTGCCGCCGGTGTAGGCATAAGCGGGTTGGCCTTGAACCGTGACGATCATGTGGACTCCGGGCGGGGTTTTGCGGCGGCGTCGAAGAGGGCTGACGAACTGGCTTTTGCGGTTGCGGTGTCTGCGGCGGAGGCAGCTGCCGCGCCGCGTCGAGCAATAGCAGCGCCGCCCGGTTTCCGCGCGGCCTTCAACGCGCGCTTGAGGTCGTCGATCAGATCGTCGGGATCTTCGAGGCCGATCGACAGGCGGATCGTCCCTTCCGCGATGCCGGCGGCGGCAAGCGCGGCGGCATCCATGCGAAAGTGGGTGGTCGATGCGGGATGAATCACCAGCGAGCGCGCATCACCGACATTCGCGAGGTGCGAGAACAGCGACAGCGCTTCGATGAAACTGCGCCCGGCCGCGCGGTCGCCACGCAAATTGAAGGCGAACACGGCGCCCGCGCCGCGCGGCAGCAGACGCTGCGCGAGCGCATGGTCGGGATGCGTCGGCAGTTCCGGATAGGCAACCGTTTCGACCGCCTCGTGCGCGGCAAGGAACTCGACCACGCGGCGCGTGTTGGCGACGTGCCGTTCCATACGCAAAGGCAATGTCTCGATGCCTTGCAGCAGTTGCCACGCGGCTTGCGGATGCAGGCACGCGCCGAAGTCGCGCAGACCTTCGCGGCGCGCGCGCAGCAGGAACGGCGCGACCGTGCTTTCCTCGCTGAACACCATGCCGTGGAAGCCTTCGTACGGCTCGGTGAATTCGGGAAAGCGCCCCGATGCGTCGAAGTCGAACGTGCCGCCGTCCACCAGCACGCCGCCGATCGTCGTGCCGTGGCCGCCGAGGAATTTGGTGGCCGAGTGATACACGAAGTCCGCGCCGTGCTCGAACGGTTTGAGCAGATACGGCGTCGTGAACGTCGAGTCGACCAGCAGCGGCACGCGGTGTTCATGCGCGATCTGCGCGACGGCGGCGATATCGAGCACGTCGAGGCCAGGGTTGCCGAGCGTCTCGCCGAACAGCAACCGCGTATGCGGACGCAGCGCGGCGCGCCACGCGTCGAGGTCGCCCGGTTTGACGAAGGTCGTCTCGATGCCGAAGCGCCGCAGCGTGTAGTGCAGCAGATTGTGCGAGCCGCCGTACAACGCGCTGGAGGCGACGATGTGCGAGCCCGCGCCCATCAGCGTGACGATCGCCAGATGCAGGGCTGCCTGGCCGCTCGCCGTGCCGATTGCGCCTGCGCCGTTTTCCAGCGCGGCTACGCGCTCCTCGAACACCGCCACCGTCGGGTTGGAGATGCGCGAATAGACGTGGCCGGCGCGCTCCATGTTGAAGAGCGCCGCGGCGTGGTCCGAGTCGCGGAACGAAAACGAGGTGGTCTGGTAAATCGGCGTGGCGCGGGCGCCGGTCGCGGGATCGGGGGCGGCGCCGGCATGCAGCGCAAGCGTGTCGAAACGGTTGGCGGACATCGTGGGCGGCGGGGCCACGAGTGGCCTCGCGAAAGGGGAAAGTGGCGGCCATCCTATCACCGGCATGATCCGCATCAAGCGCGGTTTTCCCGATGCGCGCGCCCGGCGCGGCACAAATTCGGGATGGCGAACGCCCGCTGACCCTTGGTGGGCGGGCCGCTTTCCTTTTATGAGCCTTTCCGCTAGGATCGAAAATCATTCATGCATTGCCAGCTAGCGGGTATCACGGAGACAGATCATGCGAGTCAGCGACATTCTCAAAGTCAAAGGCAACACCCTTTTCACGGTCACACCGGATACCACGCTGCACGACGCGGTCAATGCGATGGCCGAGCACGATATCGGCTCGCTTGTCGTGATGGAATATGGCGATCTCGTCGGCATGCTGACGTTTCGCGAAATCATCCTGACGCTGAGCAAGAACGGCGGCAGCGTCGGCACCTCCACGATCCGCAAGGTCATGGACGACCATCCGCTCACCTGCACACCCGAGACCGACGTCAATGAAGTCCGCCGCATGATGCTCGAACATCACGTGCGCTATTTGCCGGTGATGGAAAGCCGCACGCTGATGGGCGTCATTTCGTTTTACGACGTGGCGAAGGCGGTGGTCGAAGAACAGGGCTTCGAAAACCGCATGCTCAAGGCGTATATCCGCGACTGGCCGGAAGAACAGCAGGAACAACAGCCGACGCGTTGATGCGCGGTAACTGACCGTCGCGCTCGGGCATTGTCATGAGCGTGAAGGGGCAGGAAAGGCGTGCGCGAAAGCGTGCGCTTTTTTTGTGTCCGGCGGTGTCGTGGGTGGCCCGCAAGAAGCGGGCGCCTGTGCGCCCGGTTGATCCGTGGTTCCGTTGCGGATTTCGCGTGATGTGATGAGCCGCCTGTGCCCGGCGCCGTTCTCCGCGCTTTCTCTGTTGTTGCTCTTCTGGGCCGTTCTCCGAACTTCATGAGCGATCGTCCGTTACCTGCCACTCGTCGCGGCTCACCTGCGCACGACGCGCACGAATCCCAGTTCCGGCTGCTCAGGCAGCGCCGTTTCGCGCCGTTTTTCTGGACGCAGTTCCTCGGCGCGATGAACGACAACGTGTTCAAGATCGGCTTCACGTCGCTCGTCACGTATCAGGCGGCGCGCTTTTCCGGCGTCGATCCGGCCACCGCGGCATTCCTGATCTCGGCCATTTTCATTCTGCCGTTCGTCCTGTTCTCGGCTACCTCCGGCCAGATCGCCGACAAGTACGACAAGGCGATGCTCACGCGCCTCGTCAAGAGTTTCGAAATCGTCGTGATGCTGATCGGCGGCACGGGGTTCTGGCTGCACAGCGCGCCGTTGCTGTATCTGTGCACGTTCCTGATGGGCGTCCATTCGACCGTTTTCGGGCCCGTCAAGTACTCGTACTTACCGCAGCATCTGTCGAAGACGGAACTGGTCGGCGGCAACGGCATGGTCGAGATGGGCACCTTCGTCGCGATCCTGCTTGGCACGATCGTCGGCGGCGCGGGCGCCGGGCTCGCCGAATATGGCGCGCTCGTGCTGGCCGGCGCGTGCATCGCGATTGCGCTCGCGGGGCGCATCGTGTCGGGCTTCGTGCCGCCTACGGCCGCGCCGCAACCCGCGTTGCGCATCAACTGGAATCCGTTCAGCGAGACGTGGCGCAACCTCAAGCTGGCGCGCGAAAACCGCACCGTGTTCCTGAGCCTGCTGGGCATTTCCTGGCTGTGGTTCGTCGGTGCGACGTTTCTGTCGTCGTTCTTCAGCTTCGCGAAGAACGTGCTCTCAGCCAATCCGGACGTCGTGACCGTGCTGCTTGGCACGTTTTCGATCGGCATTGGCATCGGCTCGCTGATGTGCGAAAAGCTTTCGAAGCGGCGTATCGAAATCGGTCTCGTGCCGCTCGGCTCGATCGGCATGAGCGTGTTCGCGATCGATCTGTTTTTCGCGAGTCACGCGCTGCCGCCCGTCGGACACCTGCTGAGCGTCGGCGAGTTCCTCGGGCGGCTCGCGCATTGGCGCGTGCTGGCCGATCTGTTCCTGCTCGCGATGTTCGGCGGCTTCTACAGTGTGCCGCTCTATGCGTTGATCCAGAGCCGCAGCCAGCCGAGCCACCGGGCGCGCATCATCGCGGCGAACAATATCCTGAATTCACTGTTCATGATCGTGTCGGCGTTGATGGCGATGGGGCTGACCTCGGCCGGCTTCGGCATTCCGGCGATCTTCCTCGTCACCGCGCTGCTGAACATCGTCGTCGCGACCTACATCTATTCGCTGGTGCCGGAGTTCCTGCTGCGTTTCATCGCGTGGATGCTGGTGCATACGTTCTACCGGATTCGCCTCGTACATGCCGAGCGGATTCCGGACGAGGGCGCGGCGGTGCTGGTGTGCAACCACGTAAGCTTCGTCGATGCGATCGTCATCATGGCCGGGAGCCCGCGGCCGATCCGTTTCGTGATGGATCATCAGATCTTCAGGTCGCCGTTCGCGGGCTGGGTGTTTCGTCATGCGAAAGCGATTCCGATCGCGCCGGCGCATCAGGACCCGGAGCTGCTCGCGCGCGCCTATGAGCGTTGCGCGCAGGCGCTCGCCGAGGGCGAACTGGTTTGCATCTTTCCGGAAGGCAAGCTCACGCGAACCGGCGAGATGAATCCGTTTCGCCATGGCGTGATGGAGATCGTCAGGCGCACGCCCGCGCCGGTCATACCGATGGCGCTGCGCGGCCTGTGGGGCAGCGTATTTTCTCGCGGCAACGAGGCGCACTGGCCGCGGCCGATCCGCAAGGGCGTGATGAGCCGGTTGAGTCTCGCGGTGGGCGAGCCGATCGATCCGGCACACGTGACGCCGGAGAAGTTGCAGCAGATTGTCACCGAGTTGCGTGGGGCGCGCAGGTAGCGGGTAGAGATGGGGGCCGGCGCTGCTGCGAAAGCCGCTCCGCCGCACTCCGGACGGCGCTTCCTACGGTCAAAAACGAAAATTCCTACTCGCGACAGTGTGTTTGCCGACACCGCGCGCGAATCATCGCAAGCTTGCGGCTGAGTTGGGCCTAGCCAATCGGCCATGCATGCGGCGCAACCCGTTCCACATGCGACGGGGCTGGCATAATAGCGCTTTCCCCGCATTTCTTTGGACGACGCCCATGTCCGGCAACACGCTCGGTACGCTTTTCACTGTCACGACCTTCGGCGAATCGCACGGCCCCGCTATCGGCTGCGTGATCGACGGCTGCCCTCCGGGCATGGCGCTCAACGAAGCCGACATCCAGCTCGAACTCGACCGCCGCAAGCCCGGCACGTCGCGCCACGTCACGCAGCGCCAGGAAGAAGACAAGGTCGAGATCCTGTCGGGCGTGTTCGAAGGCCAGACCACCGGCGCACCGATCGCGCTGCTGATCCGCAATACCGATCAGCGCAGCAAGGACTACGGCAACATCGCCGACACGTTCCGCCCCGGTCATGCCGACTACACCTACTGGCAGAAGTACGGCATCCGCGACTATCGCGGCGGCGGCCGTTCGTCGGCCCGTCTGACGGCGCCCACGGTGGCGGCGGGCGCGGTGGCGAAGAAGTGGCTGCGCGAGAAATTCGGCACAGAGATTCGTGGTTACATGGCCGCGCTCGGCGAGATCGACGTGCCGTTCGTCGACTGGGAGCAGGTGCGCGAGAACCCGTTCTTCGCGCCGAACGCTGACATCGTGCCGCAGCTCGAAGACTACATGGACGCGCTGCGCAAAGACGGCGATTCGATCGGCGCGCGCATCAACGTCGTGGCCTCCGGGGTGCCGGTCGGGCTCGGTGAGCCGCTGTTCGACCGCCTCGACGCCGACATCGCGCACGCGATGATGGGCATCAACGCGGTGAAGGGCGTCGAGATCGGCGCGGGCTTCGCGAGCGTCGCGCAACGCGGTTCGGTGCACGGCGACGAGCTGACGCCCGAGGGTTTCGTCGGCAATCACGCGGGCGGTGTGCTCGGCGGGATTTCGACCGGGCAGGACATCACGGTCTCGATCGCGATCAAGCCGACGTCAAGCATTCGCACGCCGCGCCGTTCGATCGACAAGGCGGGCCAGCCGGCCGTCGTCGAAACGTTCGGGCGGCATGACCCGTGTGTCGGCATTCGCGCCACGCCGATCGCCGAATCGATGCTCGCGCTGGTGCTGATCGACCACGCACTGCGCCATCGTGCGCAATGCGGCGACGTGTCCGTCAGCACGCCGAAGATCGCGGCGAACGCGCCTTAACCGACGCGCGTCGAACGTCTATTGACTCGCTGAGCGCGCGGCGGTTATCCCCATGACCGATTCGAACATCGGGCTGGCGGATAGCCAGCTTGCCACGCTGCGCGCGCGTGCCGCCACGCCGGATGCGTCCGCGGGCGACTGCTTCGCGTTCGGCCAACTGCTGTTGCAGCACGCCGGCCGCGACAAAGCCCGCCAGCATGAGGCGCTCGCCGCTCTGGTGCGCGCCTACCGGCTCGATCCTTCGAGCGAACCCACGTTGCTTCCCATGCTTGCGCAGACGGCCTTCGTCGTGCGCGACTGGGTGCTGCTCGACTCGGCGGCTGGACTGCTGCTCTCGCACCATCCCGAAGACGCCAACGCGCTCATGTGGCGTGCGATCGCCATGCAGCAGCGTGACGACTTTGCCACTGCCGAGCGCTTGCTGCGCGAAGCGGTGCGCGTCGTGCCCGCGAATCCGGTTGCGCTTCACAAGCTCGCGCTGTGCATCAAGGAGCAGGCGCGTTTCGCCGAAGCCGAGGCACTGCTCAGGCAAGTGCTGGCGCTGTCGCCGAATAACGCGCATGCGTTGTTCGATCTGTCGGAACTCGAAATCCGCTCGGGCCGTTTCGCCGATGGCTGGGCGCATTACGAGTCACGCGTCGCATTCGCCGATGACATGAACAACGCGCAGCATGCGCTCGCGGCCATCAGCGCGTATTGGCAGGGCGAATCGCTGGCCGGCAAAACGCTGGTGGTCTATGGCGAGCAGGGCAATGGCGATTGCCTGTGGGCGGTGCGCTTTCTGCCGCTGCTCGCCGAGCGGGCGCGGCGCGAAGGCGGGCGCGTGGTCTTCGGTCATGATGGGCCGTTGCGTCATCTGTTCGAGCGGACACTGCCCGCCGATCTGCCGCTCGAAACGAGTCTCGACACCCGGCCTGATTTCCACTGCGGCCTGATGAGTTTGCCGCTGCGGCTCGGCATTGCCGATGCGGCCGGGTGGGGCGCGCCGTATCTGAGCGCCGATCCGGCGCATGTGCGGACATGGCGTGAGCGGATCGACGCGGAGCTTGCGGCCACGCGCGCCAATCTCAAAGTCGGGGTGGTGTGGAACGGCAATCCCGAACATATCCGCGACATGCGGCGCTCGGTGCCCGTCGAGCAACTCGAGCCGCTATTGAACGTGCCGAACGTGAGCTATTTCGCGTTGTCGCCGGGACGGGGCGCAACGGTCGCGCAGTGGCGAGCCAAGGGTCTCGACGTGATCGACATGACCGGCCATTTTCAATCCGGCTTCGACGATGTCGCCGCGTTGCTGGCGAATCTGGATCTGGTCCTGACGATCGACAGCGGGCCCGCGCATCTGGCAGGGGCGCTCGGCGTGCCGACCTGTTTGATGATCGACCACGTCTCCGCATGGTTCTGGGGCGATCCGTCGCCGCATACGGCGTGGTACGGTTCGATCGAGCTGGTTCGGCAGCCCCGCGTCGGCGACTGGGCGCCGGTCGTGGCGAAGGTGCGGGAGAGGATTGAGGCGATGACGCGCGAGCGTCGTTGAAACTTTCGCCTTCGCGCGGCGCCGGCGAGAATGCAGGCGCCACGCGAAGGCAAGCGAAGCCGCCTTACATATTCGGATAGTTCGGCCCGCCACCCCCTTCCGGCGTGACCCACACGATATTCTGCGTC